>JAJFLZ010000021.1 GCA_021772435.1 Chlamydiota bacterium | reverse complement strand
ATCTGGTAAAACCGCAAAACAATGCATGATTGACGTTTCTTCTAAATTTTGAATTGCCATTATAAACCTCCTTGGTTAGGAGGTAAAGTCTTCAAAATTTTCTTTGATTTGTCAAATCATTTCTTCATGCAATTTCCCTGGACTAAAGTGCGTGCGTGTGCGCGTGTACAATCTAATAACCATGCATCGCGTAGCAATTTCAGCTTCTGCGTTTTCTTGGATTTTGTAAATATTTGCGATATGCAAAAGAGCGCATTGGGGTAATTGCTTGTCATAAATGGAATGAGGATCAAATGTTGGGTCCGCTTCTAATATACGAGAGATTTGTGTTCTAAATTCTTCAGAGTCTGGAGAGTGATAATTTTGCAAGGCCATCACTCTTGCTTCAATTTCTTTTTCAGTATTATTTTGTTTTTGGTATGTAGCTGCAATGGCAAGTAAAACGTTATTCGGGTACTTATCGTTTGGAAAAATGTTGTAAATGTCTTGATTAGGTGAGCCCTCAAGTATTAAAGGGATTTCGTTTGATAAGATTGTGCTAGAAACAGAGTGGTATTCTTGGAGTCGAACGGTTCTGACATGTGATTCTGTGCGGCATTTGTTTACGTGATGGTAGGAATTGGCTAGCTGCATGAGAAATTTTTCAGGATAAGGAGCAATGATTCCTAATTCCTCTAGATCTGCGTCGGGATCGAGCTTTAAAATTCTTAAAAGCTGCCAATGGATGGCATCGTCATGCATTTTTAGCTCTTGTATAATTTGCTTGCGGAGCTTTATTTCTTCAGTAGCATTTTGCTGTTGTTGATAGAGATCAGCTAGATGTGCTTTAACCCGCATCGCCATAGCAGGGTGTTTTTTGGTTAGACCAATCTTTTTTAGAATACTAAGGCCGCCAAGATAGCAGTCTTTTGTAAGTTCAGCTCGTTTTTCTTTTGTTTGGAGACCGAGCCAAAAAAGAGCTACACCAATGGTTGCTTTAGCGCTTTTTGATAAACCTTCTGGATCTGCTGTAAGGTTTGTTATGACAGACAAAGGCTTGCTTGAAGTCATGCGTGGCAGCAGCTGAAAAAAAGCTTGGTAAGCTTTGTTCCATTCTTTTTTTGCGATGAAACTAGATAGAGTGCTAGTCATGCTAACTTCTAGGTTTTGATCTGGGTCGTATTTCTCAATCGGCATTCTCACTTCTTGAGATTGCTTGAAGGGATCTTCCCAGCGTTTTGGCAAAATAAAATGGGGATCGTCATCATGATGAGGGGCAATGCAGTCAGGGCCGTGAATGCGAATGTATTGGCCGTCGAACTCAATCCAGACCTTGGCATCGCTTAAAAACTCAGCTGTAAAGTCGTGGCCTGTTGTGCACGATGCTAAAGCTGATGTAAAAGCTATAAATTCATCGTTATCTGATTCAACAGAGATGTCGGTTGAAGCACCGATGACTTTTATTAAATCCCCATTAAATACTCTCGTAATTTCTGCAATTCCAGCCATATGAGCCTCCAAGAAAATATTAGAGGTTGATTATCGAAAAAATAGAATACTAAGCAAGGAATTTTTACCAATAGTAGGATAAATCGATGGTGAGGGTGTTGTCAGAGTTGCCTTTGTGGGCAGGGAGGCGGTAGTAGGGAACCCCGCCGCCAGGTTGGAGCGCAACTTGCCCTATTGCAATATCGTTTTTGTCGTAGAGTTTGTTATGCATGTATTCGATGGAGAGGAGCGCGCCTTTGAAGATGTAGGTGGCAAAAGTTAGATCTAGTCGCCACTTGGGAACGTTGAAGCCCAGAGATTCAAATGTTTCACTGAAGCCAAGCGAGATGCCAGTTGGGTGCTCTCCGATGTTGAACTGGTAGGACCCTTCAACGTCGAAGGCGAGAGGGCGGGCGCCTTTGAAGGTGCGGCCACCGTTGGTACTAAAACCGGCGTCTTGCACAGCAAAAGGGCGCAGGGCTGAGTTGAATTCGTATACGAAGAAAACGTGCTCCCCAATTTGGGTGCTGCCGTTGAAATTGATTCCAGGGACGACGTGTTTGAGCGTGTTAGTGTTATTCGGATTTGCAAAGCCAAGTTGAAAACCAAGTCCATCTGCGATGTTGCGAATGAATGAGACTTGGAAGAGATTTTTGGTGATGCCAGGATTAAAATGGACACCTAGATTGACGCCAAAGTTGTTGATGTTGTTGCCCGAATCTGCGTGGGAATCGCCTTGTAAGAAGAAAAATTGACCAAGGAAGCGTTTGTCGTAGTAGCCGATGGTGGCATCTTGCGCGAGGACGCGAAAGAGGATTTCAGTGAGCGGGTCGTTAAAGCCGTTGTAGCTGTTGTATTGCCCGTAGGGGACAAAGGTTTGGCCAATGGTGGTGTACATGGGAAAGACGTTTAGATCACCAATCGTGACAAAAGCAACATCTAGAAATAAGTCGTTTGTTGTGATGCGATTGTTGATGACCGGATTTGGAAAATTTTGGTATTGGATGACCATGAATCCTGTAATGGCTTTGTAGGCAATGAGGATGTCGAGCTCAGCGCCCGTTAAACCGATGCTGGATCTAGGTCTACCTGAGGCATCTTCGGCGATAAATCCGGTGCCTTCTACTTTACCGCTGAGCATAACGTGTGGGTTAGTGACTGTATAGCCTTGGCTTTTGTAATACTCTTCCACTCGGTCATGACCAATGAGTAAGTCAAGATCTTGGTTGATCTGAGAGAGTTGCGCCATCAAGTGGTTGCCAGCGTATGTGGAGCGTACGCCAGGATATGGAGATGTTCCCACAAGCGTGCCAAAAAAGTCAGTGATTCTTTGTAGTTCGGTGTCTTGACTTGCGTCCTTTTCACTTTGAGCGTTTTCGAGCATGCCGTTGGGATACCCTGAATCGTTTGGGAAATCTTCAGGGTCTGGGCAAAGTGCTACGCCAGGATTATCTACGACTTCATGCCTTGCAAGTGAATGGGCAAGGTCAGGAGATCCGGTGATTGCTAAAAATATTGTCGCTAAATGACACAACATGTGCGCCATTTAAACAGATGGAAATATTATTTTTCAAGAAATATTGATGCGTAGAAATCTGTTTCGAGCTGAACGGCTTTTTCAATTGTTTCTGAAGCTCTAAATCCGTGGCCTTCACCTTCGAAGAGGTGGTAGGTACAAGGAATGCCTTTTTGCAAGAGGGCGCTGTGAAATTTTTCTGCCTGCTCTTTTGGGACGATTTTGTCTTCAGAGCCTTGCAAAAGAAGCACAGGACAGTTGATTTGATCAATGTGGTTGATCGGAGAGCGCTCTTTGTAGAGATCTTTGCCCTCAGGATAGGGGCCGATCAGGCTGTTGTTGTAGTGTGATTCGAACTTGTGAGTGGATGTAGTGAGCGCTTCTAAATCACATATGCCGTAGAGGCTAACTGCTGCTGCAAAAGTGTTGCTAAATGTGGCGGCAGCAAGAGCTGTATAGCCACCTGCGCTGCTGCCTTTGACTGCCATGCGTTTTCGATCAGCATAGCCTTGATTGGCCAAATATTCTGCTGCATCGATTGTGTCGTGCACATCGACGATGCCCCAGTTGCCATTTAACCTCTCACGGTAGGCTTTGCCATAGCCGGAGCTGCCGCCGTAATTGACATCGGCATAAGCAAAGCCGCGTGATGTCCAATACTGTACCTCTAAGTTGAAGACAGGAGCAGCGTGAGCCGTGGGTCCTCCATGTGCGCGCATAATGAGCGGAGGCTTTTCAGTTGGAACTCCTGTGTAGTTAAGATTTGTAGGAGGGTAGTAGAGAAGATGAACCGTTTGGTCTGTGCGATTTTTAAATGAAATGCTAACTGGCAGGGAAATGGAGCGCGGATCTAGCTGATGCGTTTTAGATTCTTTGAGTGTCTCGAATGAACACGTTCTAGGATTGATTTTTACAACGGCTGTGGGCCTGTTTGGTGATGAGGCGATAGCACAAAGATGATTTTGAGTTGTTGAAAGCGCAGAGATGGAAGTAAACGGCAGGTCAAGAGTTGTATGTTCTTGACTGGCCGGGTCAAAGAGAAGAATGCTATCTGTAGCGTTTTCAGTACAAATACATGCGATTTTTCCATGGAAAGAAGCGCAGCGTTTGATGCCTAAAATCCAAGGTGGATAACCAAGGTCTGCGTTGATTGTAAATACGGGTTTTTCAAGTGTGTGCAGGTTCCAAAAGCCCATCTCGTCTGATAAAAAGTAGAGCTCATCTGCCCAAAAGGGGTTTTGGATTGAGGCGTTTTTTTTGATACATCTTGGGCTACTTGTAAAATCCCAAAGCCAAAGCTCTGTGTTTTCCCAGGGCATATTGGGATGGTTCCAGGCAATCCAGGCCAGTTTGTTCTGCCCAAGAGCCGGGCTAGCGTAAAAGTCACATCCACTTGCAATGTCTCTGACTGTGCCATCTAGCTTGATCTCGGCTAGGGTATTCGTCTCGTCTTGCTCTCGCACTGCGTAGATGCAGTTTCTGTTTTTGTCATAGCAAAAATCACCAAAACGCCCTTGCTGAGGATTTGTGATGGGCTTGTCATTAAAATAAACACACTTGTCTGTGTCATTCATGTAGATGATATGACCATTTGATGTTGCTATGGCAGCGCCACCGTATTCGTGAACTCTAGATTTGATGTTAACAGTGGGATCTAAAATATCGCCCGCCTCGCAAGTGAGTGCAACGCGTCCTTTCTCTTGAGGCCGTCCTTCTAGCCAGTAAAGATGGTCTTTATCTGTTGCAAGCTCTGAAAAGCGCAGAGCTTTTTTGGTCAGTGATTTGGTTGAAATAGGGGAGGGCCACCTGCCGTACTTTTGCTCTTTCATGAGGCAAGTTTATACTTAAATAAAATTGATGGTCAATGGTCCACTTTTAATCGTTTGCTCTTTTGGAGGATTGACTAGGATGTCTTTGAAGATACGGAAGATCGTTTTACCGCATTCGCGTGATTCGCGTGATAAGTCATCGACAAGCTGTGAAAGCGTCATGTAAGGTTTTATAACACCGTCGCACTCTTCCAAAGCCTTTTGCATTTTTGGACCTTTATCAGCGTCACCACAAGCTAAACACATAATCACCTCTCTGTGAATCTATATATACTAACTATCACCATAAAAGGGATAGAATTAATTACACAAAGTCTATTACCAATGGTAATTTGAACCTTTCCTGAGAACTAGGAGAGCAAAAGTGTGGAAAAGAATAAAACAGCCGATACTAAAACATGCGGCAACACCCAAATCCACGTCTGAAACTCCAAGTAATCCGTAGCGCACACCATTGATCATGTAAAGAATAGGGTTAAAGTGCGAAACTTTTTGCCAAAAAGGATGTAGCGAATCGAGAGAGAAAAAAACACCGCCTAAATAGATAAGTGGCATGAGGATAAACGTACTGATTGCAGTTAAGGCATCGAAATTTTTCGACCACATGCCAATGGTGAGTCCCAGCGATGAGAACGACAAACCAGCGGTGATGAGAAAGAAAAGAAAAATCCACGGATGAGCCATCGGTAAGAGCTCTCCTTGAGAGCCTAACACAAGAAAAAAACTGACTACATACGTTAAAATGGCTACAATCAGACCGCGTGTTAAACCTGCTAGGGCGTAGGCCCAAGCAATGTTAAGCACCGTGAGCGGAACAGTACGCAAATCGATTAATTCGCCTGCGTATTTTGAGGAAACGCAAGAGCTTGCGCAGTTGTCAAAAGCGTTTTTAAGCGATGTCATCATGATAAGGCCTGGAATCAAAAACAGTAGATACGACGGATACCCGGGCAGGTCAATGTTGCGTCCTAGACTTAACCCAAAAATAAAAAGGTAGAGCAGCGAGTTAATCAAGGGCGAGCCAATCGTTTGGTAGGGAACTTTGAGGTAGCGCAAGACCTCTCGCCTAAGTAGACCTAAAAACGGTTTACTCATGTTTTGGCTCCAATACACGTTTGAAAGCATCTTCGAGTTTACCTTCTCGAATATGGATATCCCGGATGTGATCTAGCGAAAGACCAAGCTCTCCTAGCAACTGTTTGAGCTCGTAATTTTTGGGTACTAAAAACACCAAACGATTCTCTTTTTGACTTTGTAAAAGAGGATGTTCAATTGTTTGGTGATTTTCAGATAATATGAGCACGATTTCTCGTTTGGAAAACTCCTCAATCAACCCTTTTGTTTGGCCAATGGTGCGCAGTTTACCGTGATGCAAAATTCCGATCCGATCGCACAGCTGCTCAGCTTCTTCGAGATAGTGCGTCGTGAGCAGTACCGTGATGCCGTCCTTTTTCATCTCACGCACAAATTCCCAGAGTTGTTCTCGCAGCTCAATATCCACGCCTGCTGTGGGTTCATCGAGCAGTAGCAATTTAGGATTGTGGACAAGAGCTTTTGCAATGAGTAATCTGCGTTTCATCCCTCCAGAGAGCTGTTTGACATGCTTTTTTCGCTGTGTGTACAGATCTAGACGCTTGAGTAGATAGTCGATTTTGCTTTTGTTTCGACTCATTCCGAAGTAGGAAGAATGAATGGTTAGGATCTCTTCGATGTTAAAATAGCCGTGAGAGATGAGCTCTTGGGGAACATAGCCGATGCATTGCTTGGTAAATTGAGGGTCTTGGGTAACATCTTTGCCAAAAACGTGCACAGACCCACTTGTAGGAGCTTCTAATGTCGTAATGCACGATATCGTAGTCGTTTTACCTGCGCCATTTGGTCCAAGGAGCCCAAATATTTCGCCTGGCTCGAGGGTAAATGATATATTTTGGGCAGCTTCAAAATTTCCGTAGTGCTTACATAGCGAGTTGATTTCAAGCGGCTTTTTCATTGCCCGCCATTATGCTTAAGTAGAGGCTAAAAGTCTAGCCGCCGATACCCGCCACCTTGCATTTTTTAATGATCGCTTCAAGCTCGCTGCCTGGAAAGGCAGATTTAGAGTCTGGTTTATATTCATATACCCTGGCAAGCAAGTAGCGTTTTTCAAACTCTTCTAACTCATCGATGTGGAACTTTCTCAGCCACCGTTCCAAGGCTTGTTTTTCTCTCTTGGTATATCCAGACACCTTACCACTTTCCACCATGAGTTGCACAAGACCAGTCTCTGCTTTTATCAAGTCAGACACCTCGGCTGTGCCATATGTGACGCAAATATTAGAATCATCCCCAACGCGTCTTCTTAAATCGACAATAAAGGAGTTTGGCTGTGTGTTGCGTTTTTTGTAACGTTCTTGAATGTCGCCAGTCAGATTTTTTTCTTCAAAACCGCCTGAGAAGTAGAGCATATCAAGCTCATCTAACGCGACAAATGACTGATTGCCATCAGAATCTTTTTCTACAAGTACAAAATTCAGTGGTTTTTGCAGATAATCATGCGCTTTGCGGTTTGATTGGAAACGTGCTTCAGTATTTTGGTTTGTTGGCATAAAGTTTTGTGTATAGGATAGATTTTCATCGTAAAAAGTATGTAGAGATTTAAATTTGCCATAGTCAGAAGATTTGTAGGGTTCATTCCAATCTTTAAAGCTTGGTGTGGTGTTTGGCCTAGCAGCTTCAATATCGATATTGAGCGTTGTTTCAGCTTCTTGCTCGGTGTTGACTTCAATTTCGGCTTGATCACCTGATTGGTCAGCCTCGCGTACGGTAGCTGGCAGTTTGTCTTTATCATTATCGTAGAGTTTATCAGAGTCTTTTAACTCACCTATAGCGCCTTTCATATTGTGATGTCGATTCAGAGCTTTTTGAAGTTTTTCTACATGACTGATGATGTTTTTAACTTGCGCCTTAAATGGATCTTTGTCATCAAGCGCTTCTTCGACTGCGTTTAATTTTTCTAGGCTAGGCTGGATATCCTCGGTTGTGATTTCTTCATTTCGATTGAGTTTGTTCATTACAGGTTGAAGGTTTATAAGAGCCGTTTGCAAGTTAGTAGCTTGTGCATGTGCTTGGAGCGTCATCGCTGCAACAACTGCGGCTGCGACTGTTGCAGCATCTTTAGCTAAAGCTTGTTGATGGTTAATATTACTGCGCCCTATGCAAGATTCCAGCATAGCAACGCATTTATCGCGGTTTTTCTTGAGTACTTCCACTGTAACGGCATCTTGTTTGCATACCGATTTATTTTGCTTGTAGAACTCACCAGCCACTCTGAAGACCTCTTTGGATTTTTTGACCAAGGGATTGACAAAGTCAGGATCACCATTTTGCTTAAAGGTGTCGTGGTAGTAGGCAACGATATTATAAGCTGCTTTGGAGATGTCTTTTTCGCCACTTGCTTGTGCTGTTAAATCTCTGATCGCGGACTCGCGCACTTCATCCATGGCGCGTTCAATGCGGTTTTTGTATAGTTCTTCGGCAACGGCAAGGCCTTCATTTTCCACCCATTGGTTATGGATGATGGTGCGAATCATCTCAGAGGCAATGACCCAATCGGTAGCTCCATCTGGGCAAGCAGCTATTGCTGTTTTTTTCAACTCAACTGCTGCTGTATGATTTACAAATTTATTTGGATTCTTTTCGATGTCGTCGATTTTAAAAGGTGCTACTTCTCCTGGTAAGTTAAATTCCCAGGTTTTGGGCACAGCCATATAGGCACTGTGATCGCGCCTACGCAAACGTCCCACGTGTTGATAGGCTTCTTCGAGTCTCCCGTTTAGGTTAGGGAGTAAAACAGCTGTCATCGCCGTTGAATTCGGGTTATCCGCGCCACGCGATTGAGAAGCTGAGTAAAGCGTTCCAGTCTCATCGAGAGATGCGTTTTTATCGCCGATGACTTGCATCTTCCCATCGTTATCCCAGTGCATCATTTTTTTGATGTTATCACCCTTGAGCGCTTGAGCCAATGTTTCTGGCTTAGCGTTTGAGGTGTCTGTAGAACCATCGATTAAAATGCCAATTGATGGATCTTGTTTTTTCAGTTCTTTGATAATCTCTTCAGGATGTTGGCAGTTAGGTGTGTAGGTTAAGATCGGCTCTGTTGTCACAAATCTAGATTTTAAGCTGCGCAACGATTCACCTGCAATACGCTCACCGTCTGTGCGGGCATCGTCTGTAAATTTAAAGTTTTTCTGATAGCCTTCAGGGCAGCCTTGGGTTGCAGAAACACCTGCGGCAACTCTTGATCTAGAAGCTAAGCTATGGGCGCTGGCATTGGTGACCTCAGTTGAAATCTCTGTATTTGAACAGACGTATTCGATGAATTTGCGTATAAATTTAGGATCTTTGTTGATTTCTCCCAGTAGGGTCTTTTTGCTCTCGGCAGAAAGCGTGCTAAGCTCTATGCCAAAATGACCAAATTCTTCTTGGAATCGTTTACCAGCCTGAGTTTGCTTCATCGTGGTAATATCGGCGTTTTTGCTAGCGTGGGCCTGAGCTAGCTCACGGCTGGCGCTGTTGTACTGCTCGCTTAGGTATTTTTCTAGGCAAGGCAGACCCACGCCCATTTGGCGGTACCACATATTGATATAGGCCATGCGCACGACGGGGTGATCGAAGATGGCGCGCTCGCTTGGTTTTCCAGGCGATCCTAGTTCTGTTGGCACAACCGAGATACCGTCATTTGCTAAAATGTATTTACTCCCGCCTTTTTTAGATAACGCTGTTGGCAGAACTGAGCTAAAGCAGTCTTTCATTAGAGCAGCATAGTCACGTGCAGCTGGGTTGTCTAAGGCGTCTAAATCAACGAGTAAATCATCATTTTGAGCTTTGAAGTAATCTGAAATTTTCCGCTTGTTTAGATTGTATTTGGTTGCAAAATCGGCTGCGTATTTATCGGCAAATTTATTGATGATCTCGTCGCGTGTTGATGGTAGCCCGCGAGCTTGCTCGTTAGCCTTTAAGTTGAGCTCTTTGTCTTTTTCAAGTGCATCAAACAGCTCAATGATAGGGTTGTAGATATGCGCGCCTGGCTTTGTTGTCTCATCGGTAATGCGCATCAAAAATTTATGGTTGATATTGAGGGCTTCATCGTGCTCATCGAAGACGCATTGTTCGTGCTTTTGACGCAGTTCACTTATTTTAGCTAAGTAGTAGATGTGATCGTGTTCAAGTTTGGTGAGCTGGTCTGGATTTTTGTTTTCACAAAGGGCAATCAGCTTCTCATCTAGGTGGACAAATGAGGCGAGGTCCGTGACAACGATGCTCTTTGTTAAAATGGCTCTTGAAAGCTTTTTATAGATGCCTTCAAAGACCGACTTTCCACCTTCTTCCACAGGATGATCTGAGTTGTAGGTAATATGCACGATTTTGCGACGCATAAATTTTTCAAGTACAGACCCTAAGTGATTAAGAGATGTTTGAAGCAGGGGATTTAAGAATTTGAGTGTGACAAGGTTTGTTCCATTAGGAAGCATTAGCGCTAGCATTGGCATAATCGCCATCGTTTTACCCGAGCCAGTCGCTGCTTGCTTGAGAAGAGCTGGGTTGTTTTGAATCTCTTGAGCAAATTCTAGCTGCAGATCGCGGAATAAAAAACCTAAATGGAATTCTGTGAGCAGAAGCTCTGGGAATTTTGCTGGATCATAGAGACGCTCTTGAGTGAGCATTTCGTAGTAGCCATTACAGGTGAAGGCGCACGTTGTTGTCTTCTCTTTTTCCATCGTCAAGAGTCTTCCATAGAGACTATGTGTATTTGATGGATCTGTGCGTTTGGCATCTAGAGAGTGCTTGAAAAAGTCAATTAGGTCAGCTCTTAGCAGGTCTTCTTTTACACCGGCAGGAATTCTTGCTTCCGATGGCCTGTTTTGGTCTTTAAATAGAGGTTTGAGCTCATCTCTGAAAAATGCAATCACAAGCTCTGTCCAAGTCACGCCATTTTTATAGCCTGCTTTGTCTGTTGCTGATGCGTTAAAGCTAATAGCATTTTTAATTTTTGCTTCTAAGGTCTCAGCTTTGGCTTTAGCATCGTGGTGTTTAACTGAAATCAGTTGCTTGATTACCCCTACGTGCTTAGCCGCTTTGAGTGTTTTGAGTTTTTTTCCCTTGAGGGCATTATCGGCATTGTTAAAGCAACGAGTTAATTTCTCACTTTCGCTTTGAACGGCTTTTTCTTTGCTTTCTTTAGATAGAGACAGATCTAGTTGTACGTTTTGTAGTTTTTCAACTAAGGCGGCGTCTTCAAAGTAGGCGTTTAAATCCTCGGCTTTAAAGAGAGCATCGGCGCCTTTACTTTCTAAAATGATTTTCTGATCAACTTTGAATGGTCGTTTAGTTAAAATATTTTCTAACGCTTTAATTGAAAGATCGTTGAGAGCTTTTGGATCACCATCGATATCGTCATGAACAGAGTTTTGCAGCTCGCGGGAGGCTATGTTTGCTCGCAGCTGGCCTGTTACTTCATCGAACACAAGCGTAGCACAATGAGCCGATTTAGGAAGATCTTGCTCCATCTCTTGGATCAAGGTAGGGTCATCTTCTAAAGCTTTGATAAGTTGATTAAAATCGTCGGCATTAAGATCTTTTACTGAATCGATTTTGATGTGACCAAACGCTTTTTCGACACGCTCAACTAAAGCGTTCATTTTTTTGTTATCATTCTTAATAGCAGCGCGCTCATTTTGTGCAGCAGCATAAGCAAATACTAAAGCCGGCATAGATAACATATTTGATTTGATCGATTCGTAGAGCTCTTTGATTAGCTCAACATTCTCTTCAGCATCTCCTTCTTTGAAAGCTGCTTTGAACTCTTTGACGCTCTTTGAGAGCTCTCCTGGTAAGTAGTTGATGTTTTGGCCGTCGAGCGCAGCTAAATCTTTTTTGGACCTCCATCCGTAGATCCGCCTATCCAAATCAGTAAAAAACTTCCGAACAATGGGTCTTTCTTTATCAAAATAGTTCCAAGAGTAGCCGGATTTTGTTTTTTCAAATTGAACTTTAGGAAGAGCTGGAAGCTGATCATCTGGCGTTTCTGCACGGTAAGCACAAAGTTGTTTGAAATAGAAGACTAAATAGGAATCTAAATCATTATCGCCAGGATCAGCAGATAACATTGCCAAACTTGTCTCTAACTCTTTAAATTGAGAGCTACCGACTTTTGCAGTAGAAAGAACACTGTAGATAGAATTAAAATTGTCTCGGATATTTTCTCTTTTCAAAAAGAATGGTCGATAGGGAACATAGCGTCCTTCAGGTCTGAATTTAAGCATATTCGCTAATTGGTAGTCAAATTCACCTGAGCCAAGTTTTGTGGCGCATTTAACTTTGCCAGCTAAGCCGATATGCAGGTCGTGCTGCTCTACTTTGGCCTTATGCACCTCGTCTTTTCCTTTTAAGTAAAAGGGAGCGATGCGTTTATACTCAGCTGGTTTTGCCTTAGCGTAAATATCAAAACAGTTTTGCTCTTCAGACTCAGTAAGTAACACACGTACATCGCAACGTTTAGAGCGCTTAAGATAGAGATCGAATAAGTCGATGATGTTAGATGTAATACCATTTTTTTGCTGGTCGTTTACATACTGGGGAGGTAACCTGTGGCTGAGCAGCAAAAGCGTTTTTAGACCAAGGCCAATTTGCTCAGGCGTTTTAGCCTCTTTGGCACAAGTTGATAGCTTTCCGAGTTGTTTGACAAAGTGATCAAAGTCTTCTTTTTTCTTAAAACCAAAGTCAGATTCATCAAGCACTCGCAAGTTACTTGTGATTTCGCTGAGATAGCGCAAAGGAGCTAAACGGCTTTCGCTTACTTCTGTCTGCGCGTGTAGGATGAAATCGGTTAGAGCCCTAGCTTTGTCTTCTGATGGTGGACGCAATTCCTCTTCAAGAGGTGAGACCTCAAATTCCCAGTATTCTCGAATAAGGGCGTCAGTTTCAATCTTCCACTCCATCTTAAGAGGAGTTGCTTCCATGAACAAATTCAGTGCTTTTTGTGGGTTAATCATATCGAGACAAAATCTAGAATTCCAAAACAGCGAAGAGACTGTTTGCCTAGTTGCATTCCACATTTCAGCTTTACTTGGCATTGTCATGCCAAATTGCATGTCTTCACTTTTTGTGACGAGTAGCTTTTTGTTTTTCTTGGAGCCCGCAGGAGGGTTAAGTAAAATCGCTGCTTGAATGCCTTTGCGATCTTCGATCGACGGATTAAGATCGAGGGTATAACCATCGTATTTGGGTGTACGGCACACAAGTTTTTTACCTTCGATATCGAAAAGAAGGCCCATGCGCGTTAATTCGACAGCTTCTAATTTGCCTTTTTGGCCCCAGAGGAGCACCTCGTCTAAATTTTCAAAGCGAGAGATGTTTTTCAAAAAGTCGGCATCACATGTTCCAGCAATCGAGACTGTGCGGCCTTTATTTGCTTTGGTAAACTCTGGCCTGACATCTTCAATTTTCTTCAGTCTCGGTCCAATTAACTGTTTGTAATCTAAATCTGTGTAGCTCTTTTCAAAAGAGAGCTTAAAGAGAGGTTTGCCATCTTGGCTAAATGTGATAACCGAATGGGGGTTGGATACATCCACAAATTGAGATTCACCCATCAAAGAGAGAGGAATGCCCGTGTCGCCAGTGAAAATAGAGAAGATTTGTTTTACAGCATCCATAAAATTGAAATTCACGAAGATGTTGTACATAGCGTGAGCTGCTGCAAAGCCCACAAATGATTTACGAGGGAAGAGCTCTTCTCTTGGCTTGTATTGTAGCCAAGTGACTCCACCATCCATGGATTTGTAATAACGTGTATCAGAACCATCGATTTCGATTTGGTTCAAGACCTCAAAGCTATCTTTAAATTGATAGATTTCTTTGTCGGATGTGATGCGTTCAATTTTGCAGGTTTTGATATCGAGATCTGGACATGCACAGCGCATGATGCTTAAGGCAGCAGCGCTTAAAGGGGCCTCTGTGCGATTGCTATCAGTGCGAACAATATAGCCCTTTGATAAGTCTACTTTGTAGCTATCACACTCAAATGCAGGATAGGTACCAGACCACTTTTCGTTTGGAATTTGCTTTCCAAAAAATTGACAAACCATCTCTAGAAATGCAGTGCGAAAAGTCTCGTCTTTGAAACGCTCTTCAAAAGCAGGTGTCCATGTTGCAACTAAGCGTTTAACTTTATCTACCACGACAGGGTCTGTATCCGATTCCAAAATTGTCGATCTTGCAAGCTGCGCGTTAAAGAGTAAAATTTCTTTCATATCGTCTTCGCTAATCTTATCTTTGTTGCAAAGAGATTCTAGCCAATAGGTAAAAATGACCGAGCGTGCTTCGTAAATTTGGGATGTTTTGTCATCTGTCTGGCGCGCATCTTGTGCCCAGCGGCACAGCTGAGCGCTAAAATCGGGGATGTCAGCATAAGGTTTGTTGATCTGCTCTAGCATGGCTTTCATGCTGACTGATAGGTGCATGACAAAAAGAGCTGATATGACATCTTGCCGCTTTTTCGCTGGATCTTCGTCGTAAAAATAGCTAAAAGTACTCTTCATGAACCCTGGCAAGTCTTTGGTCAGATTCGGGTAATGCTTGAGGGCTTGCTCAATCGATTCTGGATCTAAAAATTTCATTTCGATGGCGTTTCGCACATCCGATATCTGAAGCAAGTAGGGATTGTTTTCGATGACAGCCATCGACTCGATGATGGCCGATCTGGAATCGAGAGCTTTAATAATTTTGTATAGATCTTCGCGGTTGATGCCTTTGGGCAATTCTAAGCGATCTTGATCCATTTGAAGCATTAGAATTGCGCGTTTATAGGCTTCCTTGGGATCGTAAATGAGAGCTTCTTCAAGCATAGGATCATCGCGTCTTGATCCTACTTGGGATTTAGCAGCAGCACCTAGCATGCCGCGCGTTTGAATAGGGCGACCAAACATTGCGCAGCGGCGTCTATGTTCGACGATATCGGTCAGTATAGCTGGTATGTCGAAAGATGATTCAGCTTCAAAGTAGCCTTGACTATAAGTTGGCAAAAAGAGATCAAATAACTCTACCATGGATTTCAGATTTTTATTTTGATTATTTTGGTAGTTGATTGGAACTTTACGTACTTCTTTTGGCAGGTTCACCATGTTCAACGTAAGAAGGCTAGCTTTGGATTCAAACTCCCTAAGATGAAAATAGTCGGTATCCCATGTTGAAGATTTCGGATTTGTGGCGTCTTCTCTTTCTTCAGCTGCTATGACAACACCGCTGTTTTTAACTAAAATTTGATTGGGATTTAGCAATTTTTGGGCTTTTTTGATGACCTCGTGATTACGCAGACGAATAAATGGGGAGGCTTTTCGAATGTGGATCTGAGCGGTCTTTATTTTCAAGTCCTCGGTGGTGAGTAAAAAATGAGGGAGTTCATCTAAAGCTGCAATATGATAGCGCCATTTGTAACCTGTTTCATTTTTGTTTAGATGAGCTAGAAGTTCAATCACACGAGATGCCTTGATCATCGCAAAAAATCTGTCAGGCAAAATCGATTGGCTTAGACGGATTTGGCTTGCGATTGTTTGTGATAATTCTGTCAAAAGTTTTGAGGCATCTTCGAGCTCTTTCGGATTCATGCTGTGCCAAGGCGACTCGTCCAATTTGTGCGTTTTAATCTCTTCAAAAGGTAGCTTTTCGATAAACTGCATGAAGTATTCTTGGGCTTCTAATGGCTGATTTTTCGCAATGTAGTCGTGAATTTTGGTTTTGGCATTGTTCAGAGCTGTAAATGGATCATTTTTATCAATGATCGCAACCTTTAATTCGGGTCTATTAATATTTTTTTCGATGCTGTAATCATAAGTGGTTGGTGAAGATTTGGCATTTTGAAGGGCCTTTTCTAGCTTTGGTTCCTTGACGCTTTCTGGATTGCAAAGCGTTGAGCTCGGACTGAGTGTTAAATCGTAACCTGTGGGCATTGTCGATGGTGGAGGGGGAGCTTTAGGGTTCATCCCTGTTTCGATATCTTTTTCGATTCGATCAAGCTGCTTGCTGACAAGATCGACATCCTTTTGCGTAATCAAATCTTGCTGTTGCAGTCTGATGATATCACGGCGAAGTTGAAGGTTACCATTGCTCAGCGCCTTGCAGAGCATGTAGTTGCCTTCGAGTTCCAAGCGATTATTGCTGAAAAATCCATAATGAGCATACAAACGCATGCGCACTTTCATGAGCGGACCGCCATGAATGGCTGTCCATACATTGGAAATAGGGCTAATTTGCCCCCGTCCTGTCTTGTAGACTTGAGGCTGAGCTTTCATATCCACTCTAGATTCAAATGGCTGGAATAAATTAAGCAGAGCCTCTTTGCTAGAACCTACTTGGCCTCCCATTACAGAAGCTGCTACAGCGCTGTTGCCGTAAGCTGGGCAGGCAAGCATCAAAAAGGCTTTCAGCCAACTATCAGATGCAAATTCATTTTCACTAATACCAACGTAAGGAACGCCTGGAAGAATTTTTTGCTTACCACCGGAAGCGATCACGGCATTTTTTTGAATTTCGGTGTCTTTGGTAAGGATGGTAAGCTTATATGTAGAGCCTGTCTTTGTTACATTTAGAAGAAGGTGGTTACGTCCATTTGCAACGGATGTAGAAATTGTGGTGGACTGACCATCTTCTAGAGAGGTGATTCTATTTTGAATTTGCTCTACGGTTTTATCTAAAAGAGCTGCCTGTTGTTTTTTGAGGCGTATCGTATCAGCTTTAATGCTGTTTGTTCGAAACAATGGTTTTGTTAATACACGAGCAGGCAAGTTGCCATCGCGTTCAACTTCGTTGGCTATTTCTTGGACAAAGGGACGATTGGCGATTGTCTGCTCCATCTCGAAGACATCATTCATCATTTTTGCCCAATTTGCTGTCTCAGTAATTGTTTTTTTTACATCCGCTGATAGGTGTTTTTCGTTTTGGCAAAATTCGGCTAAAAAACTCAAAGCCTCGTGCTGCGATGCCGACATCGTTTTGAGTTTTTCAAACACGAAGTTTTGGGCAGCTGCCATGGGATCATCGCCGAGATTATTTAAATTAATCCCAGTCCCTTTATCTGGCACTTCTAGGATGCGAAAAAGCTCGTTATAAAGGCGCAACTCCATTGTGGAATCGAAGCCTGATACACCGATAAACTGCATGAGCAAAACGTAGAATTCTTGGAAAATACGGATAATAACCCAATCAGACAATTCTGCATATTGAGTGGGATCATAGCGCTGAATTTGACCGCTTAAAAGGTCTTTGGCATCCGTAGTTGGAGGAGGGATATGGGCTTTATCAACGGGCACCGCTGTTAAATGTCCAAATGTTTTCTGCGCCCGTAAATCGACAGTTTCAGCCATGAGTACTCCCTAAATGTTCTAGGGAATTATTTTAGCACACAACACGCATTATTTGCAGTTAAAAAATAATCTATATGTCCAGGAGTAAATGGCACAAATCGGCGATAAAGAGACCTGAAAAGGCGTAGAGAATCATGACTTGATGTGATTTGAGAAATATCAAGAAAGTGTCAGGATTGGGAAATGTCTGATTGATAAGCCACAAACTCAGTAAGGCTAGGAGGCTTAAAAATCCAATGCGAGTGAGCGTTCCAAACAGGATGGAGTGGGACATCCCACGGTGACTAAAAATTTTAGAATAGAGTCTGAATGGAGAGGTCAGCATGCCGCGTATACTAAAAAATTTAATTTGATGCGCTAAATCCATATCGGGACTCATAAACAAGGTCGAATACACAAAGCATCCCCCAAACAGGCTCATCTGGCGCCAAGTGGGATGAAAAAGATAGAAGAGGACTCCAAGG
Source organism: Chlamydiota bacterium (assembly GCA_021772435.1). GTDB lineage: Bacteria > Chlamydiota > Chlamydiia > Chlamydiales > JACKPQ01 > JACKPP01. Next base: position 14,875 of record JAJFLZ010000021.1, on the reverse strand, counting down.
ACAATTGGCAGGGCTAGAAAAAGGTTAAATTTAGCGTGTGTTTTGTATTGACTCATAAAATTCCGGATGATTTTTTTGTAAAAAGGCGTTTAAATCGCGCAAGGCGATCTCTATATGTTGCTGTGTGTCCTCAGGCGATAGCTTAGGGTTTAGGCTAAATTCCCCAATATCAATCTCACATGCTTTGCCATCGATCAAACCGATATTGCGCTCGCAATTATTGTCATCATCGTCGATAAATTTCTGGCATCTGATGGTGATCAAATCTTCAATCGATTGAATAGAGGTTTTAGCTTCTTCAAATTGTCCTTTTTCGATCATAGCTGAGAGAATAGGGAACGTGCGCATTGCTCGCTTTTGAATTAAAAACTCCATTTTATCTGCTTCAAAAGTAAAAGGTCTTCCTTCTTTATCGGTGAAATAAAGCGTCTGATTTAAACTGGATGTAGGCTGCAGGTGCAAATAGACAAGGCCTGTTTGGTCTTGTAGATCGTTGTGAGCAATTTTAAAACTCGTAAACAATTTTGAGCGCGTCTGCATGCGTTCATCAAGTTTTTGGACAAAGTCAGGAATAAGAGAATACCCCATCATTTTTTCCAAAAATGAAAAAGGGCGCATATGGCGTTGCTTAAACAGCTTGATCACATGATTTTGATCGGCAGATAAAAATACATAACATGTTTTGCCGCTTCCAAAATAGGAAAAAGGCTGATCTATAATTTGTTTAACTTCGCTTAGCTTATCGTTGCTATAATTGATATCCCAAACGGGGTTATACGTTTGGTTATAGGGTGTGATTTTATCGATAGAAAATCCACGCGTGCGTTTGATGTGCGTGTGATATAAGGCATAATTAAAAGGAAGAGCTAAAGCTATGAGTAAAAACACCCACTTTTTCACTTAAATATCTCCTCGATTTTTTCCTTAAACTGATCTAATAGATCGGGGCACTCGTTTTGAACAAAATCGATCAACTCGCGTGAGGCAGCCTTAACCTCTTTTGCCCAATTGTCTTTGTCTTTCATCGCGTGTTTCTGGCAAAAATCTGTGATATCGATTTCAATCGGTTTGTCGCCCACAAATCCGAAATTTTTAAAAAATTGCAAATCACGGTCAGCAAGCCCTTTTTCGCAGCGTTGCCGAATGAGTTTTAGATAAGAGGCTAGATGACTCATCGCCTCCTCTTTTTTGCCTGCATCTAAAAGGTCGTGAATATGTTTAAATCCAACCTTTGCGTAATTTTGTACGATGAATTCCATCTTATCGATGTTGCAGATGGGCTGTCTTGTTTCCGAATAGATCAGCTTTGTTTTGCGCTTAATGTTATTTGTGCGACAAAGGTGCAGGTAGATAAGACCGGTTTGATCTTTAAGATGTTTTTTTGCAAGCTCTAGGCTTCCGAAGGCCTCACGTCTACTGGTAGCAAAAGCCTTTTTCCTAGGGATGCGCCACGGATTGAGTTTTTCAGGCAAGGGAAGGTAATCCAGCCACGTATAGGGACCAAAATGATTTTGCTTAAAAAACTTCACCACATGTGATCTGTCCGCGCAAACAAAGGCGTATGTGTGGTTGCCGCTTCCAATATAGGTTAGGGGCGCATCAAATAATGCTTGGATTGATTCTAGCTCATCGCCGATATGCTCTTCTTGAGTTGGAGTGCGAGATGTGATTTTTTTTAGGCTAAAGCCTTGTACGCGTTGGCAAGAGATGAAAAATAAGCTGGCTAGAATGAGTAGGCGCATCAGAGAGTTATCTTTGTTTTACTAATTAAGTCTTGAGTGATGATATCTTTTGCTTTTTGGATTTGATTCGCCCATTTAACCAATGCTGCATTTGCTGTTTCAATCAATTTTTTAGCATCTTTTTCATCATTAAATCGATAGAGATAACAAAGAGCTGAGATATCGTAAATATTCACTGTTGTGGCACAAAGCTCTGAACCTGGAATTTTCAATGCTTCAATTGCAGAAGAAACGGTCTCTTGGTAGTTATTTTGTGGAGATCCGATGGCAATTAAACACATATCTTCAATTTTTTCGCATTTAAAATGAAAAGGAACGTCTTTAAAATCACCATCGGTTAGACTTAAAAGCATTAGGAAAAGTTTCTCCAAATACCCCGGATCGATGACGCTTTGCATGTAGGTCGGTGTGATGGAATAAAAGAAGTTTTCGAGCAGAAAATCATTTTTGATTGATTGCTTTTTAAGCAACGCTTTGAGTTCAGATAAGGCCTCAGCTTGCTTAGAGATCATTCCTCCGTTAAAATCACGAATTTCACCAACGATGCTTGTTAATTGGTTGATGACAGATTCTCTTGCTTTGTAGAGGTCGATAGAGTAATCATCTCGGATAAAAAGATGTTTATCGACGCGAATTTCAAACACATTGGCTTCTTTGGGGTGTTTTTTTCTTAAATGGCCGACAATTTTGACATCGTACTCAATAAATTTCAAAACACTTTGCTCTTTTTGTAGTGACGTGGTTCCAGGTTTCAACAAACGCAGGAGAATAATAGTAAAACAAAGAGATGAAGCGGTTTGTTTTGAGTAATTTACAATCACTTGTGGAATATCGTGAACGAATTTTAGTTGCCTGCTCAGTATTAAAATATTACGCATCACTTCTTCTTCATTGCGGTGGACAAAGAGGGGATGAGTACTACGCTCGATGCGGCTAGGAAGTTCTTTTGGGAGCTTTTCTTTTAATAAACGAATTTCCTTGATTGTAAAAGGCGAGCCATCATTTTTTTGAACTTCCATGTAGTGGGTTGTGATGGAGTTGCTTGTACGGTTGTCTTCCACATATGATTTTGTAACTTTTTCTACATGTGGCAAATGGGTGCGGACTGCAGCCAATATATGACGCGCTTCAAATACCTCATTCTCTCCCAAGACATTCATTCCAATGATAAGACCAAGGACTGATTTTAAGTTTGTTTCCCCCTCGATTTTGGCTGGCAAAAACTTCACAGGCATGTGCCTCTCGTTAGGACGTTCAGTAACGGTGTGCGTGACCCATTTACGGAAGATGTACATATATGAAATAATGCGATAAAGGTGAAATTGCGAGCGCAAAGAGATAAACCTACCGCGAAAAAGCAAGACATAATGCTGAATCTCGTTAAACACATCTCTATCAAGCATTTGAGGAGCTTTTCGAGCGAGTTTTGCAAAATTGGACTTAATGTGTGCCACATTATGCTCAGCAGATGTATGAATAAAGACTTGATGTATCTGATCGAATACCGTTTGATCGAAATCTTTGGCAGGCCTATCTAAAAGAGTTATGAGATAATCTTGAATAAAAGCGCGTTTTTGATCCATGGGCAAAGCTGCTGACATTGTGATCTGGCGAGCATGGATGACAGCTTTAATAATTAGCCGCATTTCCTTAGCAAGCTTTGGAAAGTTTTCTTTAACCATATCAAGTTCTTGCTGATCGGTAATTTCGATAATAACATTATGACAGTAAAAATTAAGATGACTGTATTTTTTAAATGCAAAGTTCAAGCCCTGAGTTATATAAAGTGAAACCTGTTTGCCTGGGACAAGCCAACGGTTCAATATGTCTCCAGTAAAACGGCCGAGTCCCCAAGTAAAGTTGCCTGTCACAATCACTGTAACAGACAAGGTGCATGGAGCTGTTTTAGCATCACAGCTATGAATAATAGGAGTAGCAGCTTCAAAGCGTTGGTATGCACTATAGAAGTCTTCATCGGTGGGGTTTTCACCTATATCCGAAAAATGTTCTGGAACAGCGCTTTTCAGCAGGCTACGAAAATAATCTATATATTGGTCAAAAAACTCTCTTTGTCCATGGGGAGCGGGATAGTTCGTAAAAATATCGAAGAAGTCCATACTATAGCATCAGGCTAAACTGATTTTCTTTTTTCGTCTACTATCTTTGCCCAATGTAAAACAATTTGTCCAGCAGGTGAAATATAAATATTTTTTACAGAAGGTCTATGCATGAAAGCAAACCGCCAATGAAAAATGGGGGCAATGGGCATATCATCAGAAATAATAGAGATGGCTTCCTTTAACATTTCTGCACGTTTTTCAAGTGTTGGAGCATGCATTTGAGTGTCTAATAATAGAGCGAATCGACTATTTTCCCATCCTGGATAGTTTTTTTGATTGTCCACATATTTAAACCGCTCTAAAATGTTCATTGCGTCGTTGTATTGAGCGCGCATGACAAAGAGGCCTATATCAAAATCGTGATGGATCAGCTTACTAAAATATACTTTGGATTCAGAGCCTTCCAATACGATTTTTAATCCAAAAGTTTCCTTCCACTGATGCTGGAGCGCTTGAGCAATTTGGTGATTTAAATCGTTATTCGCATACACCAGTCTGATCGCTGGGAGATCACTCGCTTCTAAATTAAGTTCGGTTAGACCTTTTTTAAACAACACTATTGGATCGAGACTGTCGATTGGAGGTTTGTCTTCCCAGGTTGTGAGGACTGGATGTAAAATTGAATAGGCGGGAGTTTCCGACAGCCCTGTGATGTTTTTGACAATGGATTCCCGATCGATGGATAAAGACAAAGCCTTTCGAATATGGATATTGTTGAAAGGGGTGCGGTTTAAATTAAAAGAGCATGATGTTGTAGCAGGAACCGGATAGTCTTTTAAAAGTCCCATTTTTTTAAATTTAGCTATAGCATCACAAGGGATGTGTGTGTATGCAGCGCCCAATATATCGAGTTTGCCTTTTTCAAAGAGCTGCAAGGCAGTATGCTCATTTTCGATTAGGGTAACCTTTACTCCGTCTAAGTGGATTTTATGACTTTCCCAATAATGAGGATTTCTCTCCAGCTTCAAATGACTGCAGTGTTTCCATTTAACCAATCTGAAAGGGCCATTTCCCACAAATTGATGCGGCGGACCCTCAGACCATTTACTATCGGTTTTTACCGCGTGCCTGCTAACAGGATATAAAGCTGTAAATGCTGTGAGTTCTAAAAAATAGGGAGTGGGATCTTTCAGTGTCACAATAAGGGTGTAATCATCATGCGCTACAATTGAGACCTCATCTAACGGTACTTGGCCTTGCTTGGCCTCTCTAGCATTTTTAATCGGAAACAAAAGGTGAGCATTAAAACTTGAAAAATTAGGATCTAACATCGTTTTCCATGTGCAGACAAAATCGTGCGCCGTGATAGGAGATCCATCGGACCATTTGGCTGCTCTTAAATGGAAAGTGTAGGTGAGCTTGTCTTTGCTTATATCGATAGCTTTAGCAACGCCCGGCTCTGTTGGTCCTTCTGGTGTAAGGCGTGTTAGTCCCTCAAACAGCAAACAATGCATCATCGCTGATGTCATATCTCCGCCTTTACGGGGATCCAATGCTGGCGGATCAGTGTGGAAATTAATCCGCAAAACCTGCTTAGGTGCTTTGACATTTGACTGGCAGCCTAGAAATACCAAAGCTATGCCGATAACCAGCTGTCTTAACATGAGAACCTCCCAATCAAGGGGTTTGGGATTCTACAATTCTTACTCTTCTAAATTCAGTGACGCAAAGAGGAGAAATGCTAACGCCTTTTACAAAAGGTTTTTCTAAAAAATTTACAGAAAAATGGTAAACAGGAGTTAAAGGGACTTCTTCAATGATCACTTTTTCTGCCGCCCGAATTAATTGCGTGCGCTTTTTTTGATCAATGGTGGCTTCAATTTGATCCATGAGAGACAAGTATTCAGGATTTTCCCAGCCGGGATAATTTTTGTTGCCGCCCGCATGGCGAAATCTCTCCAAAATATTCATTGGATCGAAATATTGTGCCCACCAGCAAGCCTCAGCAATTTGATATGTTTTGTGTTGAAGTTTATCGAAAAACACTTTCATTTCGCAGAAATCGGTTTCAACTTCGACTCCTAGATTAGTTCTCCATTGTCCCTGAAGCGCTTCCCCTACTTTTTTATACACTTCGGAGGAAGGAAAAGTAAGAGCGACTTTAGGAAGCGTCTCACGTGTTAATCCGAGCTCTTGCAGCCCCTTTTCAAAATACTCCTTGGCTAGATCTGCTCGTGTTTCGGTTGGGATTAGCATCTGAGATGTGCCACCTGTTAAAACGGGGGGAATGACTTGTGCTGCTGGTATTTCTGTTAGTTGTGTGATGTAATCTGTGATGGCTTTGCGGTCAATCGAATAAGCAAAAGCCTTACGTATATTGCGATTATCGAAAGGTTTAGCATGAACGTTGAAAGAGATAAAAGCAGTATTTCCTCCAGGAACAGATTTGATTTTTCTATCTTTGTTCAAAGATGTTAATGCATCAAGAGAAATCTCCGAGAACAGGCCACCTAGCCAATCGAGTCTGCCTTGCTCATACATTTGTAGTGACGTGTTTTGATCAGGAACAATGCTAATATCAATACCGCTAAGTTGTGTTTGATCAGCATCCCAAAAAATGTTGTTTTTTTCTACGACGATTTGACTGTCGTGGTGCCACTTTTGAATTTTGAATGGACCTGAGCAAATAACGTTATTATCAGTGGTCTTAAACCAGTCTGGATTTACGGAGTCAATATGTTTTGGAACAGGAAAAAATGAACAAAAAGAAATTAGGCTTAGAAAATAAGGTGTGGGATGTTCCAATTTGACTTCTAAAGTTAATGCATCTATGGCTTTGATGCCAATATCATCGACTGGGATTTCGCCTTTTTTTGCCTTTTCAGATCCTAAAATTGAATAGAATAAATAGGGGCAAATCGATGGAAAATCTGGATCGAGAGTTGTCTTCCAAGAGTGCTCAAAATCGTAAGCTGTGATTGGGTGTCCGTCTGTCCATTTGGCGTCTCTCAAATGAAAAGTGTATGTTTTATGATCATCAGAAACATCAATTTTTTCGGCGAGTGCATTTGACACAGATCCATTGGCTTCGAGATGCGTCAGGCCTTCATAAATCATGAACGACAAAGCGCAGCTGACAGGCTCTCCGGACCTTCGCGGATCAATTGTTAGTGGGGTATGCATAAAACAAGTGCGCAGAACTTTGTTCTCGCAGGGAGTTTTCTTTGGCGACTTCTCACAGCCGGCTGCAACTAACGCTGCCATGGCTAAATAACATATAAGCTTTTTCATCTGATACCTTTGATGTATTTTGCTATAGAAACGTTAACGGATTTCGTTCTTTATGTCCGTAACTTTTTTTTCTACGTAAGGTATAAGCTCTGGATCGTTGTGTTTAAGCCAACGGATTGTTTTTGCTGCGGCTTTATCCAGTTCATGATTAAGAAAATACTCTTTGAGATTTGCCCTATTATCAATGAGTCCGCCCACGTCCACAGCAACGACTCGGTCGTCTGAAAATCCAAAATTCAAAATCCAATTCGGGTCTTTATCGGAAAAGCCTAGCCGATATCGTTTGACCATTAGGTCCAACAAGCAATCGATGGTTCTTTCCTTGCCGCGCCTATCTCCTAGCGATTTCAACCTGAGCAAGCGTTTATCAATTGTCTCAACATGCTTTTGTAGTACAAAAGGCACATCGCTTAAGTTTTGATAACAGACCGATCCTGCCGGTCCGTGTAACCTCACGGTAGGTAGTTCCAATTTTGAAGGGGTTAAATGGCAGAAAATGATAGCTGACTCGACCTTAAATTGTTTTTTATTGATTAAACAACTTTGACATGCTCGGTAGAAAGACTTAATTCGTTTGCGGTATTTATGTAGAGATAAAAACCCGGGCTTAATCTTAAAAAATTTTAAAACACATTGACCATCTTCTGAGATAAAAGTAAAACTTTGGCTGCCACTGGCAAGGTAATAAAAAGGTTGACCCAGATATTGATAGGTGGTGTGGTTCACTGGGGATGGGGCGTAAAGCGGATCGGGATTTGATGGAGCTTGAATACGTTGGATTGAAAAACCATCAGTTGCTAAATGACACAGTCGTTCCACGCAGATAAATCCCAGTACACAGGCAAAAACAATTAAACTTTTACGCACTATCCGTCCCGTGGTCGATCATCACTTTATTAACTTCTTCATCTAACACCTCAACTAAGGCTTCATGATGCTCTTGCAGCCATTTTCTAAATTCCCTTGTAATACGGATAATCTCTGGTTGGCAGATGGATTTTTTACAATGGTGTCTTCTTTTTGAAAACCGTCCAATGTCGATTTGAGTTGCCCGGCCTTTTACGAATCCAAAATTTGTGCGAAAATCGGGATCTTTATCAAAAAGTCCTTTTTCACAGCGAGTAGCAGCAAGTGCAACAAGTGAGCGAATACCATCTCTTGCCTTAGAAATTTTACCTTTCTTCATCCATTCGTTAATTTTGTCGTAAGCTAGATCTGCGCGCAGTTGCAAGACAAAATATGTGGTATCGATATTTAATTTGTGTTGCTTTCCAATCTTATCGAAGATAGTTAACTGGGCTTGAAAATCAGAGGTTTTCCGCAGATGCAAAAACAAAATACCGGTTTCTTCTTTTAGATACCTGGATGCTAGTTGAAAACTACCAAATAATTCTGCAATAACTTGACGTTTTCTTGCAAGCTTTGCTGTGCGATAACGCTCTAGAGACGTTGGCAAAGGTAAGTACTTGATCCAAGGTGGAATGCGCATGTGCTGAAACTTAAACAGCTTTAGAATGTATTTATGATCATCGGAGTCAAAAGCATAACACTGAGCGCCCGAGGCCAGATAGTGGAAGGAGTGATTTGTTAAAATGTCTTTAGCGTGCTTATGTTTGACAGAAAAGGGTTCTAGCTCGTCTGCGAGCTCTTCTGTTAAAGGATAGATCGTTTTATTTAAAGCAAATCCATCAGTGGCTTTATGGCAGAGTCTTTCTACTAATAGAAAGCCGCCCACTAGCAACAAAACAAGGCACAATTTTTTCATAACATCGATTATAGTGCATGCGTTGTTTTTTTTCTGCACCTTTGGTAATCTCAAAAAAAAATCTTTAAGGAAATCTATGCTCTTTAGTCACGTGCCGCCCCGCCTGCGTAAATGGATTGCCTTAGCGGGATTGACGTGTGGCGTCTCCATGCTTTTTTTAGATTCGACGGTTTTGCCAGTTGCTACACCAACCATTCAAAAAAGCCTCACTATCTCTAGTGGAGGCATCAACTGGGTGATTAACGCCTACTTTTTGGCAACTGCAACGCTTGTTCTTGCTGCAGGAAAAATAGCAGACATGGCTGGCTACAGGCGTGTCTTTAGCTTAGGTATGTTGATTTTTGCCTGCGCATCAGCACTTGGTGGATTTGCTACAAGTGGTCTTTGGCTAATTATAGCAAGAGCATGCCAGGGGATTGGCGGAGCTATGATGGGGCCGGCTAGTTGGTCGATTATCATCGATATTTTTCCTCTTAAAGAACGGGGCAAGGCGCTTGGATTTCTCATCGGCATTAGCTCGATTTTTTTATCAACAGGGCCATCGATTGGAGGGTTTTTAACCGAATTCCTATCTTGGCGCTGGATTTTTTGGGTGAATTTGCCGATAGCTGCTTTAGGCATCTTTTTAGTTTTGACATCTGTTCCAAAAACGGATCTATCTGACGAGTCTTTTGATGTTCCCGGATTTCTGACATTTTCAGCAGGAGTTGCCTCTCTTGTTATTGCGCTCATGCAGGGAAGGGAATGGGGGTGGCTGTCGCCTACCATCATCATTTTACTGATTTCGTCAGTTGTATTTTTTGTGTTATTATATGTCAGAGATCGCTTTGCCAAACATCCATTTATTGATTTTAATCTCTACAAGCATCCGGTCTATTTAGGGGGCTCAGGCCTGATATTCTTTGTGCAGTTTCTGATTATGATTAGTATTTTTTGGCCGATCTTTTTTCAAAAAGCTTTGGCATTTACACCGCTTGAAGCTGGAACATTTACCTTAATTTCTACTATTCCAGTTATTTTTACAGGGCCTTTTTCGGGTTGGCTTCAAGATAGAGTCGGCCCAAAGCTGCCGATTCTCACAGGCTTTGCCTTATCGACCTTATGCTTTGCGTGGTTTGCCATCTTTTTGCCAAAAGGTAATCCTTTTTACCTTGTTCCTGGCCTGCTTCTTTTTGGCGTGAGTCTATCCCTTGTTATGACGCCGAACAGCACCAGCACGCTTGCCACACTCCCGTCTCGGAAAAAAGGCCTAGGCTCAGGCATGTACTATACAGCTAGGTTTACTGGAGCCACAATTGGTCTTGCGCTCTTTGGGGCATTCATTACCAACTTGCGCCATGTACTCTTTGCGCGCAAACTTGCTGGTAATCCAGCCACAAGCGATCTTGATCCTCGTCTTTTTTGGGGGCTCATAATCGACTCACCAATATCTGATGCTACACTCAATACCATGTCTTTTGAATCCAAGCTTTTTGTAAGACAGGCCTTCTATCAATCTTACGAAACGGCCTTTTCCCTAACGCACCTATTTGCAACTTGCGTCTCAGCGTTAGCTTTTTTCCTTGCCTACATCACCTACCGAAACTATCACGGGCATCATCCTTCCGAAAAAGAGATATAATTGCAAAATTGTCTTTTAGCGCACTTTGAACTCTTAGCTCGGGGGGCTGCCCCAAGGCATGACCATCCTTGCGCTTGATTATGTCTTAATATTATTTATTTGAAAAAGTAATTAGAAAATGTAATAATAATTATAGGGTTAGTTATAAATAGTTGGATTATGAAAAAGACTGCAATTGAAGAACTTACGATTATGGAAGCCGTGGACGCAATGTCAGGTATGGCAGAGCTGGATCCTAATGAGTTGAAAGAGAACCTTTTAAAGGTTAAAAAGGGTGAAGAGCCCTTAAGGCTACATTATTGGCTTGATCTAAGAGATCCAGATAAAACGGTGGCTAATATCAAGCATACGTTTAATACAGTCTATCGCTATTTAGAGTACTTTTACAAAGAGGACCGAGCAAGCCTGCAAGAAGCTCCAACGCAACGCGGTATTCAAGCTATGATGGCAATAGCAAAAGAAGCTGTAGTTGTGATGGATAGCTGCTCATTTGCTCTAAACGATCAAAAAATATCTGCTCTACCTGAGTATCAGAAGCTTCAGAATTATTATTTAGGAAAAATCGTTACATTCATTCAGGAAAGGCAAGAAGATAGCGAATGGCAAGAAGAATGGGGAACTGGCCCTGGACAACTAGGTGAGATTAAGCGAGTAGGCCTCAAAGATTTAGAGATCGTTAAAAAAGATCGGGATTACGAGCTGTTTTTTATCCGTAAAGAAGACGGCACGGCATTTTTCAATCGGGACTTGCTGCGCCACTTAAGGCTTGTCACAGAATTTGATGAATCGCTAGTTAAAGTGCAGCAACTTGATCCGCTGACCAAAATCACGCTGCTCCATGATAAAGAGATGTTTGCTTCGGCTAAGCAAATCCGTGGAGATATCACGTATGATCTCAATCAGTTCTACAAAGATGCTATGAGCTACAGGGACTTGCCGCTAGTTGCTGATCTCAACTCTGCTTGTATGGCGCTGATGCTAGCATCTAATCCGCGGCACCTCATGGGCAATACAACCGCCAAGCCATGCGTGAGCTATTTTGCTGATTTTCAGATGTATTTGCGCAAAATTCTCACCTCGATTGATTACATTCAGCTCATATCCAATCCAATTGATCCTGAGGACCACCTTAACCAGAACATTTTGCATCTAGCTCATGGATTGGCTTATTCCTTTTTCAATCGCTTGGGACATCGCGAGGAAGCTCTCAGTTTTATCTATGGTCTACTTGCTAAAAGCGACAAGAAACCAACAGGTTCACTTTGGAATCAAATTCTCGATGTACATGAAGAGATTTACGGGCTCTTAAAAGCTTTTCCAAATGGACCGCTTTTCAAGGCTTTGGATGTTTTTCAACCCGGCGCTGACTACCACGGCTTTGATCCCATTGCACAAGGAAACCTGCCTTCAAAGACATACGTTGTATCCTTTCGCAATTTTCACATCGATTGCCTGCGCCTTCCTACTCCTACTTCCCAGCGTTATATTCAAAAAGCTGAGATCACACAGGAATTTAAAGCATTTTTGCGTCAGCTTGCGAGCCATAAACGAGGTGATCAGCATCTGATCATCAATTTGCAAGATCGAACTTCTTGGGAAGAGCATGCAAGAGCTCACGCTTTAGAACAAGCTCAAGGTTTTGCGGAACTATCAAATAATCTCGTGGTTATGACGCTTCCTAAGCACACCGACTTTTACCATCAATCCGATATGTACTTGCAAACCAATAGCGCAGATGATTTTATATCGCTCATTTTAGAGCAAGTCAAAAGCGGCGAGGAATGTGGTTTTTTCTTTCCCAAAGCCTTTCCGTTGACCAAAGTCGTTGCCTTTACGAACAAGGCCCTGCCCCTTATTCACAAACTATTCTTTGGCACTAAAAACGTTCTATCGCGCAAAAATCGCCTAGATTTCCTCGAGATTTTCTACAACTTCCTAACTCTCAAAATTATTGAAGAAATTCAGCCCCATTCCTTGAGCTTTACCTGTAAGGATGCGGTTGATATTGGAGCTGCAGCCTCAGCTGGATTCTACGCCTTTTTAAAGCTCATGAGCAGATCCTACGATTGGCGAGAAGATGAAAAAGACTTCCTTATTTGGATGCTATTTGGTCCGGCACTGTCTGTACGGGAACGCACAATCGATCTGCATCGCCTAAGCCGCACAGTATCAGCGCTATCATGTGTCAGTGCTGAGCTGGAGGTAGGGCGAGAAAAAGTTCTTAAAGCCTGCGGCACTCTCTACGAATTTCCTCTATTTAAAGAAGTTAGCGTCTTTAAGCCCAATTAAAGAATTTATTAATAATATACAAATAACATATTGTTTATTATAATAATTCATTATGAATACTATTCAGTCAAACTTATTTGGGCTAACATGCTGTTCCCTTGTGACGTATTGTGCCACTATATATGGCATTGGGAATCTAATGTCCTATTTTGCAGCCAAGGAGTGTAGGATAGACCCGACACCTTTTTTCTTCCAGGCTGTCTATTCAGGTGTTGCCATTGGCGCTGTTTGGACGATTTTCGCAGCTTCAGTTTCTAGTTCAAACTAAAGTCGTCGAGCATCATAGATAGGGTGGCGTACTTGCCGCCCATTTAACTTAAAGCGCAGCTAAATATCATAAACGCTTCTTGAGTTGAATAGCTAAGTGTGAAGATTGATCAGCTGTTCAATTATTGGTGTCGGAAAACTACTTTTTAAGTACTCGATAGCCGAGCCAATATTTTCCCATGAAAAAAAATCGTGCTCAGAGCTTAGTGTGATTGAGATAGCATCTTTTACATGGCATAGGTGAAGGGCAAATATGAGCCCTGTGCTACTATCTTGCTTGTGAATGCGTAGCGGTGAAAGATACAATCCCAAAAATTTGACTGCTTTTAGGTTCTGAATACCAGTTTCTTCACAAACTTCTCGTTTTAAAGCCTCTTGGAGAGATTCATTTTTTTGAATGCGACCACCTGGCAAGTCCCAAGAGGGATTTCGACTCTTTTTATTAAGTAGTAATAGTTGGTTGTTCTGGTTGAAAATTAAAGCTTTAGCTCCAATAAAAAATGTATCTTCCATATGCAAGAGCATAGCTGTTTTGAAAATTAGTTCAAACTAAAGTTTTCGGGTATCATGTCAGTCAATATGTTACGTTTGTGACGGTGGTCATTTTTACAGGATTCAACATTCGGTGAGGAGTTGCCTGTGTGTGTGGAATCTTTGTTTTCACATTAGCTTAATAATAAACAATTGAATACTAATGTTAAAAATATTGTTTTAGTTTATTTAAAAGGTTGCGTAATTTATTATATATACTATAACTTTAAAAACTAGGAGATTTATATGAAAATGACAGATTACCCTATTGCACGCGAATCATGGATCAACTCAGGCAGATAGCAGCATGAATTTTTCCTCCTCAGACACATAGATTGATGGTTTTTTATCTTGAATTTGATAAGCAGCTAAACCACTGAGCAAATTAACAACAAAATTCAATTTGCTTCGATGCCTATGGTGTTCTATTTGATACTTGCTTTTCAGTAGATTGTTTACGCTTTCTATGAGTCCTCTTTTCTTCAGTAAAAGCTTATCCATTAGCGGCATTAACTTGTTTTTCATGTTTTTTCTCACTTTGGTAATCAAATGCAACCCTCTGGCATAGAGTTCATTAAATTTACTTTTCGACAGGTATCCTTTATCCCCACATAACTTTCCAAAACAATCTCGTGTTAAATATGAGACCGGTGAAAGATCGCTAACATTTCCTGCTGTTAGCATGTATGCGATGATCTCGCCCATCTCATTGATTACTAAATGTAACTTTAATCCAAAAAACCATCCAGTTGTAGACTTTCCCTTTTTTGCAGCTTGTTTGAAAACCTTATTCGAGTTGGCTCTGCGAATGTGGCAAACTGTAAGCAGCGTAGAATCGATAAATGAAATGCCCGTGCACACTCCTAAAACAGTTTCCACAAAGCAAAACATTGGAAAAACAGCGCGTTGCATCAAGTAAACAAACCGGCTATAGGAGACAAGACTTGGAAAATAACGCTTCCAGAAACTCATGACAAAACTATTATAGAAGTGTTTAAAACACCGATATCCAGATTGTTGGAATGCTATGGCAAGGGTCATAATTTCACTCAATGACATTTGAGGTTTTCGCGATGGCTTTTTAACCCCTTGGTTTTCTGAATATTCAATCAAAATATTATTCCATTCAGACTCAAAGCTAGCGCAAAAATCATCAATGATACAAAATGTGGTTATCAAAAGTTCTTCGGACACTTTTGCCTCCTGTTGTTAGGGTGAAGATTTAACAACAGGATTTTTTATTTGATGATTTTTCTCAAGTCTTTTTTGTTAAGCTATTTGCTCTAGAGTTGATCCATGATTCGCGTTA
>JAJFLZ010000003.1 GCA_021772435.1 Chlamydiota bacterium | reverse complement strand
TCCGCGCATCTTAGCCGCCATCTTGCACCCTTTTTGTGCTCATCTATAGCGCCTTGGCTATAGAATCGCAAAAAATGGCACAATCTGTCACCTAATCTGCTCTGAATCTAAACAATCAAAACGAAAGAGTTCAGGTTATTTATGCTTTTTCTACCATGGAAGCTTGAGTGATTGAATTGATGAGGTGCCTTGAATGGCATCTCATTTTTGTTTATACAGCGCAATCAAAGCACGTTTTGATGAGATGCCCAGTTTACTTCTGATATTTTCAAAGTGCGCTTCAACCGTTCGCCGTGAACGTTTGATTTTTTCGGCTGATTCAGCTGCTGTAAGCCCGTCTAAATACATCTCTATGCATAGTCTTTCAGCATCGGTTAATTTTGCTGCTTTCGGTATGAGATCGTTTAAGAAAAGGCGATTTTTTTTGTCTAGGTTAGTTAGCTCTTCAATATATTTTGTGCCTGCGTAAAAAGCTTTGCCGCGATAGGGTAGAATCGAGACAGAGTTTTCTATCGATTTTGCGCGAAAGGGCTTGCTTGCCTCTAAAAAATAATCGATGAACTGATCGAATATGTAAGGTGTATGGTGGTATAGGGTTTTTATCTGATTATGTGGAATAGACGATGCAAAGCAAAATCCGAGGGCTACGTCTGGAGAAGGTTTTCTAAGGACTAGATATTCGTGATCCATGGCGCAGTGAATTTTCATTTGTGATTTCTCATGCTCCAAAGCGGGATCTTTAATGGAAGAGATAAGATATGCAGAGTTTGTAAAAAGGCTAGGTGCGCTACAAAAGCTGTTTGTTCGGTAATATTCCTGCTCATGCCAAAACTCAGTATTATGGGGAGCATTACTCAGCAAGGAATAGTTGCCATCTTGGTCGAAGCGGTAGGCTAAAAACGTATCGATTGCAAAATGTTTCAACAGTGGTTTTGTTAGCTGTTTCATTTGCGTTGTGTAAGGAAGGCAAAAGCGGGTGACATACTGATCGATTTCTTTCATAAGCAATGAGTATACTACTTTACCCCAATTTCTAAATCAAATGAGAAGAAATTGCGGCTCATGCTTTAGTCGAACTACAGGAAGATAAGTAAAGACTTAAATTAAGGCTAGTTTTTCCAGAGATGTTTTGAGTTCTTCATTGCCTGGCTTATCGAGTGCGCCTTGCTCTTTTAGCCAGGCAAAATAGTCTTTGGGAACATCGGTAAGTGGCTTGCCGTGGTGCTTGCCAAAAGGCATCGTCCGCAGAATTTTAGGTGTGGCAAGTAACTCTATGCACATCTCAATTGACAAATCGTCGGTCATTTTTTCAAAAACCTTATGCAAAACAATCACATCATCGAGAGCTCTATGAGCGTTGTTGGCAGGGATGCCATAAGCTTCGCGCAGGTGCTGCAAGGTATGTCTGGGCATATCGGGGCGGTAGCGCCTTGCCCACCGCAGTGTATCGAAGAATTCCCAAGCTGGAAAATGCAAATCGTGTCTTTGGAATGAGCTTTTGATGAAGGGCAAATCAAAACCGTCATTATTATGCGCAATCAAAACGGTTTCACCTTCGCAAAAAGCGGCAAACTGCGCTCCGACCTCTTTAAATGTAGGTTTGTCTGCAACCATTTCATCAGTGATGTTGTGAATGGCTGTTGCATCAGGAGGAATCGGGCAGCCTGGATTAATTAAGGCTTCAAAAGTGCGATTCTGTACCGAGTCGTAAGCTGCAATCTCGATGATGTGATCACGCTCATGACGCACTCCGGTCGTTTCTGTGTCGTAAAAAATGGGTCGTTTCATATAAAACTATTGTAGCTGGCGAAAAATTTGCTAGCAACAGGAGAAACAAAATGAAGTTAATAGCTCTGGTTCTTGTCTCTGTATTTTTATGTGCAGCAGAAGTTCAAACGTACATGTCGCCAAGTGAAAACGTTGAAAAAGCGCTTGTTGATGCGATCAAAAACGAAAAAAAAGGCATCAAAGTTGCCATTTACACATTTACCAATAAGCGCATTGCTAAAGCCTTAGTTGAAGCTAAAGTAAGAGGTGTCAACGTCGAAGTGCTTGTCGATCCTTTTTCGGTAAAAATTGCAAGCGCTGTTAACACGCTTTTGGATGCGGATGTACCTGTCTATGTTTATGTTCCAGAAGGTAAAAATTGCTGGTCATCAATTTTGCATCACAAATTTTGTCTATTCGAAGAGATGAAAGGTGTATGGACAGGCTCTTATAACTTTACTTACAAAGCTGAAACCAAAAATTCTGAAAATGCTGTGTTGATCACAGGCGATGAGGTAGGCTATCAAAAATTCAACAACGAATTTAACACTCTTAAGACAAGTCGCACTGAAGTGGTGACGAAAAAGGAGAAGACCCCTACAATAAAGGGAAATGACTGAATATAATTTTTTTAAAGCCGACCCGCAAAAAGTTTTAGCTGAGCTGCCAAAAGAGACGTTGATCGAAGCGCTCCGTGAAATGGTGTTCATTCGGCAATTTGAGATGCGCGCAGAATCTGCTTATCAGCAAGGGCTGATTGGTGGTTTTTTCCATGCGTACATGGGTCAAGAGGCCATTCAGACGGGCTGCGTGCACGCTCTCGGGCGCGAAAATTGGTTTACAACGACCTATCGCTGCCATGCATTAGCACTCCTTTTGGGAGCGACACCAAATGAAGTGATGGCAGAGCTATATGGCCGGGCAACCGGCAATGCTGGAGGTCGCGGCGGGTCGATGCATCTATATGCTGATCGACTGCTTGGCGGCTTTGGCATCGTGGGAGGCCACCTGCCCATTGCCACAGGCGCTGCATTTTCTCTCAAATACCAAAACAAAAAAGACGAAATGTCGCTCTGTTTTTTAGGCGATGGCGCCACGGTTCAAGGTGCTGTGCACGAATCGCTCAACCTAAGCGCCCTTTGGGATCTGCCGGTGATTTTTGTTATCGAGAACAACCAATGGGGCATGGGAACAGCCGTTAATCGCGCTGTTGCAACGCAACCTATTGCCGAGCACATGGCTAAATCTTACGACATTGAAAGCTACACACTCGATGGCATGGACTTTTTTGGATGCTACCAGGCATTTAAAGAGATGGGCGAAAAAGTCAAACAGACATCGCGGCCGATTCTCGTTGAAGCCATCACAGAACGCTTCCGCGGCCATTCGATTTCAGACCCAGGCCTCTACCGCAGCAAGGAAGATCTGCAAAAAGCTATGGAACGCGACCCTATTCCACGTTTTTATGGAGCGTTAAAAGAAGCAAACATTATCGATGAAGCTACCTTTGAGGCCATGCAAAAATCAGCCAAACAAATCGTTATTGATAGCATGAAATTTGCAAATGATAGTCCCTGGCCGGACCCAGTTGAGCTCGAGGAGGGTGTCTATGCCGATTCTTGAGATGCGAGAGGCCATACGCCAGGCAATTGACGAAGAGATGTCACGCGATGAAAGCGTCTACGTCATGGGTGAAGAGGTCGCTGAATACAACGGCGCCTACAAAGTTACCAAAGGCATGCTTGATAAATGGGGTGATAAACGCATTATCGATACGCCCATTGCTGAAAATGGCTTTGCAGGACTGTCCATTGGCGCTGCCATGACAGGTTTAAGGCCAATCGTTGAATTCATGAGTTTTAACTTCTCATTCGTCGCCTTTGATCAACTCGTTTCCAACGCCTGCAAAATTTACTACATGTCTGGTGGCAGATTTAAAGTGCCGATTGTTTTCCGTGGCCCCAATGGCGCAGCAGCGCAAGTTTCATGTCAGCACAGCCACTGCGTAGAAGCCCTCTACGGCAACTTGCCTGGCTTTATCGTTCTTGCTCCATCCAATCCATACGATGCCAAGGGTCTTTTAAAATCAGCCATTCGCAACAACAACCCCGTCCTATTTTTAGAAAATGAGCTCGACTACGGAATGAAAGGCGAAGTGCCAGAAGGGGAATATCTCGTTCCTATTGGCGAGGCCAAAGTCGTGCGCGAAGGCGCCCACGTGACGCTCATCTCCTACAGTCGTATGCTTAAATTCTGCTATGAGGCTGCTGAAGAGCTGGCCAAAAAAGGCATCCAAGTTGAAATCATCGATCTGCGCACGATCAAACCGCTCGATATTGCGACGATCGCTGCATCGGTCAAAAAAACAAGCCGCGCTGTAATTGTTGAAGAAGGGCATGTATTTGCTGGTATTGCAGCAGAAGTTGGCTTCACAATTAACGAACACTGCTTTGACTTTTTAGATGCGCCGCTCATGCGCGTATGCCAGAGGGAAACACCGCTTCCTTATGCAAAAAATATGGAGATCGAGTCTATACCAAATACAAGACGCATCGTCACTGCTCTAGAAGATGTGCTACAAGGAGTCAAATAGCCATGCCCACAACTCTTACCATGCCCAAACTCACTCCCACCATGGAAGAGGGCACAATTGTCAAATGGCACAAAAAAGAAGGCGATGCTATTAAATCTGGCGAAGTTCTCTTTGAAGTGGCAACCGACAAAGCAACCGTCGAGCACAGCGCGCTCGATGATGGTTACATCCGCAAAATTCTAGCTCCTGAGGGCTCAGAGGCCAAAGTCAATCAGCCCGTTGCTATCACAACCGAAACTGCAGACGAGAGCATCGAAAGTTATCAGCCAGAGGGCACCGCAGCTGAACCTCCCAAACAAGATGAAGAGCCAGCTGCAGAAAGTAAAACCGAAGAAGCAAAGCCAGCTGCCAAGCCATCAACAAACGCAATGACAGAGCCTGGCTTTGAACCAGAGCCGCCGCTGCAAGACTACAAATTCGAATTTGCGACCTCTCCTCAAGAGAAAGCCTTTGCTACGCCCCTTGCCAAAAAAATTGCCAAAGAACAAGGTCTTGACCTATCTGGAGTCAAAGGTTCGGGCCCTGGCGGCAGAGTCATGAAACAAGATCTAGCTCTCGCTCAAAAAGGCTCATCGGTTTCATTCGGATCGCAAAAAGCACCCAAAGTGATTCCAGGAACCTTCCAGGAAGAAAAACTCTCGCCCATGCGCAAAGCCATCGGCCAGCGTCTGCAAGCATCCAAAACATTTATACCGCATTTTTACGTTACACAAGAAGTTAACGCTAGCCCCATGGTCCAGGTGCGCGAGCAGCTCAAAAAAATGGATCTCAAAGTCACCTTTAACGACTTTGTCATCCGTGCGTGTGCCTTAGCCCTGCGCGACCACCCGGTCGTCAATTCTGGCTTCAACTCTGCCAATCAATCGATCATACGTTTTGAGACTATCGATATCTCCATAGCAGTTACCATCGATGAAGGCCTCATCACGCCCATCATCCACCACGCCGACTACAAAAACCTCGGCCAGATCTCAGCGCAAGTCAAATCCCTTGCCACCCAAGCCAAAGAAGGCAAGCTGCAGCCTGAGCAATACAAAGGCGGCTCTTTCACCATCTCTAATCTTGGAATGTTTGGCATCAACTTCTTTACAGCTGTGATCAACCCGCCCCAAGCAGCTATACTAGCTGTTGGTGGCATCGTCGATAAGCCCGTCGTTGAGTTCGTCGAATCTGCCGAAGAGTACCGCGTTGTGCCCGGCAAAACCATGGAGCTCGTCCTATCCTGCGATCACCGCGTTGTTGACGGTGTTGACGGCGCCAAATTCATCAAATCGGTCCAAGGCTATCTCGAAAACCCCGCCATCCTACTCGTCTAGTAAATATTTTACTTAATGAAAAAAAATACAGAAAAGATAGCCTAGATATGATAAATTAACGCTATGTGGATAAATTACATCACCTTTTTAGGAGTTTTAGTGTCCGTGAGCCTAAGTGCAGAAAAAATTGTCGTTGGATCTCAAAATCAAGTAAAACTTGAAGCTGTCAAAGAAATGCTTTCAGACTATTCTGAGTTCAAGATGCTAGATGTAGAAGGCGTTCGAGTTGACTCGGGAGTAAGTGAACAACCACTTTCACTTGAGGAAACCATTCGTGGAGCTAAAACTAGAGCTAATTTGGCATTTCAGGACTGCAAATATAGCATTGGTTTAGAGAGTGGGATTATGCATCTGCCTGAATCAGAAGAAAAATACATGGATATTTGTATTTGCGCTATCTATGATGGCTTGCGCTATCACATTGGGACATCATGCGGTTATCGATTGCCTAATTAATGTCTCGCATTCAATAATTGACGAGGGATTAGATCTAAATCAGGCCATGAAAAAACATGGCATCACTGTCAATCCACGTTTAGGGTCAGCTGAAGGATCTGTGGGGTTATTAACGAGTGGCCGTATCTATCGTAAAGACCACTGTAAGCAATCACTCATTACGGCATTAATTTCTTTAGAAAAAAGC
>JAJFLZ010000020.1 GCA_021772435.1 Chlamydiota bacterium | reverse complement strand
TTAGCCGCCATCTTGCACCCTTTTTGTGCTCATCTATAGCGCCTTGGCTATAGAATCGCAAAAAATGGCACAATCTGTCATCTAATCTGCTCTGAATCTAAACAATCAAAACGAAAGAGTTCAGGTTATTAGTTTGGCTTGTAAATTATACCAACTTATATACACTTATACCTGATTTGTGCTATAAGTATGTATAACCATGAATAAGTAGGTATAAGTATGGACCCTGTTACCAACCCATTTTCACCTGGAGCTGGTTCACCCCCTTCAGAACTCGTAGGGAGAGACCCCATCATCAGCCAAGCAAAAATTTTGCTTGGTCGTGTAAAAAATAAACGCCCTGAAAAAAGCATGCTGCTTACAGGTTTACGTGGAGTGGGTAAGACTGTTTTACTCAATGAGATTGAGAGAATTGCTAGAGGCCAAGATTACAGGACGATTTTTATAGAAGCGCACGAAAACAAGGCTCTTGGTCCCTTATTAGCAGCACCTTTACGGGGCTTGCTATACGATTTAGATCGCATGGAAGGTGTCAAGCGCAAAGTCAGAAGAGGATTGTCAGTGTTACGCAGTTTTATTAGCGCACTGCAATTGACATTTAGCGATATCACTATTGGTCTCGATATCGAAGGTGAAAAAGGATGTGCAGATAGCGGTGATTTAGAAATTGATTTGCCAGATTTATTTATTGCAATTGGCGAAGCTGCAGAAGAGCGCCGGTCTGCAATTGCAATCTTTATCGATGAAATCCAATACCTATCAAAAAAAGAACTGGGTGCGTTGATTATGGCAATGCATAAAGTTCAACAAAGACAACTACCTATTATTTTACTTGCTGCGGGATTACCTATTTTGCCTGGCTTAGCGGGTGATTCAAAATCCTACGCTGAACGACTTTTAAGCTTTCCAAATGTTGGAGCATTATCACAACAAGACGCGATGCGGGCATTAAAAGAGCCAGCTGCTAACGCTGGAGTCGAGTTTGAGCAAAAAGCTTTAGAAGAAATCTTTAGGTTAACTAAAGGTTATCCATACTTCTTGCAAGAATGGGGTTATCAAGCATGGAATTTGGCTGAAACAAGTCCCATTACTTTAAAAATTGCAAAATCTGCAACCAGTTCTGTGATCCCAAGATTAGACAAAAATTTCTTTCGCGTTCGATTTGATAGACTTACTCCTAGCGAAAAAAACTTTTTGAGAGCTAAGGCTCAACTTGGAAAAGGTTGTCATCGCATTGGAGATATTGCGGACTTACTGGCAACCAAAGCAAATGCCTTAAGTCCTGTTCGGGCAAAGCTCATCAAAAAAGGTATGATCTACAGTCCGTCATATGGCGATATTGACTTTACAGTTCCATTATTTGGTGAATTTATGATTCGTGCAATGCCAACTTTGGGATAAGTTCAAAAGAGGAGGGATTGACTGCGATGCCTGCGGCATCTTGCCCCTTCGGGGTCGCCCATCACTGCGTTCGGGCGCTCCTCTCGCTTCGCGAGAGTCGAACCCCAGGGGTTCTCATCCCTGTCTTTTGTGCATACGTAATTCTGTCATAGTAAATGTTCTGAAAAATAAGTTCGGAAGAGGAGGGATTGACTGCGATGCCTGCGGCATCTTGCCCCTTCGGGGTCGCCCATCACTGCGTTCGGGCGATCTCTTCGCTATCGCTCAGGTCGAACCCCCGGGGTTCTCATCCCTGTGTGTAACAACAAATTTATGTGGAATCGGTGTGCTGAGTATTATTGAATTCGGAAGAGGAGGGATTCGAACCCCCGTACGGTTTCCCGTAAACTGTTTTCAAGACAGTCGCGATCGGCCACTCTGCCACTCTTCCGTAAGAGCTGAAAGTATCATTCTAACGTATGTTTTAGAAAAGATCAATAGTTGTTTGATTAATGAGGAGGGATTGACTTGCGTTTTGCGTACTTGTTTATTGTACTTTTTAAGAAGGTCTGTTTCTTGCGATTAAATTTTTGATTAAGATATAGGTTTTTTGTGAATTTCAAGCTGTGATATGCTATCCCTATACCAATGCAAACGTGTAAACCAAAATTGTTAACCTTGTGCATGCTGATGTCGTTCCCTATTGTGGGAGCGGTTATGTTTACTCCTGCCTTAGCAAAGCTTGTTGAGGATTTTAATATTTCAACGAGTGTTTCACAGATGACTGTGGCAATATATTTGGGTGGTTATGCTTTAGGACAGTTGCCGTATGGATGGCTCTCGAGCCGTTTTGGGGCGAGATTTGCCATTTTTACGGGTTTGATTGTTTTTGTTTTAGGTTCTTTGTTATGCGCATGGTCACCAACGTTTTCAGTGTTGATGGCAGGACGGGCTGTGATGGCACTGGGAGCTGCTGTAGGGCTTGTGATGACGTTTACACTTGTCGGCCAGTTTTATACTGTTAAAGAGGCGCGCTCTATTTTTGCTTATACGACGATTTCGTTGGCAATTGCTCCAGGCCTTGCAAATCTTATTGGGGGATTGTTAACGGGATATTTGGGTTGGAAGTGCTGTTTTTATTTTTTGATTATGTATGCAGGGCTTGTCGGATTAAGTGCGAGTCGGGTGCCGAGGTTTCAAGGTCAAAGGCAAAGTTTTGCAGTTAGAAGCTATTTTGATGCGATGAAGAATGGACGTTTTGTGGTTTTATCTTTGATGGCGGCTATGACAACAGCTGTGATTTATGTGTTTGCATCGACGGCTCCGTTAACAGCGGTTTATTTTCTTGAGGTAGCTCCTCAGTTTTATGGCTTGGTGAGTTTTGTTCCATTTATTGGCACTGTGAGCGGGTGCTTAATTGCGGCCGAGATATCTAAAAAGATATCTGTTCAAAAAGCGATTGCTATCGGTCTTTCAATTAGTTTGTGTGGCGCACTTGTGAAGTGGACCCTTGTCAAGGGGTTTGGCTTGCACGTCTGGTCGCTTTTCTTGCCCATGCCTTTGATCTATCTCGGTATGCCTTTTGTGTATTCAAATGGAGCTGCATTGTGTTTAAATATGGTTAAGGATAAGTCCGTTGGTTCTGCTGTTTTTTGTACGACTAATATTGGACTGTCTCTTTTTGGTGTGATGATGATGAGCTGGATGGGCGTCTCATCACTTTGTCTCATGCCGATTGTCTTTTTGACGATGATCGTTTTGATGGCTGGGCTGTTTGGACTTAATTTGATTCTAGGTAGAAAAGGCGTTGCTTCCGAGATTCCACAGGTGGACGGATCGTAAGTGATGCGCCTGCTTTTAGGCCCGCCTTTAGCGATGCTAAACATGTTTTCCTGGGGCGTCTTGTGTGGTGCAAGTGTGGATAGGGCATCCAAAGATTCTCGGTTAAGGTGTTTTCTAAAACGATGAGGCCTTTTTTGAAAGGCTTTTGCACGGGTTTAATTTTTTTGAGATAGCCTTTTGCAATACCGTCGAAGAAGGCGCTTTTTAAGCCTTTGCCATATCCTTTCCAAAGATGCTCTAACTCACGATTTAGAAAACATGCGATGTATTCAGCTGTCATGACATTGTGTGTGGGTCCAAAAACTTCTAGATAGGAAATGCCTTGACCGCGGTTGAAAACCGGATGCACCCCAAATGTTCTCAAGATTTCGGAGATAGCCTGCCATTTGGGATTGGATCGTTTGCCAGATAAAACGCGTCTGACTGCTAAGTCAGCCGAGATTTCTTGGTGGGTAAGGAGCAATTGGTTGGCTTTGATTAGTGCTGATTGCGCCTCGTGTGGGTTTGTACTGTTTGAGAGTGCGAGCAGTTTTTGAATTTTGCTAGATATTTTTGAATTTGTAGGTGCATCGATGGTTTTGCAGGATTCAAAAACGGATTTTGTCCAACCAAAGTTTTTACAGATGCTGCGAAATTGCGTGCTATGTGTTAAGTCATTTTTTGTGATCCAGCAGTAGTAGTGCGCTAGCTCATGGCGAAGAGTGTCAAGTAAGTCGGTGTCGTCAATGATAAAGTGTTTATTTAATCCAATTTCAAAAAGCTCAGCATTAAAGTAGCCCAGCATGCTAGCTCCTTCAAAAACAACGATATGGAGAGGATAACGCGTGTTTCCGATGCTAAATCGTTCTCTTGTGGTCTGGACCAGCATTTCAAATTGTAATATTTGCTTGGCTAAGGCTTTGGCTTTGCCGATAAAGTCGATAATGGCTTGAGAATAGATGTATTGCATGTTAAACTTAACTTTTTTAAACCCAAACCGGAGAATACCATGAAACGCTTTTTTGCAGCTATTTTAGCTTTGCTCATGGCAACCGTTACAATGCAAGCAGAGGACAAAATGAAAGAAAACCCCATCGTTGTTTTTGAGACTAACCAGGGCCCAATTGAGATTGAGCTGATGGCTAAAGTGGCTCCTAAAGCCTGCGAAAATATGATTAAATTGATTAAGCAAAACTACTATGATGGCGTGGCTTTTCACCGCGTGATCAAGGACTTTATGATTCAAGGTGGTGACCCAACAGGCACTGGTGCTGGTGGCACATCTGCATTTGGAAAGGATTTTAAGGATGAGGTCACAGCTTCTGTGCGCTTTACTGAGCCTGGTCTTTTGGCGATGGCTAACCGCGGTCCAAATACAAACGGCAGCCAGTTTTTCATCACGACAAAGGCAACGCCTTGGCTTAACGGTAATCACACCATTTTTGGTAAGGTGGTTAAAGGTTATGACGTTGTAGAAAAGATTGAAAATTCAAAGGTTACAACACAGGATCGCCCAGTTGAAGCTCAGAAAATTATCAAAGCTTATCTAAAAGAAGAAGGTTAGCTTACATAGCTTCTTGAATTGGCTCAATTTCTTCATGCTCTTGCATGGCGCTCCAAAGGTTATAATTGGACTGCAAATTGAGCCAAAATTGTGGTGATGTCCCAAGAGCATCTGCAAAATCAAGAGCAGTCTGCTCTGTTACTCCTCGTCTACCGTTGACTATTTCGTTTAATTTTGATGGAGTCCAGCTTTTCCCTAAGTGTCTAGCAAACTGAGCTTGTGACAGCCCAAGTGGTTTTAAAAAGTGATCACTTAGGATTTTTCCTGGGTGTGTAGGTTGTCTTTTATTTGGTAACATGTTTTTTCTCCTCTAGTGGTAATCAATAATTTCCACATCTTCAGTGGCAGATAGCTTCCATTTAAAAATAATTCTCCACTGCTCGTTAATTCTAATGCTATGCTTACACCCCTCAGGTTTCCTCTTAAGGCTTCTAATCGGTTGCCAGGAGGAGTTTTAAGATCATTTAATTGATTAGCTGCATCAATCATATCTAGCTTTTCAGCAGCTAGTTTTCTTAGATAAACTGGCAGTTTTCTGGATGCTTTAGTTTTTAGTCCATGATAGATATCGTGAGAACATTTACCCTTAAAAGACTTTATCATACTAGCATCCTTATCTACTTACCATATTACCGTAAATCGGTAATACTCTCAAGAGTTAAAGAGGAAGACTTTTTAAGTTGCTAATTATCAAATGTTAATGCTAAAGGACTTCAAGCAGCTCGATGTCAAAGACGAGGTCTTCTCCAGCAAGAGGATGGTTGGCATCGAGCTTAACAATGTCTTCGTTCATGTCGACAACTGAGACGACGATGACACCGCTTTCTTGATCACCAATTTGTAGTTTTTGGCCAACGCTTAGTGTCATGTCGGGTGGAAGTTCTCCACGCTTGACTTCTGCAACGAGGTCTTCTCGTTTTGGACCGTAGGCTTCGCCGCAAGGAATGGTCACTGTTTTGTTGTCTCCAGCAGCCATGCCAACAACAGCTTGCTCAAAACCGGTAATGATTTCTCCTGATCCTACAACGAATTGAATAGGTTCGATGTTTTTGGATGTGTCGAAAACTGTTCCGTCTTGTAGCTTTCCAGTATAGTGAACTTTTACTGTGCTGCCTTGCTCTGCCTCTGCCATTTGATCCTCCGCGGTTTCTCCTCGTATCTCATGGGCTTGGAGATATGTCAACTTGAAAAATTATGTTTAAGGGTTTAAAGTGTCGGCATGGTTTCGAAAACCCAAACATTTCATGTGGCCAAAATCTTTGCTGTTAAGCATAGAAAGGAGCTGTTTTTTGCCTCGCTTGCAATCACGGTAGTTGCTACGATTGGCTATAAGTATTGGAATCAAGAGCCACAAAAAATTCCTTCGGATGAAGCTGTCATCGAAAAAGTTAAGCAGCTAGATTGTAAAGAATTGGTGAGGCTCTTTGATAAGGGTGGAAGGCCTGATGCTAAGAGTAAAAATGGGACTCCGGCACTGATTGTTGCTATTGCAAATGCTGCGCTGTTTGAAGAGGATGCTGTTAAGACCTTTGATTGTTTGATAGCAAGAGGTGCCAATGTCAATGTTTCTGATCTTAAGAAGCAGTCGCCATTGCACTATGCTGCGATTCAGTGGGAGACGAAGGGTTCGTATTTTGCCAAAGAGTTGGTAAAGAAAGGAGCTAGTTGGAACGCTTTGGATCAAAATAATAAGATGCCTATCCATTATGTCCAAAGTTTGGCTGTGTTTGATGAGTTGGTTGCTCTGGGAGTTAAAGTCGATACGGCAGCTGTGAATTTGAGGAGACAGTTGCAAAAAACTAAGCTTATGTCTGAAATCCTAAAAGCGAAAAAAGGGGCGTAGCTCCATCTCTTGGCGTGCCCTGGTAAGGGTAGGCATGCATGGAAAGCGTGGGGTTGTAGTTGAGCTCGATGATTGCGTAAGTATCTTTTTTCTCAGGATTTATAATTAACATGTCCACGCCACAAACGGCGACATCTAAAATTTTGACGGCCTTGAGCGCTATTTTTTTGTAGTAAGTATGGATGGTGTCTGTGACATCGATTGGGTCGCCTCCTGTTGAGATGTTGGAGTTTTCACGTAAGAGAATTTTTTTGCCTTTGCGAGGAATGGATGTTGGTGAAAGACGCTGCTTTTTTAGGTGTGCTTTTTCGTTGTGGGTCAATTGAATGTGCTCTTTTGGTGGCTTGAATGAGTGGGGATCGAGGTTTTTGCTGGTCACTAGTTGGCGGATGGTATGGATGCCGTCCCCGACAACATTTGCTGGCTCGCGCCTTAATACGCCGATAATTTTTTCACCGATGATTAAAAAACGGTATTCATCTCCAGCGATGAATTCTTCAACGATGATGGATGGTGCGTGGGCAAAGGCTGAATGAATGGTTTTGTTGTAGGCTGTTTGGTTCCGGACAAATGCAATCCCAAGACCAAAGTTGGCCGTGTTGGGTTTGATGACGTATTTGCCTTTAGGCAGTTTAAAGTTTTTGGCCTCGTCTATGCTGTGGAATGTTTGTCCTGAAGGGACTTTAAGGTTGTTTTCTTTGAGCAGCTGTTTGGTGAGTGCTTTGTTGTCCATGATGAGTGGCGCAATGTAGGTGTCGAGCGCTGTTTTAGTCGCTTGTTGAACGATGTGAGAGTGGGTGCCTTGGGTTAAACGAATGATGTTGTGTGGCCGGTCGAGTATTTCGACCCCGATGTTTTTCTCTAAGGCTGTGCGGATGAGAAATTGGGTGCTATGTTCTAAATCCTCATAGCCAGTTAGGTAAAAATGGTCTTTGGCCTCGAGTGTTTCATGCATCGTTTGAGATTTTTTGGCTTTGGCTTTTAGATCGTCGGTATTTGAGATTTGGCCCAGCGTTTTTTTGTGCTCTTTGGCAAGTTTTAAACCAAGCGCGATCATATCCCCGTCCTGTTTTTTTAGATCGGCTAGTAGTTTTGCTGAGAGGGTGAGATCTGGGTTATCGATCAGTGGCATAAGGTCCGAATCAATATCTTCGATGAGCTGTTTTGCAAGAGAATGCATAGATTTAGGGCCTTTTAACGTTTGCAAGTTGAGTCTTGGTCTGCGCCCTTGCAGGGCTACGCTATTTTGATTAGCGGTAAGAGCTGCAACTTCTTCTCTGGATAATGGTGGGCTAGGTTTGTTTAGACAATAATTTAAGAATTGTTCAGTGAATTTGAGCTGATCTGAACCTATGCCCAGGGGTTTGTAAGGGTTGAGATCGAGCGCTCGAACTTCGATATAGTCGATGCCGCTTTTTGCAAGGCCAACTAAGGGTTTGCCATTGTCATGAAGACTAGACTTGGGGCGAATGCGGCTGTAGAGCTCACCAGGTATTTGCAGTAGATTGCTGTTTAGACCGTAGCCTTCGTAATCTGGGTGGGGCGTATTCAAGGCTTTTTGAATGTCACTGATATATTGATCCAGTTTGTTGTAGGAGATGGGGAGTTGATTTTGGATGCGACTATAATACCCAAAATGGGACATGCGTAGCGAAGTTGCATAGGGTGCGTAGTAAAGATCTCCGAGTTTTTTGAGCCCTTTGGGTCTTTTGGAGAATAAGCTTTTGTGTGCAAAAGGCGATGCGCCAAAAAGATAAGATAACAACCAGCCGTAGCGTAAAAAGTTGCGAATGACCCCCATCATTTTTTCAGATGTTTCGGGCTTTTCAAAAGAGTAGTTGGCATGAATGCCAGAGATCATCTGCATCTGGATTGGATAGCGGTAAGCTAGTCCTTCTCGGTAGAGTGTTTTGTTTTTGCCGCAGTTTGATGTGCCAAAATCTGCAATACGAATATCGCCGAGTACAGGTGGCATGCTGAGTGGCCAGAGTAGCTCATGTTTTTCGCAGGTGTAGAAGTAGCGGTGCAGCTTGGATAAAAAGCGCAAAGAGGCATCGATTGTTTTGTGAGGTGGTGTCACAAGTTCGAGCTGAGCTTCGCCAAAATCGGTTGTAAAATATGGGTGCGTGAGTTTTGATCCCAAACAATTGGGGTGATCGGTGTCTGCAATTTGACCGTTTAGTGAGGTCCTTATTGTTTCTCTTTCGATGCCAAACATGACCTAAAACATACCTTGAAGCATCTTTTATTTTACAGTAATTTTTTTCTTAATTTTTATTGTAATTTTGTTTATTACAAACAGTAAGGGTTAGTTATGCGTATTTTTGTTTTTTATATATTGTTTGGTTTGCTTTTTTTTGGTTGTGCACGAATTCCAAAAAAAGATTTGCAGGCGCGTCTTTCACCAGCTATTTCTGTTGACCACACTAAAGAGCAAGCATTTGCCGAAGGCGATTTTGAGCCCGGCCCTTGGCCTGATGATCATTGGTGGTTTATGTTCGACGACCCGCAATTGTCTTTTCTGATCAAAAAAGTTCTAAAAAATAATCCGGATATGGGAATAGCTAGCATGCGCGCTAGAAAAGCGTTGCAAGAGGCTTATGTTGTTCGTTCTGCACTTTTTCCTCACCTCAAAGGAGAGTTTGAGGTGAATTGGGAGCATTTGAGCAAAGATAATCTTTATCGTTTTCCGCCTTCGATGATTCCTGCCAATATTTACCAATTGGTGATTGGATTAGAGCTCACATACGAGTTCGATATTTGGGGCAAAAACCGCCAGCGTTACAAAGCAGCCCTTGGAGAAGCAAGAGTTGCAACTGCCGAAGCTGCGATGACAACGCTTCATTTATCGACAGCTGCTGCTAAAGGCTATTTTAATTTGCAAACGTCCATTGAAAAAGAAAAGATGTTAAAGGGCAGATCAAAAGCTGAAAATGATTTGCTGTTTCTTGTGCAGCAGCGGTTTGTTCATGGACTGGCTAATGAGCTGGATGTCAAAGAACAGAAAAACCGCGCGCTTAAAACGGATCAAGAATTAGTGGCAAATACCGAGCGCATCGCTTTGGGCAAGAATTTTTTGCGCGCTCTCATGGGTGATGGCCCAGATAACGATGAAAAAATGCTGACACCCCAAGCGCATTATGAAGGAAAATTTCCGTTGCCTGAGTATCTGTCATTGGATCTTTTAGCGCGCCGTCCAGATATCACAGCTAAGGTTTGGCAGGTGGAAAAAGCCGCTCATTTAATCGGAGCTGCTAAGGCGATGTTTTATCCTGATTTAAATTTGATCGCTGCAGGAGGCTTGGAGAGTCTTTCGTGGAATATGTTTTTTAATAAGGATAGTTTTGCTGGATCATTGACACCTGCGCTGCACCTTCCGATTTTTTTGGGTGGTAAATTGCGCGCGAATTTAGATGCGAGGGTCGCTGAATTTGAGGAGATGGTCTACGAGTATAATCATACATTACTAATAGCTGCTCAAGAGGTTGCTGATAGCATTTCTAATATTCGCTCTGCAACCTCTCGGCTCCGCGACCAAGAAGGTGTCGTTGATGAGATGGGTGGTATTTATGATTTAACATTTGCAAACTATTCATCAGGACTTGATTCCAAAATGCAAGTGCTCGAGAGAGAGGTGCAGTATCTAGATGCGCAAATGAAAAAGTATGAGATAGAAGGCGATCGACTCAATCAGATCGCTGCATTAATTAAAGCTCTAGGTGGCGGCTATGAAGACCACTGTAACAAACAAGCTGAGTGGGAACAAGATGCAAGAGACGCCTGCGGAAAATAACGGCTTACAAAGTAAGCGCAAAAAATATCTGATCTGGACTTTTACCTTGATCATCATAACTGCTGTGGTGTGTTTTGTGCTGTGGTGGTTTTATTTTCGGGTTGAGGATAATACCCAAGATGCTTACGTACATGGCAACGCGCTCGAGATCACCACGCAGGTTTCGGGTATTGTCCAGTCCATTAATACCGATAATACCTACTTTGTGCAAAAAAATCAGGTGCTTATCGAACTCGATCCAACCGATTATGAGCTGCAGCTTCGCAAAACAGCTGCTAATCTTGGTAAAACTGTGCGTCACGTGGCTACTCTGTTTGACGATGTTGGAGAAAAAAGAGCTGATCTTCACCGCGCTCAAGCGGAACTTGTTAAAGCCCAGCAAGATTATGACCACAGAGCTGGTGTGATTGCCATTGGAGGCGTGTCGCTTGAGAATTTTGAACATTCAGAGGCAAGCTTGCGCGTTGCTCATGCTGAGGTTAATAAGGCTAATTGCGCGCTTGTTGCCTCGCAAGCTAAAGTTGAACACACCACGATCTACACCCATCCTGAAGTGATTGCAGCCCAAGAGCAAATGAAGGAGGCTTATGTCAATCTGCGGCGCACTAAAATCGTTGCGCCCACAGATGGCATCGTTGACAGGCGTGGTGTGCAAATTGGCGAATGGGTTAATCCTAACGATCCGCTTTTGGCTGTGGTGCCAATTGACCAACTTTGGGTCGAGGCTAATTATAAAGAGATTCATTTAAAACGGATTCGTATCGGCCAGCCTGTAAAAATGCATGCTGATATTTACGGTGATGATGTGGAATTTAATGGCAAAGTGGTTGGTCTAAGTATGGGAACTGGCGCTGCTTTTTCCATTCTTCCTCCGCAAAACGCAACTGGGAACTGGATAAAAATTGTGCAACGCCTTCCGGTGCGTATTGGCTTCGAGCCAGAAGAGTTACGCCGTTACCCCCTTCGAATCGGCCTTTCCATGGACGTTACCATTGATACTAAAGATGAGCGTGGCACTGTCATACCAACACCTCAACCTCAACTACACCCTATCTACCATACCGATGTTTACTCAGAACAAGAACAGGGTGTGCAAGCATGGGTAGAGGCTATTATGGCACAGAACGTACCGAGCCACTTATGTCAATGATGATGTTGGCTAGAAAGTTTGCATTTTTTTTGCGAGATTATCTTTCGGCGCATTTTGGATCCTTGCTCGGGGGCAGTATTAAAATACAGCACCCCTCGCTATGGACGCTCTCTTCGGAGCGCCCTTGGGGCTTTTGCCCCAAGGGTCCAAACTGCATCCCAAGGCTAGATCTCGTGTCGCTTGCTACGAATAGATTTGTAAGGTGGATATGGCAGTAGGTTCGATTCCAAATTCTGTGCCGCAGCCGCTGAGGGGGTTTGCCTTAGCTCTTTTGACTGTGTCGCTGTCACTCGGCACGTTTATGATGGTATTGGATTACTCAATTGCTAATGTGTCGATTCCCTATATCGCAGGTAGCTTGGGTGTGTCCGATACGGATGGCACGTGGGTGATTACGTGCTTTGCTGCCGGTAATGCGATTGGACTTCCACTGACCGGATTTGTGACTGCTAAGTTTGGGAATGTAAAGACTTTTGTTGTCAGTACAATTTTGTTTACGATTTTAAGCTGGCTCTGCGGTGCTGCGTTTAATTTTCCCATGCTGCTGGTTTCTAGATTTTTTCAAGGGTTCTTCTCAGGACCACTTATTCCATTGTCGCAAAGTTTGCTTATGGTTTTTTATCCACCAGCAAAGCGCAAGCTTGCTTTGGCAATATGGGGAGCTGTGGTGATTATAGGTCCGATAATAGGTCCGATTTTAGGCGGGTTTTTAACTTATAATTATGTCTGGCGCTGGATTTTTTATATCAATATCCCATTCGGTATCTTGGCAGCGTGGATTACATGGAAAATTGCTAAAACCCGCGATACAACGCCTGTGAGGCGCAAGATTGATTTTGTGGGGCTATCGTTGCTTGCAATTGGTGTGACGTGTTTGCAGGTGATGGTTGATAACGGTGAGCAGTTTGACTGGTTCAGGTCTAATATGATTATTGGACTTACGATTGCTTCATTGATTGGATTTGTCGTTTTGGTGATCTGGCAACTCACCTCTGATGATCCATTGATCGATCTGAAATTGTTTAAAAATCGAAATTTTGCTTTGGGGACAGCAGTGACAGCTATTGCCTATACGCTCTTTTTTGGAAATATGGTGGTCATGCCGCTTTGGTTGCAAGAATTCATGGGCTACACAGCTGAATGGGCCGGATTTGTCTTGGCCTGGATGGGACTATTGCCCCTTGTGCTTATGCCGCTTGTTGTAAAATTGATGGAAAAGTGTTCGCTGCGCTTTATTGTGGGCATTTGCATGACGCTTTTTTTCGTTGTGTTTATCTCATTTAGTTTTTTTACTCCGCAAGTGGGCTATGAGTTTTTGTCGTTTAGCAGGTTATGTCTGGGCGCTCCCATCGCTCTTTATATGGCGCCGTTGACGGCTTTGACATTGTCACGTGTGCCAGCTGAAAAATTGACCATGGCTTCGGGTATTTTTCACTTTGTGCGTATTTTTTTCGGCGGCATTGGAACCTCTCTGCTCACCACTTTGTGGGAGCGCAGGACGACCTTTCACCATTTTAATCTAGCTACTGATCAAACGGTTTACAATCCTATGACAGCAGGGATGATGCACATGCTAAATGAGCTCAATCTCACAGGTAAAAAAGCGCTCACGATGTTTAATCTTTTAGTCGATCAGCAGGCAGCTGTTTTGGCACTTAATGATGTTTTTTGGGTCACAGCGTGGTGCTTCGTTCCACTCATTGGATTGACGTTTTTCTTTCAACGCCGTCCACAGCACGGCATCGCCGCCGATCCGACGGCTTTACTTGGGCATTAATCATGACAAATCATGCCAATCATGACAACCAGGTTTTATAAAATACTAATAACGAATTACATGAAAAGTGGCATGATTTAATAATCATGACAAACCATGACAGATTAGCCTTTGGCGTATTGGCACATGTAGCCCCGGATGAGCTCCAGGATGCGGTTTAGGGGAGCGACGGTGGTGATGAGGTCATCGAGTGATTTTTTGGAGCGATGGTTACCTGAGGTAAGAGAAATTTGCGAGGCAAGGAAGTCTTGCAGTTTGTCGTGAGCGGTATCAAGGTCTATTGGAGTGAGTTTTTTTTGAAAGACAGCTCCTGCAAGACCTTTAGGTCTTGGAAACTGTGCAAATGTTTTGGCATGAAGGCAGCCGAAGAGTTTTTCGATTTCTGGAAGTTGGATGTCAGCAGAGTGAATTTCGGTGCTAATATTGCCTTGTAGTAGGGGCTTTTTTGTTGTTTGATCAGCATAGGTTTTGTGCGCTTGTGCTGGAAATGTGCTGAAGGTAACAGCTTTTTCTACAGTAGCATTACTCATTGGGGCTCTCCACAAGTGAGCGCATGGCTTCTTTTAAATTTGGCTCAGAAGACATTTCGCTGCAGATGGCTTGGTTTTGCGCTGTTACGCGTTTGAAGTCGTCGATGGAGTTGATGATTTGCGGGTTGCGAGATCTCTTCGGAGATTTCAAGCGTAATAATGTCTTCGTTGCCAAGGCGCGGTTTGATGTTGCGCGCAACGCCGACATCGCGGTATTCGATGTTTGCTGTGGTTTGCTGAGAGGCGCCGACGGTGTTGACAACGGAGCCTGTGAAGGGGATGTTTTCACCGACAAAGATATCTGAAGCTTTGTTGTCTTGGGTGGTGATTTTTTGGTTGAGCATGACTTTGCTTGAGCCGTCGAGCTCAAGCGCTGAGACAAGCGTGCCAAGGGTTAGAAATGTTTTGCCTTTATGCAGGATAATATCGCCGATTATGCTTAGGTCAAAACCTCTGCCAAGCGGTGTCTGGCTAGGCCCTGCTGGTGTATTTTTGCCATTGATGCCTTGAAAGGAGGAGGCAAAATTGCGCCCTTTTGGCCCTACGCCAATCTCACCCATACCAAGATTGTTTGTTTGGCTAATGTTAAATCTAAACAAAAATCCATTCACTACCTGGTCCATCACCGATGTATAAGCATTTGTAAATAATACGTTCCTGTACAAATAGACTGAAAATACATGATTGTAGTTGAGTGGTTACGTTAATTAAGGAGAGATATTTTTCATTGTATTCATTATTGTTCCTAAACATAGGAGCTGTATTAATATAATTAAAAATAGATCCGAAAAATGGCGAACATCTGCTTGAGTAAATTTTATATGTTCTTTTGCTTAATATTTCGTTGATCGATTTAGGTGAGTTTTTAAAAAATGCAATTTTATTTAGTTTAGATACAATATCATCAATAATAGAATTGAATGTTTTTTCATACAATTCTTTAAAGCTGGCATCAATGACATCTTGATCCGTGCCTAATCTTTTAGGGGTAATATAATATTGACGAGAATGAATTGATTGTAGCGTGTCTCTTAGTCTCTCTTTAATGGATGTTCGTTGAGTTTCTGATAAAGTAATCGTAGAGTTAGGACTATTTGTAGATATGCCTTTAGATTCAACAAATTCCCGATGATTGACATAGATTTGATTAAAAAATTCGATCACTTGATTTCGCCTAGTTACAAATTCCTCATTCTCTAGAGAAATTGCTTCATCAAACCTCTGGGCAGTAGCGATGATTTGTCCGTAATGGTAGGGAAAAAGTGTGATTAAATTTAAGACCGTTGTTTTTACAGAACCAGAATGGTTAGGCTTAAAATTCTCTAAATCGATGAGTCCAATTTCCCCATTGTCGTTGCTTAGTATCAAACAAATATTGTCATAACGACCGATTGGAAGACCTGGAGCGGCTTCTTGGTAGGGATTA
Source organism: Chlamydiota bacterium (assembly GCA_021772435.1). Classification (GTDB taxonomy): domain Bacteria; phylum Chlamydiota; class Chlamydiia; order Chlamydiales; family JACKPQ01; genus JACKPP01. Next base: position 82,891 of record JAJFLZ010000020.1, on the reverse strand, counting down.
CGAGCATTTCCAACATAATCCCATAAATAAGAGTGGCATAAAAATACGCAAAATTCCTGAACAACTTGATTAAATTTTTCTATGTTTTCGTAGTAAAGACCAATACTAGCTTTAGTATCAGTGTGATGGATTGGTAAGCCCTCTTCTAATATGTAATTATCATAAGTGCGGGCCTTTGGAATCAACAAACGTTTAAGGTTATGTTTCTGACAGATTTGCCTAGCAGCGTTCATTTGTTCAAATCTATGCTTATTCCAGCCTTTTCTGCCCCTTCCGTTGTTCAAACAATCTTTAAGTACAATCTGCGTTTCTAAATGCATATAAGTATCATCATGATCTAATTGCACAAAAGCGGGGGGTAAATTAGAACTCCAGTTCTTAAGAAGGTCTTGGTCTATAACAATACGAAGAGGATCTATATCTGAAAATGGGTTAAATTTTGATATAGGTAAATGCGGCGTCTTTTTTTGGAAGGCTTGATTAGCTTGATACATACGCATGAAGCTTTGTATTTTTATAGTTGCATTCAATCGCTTTCTATTTTTATCTATTGAAGAATTATTAGTAGATAGGTTCCTGCCTTCTGAAGCTCCAGGAATGCTAGGATATAAATTGGAAGTTTTGTTTAAACTAATACTCACGTATTTCTCCTTGATAAATAGAGATTATAATGGATTTTCTTGATTAAAGCAAATTAGCCTTTGGCGTATTGGCACATGTAGCCCCGGATGAGCTCCAGGATGCGGTTTAGGGGTGTGACGGTGGTGATGAGGTCATCGAGTGATTTTTTGGAGCGATGGTTACCTGAGGTAAGAGAAATTTGCGAGGCAAGGAAGTCTTGCAGTTTGTCGTGAGCGGTATCAAGGTCTATTGGGGTGAGTTTTTTTTGAAAGACAGCTCCTGCAAGACCTTTAGGTCTTGGAAACTGTGCAAATGTTTTGGCATGAAGGCAGCCGAAGAGTTTTTCGATTTCGGGAAGTTGGATGTCAGCAGAGTGAATTTCAGTGCTAATATTGGCTTGTAGTAGGGGCTTTTTTGTCGTTTGGTCAGCATAGGTTTTGTGCGCTTGTGCTGGAAATGTGCTGAAGGTAACAGCTTTTTCTACAGTAGCATTACTCATTGGGGCTCTCCACAAGTGCGCGCATGGCTTCTTTTAAATTTGGCTCAGAAGACATTTCGCTGCAGATGGCTTGGTTTTGCGCTGTTACGCGTTTGAAGTCGTCGATGGAGTTGATGATTTGTGGGCGGACAAAAACGAGGATGGCTTTTTTATCTTCTTCATCGTGCGTTTTGCTAAAGAGCGCACCAACAATGGGAAGGCTGCCTAGGCAGGGAAGACCTGATTTGCGTTTGCATGAGGAGTTTTTAACCATGCCAGAGAGCACAAGAAAGCTCTGGTCAGGTACGTGTGCAGAGGTGAGCATGTTGGTTTTAGTGGTGAGGATGCCATCTGAGTTATCGCCTCTGGAAAATCGGTTGGGCTCTGCTTGTGAGATCTCTTCGGAGATTTCAAGCGTAATAATGTCTTCGTTGCCAAGGCGCGGTTTGATGTTGAGCGCAACGCCGACATCGCGGTATTCGATGTTTGCTGTGGTTTGCTGCGAGGCGCCGACGGTGTTGACAACTGAGCCTGTGAAGGGGATGTTTTCGCCGACAAAGATATTTGAAGCTTTGTTGTCTTGGGTGATGATTTTTTGGTTGAGCATGACTTTGCTTGACCCATCAAGCTCAAGTGCTGAGACAAGCGTGCCAAGGGTTAGAAATGTTTTGCCTTTATGCAGGATGATATCGCCGATTATGCTTAGGTCAAAACCTCTGCCAAGCGGCGCTTGACTAGGTCCTGCTGGTGTATTTTTGCCATTGATGCCTTGGAATGTAGAGGCAAAGCTGCGTCCTTTTGGCCCAACGCCGATCTCACCCATACCAAAACCAAGTGCATCTTTGAGCTTGCCACCGGCTGCCCAATCAACACCAAATTCTAGTGAATTTTTAACGCTTGTTTCGATGGCCAGGACTTCGATAAACACCTGGCGCAAGGGAGTATCTAAGCTGTCGATGAGATTGGATAGTTTTTTTACGCCATCTGGCTGGCCCGAAAAGAGTAGAGAGTTGGTCGCTTTGACCCACTGCATGGAGTCGATAGACGCTAGCAGATCAGGTGATGCGCCTGGCTGAGATTTGATCTGGTGGGCAATTTGTTTAACGGTATCGAGGATTTCAGCGCCTTCGTGGTACTGGAGTTTGTAGACGTTAAATTTATCTTGTGGTGGAATAATAGCAACTGGGGGCAGATCAATAACGATCTCTGGCTCTGGTTCTGGTTCCACATTTTTGATGACGTAGTAGCCATTTTTGGGTACGGCTTTTTGGCCATATTCACCAAGCAGTCCAATAAGCAGATCAAGCACTTTTTCAGGTTTTGTGGGTTTGCCAGATATGACGTTGACTGGGTAGGATAGGTCCTCTTCGTTAAAGACAAAATTTACTTTGGCAATTTTGCTGACAAAGCGCACAAATTCAGCCATCGACACTTCGGAGAAGTTGATGACGTAACCGTCTTCTGCTAGAGGTTTAGGATCAGGCAGGCTGATCGCATCTTGCGTAAATAGTAGTGTAGAAATGCTGCAAATCAAACAAATGATTGTTTTCATGATCCCTCGTTGTTTTACCGTATGCCGGTCTCCATCTTACAAACGAGCGATTAATAAATCTAGTCATTTTTAATCAAAAGTGAAAAAAAGTTGTTACTATTGATTAGTAGCTAGAGTTAATCTTAACAAAATATTAACTAACTGGCGCTTCATCTTGGCGTCTCTGTAGGCGTAGCCCAGCCCCCCAAAACTGTTGAAAAGTTTTTAACGAGACTATAACCAGCGTTTCCCTCAAGGGCTGTTACGCGCTCAAGAAGTTCTGCTTGTGTTGTTTCCAGTTTCTCTACTTTCGACTCTAATGTTTTAATCTGAATGTCCTGCGCAACGATTTTGTTCATGTAAGGGGTCTCTGAATAAAGTTTTTCTAAATCGGGATGTGTAATTTTAGATGTTTTCAAAAATTCCAGAAGCTTTTGACAATCAGAAAACTTTTGTGTTGATTTGAGTTGATTTGCGATAAATACAAGCAGATCGACTGCTTCTGGTTGTTTGTTTTCCCGTTGGTAAAGTGAAAGAAAGTGTTGATATGCGCTAGCATTGGTCATACAGCTTGTCACAGCCTGCGTGGCTAGTTGCAAGGCTTTGTCAGGCTTTGTCTTTTCGATAATTTTTGCAGCTGCTACTAAATTGTTTGAGTGCGCGAGTGGCTCCTCAACTTTTGGCAGCTCAAAGAGCTGATCGAATGCTGATTCTGGTAGGGTTTCTGTTTGATTACAATATGTCAAAAAGTTTTGGATGTTTTCTTGAGTGGGTTTTATACGGAGCACATGCTGGTGTGCTGTTATTGTGTTCTCTACCTCTTTTGCGTTTGTTGCATTTACGAGCATTTTCTTTGCTAGATGTAAATCTTGTTGATCTTCGTTAAAAGCATGGCGAGCTAATATATGGGCATAAGACCAAAGCTTGGCACCTTCGCAGCCTTGTCTAAACCCATTTGCGGTGTTTTTTCGTATTTGAACTTCGTCATCTAGTTGTTGATACCAATTAGCTTCAGGATCTAATTCAAATAACCGCTCTAATTGACTAAAGTGCAGGGAAATTGCATGAAGAAATTACTTAACACTCCATCGCTAAAATTTTGAGCATGTAATCCTTATCCCAGCCAGCTTTTGATCTCTTATTCTTTATACCGGCTTTCGTCTTTTTATCTGCTTTTAAAAGATTTAGCGTTGCCCTTCGAATAACTGAAAAGTTCTCAGCTCCACTGTCTTTGCGCACTTTGCAACCATCTTCTCCATACGACACATCAAGCTGCCAGTGCAGCTTGTTTTCTACAGACCAATGACTTCTAATAGCTCGCCCAATTTTCCATGCGTCTGCTTCCAAACTGGAAATATAATACCTTTGCTCTGTTGTCTCTTTGCCCTTAACCAATCTACGGTTTTTTATACAGGCGATGCTTTTTAATCCGCTCCAATGTTCTTTTTGCTCTAGCCAATCTAGCTCCTCAGTAACCCAAACTTCTCTCGTTTCTTTACGTCCTCGAGACTTCTCTTCGCTTATGTAGTGATCACAGCCTGCCTCTTTGGAGCTCACTTCCAACGCCTGCTTAAAAAAGTTTTTTGCTTCTGCATGGAGGGTCCCTTGATTGCCTTTCAGAGCCAAAACATAATCACCTTTTTGTTCTCGTATTTGCTTTGCTATGTCTTTCTGACAACCGGCCGCATCGATTGTAATTATGGCTTCTCTTAGATCCAGTAACTTAAGTAATTCAGGGAAAACTGTGATTTCGTTTGATTTAGCTCGAGTGGCTAATTGCCCTAAGACAATATCGTTTTCGACAGAAAAAGCGCTGACAAGATGAATAGCTTTTTCTTCTCCGCTGCCAGAATTACAGAGGACTTTGCCGTCTACAGCAATGATCCCACCAAGGACTTTTGATATTTTCTGAGTCCAACTGATAAAACACCGCTCAAACGCATTAGGGTCCACAAATCGAAAAAACCGGCTAAATGTATCGTGAGAAGGGATCCCATTTTCACATAGTCCTTTTTCCTGTAACCAAGAAAGATTAGCTTCTCCCCAGAAGTTAATTTCTACCCAGTCATCAGCCCCACATAGGACTGCAAGTATCGTAGTTGTAATGATATCGAACAGGGAATAGACTTGATTTCTAGTTCTTCTTGGATCTGGTAAAACCGCAAAACAATGCATGATTGACGTTTCTTCTAAATTTTGAATTGCCATTATAAACCTCCTTGGTTAGGAGGTAAAGTCTTCAAAATTTTCTTTGATTTGTCAAATCATTTCTTCATGCAATTTCCCTGCATATTCACCATAGATGGCATGAAAATGTGGTGGATTATGATCTTCAAAATAGAAATAAATGAATATACCGAAAAATTCAGAAATTCTGGGCACAAAAATCTCCTTAAAAAGAAATTATTTTAAGAAGTGGCAGCGATATTGTCAACTAGCGGCTCGCAACGTACCTAGAGATGTCTTCGCGCTGGGCGTGTCGGCGCAGGGCAAATTTGATCGGACAGCCAGCAAAGCCAAACTCTCTTCTAAAAGCATTCAACAAGTACTTGCGATAAGTTTCAAGCATCAGCTCGTGATTATTGACAAAGAGCACAAAATGCGGCGGATCTGTTTTGACTTGCGTCAGATAATAGATGCGTAGACGTTTGCCTTTTAGCATCGGCGGTGAGTAGGCTTGGATGGTGCGCTCTACAAATTTGTTTAGCTGGCCCGTTGTAATACGTGTGTGCATGTGTTCGTGCACTGTTTTAATCATCTCAAATAGTTTTTCAGTATTGCGGCCAGTGAGCGCTGAGGCAAAAAGCATCGGGCAGTGCGCTAAAAACGACGCATCATCTTTGATCGCTTTTTGGCAGTGCTCCATGCGGAAGCCCTTGACTTTGTCCCATTTGTTGAAAAACAAGATGCATGCTTTTCCAGCATCCTCAATCTCACACGCAATGCGTTTGTCTTGTACAGATAGACCCTCAACGCTATCTAGAAGCAGCACGCAGATATCAGCGCGTTCGATAGCCATTTGCGTACGCATCGCGGCAAATTTTTCGACCACAGCGGTCTCCTTGGGCTTGCGTCTAATGCCTGCTGTGTCAATCAACGTATAGCGCTGATCACCAATCTCAATCTGGGCATCGATGCTATCGCGCGTTGTTCCAGCTATTTCACTTACAATCGTGCGCTTTTCACCGAGAATGCAGTTAAGAAGTGTCGACTTACCCACATTCGGCCGGCCGATAAATGCCACCTTAATGCTGTCTTCTTCCTCCCCATCCACTTCAGGACAAAGAGCGAGCGCCTTCTCCAAAAGCTCAGCCACCAAATAACCCTGGATAGCAGATACGGGATGCGGCTCACCAAACGTGTGAAAGGCGTGGATCAAATTCTCCCGATCTCTAGAGTCGATCTTATTAACAGCTACCACAATCGGCTTATCATAGGCCCTAAGAGCCTTCCAGACCTCCCGATCCTGCGGTGTTAGCCCCAATACCCCATCGACCAGAAAAATAATGGCATCTGCCTCATTTGCGGCGATTTCAGCTTGCGCGCGCACCTCCTCTTTAAAGGGAAGCTCGCTAAAATACTCCATACCGCCCGTGTCGATCAGATCAAAGGATTTTCCAAAGCACTCACAGCGCCTGTACAGACGATCACGCGTAACCCCTTCTTCCTCATGGACTACGGCCACTCTCCTGCCCGCAATACGGTTAAAAAGGGCTGATTTACCTACATTAGGCCTACCGATAATGGCTATTTTTGGAACACGTGTTTTCATTCCCACAACTATACACGAAATCAACAATTTCCGCCAACTTTTGTAAAGTAAAATATTTAGTTACATATATTTAAGTATAAATTTTATTGACAATAAGTCTAATTTTAATTAATATTATTCCAGTTTTTTAAATAATTAACCTTAAAAAGGAGAATAAAAACATGACAACACTTAACCCTAATGGGACTACATTACAAACAGAAGCCCCTGTTCTAGCATACGGTGCTTTCTATGGTAGCCCAGAACTACGCGCAGAGCTAGCTGGTACAACACCCGTTGCAGAGAGAACAAACACGCAAAAAGCTGCTTTAGCTTTAAGCATCACGAGTGGCGCTTCTTGCGCACTATTAAGCGTTGGCCTAATCACTGGTTTACTAGCTTACCTAGGAACCATTTCAACAGCTCAAATTGCTTCTGTTTTAGCAATCGCAGGTATTTCTGCTGTTGTTATCCCAAGTGCAATGGCTATCTTACCACAGATCTTAATCGGTGGCACTGTCGTTTTCGCTATCTTACTTGCTGTTTCAGCTGGCCTATACATTTACAGCCGTCCAGAAACTAAGAACGTGAGAAATGCTGAAATCGCTGGTGACCCAAATGCTTACATGAAGAATAATAACTTTATTCCCGACTTGAGCACCAAAACTATAGAAGAATCTGAGACTGCTAGTCAGCCTGCTACTGAACCTCAGGAACCGAGCGTCGATAACTCAGATCCCCTTGCTTTTAAGTGGCCTTCATCAACAAATTAAAAATCTACCGATTATTAAGACCTAGCGAAAGCTAGGTCTTTTTATATTTATTATTTGACATTAATTACTGTTTTTTATAAAATATATTTTAATTAACTAAAAAAGTGTATTATATATGGCTAAATTATTTGGTATCAATAAGATAGAACAAGATCCACGCATTCAAGAGCAGATAAGGACTAATCGCTATCGTAAGATTGCCATGATCGTAGCTGGAGTATCAAGCTTTATAGCGATCGGTGGCGCTTCCATGATTCCAAATTCTCTGGCAGGCACAACATTAGTTGCTGGCACTTTAGGACTTGGAGCATTAATCGTCGCAGCTCCCCCTACCCTTTGGATCGGCATTGCCATAGCTCTTATCGGTCTAGTTGGATTTGCATTAGCCATTGCCTGGGCATATAAAAATAACCAACAGATTTAAGTAAATTATATTAAAATAATCAAAAAACAAGGAATTATTATGAGTACAAATACTATTAACAACCAAGAGCAGTCTTTTTTTACAACTGCTGTAAAACGCAGTCGTTGCGCTATTGCCTCTTTAGCATCAGCTGCCCTAGCAGTTGCCTCAGCAGCTGCCATTGCTAAGCCCACAGTCGGCTTCATCGGCCTAGCTTCTGTAATTGGCGTCTCTGCTGTAGTTGCAGCAAATCCTGTCAGCACAGCCTTTATTATTGGAGGAATCGTTTTAGGTTCTGTTTTCACTATTGTAGCCATAGCTTTTCTTGTTATTTTAGGCATAACATTTCAACAACCCGCCCCTTCAACAGAAGAGCAACCCGCCTCTTCAACAGAAGAGCAATCTGAGACAAGTACTAATGTCTTCGCTCCATCGTTAGAGGAAATTAACGCTATGCGATTTGATATCACAAAAGAAAAAGAAACTGAAGATACATGTGATGGTGGCTTTGACGGAGATGCTAGCCCAGAGTATGATGACTTTGTAAACAGCGGTAGCTGATAACGAATCTAACTGCTAAAAACTGCTCTCTAGAGAGCGTAGGATTTCGACCAGTTCGTTTTTAGCGAGCTGTTTCACAAGGGCCTGATCGTCGTAGCTAATAAGCTCTTCGGTCAGGCCTTTTTTGCGTTCGATGATCTGGTGAATGTGCTCCTCGATGGTTTTTTTGGTAACGAATTTAAAGACTTGTACGCCGCGCTTTTGACCGATGCGGTGAACTCTGTCGGTAGCCTGATTTTCACGGGCGGGATTCCACCAGCGGTCGTAGTGGATGACAACAGAGGCCGATGTGAGCTCAATACCAACGCCTGCTGCTTGGAGGGAGGCAACGAAGACCTCGCAGGTGGGGTCGTTTTTAAATTTGAGGAGCTGTTCCTTGCGGTCACGTGTGGAGCCGCGAATGGAGGCAAAGCCGATTTTTTGTGAGGACAGATAATGCTCAATGATGTCTAGCATGCCGAGATATTGCGAGAAGACGACGAGTTTTTGGCCGCTGTCGCGAATTTCAGAGAGTAATTCTAGGAAGAGATCCCATTTACCAGAGGTGGATTTGGTGTAGATCTCTTTGGTGATGAGCGCGGGATGATCGCAAATTTGTTTGAGGCGTGAGAGAAGAGCAAAGACGTGCAGATAGGGCACCGGCTGAGACGATTCTTCAATTTCGCGTAAGAGCCCATCGCGCTCTCTGAAGACGGCGGCTTTGTAGAGCTCTTGCTGGTCTTTGGAGAGGTCGCAGTAGGCGATTTCTTCGATTTTTTCGGGCAGATCCAGAAGCACTTCAGATTTTTTGCGACGGAGGAGGAAGGGCTGAATGAATTTGGAGAGCAGGATTTTTTTGGAGGTGTCGTTGTCTTTTTCGATGGGGTTGATAAAGGTTTCTCGGTAGAGATCGTCTTTTGGAAAGTAGCCAGGTAGGACGATATCAAAGAGTGCTTTGAGCTCTGAGAGTCGGTTTTCGATCGGTGTACCAGTCAGAGCCAGGCGCATGTTGCTATTCAGTTTTTTTAGCGCTTTGTGAGTTTGTGAGGAAGGGTTTTTAGCTACTTGCAACTCATCTAAGATCGCCAGTTCAAAGCCTTGGCGTGAGAGCATATCTTGATCGCTGCGGTAGGTGCCGTAGGAGGTTAGGAGAACATCAGTCGAAATATAGGATCGCGTGGTGCCGTAGTAGAGATGTACAGAGAGGTGTGGCAGAAAGTTTTTCAAGAGCTCTTCCCAGTGGTAGATGACAGAGGTAGGGCAGATGATGATATATTTGGCGGTAGGTTTTTTGTTTTTGATAGCAGCAATCAGCGCCATGGCTTGGTGTGTTTTACCAAGGCCCATGTCATCGCACAGCAGGCCAGATAGGCCGTGGCAGTAGAGAAACCAAAGCCATTGCAGGCCTTTTTCTTGGTAGGGACGGAGGGTGCTTTTAAGGCCATGAAGATCGAGTATTTCGTTTGTTTGCAGACGATTTAAGTCCTCGATGAGTTCTTTTGCTGAGCCTTTAGCGGTGTCGATGTGTAGATCTTCAAAGACGCCGAGGCGAATCCATTCGAGGGTGGATAGGACAACTCTACGTCCTCCTTTAATGAAGCGGTTTTTGGGAATTTGTTTTAGCCAGTTAAATCTAGGCTGGCGCAGGAAGATCAGGCCAGCTTCTGTAAAGAGGTAGGATTCTTTGTTTTGCAAACCATCCCAAATACGCGCGACATCGACAAGACCCTCGTCGGTCTCGTAGGAAAGATCAACAGCCCAGTGACCAAGACCCGCTTCTTCAGAGGGTGCGATATCTGAAACGGTAAGTTTGAGCATGTGCGGAACCTGCAGGCGGGGGTCAAGATAGAGGATGAAAGACTTGAGGTTTGCCAGCTCGTAATTGACAAAGTAGGGCTCGTTTTTTTTGTCGATGGTTTGGGGAGTGGTGTAGTTTTCCGGCAGCTGAATTTGTATCGGAATTTCTGAAAAACCTTCTCCTTCGACGTAGGCAAATTCACCATAAATTTTAACTTGCTCTGGTTTGTAGTCGGGCTTGTAAAACACTTCAGGCTCGGTGTGAATATGTGTGTCGAGAGATATGTTTAAGCCCATTTTTTCAACAGGGCAATGCGTCCAAAAAAAGCCTTGAATTTGTTCGAGTTCTTCGTAGTGAGAGCGAATAAAGTAGGCAATATCGCTTGCTGGCACTTTTTGACCAGGATGTAGGGCATGCAGGCCTTTGCCTTGTTTTTTTGGGTAAAAACCGCGGTCTTTGATGTACACCCACTGACCAAAGTCGATGATGTCGGTTGCATCTTCAAAAAGATCGGATTCCGATTCAAAACAAAGAGCTCCTGTTCTATCAAAACTGTAGATGAGATGCGCTTCAATGTTGGCCAGGTGAATTTCAAAGCCACTAAAACGGCTTAGCCATACTCTGTAAGTGTTGATAAAGTCGTTGATTTCATCCCACGGCACAATTTTTTCGCTACCTTCAAAGACGGGATTATCCATTTTGTAAAAACCGCTACCTCTGATATAGGCCCAGTGATCAAAAGTCGTGCTGATATCTCCTGGCTCAAAAAGATAGGCGCCAATATGCAGGCTTTGCTGGTCATCAAAATACAGAGTATAGTTAAGTTTGCTGACTGCTGGCTCAATAGTGAGGTGCTTGAGGTGTTTTTCAAGTAGTTGTCTATGATGATCTAGGGCAAAACCAACTTTTTTTGAAGGGATCGTATTGTTTTCGATGAGATCATGCGTCTTTTTTGGGAAAAAGCCTTTTTTAGGTTGGTAGACCCAGTCGCCGAGCTCATACCCTTCACCTGGAACAAGGCCCGACCCGTGCTCTTTTGCTGTGATTATAAAACAACGCAGAGCCTCATCGTAGGAGATTGCATCGATGGTATAGCCAAAAAGCTCGTAGATGGGTACTGGGCTTTTTACCGTAGCAAGACTCGGTATGATTTCAGACCAGTTGATTTCAGCAACATAGCAACGGATGGAAAAATCAGTAAAATCAGCAATGATGTCTTTGGGCGGCTCTCCCCCACCGAATTTGATGGTGTAGCAGTCGCCTTGAATTTGTCGCAGCAAAAGACCTTTGGCTAGATCTGACCAAAATGAGAGCTCATATTGCAGATGGTGGCTCGGCTTACCTTCGCGCCATTTTTCGATTTCTTCCGGGGAAAGGTTAGAAAATTTCAGGGATGTCTCTTCGGTTTCAATAGCTCGATTTTCCAAAATGCCTTGCATGAAGGTTTTGCCGCCCTCTGTCTTTGGGCTAAGCGCAAACAGGCATTTACCTGTCACGGACGAGCAGGTATAGGATCCCTGGTCGGTTTTGTGCATACAATCGACTTCATAGCCATGTCGTTTAGACGCAATTTGACAGAGGTGGTTCCAGAGGCTATCTCGAAATACCACATGCAGCGGCCTTCCTTCTTTGAGAATCGTTAGACCAGCAGCTGCCAAATGCGGACATGCTCCGTCTTCTGCCTCCTCGCAGCTGCAAAAATAATCACCAAATTCCGCCTCATCGCTCACCTGCAAAAATGGCCAATAGGCTTCCTTGTCAAAAACCTCCACCTGATAAGTTCCTTCAGAGAACAGAACGTTTTTGACAGCTTTGCTATCGATTAGTTTTTGCCCGCGATCGATAAGATCTTGATCAAAGGGAAGTTTAGCCATTTGCACCTATAAATTCGGTCTATTTTAGCACAACCTAACATTGAAGACAAATTTTGATATTTAAAGAAATTTTTCCGCTGGGGTGTAGGATTGACCTAATGCTTCAGCAACGGGTTGATTAGTAATGTGGCCTTGACAGGTGTTTAAGCCAGCACAAAGGAATGGATCGTCTTTGAGGGCTTTTTTCCAGCCTTTGCTTGCAATGGATAAGGCGTAGGAAAAGGTGACATTTGTGAGGGCCACGGTAGCTGTTTTGGCGCAAGCGCCTGGCATGTTGGTTACGCAATAGTGCACGATGTCGTCGATTATGTAGGTGGGGTCCGAGTGCGTGGTAGGCTTCGAGGTTTCAAAGCAGCCGCCTTGGTCGATGGCAACGTCAACGAGGACCGAGCCCGGCTCCATGTTTTTGAGCATGTCGCGAGTGACGAGTTTCGGCGCTTTGGCGCCGGGAACGAGCACGGCACCGATGACGAGATCAGCGCTTTTAACGGCTTGCTCGATCGCATGCGGTGTGGAGAAAAGGGTGCGAATGCGAAAACGGTAGGTTTCGTCAACATCGCGCAGGCGGCTCATGTTGCGATCCATGAGAGTCACATCGGCGCCTAAGCCAAAAGCCATGCGAGCTGCTTGTGTGCCGACAACGCCCCCGCCGATAACGATGACTTTTGCCGGATGAACGCCTGGCACGCCGCCAAGCAAAACGCCTTTCCCGCCGTGGATCATCTGCAGTGCTGTTGCTCCTGCTTGAACGGAGATGCGACCTGCGATTTCACTCATGGGAGTGAGCAGTGGCAATCGACCTTCGTTGTCGAGCACGGTCTCGTAGGCAATGGCGATGACTTTTTGTTTGAGTAGGGCTTCTGTTTGCTTCGGATCGGGAGCTAGATGGAGGTAGCAGAAAAGAATTTGGTCTTCTTTAAGTAAGGGGTATTCTTGTGGTTGGGGTTCCTTGACCTTGATGATCATTTCCGCATCGTAGACTGATTTGGCATCGGGAACAATTTTACCGCCGGCTTGGATATAATCGTCATCTGAAAAGCCGATCGCATCGCCTGCATTTGTTTCAACAATGACTTGATGCCCAGCTTGAGTGAGCATTTTAACGTAGGGCGCTGTCGCTCCGATGCGATATTCGTGATTTTTGATCTCTTTTGGAATCCCAATTAACATCTACTGTGCCCTCGAAGGTTTTTTCTGCAGAGCCTACGAGGTAGGCCTCTTCGTTTTCAAAAAAGACTGATAGTGTGTCGCCAGAGATATACTCAAGCGTGAAGGGACCGGGATCTGATAGGTGTTTTTTTGCATAGGCACAAACGGCAACAGCGCCTGTACCACATGAATAGGTCTCATTCTCCACCCCCCTCTCATACGTCCTAATCGCGATCCTACCAGGTGAGATCTTTTTCGCAAAATTGACGTTGGCATTGTGCTCAAAGCGCAAGCGTTTGGCATCGGAAAAATCACCATTGAATACGACGTGGTGAGCTACACCTGTATCGATAGTCTGGAGAGTGAGAAATTTGGGAACGCCCATCGAGATGGCTAAGCCTTGAGATGCTGGCTTTACATGGTGCTTGCCGTTGATGCAGGTCAGGTTTTTGGCATAGGCTAAACATCTGAGGGCATTGCCGCAGCAATTTGCTCGTGTGCCATCGGCATTGAAGATACGCATTTGAGCAGGTGGCAAAAACCAGATGACACCATCAGCGCCTATTCCATAACGCCTGTGGCAGAGATGCTCTGTCCACTTGGGATCAAAGTCTGGATCTTCGATGAGGATAAAATCATTCCCAGCCCCCTGCCATTTTTCAAAATGCAAGGGTTTAACCCTCATTGAGCAGACGTAATTGCTCAATGTGGGTTTCAGAGTTGGAGGTCTTTATAGGATTTTGCGATGGCATCGATGTGACCAAATTCTAAGGCTTCTTCTGCTGTCATCCACGTGTCGCGATCCATGAGTTTTGCTAAGGTATCAAAATCTTTACCTGTAGCATCAGCGTAAAGCTGCACTAAGTAGTTACGTGTTTTGATGATCTCTTTTGCATGAATATCAAGATCAGATGCTTGCCCACGAATGACACCGTGAATGGATGGCTGGTGAATCATGAATCTAGCGTTGGGCGTTGCAAAGCGGCGCCCTTTCCCCCCGCATAGGCTGAGGACTGATCCCATGGAGGCTGCAAGTCCTGTTACAAGGGTTGTGACAGGCGATGTGATCATTTTGATTAGATCCCATACTGCAAATCCTGCATCGACAGATCCGCCTGGCGAATTGATAACGAAAAGAATGGGCTTGCCTGGATCTTTCATCTCTAGATACCAGAGTTTGCGGATCGCATCGGTCACACTCGTCTCGTCCACAGCTGCAGAGAAAAATAGGCGGCGGTGCTCTAAAAGTAGGTCGTCAATTTTATCATCGAGTCTCGATGGCGATTTTTTCTCTTCTGACATTTTCTGTCTCCTCTAGTTCTATTTCTGGGTATAAGGGATGTTGTTTTAAAAGATCTCCCACATCTGCTTGTACTTTAGCTAAGGTACTTTCTTCAAGTGCTACTTTTGCTCGGCTGGGTTTACCTGTTTTTTCTACAGTTGTCGATTTAGCACTTTTGAGCAGATTGCAGATGCTATCAGCAATGAGCTTCATCTCGTTTTCTTTCATGCCACGTGTAGTCAGTGCCGGCGTTCCCATTCTAACACCCGATGTGTACCAAGCGCCGTTGATGTCAAATGGAATAGCATTGCGGTTAACGGTGATGCCCCCTTCGCAAAGGGCTTTTTCTGCTTGAAGTCCGGTTAGGCCAAAGCTTTTTGCCACATCGATCACCAGCAAGTGATTGTCAGTCCCGCCCGTTGTGAGTGTTGCGCCATTTTCCATGAGTCTTTCAGCAAGCGCTTTGGAGTTAGCAACGATTTGGCTAGCGTAGGTTTTAAATTCTGGGCGATTGGCTTCTTGAAAAGCAACAGCTTTTGCTGCCATAACATGGGGCAGTGGGCCACCAAGGACAGTTGGACAACCTTTGTCGATGATTTCCTTAAATTCGTTTTTGCATAAAACGATTCCGCCGCGCGGGCCGCGCAGGGTTTTGTGCGTGGTGGATGTCACAACATCTGCAAAAGGAACGGGATTGTGATTGCCAGTCATCACACCACCTGCAACTAAACCTGCAAAGTGGGCCATGTCAACCATGAGCACAGCGCCGACCTCATCTGCGATTTCTTTCATTTTAGCAAAGTCGATGAGTCTGGGATAGGCAGAGTAACCAGCTAGTAAGATGCGAGGCTTAACCTCTTTTGCTTGCGCGCGGATGACATCATAATCGAGAAGATGGGTTGTGGGATCGACATCGTAGCAAAAGCTGCGCATCATTTTTGACGACACATTGTGCCGAAATCCATGCGTTAAGTGCCCCCCACTGTTGAGCGACATGCCAAGTAAAACCTGTTTGCTCATCATTTGACGGATGCGCTCATATTCATCTTCCGACAGATCAAAGATACTCTTTTTTTGAAGCGCCTCAATTTCGGGATTTTGTACGGTATGAATGAGGATAGACCAAAAAGCCACGAGATTGGCATCGATGCCAGAGTGCGGCTGCACGTAAGCGTGATCGGCACCGAAGAGCTTTTTGGCCTCGCTTGTGGCTAAATCTTCAACGGTATCGACGTTTTCACAACCGGCATAGAATCTGTGGTGGGAATAACCTTCAGCGTATTTGTCTGTGAGTAGATTGCCCATGGCCAGCTGTACAGGCAAAGAGGAATAATTTTCTGAGGCGATCATTTTTAAACAATTTCTTTGACTTTCAAGCTCGGATGTAATGGCTCGTGCTACTTGTGGGCAGTTTTTGTTCAGGCAATCAAGCGCTGCCAAATAGGCGATCGTCTCGCTTTTTTGCTGGTCCTGAGGACAATTTGCTAAGTAGTTTTGTAAATTTCCCATAAGCCACAGTAAACCTAACTAGACCATTACTTTCAATCCCCTAACAGATGTAAAGCAGTTTTACATTAATTTAATTCACTTATTATTAACAACTTAAGCATTATTACATTCTACAAGAAATTTAACTTGAATTTCCACCTCTGAATCGGTTATCCTAATGCGATCTAGAATTACTACGTTAAGGATTTAGCATGCTCGCTGCCCTAAAAACCATTTTGGAAATTCAAGAGCTCGATATCAAGATGATTCAGCTGATGGATGTTAAACGCGAAAGACAAAAAGAACTTCGTCAGATCGAAGCTCTGCGTCAAGAGCTCCACGTTCAGCTTGAGAAAAAGGTTGAGGAAATTAAAAATTTCAATACCGATATCAAAATGCTCGAAGAGCAACTCTCTGAACTAACCAGTCGCATTAAAAGCTTGGAATCGCGCCAATCAAGCGTCAAAAAAGTCGATGAGTTTAACGCACTGACACAAGAAATGACAGCAGCTGAGCGTCAAAAGATCGCTCTAGAGCAGCAGATTTCAGATTTAACAGATAAGCGTATGGCCGAAGAAGAAGTCGAGGTCAAGATTAAGGAGAGCCTATCAACGACTGCGGAAAGCAGCAAGGAAGTTGAAGCTGAAATTAAGTCGACAATCGAAAAAGTCAACGTCGAAGGCCAAGCTTTAAAGCAACAACGCGATAAAATCGCCGAAGGAGCAGATGCGCACGCTCTTAAGGTTTACCAACGCCTAGTCAATAATAAAAAAGACCGTGTCGTTGTTCCTTTAGAGAACCGCACATGCGCTGGCTGTCACATCGCTTTAACTCCGCAGCACGAAAACCTCGTGCGTAAAGGAGAAAACTTGGTCTTTTGTGAGCATTGCTCACGTATTCACTTCTGGCAACAGGAAACTGAAACCCCAGAAGGCGAAGCACCAAGACGCCGCAGACGCAAAGCAACAGTTTAGTGGGAAAGGAGGCAATCGCTGCAATTTTTGCAGAGGAAAGTCTGGACTTCACAGGACAGGATACCAGTGAAAGACTGGGGGCCGTAAGGCTACGGAAAGTGCAACAGAAAACATTTCGCTACTTCTTTTAGTAGATAGACTGAAAACGCTTGATTTGAGATCAAGCCAAGGTGTTAGTAATAATCCTTGCCTGTAAACCCTATCCGAAGCAAGAGAATTAAATACTAACCTGAGTTTCGGGTTTAGATTATTTAGATTCAGAGCAGATTAGGTGACAGATTGTGCCATTTTTTGCGATTCGATAGCCAAAAGCTATAGATGAGCACAAAAAGGGTGCAAGATGGCGACTAAAATGCCTGAAGATAAGTGATATAAACGAAGAAATTCAGGTTACTAAAGTTGTCCGCTTATTTGATTCAATAAACGCTTGAGATGTGGTAGCAATACCCACCCTAGAGGAATGATTGCCAAACACAGAATCCGGCTTATCCCTTTCCCACATTTTTTGCATATACTAACGCCAGCCTGGGATCAACTGCCCATGATATAACCTATCTTTTTACGACCTTTCCAGGAAAAACTCATCAAAAATCTACGCAATCTCATAGACATTTGATCCCAGGCTAGCGTTATGCTATAGCTCAAAGCATGCGCTTTTTACTTTTTTTTATTTGCACCTCTCTTCTAGCGTCTCCTTTTTCAATAAAACAAGGTGAGTTACCAGCTAAATCCCCTACGGAATCTTTTACCCTCTTTTCTCTAAACACGTTATGTTTGCCTTATCCCCTCTCTTACTTTACTGACGGCATGCCACCGTGGCCAAGTCGTATTAATGGCCTCATCGCAAAGATTCAAGAGCTCAATCCCGATGTCATTTGCTTGCAAGAGGTCTATTCTAACTTAGCTGCAAAAAAGCTCATCGAGCGTCTAAAACCCTCGTACGCTGTTTTTTATTACGACATCGATCCAAAATGGATTGGTCTCAATAGCGGTCTTTTTGTAGCCAGTAAATTTTCGATTCAAAACGCCAATTACAAACCATTTAAAAAAAATCAGTTCGGGGTTTCTAGAGGGGCTTTCCTTTTTGAAACTTCTTTTGCAGCTTTTGTAAACACACACTTAGAGGCTAACAAATCTAGAAACGGAGCTTTGCAAAACACTCAGCTATCTCAATTAGCTAAGCAGCTGCATCAAGACACGTTTGTCGTAGGAGATCTCAACATTGCTTGGGGGACACCCTCTTACAATTTATCGATCTTACCTACTGCATTTTTTGACCCCTACAACCAAAACCGCGTTTATTGCACGCCAAGCGATGCTACTTGCTCTGAGGTATTCAACAAGTGGTCCACACCCACCGGTCCCGAATATGTGATCTATGATTATGTTCTTTTTTACGGAAAATCAGCACCCGCTATGCACACAACCTTAGTCCCTTTCTATTCCTTGCACAACAAAGCGCCTCCCCTATCTGATCACCAAGGCCTTTTAACTCAGATCACTTTGCCCTAGGGTGCGCTTTATCGTAAGCTTCTTTTTTTAAGCGCGTGGAAACTTTTGTATAAATAGTTGTTGTTGCTAAATTACTATGCCCAAGTAGCGTTTGAATGGTTTTGAGATCCATGCCATTTTCTAGCCAATGCGTGGCAATGGTATGTCGAATGGTATGCGGCGTCACAGAACTTGCAATTCCACTTTGCAACAAATACTTCTTAAACAGCCTATCAATAGAGCGCACGGTAATGCGCGTCCCAAACCTATTTAAAAAGATGGCATCGTAGTCTTTTGCTTTTCGATCTGGATGGCCCAAATAATCAGCTACCCAGGTCGCTGCGTTTTTTGTCACAGGTAATATCCGCTCTTTTTTCCCCTTACCTTTGACACGCATGCGCAGAGCCTTAAAATCAAAATCATTGATCTCTAAACCTACAAGCTCGCTCACGCGCAAACCTGAACTGTAAAAAAGCTCTAACATCGCCCGGTCGCGCAAGCCGAGAAGGTTTTGCGTATTCGGTTGATTAAATAAATTTTTGATTTGCTCACAGCTTATGGCTTTAGGCAGGGGTTTATCGAGCTTTGGACTTTCGATCGATTCTAGTGGGCTAGCTTCCACCCATTTTTGCTTTAATGCAAATTTAAAAAAAGACCTTAACGACGAGAGCCTTCTCTGTACCGTGCGTTTTTTAGCGCCTTTTAGATTCAGCTCTGCCAAATAAGAACGCACCATGCCCTTTGTAACCTGATTTGGTGTACAATCTTTTTTTATAAAAGTTAAAAACGCTTCTAAATCAAGGCGATAATTACGAATAGTATGAGGAGATGCTCCGCTAATCGCTTCTAATTGATGTAAAAATTTAGAGACAGCATTTTTCATCTCGAGACCTCTTCGTCATTTGCTTTAATGAAGTTGCATTGAGGTCTCATTTATGGTAAACTCGTCCTATGGCCGTTGTATTAAAAGACATAAGCAAGAAAATGGGAGCTCGTCTTCTATTTGAAAATGTATCAGCTTCTTTCGAAGCTGGCAAGCGCTATGGTTTAACAGGTCCTAATGGCGCAGGCAAATCCACACTTCTAAAAATCATGATCGGCCAAATTGAGGCCAATTCTGGCGAAATCGTGCTGCCGAAACGCACCGGCTATTTGCGCCAAAATATCGAAGATTTCCAGGAAAACACGCTGATCGATGTCGTCATCATGGGTAATGCTAGGCTCTGGGCAACCCTCTCTGAGCGCGAGCTTCTGTACGAAAAAGAGATGACCAATGAGATTGGCATGCGTCTTGGTGACTTAGAAGAGATCGTTGCAATAGAAAATGGCTACACTGCAGAATCTGATGCGGAAATGCTACTTAGCGGCATGGGCATTCCTGAAGATTGCCACAATCAAAAAATGAAAGAGACTCCAAGCGATTACCAATTTAGAGCTATGCTTTGCCAATCTCTCTTTGGTGAACCCGAAGCCCTTCTTCTCGATGAGCCAACAAACCACCTAGATTTAGAATCCATCTCGTGGCTCGAAAAATTCCTGATGGATTTCACTGGTACGCTTATTGTCGTCTCACACGATCGCCACTTTCTTAACAGCGTCACAACCGATATTGCCGACATCGACTACGACACCATCATCACCTACACCGGCAACTATGATCAAATGATCGTTGCTAAATCAGCTGCCTCCGAGCGCATGACCGCTGAGGCTAAGTCCAAAGAGAAAAAAGTTGCCCAGTTGCAAGAATTCGTTCAAAAGTTCGGCGCTGGAACACGGGCCTCGCAAGTGCAATCGCGCCTGCGCGAAATCGAACGTTTGAAACCTGGTGAGCAAAAAAAAACCAACATTCAACGCCCCTATATTCGCTTCAAGCTCCCTGAAAAAGCCTCTGGCAAGGTTGCACTCAAATGCAAAAAAATTGGCAAATCCTACGACAAAGAAGTTTTTTCCAATTTTTCATTTGAACTCGAGCGGGGCGATAAGGTCGGAGTCATCGGAAATAACGGCCGCGGTAAAACTACCCTTCTCAAAATGCTAGCCGGCGTTTTAGAGCCAGACAGCGGAACCGTAGAGCGCGGACACCAAGCTGACATTGGCTATTTTCCACAAAACCACAACGACGCCATCGACAAATCATCCGACGAAACTGCCTTTGACTGGCTAAAAGCGCAGCAAACAGGTCTCTACGACCAAGATGTGCGAGGCGCACTCGGTCGCATGCTCTTTGCTGGTGACGATGCGTTCAAATCGCTTAAAGCCCTTTCTGGGGGAGAGACAGCACGTCTACTCTTTGCCAAAATGATGCTCTTTGATCACAACGTGCTGGTGCTCGATGAGCCCAACAACCACCTCGACCTCGAATCTGTTTCAGCACTTGCCTGGGGGCTCGAAGATTTTAAAGGCGCAGCACTCATCGTCTCACACGACCGCGATCTCATCGGTAAAGTCGCCAACAAAATCATCGCCTTTGAAAAAGACGGCATTCATTTCTTTCAAGGCAACTTAGAAGAATATTTAGCACGCTAAGCGGGCCCTCCCTAGTTTTTAAAGTTCCACGGATTGATCACTTTGACACCTCTTCTAATCTGTATAGATGGAAGATAAAAAATGATTTTAAATCATGCTTGAAGAATATTTAGCCGGTTAGTTATATACACGATCATGAATCGTGAAATATGTTTAGCCTTAGCGTCTGCGCTCGATGATTTTATCAATCACGTCCAAGAGACACTTTCAGACCATCAATTGGTTGAAAAAAGTGATCATTTGGAAAAAATTGCTCACGACGTATCGCTGCTTAACGAGCGCTCGTTAGAAGTGTTAAAATCACATGATGTAGAAGTTGAAGATGTAGGCGCCATTGTGCAAGATATCCTTAATCAACCCATCAAAAACGGCTCCCCAAAAGAAACCACTACTATGCTCAAATCCTCTAGCTATCCAGAATCTGATTTAGCACACGTCATGTCCAACTACATCAAGCATTCTCACGCTACAATGCGTCTCATTCAAGAGCTTGAGCTCCTCTCAGAAGAACTCAAGGAACACGCTGCATAAGTCACAGGAGCCCCTGCAGCTAACCATCGTTTGCAATTGACATACTGATTGCGCTCATCCGTATTAACCTGAACTCTTTCGTTTTGATTGTTTAGATTCAGAGCAGATTAGGTGACAGATTGTGCCATTTTTTGCGATTCTATAGCCAAAAGCTATAGATGAGCACAAAAAGGGTGCAAGATGGCGGCTAAGATGCCTGAAGATAAATGATATAAACCCAGAGTTCGGGTTATTAATGTTTTTTATTTTTTGCAAACAAATCTTTGAAGTATATACTGCAGGTATGAAAAAACTCTGGATGCTATCTTTACTGCTCTGTTTTGCTTGTCACAACAACACACAGGACGTTACGTTTCTTACTCCTCTCATTAAGCAAACAGATGCACAAGGCAACGAAAAAATTTACGTCGCAAGACCCAAAGGCGAATACGCTACTATCGACAACAAATTATCGCATGAAGCCTTTGTGACACTTGTCGCAACAAGTATTCAACCTTACTATAAGTTCCATGTCGCGAATCAAGTTGGGGCAAAGCCCAGCCTCTACAATCCTAGTGCGCTACTAGGTCTTGGCATCATGCGCTTGCGCCAGAAAGATTATGAACAAGGCGCCTTTTTTGTTCGCGCAGCGCTCTTGCGCACCTACATCGATGTTCAAATGAGCCAAGATCCCTCACTGCAAGACCTCGGTCAAATCATGATGCAAGAGATGCATAACTTCGTTCCGAGTCTCGATAAAGAAGCCTTCTCAAAAGCTTGGGATGCAGTAACAGATGAGGTCATCGCTTGGGATAAGGAAGTCCCCCGTGATTACGATCGCAGATGGGTATCGCTGCGCAGCCAAGGCTTCCATTCCGGCGCAGCTCTCAACTACCGCCCAGCATCCGATGAACACCAAATCATTGAAGATGCTTACCAGCTTGTACGCAGCAATGACACTTAAAGGTCAAATATTTAAAAATAACAATCAATGGCTAGTCGAGGTTCCTTCATTACACATAATGACTCAGGGCAAAACTAAAACGCGAGCTTTAGACATGCTTACTGATGCAGTGATAGGTCTAGCCAAATGCGACTTTAGTGAAGATTTATCTGTAACGGCATCAGAAATAGAAGATAGTGTTATTGAGATGTTTTGCTCCAACAACGAACTCATGAATGCATTATTACTTATGCGTGCGTCTATTCGCTAATTTCTTCTCGTACTTTGATTTTCTCTTTAACTGTCAGCTTGACATCCCTTTCTAATTTCATTGTTAAGTAGCCTTCCATTGGGGGATGTTCATTTTCGACAGTTGAAAACTCATAATTAGAAACCAGAAAGTTGATAAACGCTTCAGATTCGTCCAGCGCAAACTGTTTTCCCGAACACATTCGCTTTCCTGAGCTAAAAGGACACCAAGACATAGCGCCTGTATTTTCTCGATTGGGATCGTACTGATTGGGATTTAAAAATAAGTTTGGATCTCTAGCTGCAAAGAAGGGCGCTGTCAGTAAGTCATCTCCTTTTGAAACAATGTAGGTATCCTGACCAGCTTGCAGCTCCATATTTTTATTTGGATGCCTGCCAATAAATGGCACTGGTGGGCAATAACGCAACGCCTCATGCATATATTTAGAGAATTGTTCAGGATGCAGGAAAAGATCTTCCTGCCATTCATGATTCGATCCCAAATGCCAGACAAGCGATGAGAGCAATAAAGCTGATGTTTCAGAACCAGCAAAAAATGCTAAAAATACCATTCCTTTTACTTGTCTCTCTGTACAGTTTTCTTCCATTAATCGATCGACAAGCGAATTAGATCCTTTCACTCTATTTACTAATGCTTGATCTATAGCTTCTTTCACCTTATTTAAAGCCTGAGAAAATGCATTTTTTTCCTTGTCCGACTGAGGTTTTTGTAGCTGTTTTCTCATGGAAAATCGATTTATCACATCAATAGCTTCCCTGATCTTATCACACGCCTCCCAATCAACTGAGTACCCAATGAGCTGTGCAATTACAAGAGTAGTGTACGAACCAATATAGGAAGACATATTGACTTGCCCCTCCAATTTAGGGCACTGTTTAACGCAAGATTGAATAATTTCTCTGCGATTTTCCTCGTTCATTGTCAACCGAAGCATTTTTCTGTAGAACTCTATTTTATTCGGATCTGCGCAAATAAGTAAAAAATCATCAGCTGTTAGTTCCTCTCCAAGTAATTCTGTCAGTATCGGCATCCATACTTCGTCTGACGGTTTACAATGATACCGGTCCCCTGGTCCTGTATAGCTCTCCAACACTTTTTGTATAAGGTGTCCATTTGTGATCATATACTGAGTTTGTCCGGGAAAATGGCACACGCTGACATCTCGACCACTCCAATAGCACGGCTGAAATAAACTCAACAACCCTTGGCAGCTAATCGCATTGACGGTGTTGCGAATTGTCTCAAGAATTTGCCTAGGCAACCCCCATGTCCATGAACTCCATGATTGGTGCCGATCTGTGAATTGAACTTGATATGAGCCACCCATTATTGATCTCCACGTAAATAAAAGGGACACATTATCATACGTATTAAATTTAGGCGAATTTTATCTTGGAAAATCAAAGCGCTTCAGATCGCTAGCAGCAAAGCTATTCGGGAAAATTTTGCGGGCCTCGTCTTCAAAAGCTTTTTCTTTTAGATAAAGGAAACGCTTCTACTACTTCGCTATAACTTTATCAAGCACTCTAGAAGTTTTTGCGCGCGTTCTTGCGCAGTTCCTTCTTCTGTAAAAACAAAGTCATATTCTAGCTTGGGCTGTATATACAACTTTCCAGTATCGCTCGTATTAGGTAACAATTTATCCCGAAGAGCACGGAAACAGCTCAGCGGCATTTCATACCAAAAAAGAAAGTCTTTGCATCCATCTTGGGGTAATTTTCGTTCGATGGAATCAAATATGGTTTTTAAATCCTGGTAATCCACAGCTGCAATCGTATGCTCTGTTTGCTCTTGGCAAACTTCAAACATCGCATTAAAACTCGAAATCATCGCTCCAAAAAAACGATGAAGGTTTAAATTATTTTCATCTTGGGCTTTCTGATTTCTTCTGGCTACGTACTGACAGCTCTTCTCAAGAGATGTATAAACGAGCCCATGAAATACTTGTGTATGCGGGTTCATTGCTTGAATTTTTTCACAAGTGATTCCATACCCATCCAGAAGAACATTTTTTCCACTAGCTAGGACTTCTTGCACTTTTTCTAGAACAAGCTCACTAGGCCTACGATATGTACTTTTCTTAAACTCAGCTATCCAATCATCTGTAAAGGTTCCTTCAATTTCAGCTAATGCTAGCTTCGCTGCTTCTAAGTCATCTTTTGATACGGATTCAGAAAAAATTCCATCGATTCTCTTTAATGCTGCAAATATTCCAACAGAGTTTGTACATTTCGTAATTTTTCTGCATTGATCAGGAAATCTTCTGATAATTTCGGATTCCACTTCTCGAATAAAAAACACATCTTGAGCAACATATTCCCACTTTGGATCGATTTGCTGAATTTCTCGCCCCAGAGTTGTTTTTCCGCAGCTGCAAGGTCCGGATAACCAAACCACTTTGCTTTGTAAAGCCTTAGTTGGCTGCTCATAATATTGAACATATTGAGAGTTATGAACAGGTGGGGGCAAACTAGCCATATTATTTTCTATTGTCCAGCTGAATGATTAAAAGTGACCATAGGTTTACTCCTTCATAAAAGGGACACATTATCATACGTATTAAATTTAGGCGAATTTTATCTTGGAAAATCAAAGCGCTTCAGATCGCTAGCAGCAAAGCTATTCGGGAAAATTTTGCGGGCCTCGTCTTCAAAAGCTTTTTCTTTTAAATAACGTGCTGAAAAGTGCGTGAGTATGAGCTGCTTGGCTTTAGCATCTTTGGCTATTTGCGCAGCCTCGGTTGCTGTGAGGTGACGGTAATTGCGAGCGAGCTCTGCGTGCTCACTGAGATAGGTGCTTTCGCACAGGAGCATTTTGGCGTCTTTAGCAAGTTTGATCGCGTTTTTGCAAGGACGCGTGTCGATTACGTAGGCAAAGCTATCACCTCGGCGAACCCAACTGACATCTTCTAATTTAATCGTTTGTCCATCTAGTGTAATGGAGCCATCTTGTTGCAGCTGTTTGACAAGCGGACCCCGGATGCCGTGGTTTTTGAGCTTATCTGCATCGAATTTGACTTGATCGTCTTCTGTGATGCGATAACCGAGGTTGTCGACGCCGTGCTCGAGGAAGTCAGCCTCGATGGTAAAACCCTCATCTTGATAGACGATGCCGCCGTGCAAGATGGGATGCTCGATGACGTGGATGTTTTCGTGGTACATGGTGCCGTAGCGCAGGCGCTGGAAGTATTTTTTACCGGTAGCTGGATAGAAGCAGTGGATGGGATGGGTGACTTTGTCGAGATTAAGACGCATGAGCATGGAGCCGGCGCCGAGGCAGTGGTCGCCGTGAAAGTGGGAGATGAGCATATGGGTGACAGTCGGCGGGGCGATGTCTGCATGAATGAATTGACGCTGAGTGCCCTCACCTGGATCGAAAAGGAACCCTTTGTCGTTCCAGCGGAGCAGATAGGCGCCGTGGTTGCGGCGGCGTGTGGGCTGCTGTGAGGATGTGCCAAGAGTGATTAGATCGCGCACGCTCATGCTTTTTTTCTCTTGTGAAAGTAGGGCACAAAAGCTAGAAGGGAGCCCGTGATAAAGCCTGCGATGTGCGCTGTGTTAGCAAGGCGCATCGGAATAAATTTTACGCCGTTTTTTTGCAGTACAAAGTCAAGCACACCGAGCGCTGCCATGCCAAAGATGAAGATGAGTAAAAAGAGTAGGGTTGATTTGGGCAAGGGATAGCCTTCCCATGGCGCTTTTTTTTGTCTGACCCAAATGTAGCCGGCAAGGCCTGTGATGACCCCCGAGTAGCCGAGGAAAAAGGGACCGCTCATCAGATACTGACAGGTATTGGAAATAATGCCGACAATTAGCATGAGCAGCAAGTAGCGAGAAGGTCGCATACGCATTTCACACATTTTACCAAGTAGCCACAGCCATAGCATGTTAAATAAGATGTGTAAGATATTGCCGTGCAAAAAAACTGGTGAGATGAGGCGCCAATACTGTCCCTGTTTGATTTTTTCAAACATGGGAGCTTTGGATTCTTGCCCGATTAAAAACCAGTTGTATATTCCCTTCCAGTAAGGTGTTTGCTCAGCTTTTTTAAAGAGCGCTTTGCCATCTGGTGGCAAATTTTGCAGATCTTCTTTTTTAGCGATAGGATATTTATCGATAAACTCACGCATGATCTCGAATGTTTCGGGATAGTCGTAGAGCATTGTTTGCGCTATGGGAGTGAGCTCAAAAATGGTGAATACTGCTGTATTTTTTTTCATCACCTTGGCCTCTTCAAACCAACTCCAAAAAAAGAAAAAGACGCACACGCCCATGATGATTTTTGTCAGGATGGGATTGAATCGCACGACGCGCGGCTGATCTGGCTGCGCTATAGATGGCTTGGCTTTGGCTTTGATAAAACGCTTGTCCGTCGGCGTTTTTTTAAAAGCATCTACGTGCTCTATGGCTTTTTCTAAATCATCTTCGCTCTCAACCCAAATCTGGATTTCCCCTTCCATGCAGTCAAAACCCGCCGCAACACCTTCGTTTTGGAGGGATGTAACAACGGCGGTGGCATCTTTCTCACTTTTTACTGTTCCAACTAAACGCATAGCTTGATTTTTTCCACGAGGTTGGTCGTTGATTGTCCAGGAATGAGGTCGACGATGTGAATGCGACCACCAGCCTTTTTGACAACATCTGCTTCTAAGCACTCAGCCCCGTATTCAGCACCGTTAACGTGCACATCGGGCTGGATAATTTCCAAAATAATTTTGGGATCAGTCTCATCAAACGATGTAACGTAATCCACAAATTCAAGAGCCGCCATCATCGCCATGCGATTTTCAAGTGGCACTATGGGCCTGTCCGGACTTTTATACCGCTTAATCGAGCTATCCGTATTCAATGCTACAATTAAAACATCTGCTTGCTTAGATGCTTCAAAAATCATGTGCAAATGCCCTGCGTGCAAAAGATCAAAAGAGCCGTTGAGTGTAGCGATGGTTTGACCCGTGCTTTTTATCTCAGCGATTTTTTTTGCGAGTGCTTTTCTTGGCAGTTGTTTTTTTTCTAGGTATTTTTTTACGTTCACTTGTCTTTCCAAAAGCAATTTCAAACACTTCGTCATAATGATGGACAAAGTGTACTTTGAGGCCTTTTTTTAGGTAATTTGGAAGCTCATCATAGTCGCGCTGATTTTCATGCGGGAAGATAAGCGTTTTGATTTTCGAGCGTCTAGCTGCAATGAGTTTTTCTTTGACACCGCCAATCGGCAGCACCTTTCCTGTTAAAGTCACCTCTCCTGTCATCGCCACATCGGGGTTAACAGGCTTTTTTAAAAGCAGCGAAAAAAGCGCTGTGATCATGGTGATACCAGCAGATGGTCCATCTTTAGGTGTTGCCCCTTCCGGAATGTGGATATGCACATTTTTTTCTGGGAAAAATGGCGTGCCTGGTGCAAATCTATCGATACTCTCACCTACAAAGCTCCAGGCAATCTGCGCTGATTCTTTCATCACATCGCCTGCTTGTCCTGTCAGGCGCACGCTTGTTTTTTCGGCAGGAGCCTCAAGCGTTTCGATGTAGAGCGTTGCTCCGCCAAGCGCTGTCCACGCAAGTCCCATTGACACACCAATGGGTGTCTTGGAATGGAACCTGTCCGATGTAAAAATAGGCTTGCCGAGATATTCACTTAAATTACTGTCAGTGATCTGCGTTTTTGAGCGGCGCTTACTTTTAGATTCGACAATTTTGCGAGCCACTTTGCGTAAAACTTTTTTGATATTGTTTTCTAAACTACGAACACCTGCCTCTCTAGCATACCCCTCAATGATCGATGTTAAGGCTTTATCTGAAAACGTCACATCAGAGGTTTTGAGTCCCATATCTTTGCGATGGCGTGGAATGAGGTATTTTTTTGCAATTTGCACCTTTTCTTCGGTGATGTAGCCAGACAGGCGCAAGATATCCATGCGGTCTTTAAGTGGTTCAGGAATGGTGTCGAGAACGTTGGCTGTAATCACGAAAAGCACATTGGACAAATCGCAGCGCACATCAAGGTAATGATCGAGGAAATCTTTATTCTGCTCTGGATCGAGAACCTCTAATAGCGCAGAAGCGGGATCACCTTGGTAGCTTTGTCCCATTTTATCCACTTCATCGAGCATGATGACAGGATTCATCGTCTCGCAAGACTTGAGCGCTTGAACAAGCTTACCTGGCATCGCACCGATATAGGTACGTCTATGCCCTTTGATTTCAGCCTCATCACGCATACCACCAACTGAAAAGCGATAGAATTTGCGACCAAGCGATCTCGCGATGCTTTTACCGATACTTGTTTTACCAGCTCCTGGCGGTCCAACGAGGCCAATAATGCTCCCTTTAACGCCGCCGGACAGTTTGCCCACGCTGATAAATTCTAAAATGCGCTCTTTAATATCTGTTAGCCCGTAGTGATCTTCATCTAGAATTTTGTGCGCTTCTTTAATATCGTGATGCTCTTCGCTGAATTTGCCCCACGGCACGATTGTGAGCCAATCGAGATAGTTGCGACAAACAGAGTATTCAGCCGACTGAATTTCTAGCACATTCAGTTTGTCGAGTTCCTCTTGGATAACTTTAAACACATCCCCGGGAACTTCGCGGTCTTTGAGACGCTTGTTAAATTTTTCGACATCACACGTCTTATCATCTTTTTCAAGGCCGAGCTCTTTTTTGATCGTCTTGAGCTGCTCGCGCAAGAAAAATTCACGTTGAGTTTTGTTGATGCTGCCTTCGATTTTCGAAGTGATACTGCTTTGCAGCTTGCTTAAGTCGAGTTCTTTTTTTAAAAGGGCTAGCGCCTTATCAATGCGGTGCTGAAGCTTGAATGCTGAGAGAACTTCTTGCAGCTCTTCTCGCGATGCGGTTGTGAGCGCTACAGCAAAATCGGCGAGCTTTCCAGGTTCTGTAAAATCGGAATGGCTCAAGAAAATTTGCAGCTCTTCTTTGAAAAGCGGATTGAGTTTCAAAAGCTCTTTAATCGTCGAGATAATACTGATCGAATAAGCCTTTAAAACTTTGTTGACTTTGCTAGGCGGCTGATCTTCGTGATAGCGCACTTTAGCCTTGAGATATTTTGCTTTTTTAGAGGGCGCACCCGTAATCTCGGCGCGCTTTTCCATGTTGAGAATCACTTGAGCGCCGCCCTGCTCAATGGGCAAAATACGCAAAATGCGCGCTACAACACCTACATTGTGCATGTCATCAAGTTTTAATTTATAGATATCGGCATCTTCATTTTTGGTGAGAAATAGCCCCAACTGTTTGTGATCCGAGGCCGCTACAGATTTTAGAACCTCGTAATAGGGACCGGGCTCGATTAAAACGGGCGCTGCCATACCTGGAAAAAAAGGCCTGCGTGTGAGCGGAATCACAAAAAGCTCTTCAGGCGATTCAATCGTCATCGGTAGCGGTAGGTTAAAATCCTCGCCGTCTTCAAAATGCTCTTCTTCCAAAAAATACCCCTATATCTGTAATAAATTATCACGAAAGATACGTAAAAAGCAAGGTCCTCTCTACTTTTTATCCTGTCTATGATAGACTTTTTATAAAAGAAAAAAACGCCTATGCCTACATTAATTCTTGATACCAGCAGTGATTACTCTCTTCTTGCTCTTGCGCAAGACGATGAATTAATCGCCGAGTACCCTCTGCCAGTCGGCCAGCAATCATTGGTGCTCCTGCCTTCCATTGACGGCTTTTTAAAATGCCACGAACTAAAAATCAGCGACTTAACATCAATCGCGATCGGCATTGGCCCAGGTGCTTTCACCGGCACGCGTATCGGTGTCACCATCGCTAAAACGCTCGGATATGCTCATAACATCCCGCTTTTGCCCTTCTGCAGCCTCATGGCGATGCCGCCGAAACAAGGCGACTTTGTCAGCATTCTAGATGCTAAAGGAGGCCATATTTACGCTCTTTCAGGAAACCATTCCGATATTGGCACAACTTACTTGGAACCAACACTTTGCGAAGCAAAAGACCTGCCTACTCAAACACACCTCTTATCTCCACATGCACCCGACCTCCAAGCCACATTGAATAAAAGAGATCTGCATTGGCACGCTGTCCAGCCAAGTGCCTCGCATATCGCATCTCTTCTCCCAAACCTCACTCCCACTCCAGCAAAGGACGTTCAGGTCCTCTACTTACGCACACCTTGACCGATAATCTGCTCTCTGTTATCATCAATTTTTAACGATAAAGGTGGTGATCTTAAACATGACAAGCGTAAAAGTCCGCAGCGGTGAATCAGTTGAAAAAGCTCTTCGAGCTCTCAAGAAAAAACTTGATAAAGAAGGCGTAATGAAAACTGTCAAAGCCAAGCGTTTCAATGACAAACCATCTGTTAGAAAACGTCTTAAATCAAAAAACGCCTTAAAATATAAACTCAAAAAGTTTAGATAGAGGCTCTTTTGACAGATTACTACAAAGTACTAGGTGTTGAAAAAAGCGCAAGCGAAGGCGAAATTAAAAAAGCCTATCGTAAGCTTGCGCTCAAATATCATCCCGACCGCAACAAAGACGATGAGACAGCTGAAAAGAAATTCAAGGAAGTCTCAGAAGCCTACGAGGTCCTAAGCGACAATCAAAAACGTCAGACCTACGACCAATTTGGCGCCGATGCTCTAAAAGGCGGCGGCGGATTTGGCGGCGGCCCGCAAGGCTTCTCTTCCATGGAAGAGGCGCTCCGCACCTTCATGGGAGCTTTCGGCAGCCAGACAGGCGGCGGTGGCGGT
Organism: Chlamydiota bacterium; assembly: GCA_021772435.1. Lineage (GTDB taxonomy): Bacteria > Chlamydiota > Chlamydiia > Chlamydiales > JACKPQ01 > JACKPP01. The sequence continues at coordinate 51,760 of JAJFLZ010000020.1, read as the reverse complement.
GGCGACTTTTTCGAATCGCTCTTTGGCGGTGGTGGTGGTGGCCATCAATCATACGCCCAGCAAGGCGCTAGTAAAAAAACGACTATCAACGTCTCTTTTGACGAGGCCGCAAAAGGCATCGACAAAGAAATCTCTATTACTAACTTTGTAGACTGCAGCAAATGTCACGGCAGCGGCGCTAAATCGCGTGACGCTGTCAAAACGTGCTCTGGATGTAACGGCGCTGGCCAAGTGCACCAAAGTCGCGGCTTTTTCTCCATGACTACAACCTGTCCTCAGTGCCACGGCGCCGGACAAACGATTACCGACATCTGCCCCGAGTGTCACGGAGGCGGCCGCTCAAAAGAAAAACGCAAAGTTAAAGTCCCTATTCCTGCTGGTGTCGACGATGGCATGCGCATGAAGATGAACGGTTTTGGTGATGCAGGCTCTGCTGGTGGACCACCTGGCGATCTCTTTGTCTACATCAACGTCACTCCTCACGAAGTTTTCAAGCGTGAAGGCGACGATATCATCTTAGAGCTGCCCGTCAGCTTTACAGAAGCCACCCTTGGCGTTAAAAAAGAAATCCCCACTCCCCTCTCTGGCAGCGTACGCTTAACTATCCCTGAAGGTACGCAATCTGGCAAAATCCTGCGCGTACGAGGTGAAGGCGTCCCTAACGTCCACGGCCATGGCAAAGGCGACCTACTCGTCCACATCCAAGTCGAAACACCTGTTAACCTATCCTCGAAACAAAAATCCGCCCTGCAAGCTTATGCCGATCTAGAGACCGAGCACAATTCCCCTCGCAAAAGCGGCTTTTTCGACAAACTCAAATCATTTTTTATTCTTTAAAGACGTGCAGCAAACGCGTCCTATGTATTTTTGATCGAGATTCCTAAAAATACATTCGTCATTGGCGTTTTGACCACAATACATGACAGCAGATCCCTTCTTCCAGTATTTACAAAGTGACGGAATCTTATAGAGCAAATCTTCTCTCCAAATTGAGCCATCAGAAAGATGTATTCTCCCTTCATACTTAGGCGGAGAAAACCAACCTTTTTGCTTAGCTTCAACTTTTTCATACCGCGTAAATTTTGGCAAACTAGCTTTCGACTTTTTGGTCATCCTAAAATATACATGTTCTTTGCTGTCAGGTCTCCCAATGCCTCTCTCTGACCCTTTACTACGATAAAACGCAACCTCATCGCCAACCTTTAACTTTTTTGTGACATCCTTAACTGCAACACCAGATTCAGGAGAACACAAACACTTCCAGGTTGTATGATTAGACAATTTTAAAGTGACAATTGCTCGGGGCGGCTCATCATCGATATCGAGCGCGTCAACTGTGATTCGATAACCTCCTCCAAACACCGCAAAGCTCAGTAAACAGAAAAAAATGCAGAGCTTTTTCATATCATCCTCCAAATAGATGGGGTACGATCAAAATAGATCCCACGCAGATCTTGTCGATCTCCTTTTTCAGACAAAAGATAATGCTCAGCATCGACGTTAACGAGATAGGCTTTACCGCCCTCTGCATTAACGATGACTGCATCGCCTTCCCTCCAGTGCAGCGAAACTAACTCGCTAGGTTGTCTCCACATCGACGAATCAGATAAAGTCACATCATAGGCGTATTTCGCTTTTGAAAACCAACCCGCCTCTTGGGCTGTCACTTTCTGGATGGATTTGATCGTTGGCAAAAGCGATTTGGTGCCCTTGGCCATCCCTACTGAGATTTTTCGTGTGTTGGGTTTTTCTAAACAAAAATGCTTGGAAAATTGCTTTTCTGTGATAGCAACCTTATCACCAACGTGCAGCTGATCACAAATTGTGTGTAATAAATGCTCATGGTCAAGATGAATGAATTTTTTCCAAGTAGAGTAATCGGACAAGGTAAAAGTGACAATTGTCCCTAGCTCAAAGGTGTGATGATCTACGTGTGAGATGGTGCGCTCTGCATCTTGTGCAAAACTTGAAATCACAAATAGACATAACATTGCACACAGTTTTTTCATATTTGCCTCCAGAATTAGTGGTACTGAGGTTACCAAATATGCCAGCTTATGCTCAATTAATTTTTTACGCCTGTTTCAAAAAAATATTATTATGTTATGAAGTTAAACATGGATCATATACCTCCTATATCCCCATTCGGGCAGCCGATTTACGGCACACCTCTTAGTCCTGGGCATGCTGTTAATTTGCAACACACGTTATCAGCGCTTGCCCAAACGTTAGACGACAACTCTTACAAAGGCGCAGATGGCAAAGTGGATAGCGACCAGCTAGGTGGCATGGTAGATGTATTGCTATTTTTCGACAGTAAGCTCTCTCACCCTGAATTTCACAAAGATGTCACAGAGCTTTGCAAACAATTTGAAGAGTATAAAAAAAATCCTACGCCAGACCTAATCAAACCCATGCAAGAAACACTCAAAACCCTCGGAGCAAAACATCCCGAAATACCGCACAATCAATACATTGATTTGATTTCAGGCGTTTTATCTCATATCAAAGAGGAAATCCATGCAAGTTGAAAAAGCACCTCTTATAGGCGAGCTGACAACGCTTATCACATTTATCACAGCCAATCCCAATATAAGCGAGCAGACCAAACTCGAAGCCCACCATCTTCTAGGATACACCAAAGAGTGGATGCAAGGAAACTTACCCAAGGAAATTCTCATCAGTAGAATAGATCAACTAACACAGGACATTCGTCTGCTTTTAAAATGAATAAGAAAGATAAAAACACCCCCTTTGAACACGCATTACAAACACTTAACAAAGAAAAAATCAACTTTGATGACCCTGCAGAGCTGATGATATTAGCGCGTATTATCGATAAATCGATCGAAGAGCCCTCCCCTGAATTTTCGCCTGAGCAGGTTCAAAAACTAGCCAACTTCCGCCGCGTTGCACATTCTCTTGGTCATGACGTTTCTGAGCTATCCATTTTTTTCGAAAATAACATGCCTTTAAAGTTTCCAATCATCAGCACGAAAGGGGCTCTTATCAATGTGATCAATGACACAACTAGAGCGGCTCAGTCTGCTCCATCTCTACCTGAAATCAGCGCCATCGCTCAGCTATTTCGCGCCTTAGCTCACATTTGTTTTGCAGGCAGTTTTGTCCGCGCTGTCGAGTCCACTGCCAAAGAGCTCGATATCGCAAGCTCACTTTGGGAAGATGGCGAAATCCAAACAACCGACATCGTCCGCGTCACAGCTCACCTCAAACAAATATTACAACATTAAAAAAATCTTAAACGGTTTCTAAATTTAGACTGATTCCATGACCTTTAATAGCCAAATTTTTATTACTGGCTAGCGCATTCAATACACTCTTAGAAAACTGGCTTGCTATTTTGTTGATGCTAACATATGGATAGGCATTTACTTTATTCAAACAACTGACTAACTTTTCTGCACCACTATCTTCAAGAGCATTAATACTTAAAAACAACTTAGTTATTTGTTTAGACGTAATAATAGGTTCTAATCTATCAACAGCGCAATCATCGCAAAAATTTACTGAGAGATAAAATTCCGTATACTTGTTTGTGCCCATCTCAGGCACAACTGTTTGATCCGTTATTCTATCAAATATTAATGAGCCCATAATCGCCGTAGCCATAGAACCACCTTTGGTTAGCAAGTCATGCTCGGGGCGGGACTCGAACCCGCACGGGGATTACTCCCCAAAAGATTTTAAGTCTTTTGTGTCTACCATTCCACCACCCGAGCTGGCGTCAGTTGATAGCTCTATAGTTTAGATGGGATTACGGCTTGTTTTCAAGCAAATTCTGCTTTAGTGCATGGTAATAGCTGCCTAAAATATTTTCTAGGGATGAATGCTCCGGCTTCCATTCTAAAATGTGCTTGGCTTTGGTGATGTCAGCAATAATTTTAGAGGGCTCGCCAGGACGCCTAGATACGACATCTGCAGCGACGGTTTTTCCAGTGATTTTTTCGATAGTATCTAAAACGCCCTTCACTGAAAATCCATGCCCTGTACCGAGATTAAAATGATCACTGCGCCTGTTTTTTTCCAAATAAGCTAGTGATTTTATGTGCGCGCTTGCAATGTCTTTGACATGGATGTAATCGCGGATAGCCGTTCCATCAGCCGTTGGAAAGTCGGCGCCGAAAATCTTGAGCTGATCACCACCGAATGCGGCATTAAATGCTAGGGGGACAAGATGGAACTGATCGGAGCGCTGCTCATAAAGGCCACTATCTTGATCGCAACCATTGACGTTGAAATAACGCAATGTCACCGTTTTAATGTCGTAGGCATCATCATAATCTTTGAGAATGGTCTCAATCATCTGCTTGGTTCTGCCGTAAGGGCTCTGCGGCGCATAAGGCGTGGTTTCAACAACTGGCAATTTTTCTGGTGTGCCATAAACTGCACAACTGCTAGAAAAAATGAGGCTGTCGCATCCAGCTTCTCTCATTGCATCCAGAAGCGATAGCGTGCCTACGACATTATTCCAGTAATGCTTCGATGGGTTATCTGTTGATTCTCGCACGCTGATAGCTGCTGCTAGATGCATCACCGCCACCGGCTTGTATTTTTTGATCGTTGCAGCCAATGTCTGTTTATCGAGCAGATCACCTTTAACAAAAGGTCCCCATTTGACAAAACTCTCTAATCCACATTCTAAATTGTCGTAAGTAATGGGTGTATAACCTTGATCGTGCAGCTGTTTACAGACGTGCGATCCGATAAAACCCGCACCTCCTGTCACAAGCACGTTTTGAGCCATCAGTGGAAAAATAAAAAGACAAAGCAGAACCTTTAGCATGTTTGAAATTTCTCCATAAGTTGTTTAGATGATTGAATGAGCTTTTGCATGGGCGTATCAATGGGATACTGCGTTTTTTGATAGTGCACCATGGCTCTTTGAATAGAAGACAGATCCTTGATTTGATCCACCTCTCCATTTACGTATGATTGAATCCACTCGATTGCCTCATCAAGCGTTTCAAAAATAAAATCACTCAACGAGTAGACAAAAGGGTGAGTGTAATCTTCGATCGGTTGCCCGAGCAGCGTAGAATTTTTTTTGTGGTAATGCGTGTCTGTTGGAGCCCAAGTAAGCAGAGGTTTATGATGCAATTTTGACCACATCATTTCAGCTCCTACACCAAGTCCCCTTCTATGCCTTGCATCGACCAAGACAATATCAGCTAGAAAAACTTGAGTCATATCTCTGCCAAAAACAGAGAGAGAATCAGAGAGGTCGTCTTTGCGCTGGGCTGGATTAAGAAATAGTACATCTAGAGGCGCTAGACCATTTTTTAGATGCTCCATATGTGCATTTGTCCATTCGGACTCGTTTTGCTCATGCCCCTTTTGAATGCTTCCAGCAAGATAAAATGAAACTGACTCCATGACGCCTCCGATGAGTGTAAACCCTCATCCTAAGGCAGAAACGATTTTCTCGCGACAAGATTTCTCACCCCATGACAATTTTCCTTTTAATAGCCCGACTTGCGCCCTATCTTCGCTTTCGGCGCGCACGCGAAAATAGGCAAGATAGGGAGCGAGCCTGAGTTAATAACCTGAAATAGGATTTTGAAAGGGCCAGAAATGGCCCCTTCAAAATAGTCTTAAGATTCGTCTTTTTCGCCTGTGTCGGGCGTTGGTAGTTTGATATCGGGCGTAGATTCGACTTCAGTTGTCGTCTCAAAGACTTCCGCATCGGGCATGACTTCTTCAGAAGAGAAGTCTTCTAGCGGTGTGTGGTCGATGGGCTCGTCTTCTTGATGGCCGGCCGCTTGAGATTCAGTGCTTAGCTTTTCTGGAAGATTCGCTTCAGTAGACCGGTAGTTTTTGTATTTTTCTCCGATTTGTTCAGAGATAAGAGAGCTGGGGGGGGCAAACAGAGAGCTTTGCCTGGGCGATGAGGCAGGTTTTGCATCATCGGTTGTATCACCTCCTTTGGCCTTTTCGGCAAGGCTAGGCTTATCTTCATTAACACGGCGACGGCGCGAACGGCGTTTTTTCTTTTCAGGCTGATCTTCGGACTTTGTTTCTTCAGTTTTGCCACCTGAAATTTTAACAGACTTTTCAATCTGGGCAGACTTAATAGCAACGCGTGTTTCTTTTGTTTCAACAACTTCAAAATCGCTGACGGGCAAAAGAAAAGATTTCGGACGCTCAAGTGAGCGAAAAAATAGCGCTGTACCAAAGTTGACAACCTCAACGGCATCAACATTGTACTCACTATTTCCCCCTTTTGTATTGCGGACGACAAGTTTATTGCCTTCTTTAGGGGTGATAATGGTTTCTGTAATGGGTTCTCGGGTAAAATTCACGAGGATATTCCTATGGTTTTTGTTATTCTTTTCCGGCCATGAATTCTATCAGATCGATCAAACGGTGCGAGTACCCGATCTCGTTATCATACCACGAGACGAGCTTATAAAATTTTTCGTTTAATGCAATGCCTGCGCCTTTGTCAAAAATCGATGAAAGAGGACATCCAATAAAATCGGTTGAAACAACAGGATCTTCAGTATAGCCCAAAATACCCTTCATCGGTCCTTGTGAGGCAGCTTTCATAGCCTCACACAGTGTATCATAATCGGTTGATTTAGTCAGCTTTACTGTGAGATCAACCACAGATCCGTCCACAACCGGGACACGAAAGGCCATTCCAGTCAACTTTCCCTCAATTTCTGGAATGCATCTGGCAACTGCCTTGGCAGCGCCGGTTGAGGCTGGAATGATATTAAGCATCGCTGATCTCCCAGCACGCAAGTCTTTTTTTGAAGGCGCATCCAATGTGGGCTGTGTCGCTGTTGTCGCATGAATTGTTGTCATTAACCCTTCCTCGATCCCAAAATTATCAAGTAGAACTTTTACTAGGGGAGCTAAGCAGTTTGTCGTGCACGAAGCATTAGAGACGATAAAGTCTTTTTTTGGATCAAAACTCTCATGATTAACCCCCATCACAAAAAATGGCACATCGCCCTTAGCCGGAGCTGAGATAATAACCCGTCTAGCTCCTGCATCTAGGTGTTTTTTTGCGTCTTCAGGCTTGGTAAATCGCCCTGTAGACTCAATCACATAGTCCACACCTAAATCAGACCACGGAAGCTTCGAAGGGTCGGTTTCAGCAAATAACTGGGTTTCAAAATCGCCTACACTCAGCTTATCGCCGTTGATTAGAATATTTTCTTTCATTGTGCCATGCGTAGAGTCGTATTTAAGCAAATACGCCAAAGACTCAGGGGGCACTAAATCGTTGACAGCGACAATATCGACTTCAGGATGGTTTAAAGCAATACGATAGACCGATCTCCCAATCCTTCCAAATCCGTTAATAGCGACTTTAACACCCATGAACTCCCCCTAAATTTTTTTTCACTATATGCAACAACTAACCTGTTGTAAAGCCCTGAATGCTAATTTCTAAAGTAATTTATAGTAATGTAAATTATTTATTATAATTGACTTATATTATATTGTTTAGTATTATAATCATCGAACAAGGTGTATAATTATGATTACAAAAATAACACATTTATTTCAGTGGACAACCCCGCAGGCTCCTCCGGCGAGGAACGTCGTCTCATTGCCTCAACCTAGCCAAAAAAACTGGCTTGAGGAGACCAAAGGATTGACCTGGACATCTGTCATCAATCTAGAGACGCTATCTTTAGGTGCCATTAGCTGTTGCTTTGATTTTTCACCAGAGCAGATCATTCTCCTGCTTCTTTCGATGAAAGTCTCGGCACTGATGATACCAGTTCTTATTCCAACGCTTGCGCCTGAAGTCTTCCTAATTGGAGCTGCCGCCATACTGGCTGCTTTAATGCTTATGCTACTTGCGACCATGGTTTACAAAGGATATCAAGGAGCTAACAAAAGAGCAGCAGCGGAAACTGCAGCCAAAGCAGCGGCTGAAGCAGCAGCCAAAAGAGCAGCTGAGGAAGCGGCTAGAAAAGCGCAGCAATCATCCTGGAATCCCCTTACCTGGTTAGCATCAATCGGCGCCATCTTCATCGCCCTCACCTAATAATAGCTAGACTTGACTATGATTTGCAGACCAGCTGCACGAACATTTTAGATAATTTGAGTTAGTCAACGATACGAGATCTAGGTTTTGGATGCAGTTTGGGCCCGAGTACGCAAGTAACGAGGGCGCCCCGAAGGGAGCGTCCGTCGCAAGGGGTGCTGTACTGTGGTACTGCCCCCGAGCAAGGATCCGAAATGCGCCAAAAGATAATCTCGAAAGAAATAACTTGTTTATTCTGGGAGATATTCCAGAATACACCTGCTGCTACCATCTCCGGTGCGCGTGTAATCTAGTTTAAGAATACGTGTGTATCCACCTGGTCTTTCTTTAAAACGAGGAGCATACTCACCATAGAGCTTAGATAAAAGCTGACGGTCAGCATTATAGGCTTTTGTATCGCCGCTTTTAGCAGCTCGTTGCTCTTTTGTGTTTAGCGGGTTGTGCGTGATGCGCAACTTACTAATCGCCTGGCGACGGCTTGCTAAGGTGTCTTTTTTTGCGATTGTGATGAGACGATCAGCGTACTTGCGAAGTTCCTTTGCTTTCGGAATCGATGTCTCGATTCGCCCGTGCTCGACGAGCGCCTTGAGCATGTTCGCTAGCATAGCCTTGCGGTGTGAACTATTACGTCCCAGCTTAAATGTCGATTTTTGGTGTCTCATATTTTAGAAGCCTGCCTTTTCTTGATGGTATTGTGTCATCACATCTTTAACGTTTGTTTGGTTGATGTTGTACCGAGATAGATCCATACCAAGAGACAGACCCATTTCATCGAGTTTTTCTTTGATTTCAGTCAGTGACTTTTTACCGAAGTTGCGAAACTTAAGCAGGTCAGGCTCTGGCATGACAACAAGCTCAGCAATTGTTTCGATATTAGCTTGTGTTAAGCAGTTAGCCGATCTGACTGAAAGCTCGATTTCTTCAATGCGCCTAGATAGTTTTGACATCATCGCATCGCGATCAGAATCTTCTTCACTAGCTTCGCTTTCAAAAATGAGTTCTTGGAAATGAAGCTCATCAAATACTTTAAGGTGCTCCATACCAATTTTAGTCGCATATGAAAGTGCCTCTTTTGGAGAAACTCGACCATCCGTTGTGACTTCCAAAACCAACCGGTCAAAGTCTGTGTCACGACCAACGCGCGTATTTTCAACAAAATAGTTAACTAAACGTACAGGAGAAAAGCATGAGTCAATTGCAATTTCGTCTGCAATTTTGTCTTTAATACTGTGACGCTCAGATGGCACATAACCACGCCCAATGCTCACTTTGAGAGCAACTTTTTTTGACATAGGCTTTGTTACTGTGAAAACTTTATGATTGGGATTAACAACTTCAAAAGCTGCATTCGAGGCCAAGTCCCCAAATGTAACGATATGGCTACCACCGCCTGCTTCAAGCATTTGTGGCGTCACCTCAATTGTTTTCATGATTGTTTTCGTTCCACGAGCATTTTGCTCTTCATCTGTTGGAATTTTACGCAAGAGTGCATTTTTGAGATTCAAGACAATATGTGTCATATCTTCAGTAATGCCTTCGATAGCCATAAATTCATGAGGCACGCCTTCAATTTTAATTGAAATGATCGACGGTGCTTCCATGGATGTCAGCATAATGCGTCTGTAAAGGTTTCCAACGGTGTGGCCAAAGCCTCTTTCGAATGCCTCTGCTATGAAGCGAGCATATGTATTGCCCTGAGTTTCTTCGATTTTGATATTTTGAGGTAATTCAAATTTACCGTATTTGGTGGGCATAACTTATGCTCTCCTGACTTAAATGTTTAATCTTTATACTCGACGACGCTTGCGAGGGCGACATCCGTTGTGCGGTAGGGGTGTCCTGTCGCTGATATAGGTGATTGCTAAGCCTGCGCTTTGCAAACCACGCACGGCAGACTCTCGTCCAGCTCCTGCGCCTTTTAAAATAACTTCTAGTTCTTTCATTCCTGCACTGCTTGCAATCTTGCCTGCATCTTGTGCAGCGACTGTTGCAGCAAACGCAGAAGATTTGCGTGAGCCTTTAAAGTTACATTTTCCTGCAGACGCCCATGCAACAACGTTTCCAGAAAGGTCTGTAATCGTGACTATCGTATTATTAAAAGTTGCTTTGACGTGTGCTATCCCAGTTGGTACTGAGCGAGCACTTCTTTTTTTAGCCTTAACGCCGCCTTTCTGCGCTGTCAATTTCGATTTGTATTGCTTAGCCAAATTCTACCTCTTATTACTTAGTTGCCATTTTTTTGCCGGCGACAGTTTTCTTTTTACCTTTACGTGTGCGAGCATTACATCTTGTGCGCTGTCCGCGAACTGGCAGGCCTTTTTTGTGGCGCATACCTCGGTAGGAGTTAATGCTGATTAGGCGCTTAATATTGCCTTGTACTTCACGGCGCTTATCACCTTCTACTGAGTACTCGCTTTGCAATAATGCGTTGATCTTAGAAATCTCTTCTTCAGTCAGCTTTTCTGCATGCATATCAGGATCTAAATTCAATTTTTTAGTGACTTCTTTTGCAAGTGTGTTACCAAGCCCGTAAATATACGTCAGGCTGATGACAAGTCTTTTTTTGTTCGGGATGTCAATTCCAATTATTCTAGGCATCTCTTTTCCTTTTTTCAGTGGATACATCATACCACTTTTATCAGTTTAGTCGCAAGGGGTTGGCACCTATCTGGCCAACTTTCTCCCGCGCTTCATATATCCGTCATACCGCTTCATAAGCAGATGAGACTCAATTTGTTTCATCGTATCCAAGACGACGCCAACTAAAATCAGCAGTGATGTTCCGCCAAAAAAGTTGCTAACCCTTGGGTCTACACCAAGAAATTTACTCACTAGCATGGGCAAAATTGCGATGAATGCTAAAAATAACGCTCCAGCAAGTGTCAGTCGATTCATGGTAAATTCAAGAAAGTTTTGCGTAGGCTTGCCTTGTCTAACACCGGGAATGAAGGCTCCACTTTTTTTCATATCTGAAGCAATTTGTTCAGGATGGAATTGCGTTGCCGTCCAAAAGTAAGTAAAAAATAAAATAAGACCCACATAAAATGTGGTGTAAACCCAGCTTCCAGGAGACAACCAGCCGACTAAACTCTTTAAAAACCCACTTTGACCAGCTAGTTGTGCTAGTGTTGCAGGAAACATAAGCAAGGCTGAGGCAAAAATGACAGGCATAACACCAGCGTAGTTTAGTTTAAGAGGAATAAAGGCACTGCCTCCCCCTTGAACTTCTCTTCTTCCTACAACTCTTCGGGCGTATTGTAATGGAATTTTTCGCTGCGCTTGTGTGACTAAGATAGTCCCTACAATAATGAAAATAAAAATCGCTGCGAGCACAATCAGAGTAGTAAATGTTAATTGACCAACGTCTTGGGATTCGAGGTTGAGCCCACGCATAATGGCACCAATTGTCGATGGTAGCGAAGAGAGAATACCGATTGTAATAATTAAGCTAATGCCATTTCCAATGCCTTTTTCAGTTATCTGCTCACCAATCCACATCAAGAAGACTGTTCCAGTTGTCATGGTTGCCATGACGATGAGAAAAAACAACCAAGGGAATCCTAAAACGGCAACGTCCGTAATTTCTTGGACGATGATGCCAGGATTTGCAAAATTGAATCCCATCACTGCTTTAGCTACAAGAGCTGATTGGAACATGGCTAAGCCGACTGTGAGGATGCGAGTCCATTTGGTCAGTTTCTTTCTGCCTGCATCTGGGTTCTCTCTAACCTCACGTTGAAATCCAGGAGCAAGAGCCATAAATAGTTGCATGACAATAGAGGCCGAAATATAGGGCATGACAGACAATGCAAAAATTGTCATCTGCGCGAAGGCACCACCAGAGAATACGTCCATAAGTTGAAAAAGATTTTGACCGCCACCTGTTGCTGATTGGAAAACTTTTAAAGCTTCTTCTGCATTAATGCCAGGCACAGGAATAAATCTTCCCAACCTACATAATGCAAGCATCATCAATGTAAACAAAATCTTTTGTTTGAGGTCGGGAATTGAAAAGATCTTCTTCAGTGTTCCGATCATGGAAATTATCCTTTAGCTGGCGACTTTACTTCTGCAGGGCTTTTTTCAAGCTTCTCTAGAGCACCTTTTGAATAGGCGTTTGCCTCAAAGAGGACTTTTTTTGTAATTTCACCTTGACCAAGAATTTTGATGCCACCTGGAACTTGCCTAGGTGCCAATCCTTTATCGATAAGGGTGGCGTGATTCACTGTCTCTCCATCTTCATAAAGCTCTTCAATACGCGCTAGATTGATGGAAAATACTTCTTTTTGGAAGCGTGCTCTTGGAAATCCGCGAGTAGGTAGTTTACGGTAAAGCGGCAGCTGTCCACCCTCTTTTCCTAAACGTCTTTTGTAACCAGATCTGGATTTGTCACCTTTATGGCCGCGGCATGATGTTTTACCATGACCAGAGCCAATTCCTCGACCCACGCGTTTTCTTCGTGTAGTGAATTTTGAGCTGTTTTTTAGTGTGTGTAGATTAAACATCTGTTCCTCTAAGTTCTAATGTCTCTTTTCGATTACGCAGGGCTTGCAACGCTTTGACGGTGGCATTGACTTGGTTTTTAGGGTTGTTGCAGCCAATACTTTTTGCTACAACATCTTTTACGCCACCTGCTTCTAGTACAGCACGTACTTGTGAACCAGCAATAACGCCTGTTCCTGCTGGCGCAGGCTTGAGTAAAATACACGCCCCATCCCATTTGACTTTGACTTCGTGCGGAATTGTTTCCCCTTCCATGGTAAATGGAAATAGGTTTTTACGAGCATTTTCAGACCCTTTTCGAATGGCATCCGCCACTTCGTTGGCTTTTGCAAATCCTACTCCTACTTTTCCTTTCCCATCTCCTACGAGAATAAGCGCGGAAAAGCTGAATTTACGTCCACCTTTAACAACTTTTGAGCAACGGTTGATGTAAAGGACTTTTTCCTCTAAATCGGATTTTGGCTCTTGGGGTTTTTCTTTTCTTTCTCTTTTTCTGGGCTCTATCATATTTACTTCTTTAGTTTAGAACTTAATTCCTGCTTCTCTAACAGCGTCCGCTAAGGCAGCGATCACACCGTGGTATTTGTTTGAACCTCGATCAAAGATAATCTGATCTACTTTTTGCTCTTTGATTTTTACGCCAAGTTTTTGACCGACCATCGTTGCAAGTTCTTTTTTCGCTTTTCCTTGGCTTGCTGCTTTGATTTCTTTGCTGTAGCTACCAAATCCAACTAGCGTTCTGCCTGATTCATCATCAATGAGTTGAGCGGAGATATGCGCGTTGCTTTTAAAGACACATAAACGGGGTTTTACCGCTGTTCCTTTCAAGTATTTTCTAACTCGTAATTGTCTTTTACGTTGTTTGATCGTGCGTTGTTTTACTTCACTATGCATGACGATTATGCTCCTTTTGCTGTTTTACCAGCTTTCTTACGTACGTATTCATCCACATAGCGGATGCCTTTACCTTTGTAGGGTTCAGGAGGTCTCTTCGCGCGAACGTCTGCTGCAAATTGACCTACTTGTCTTTTGTCCGCACCATCAATGATGATCAATGTGCTTTTATCGACTTTTACATTGATTCCTTCAGGAATCGAAAGTTCTGTTGGGTGTGAAAATCCTACTTGAAGATCAAGAGCTGTGCCTTTAATCGCTGCTCTGTAACCAACACCAATCAGTTGAAGACGTTTTTCAAAGCCTTTGCTTACTCCCTCTACCATGTTGCCAATGAGTGAACGATATAATCCTAGAAAAGGTTTTGCAAGCTTTCCTTTTTCATCAAGGCTAACCCAAAGGAGACCATCTTCTTGTTTTACGATGATTTCTTGTGGGTGATCCTGAACAAGCTGTCCTCTGTTTCCTTTGACGGTAACTCTGGTTTTCTCAATCTTAATTTCAGTTCCCTGAGGGACTTCAATCGGTTTTTTTGCTAATCGTGACATCTATTTTTTTACTCCTCTTACCAAACGCTACACAGTACTTCGCCGCCAAACCCTTGCTTACGGGCTGTATCTCCATCAATCACTCCTGCTGATGTAGAAACAATAGCAAATCCTAAACCATCTAAAACGTGTGGAATGTTGTCTTTACCAACGTATACACGTCGTCCTGGCTTTGAAATGCGTTTCAATCCATGAATAATAGGGCTGCGCTTATTGTATTTTAGAAAAACACGTAGGGTGCGTTTTTTGTCATCTGCTAGGAAGTTTGCAATCATGCCTTTTTCTTTCAATACGTGCGCGATTTGTTTTTTCATTTTGCTGTGCGGAATATCGACGTATGCGTGCAGTGCCATAATGGCGTTGCGAATCCTAGTCAGCATGTCGGCAATTGTATCAGTCATGTTTGTTATTCTCCCTCTCGTTTAAATGGCATGCCCATCTCTTGCAGGAGCGCATAGCCTTCGTCATCGTTTTTAGCTGAAGTGACAAATGCAATGTTCATCCCTTGTGTTCTCTTAACGTCATCCAGGTTGATCTCAGGAAAAACCTGTTGATCATCAAGTCCTAGGCAGAATGAGCCTCGACCGTCCAGTTTTGTTTTAAAACCACGGAAGTCGCGAATACGTGGTGAAATAACGTTGATAAATCTGTCAAGAAAGTCGTACATACGCTTGCCACGCAAGGTGACCTTCAGTCCAATATTTTGATCTTCACGCAATTTAAAGTTCGAAACCGCTTTTTTTGATTTCATGAAGATAGGCTTTTGACCCGATAGCATCATGAGCTCTTTAAAGCAGTCTTGCATAGAGTTTTTATCTTTCGATGCCTCAGCAAGACCCATGCTGATCACAACTTTGACAAGTTTTGGCACGAGCATAGCATTTTTGTAGCTGAACTTAGAAGTCAGCGTCTTTTTGATTTCTTCGTTATATCTTTTCTTTAGTCTTGACATCGGTTATTTCCTCAATGTTCGGTAGACGGTTTCTTTGCCATCTTTTGTGTAGACGAGATCTTTCTTTTTGCCATCAATTTTTGTCTTCAATTTGATGCGATTGCCTTCAGCATCACAAAGAGTAACGTTTGAGATATGGATCGGTCTTTCAATGCTTACGATCTCGCCGCCTGCTTGATTTTGTTGCTTTTTGACGTGTTTTTTCCTCAAGTTCACACCTTGAACGACAATATTAGTCTTTGATTTGGCTAAAACTTTTCCTACTTGGCCGTTATCGTTCCCTGAAAGAACTTTGACGGTATCGCCTTCTTTAATCCATTTTTGAGCCATGACTTAGACTACCTCCGGCGCTAGTGAACTGATTTTGATAAATCCATGGTCACGTACTTCTCTAGCAACGGGGCCAAAGATGCGCGTTCCTTTGGGATTTTGTTTGTCATCGATGATGACACAGCTATTATCGTAAAATCTAAGGTGTGTGCCATCTGCACGCTTGATATAGCGCTTAGATCTAATAATCACTGCTTTGACAACTTCACCTTTTTTGACGCCACCTTTTGGCTCGGCATCTTTTACGGAACAAACAATGACATCGCCTACTCTTGCGTAGCGACGCTTGGATCCACGTAATACTTTGATACATCTAACGCGTTTTGCACCGCTGTTGTCTGCAACTTCTAAATCGCTTTCTTGTTGTAACATTGTTTAATTCCCTTTACGCTACTTCCACAACTCGCCAACGCTTAAGCTTGGACAGTGGTCTTGTTTCTTGAATTTTTACGCGAGTGCCAACTTCAATTTTTTCGTCAGTATGAGCGTAGTATTTTTTGCTAAGTTTGATGACTTTACCAAGACGTGGATGCGGCATGCGACGCTCTACACGTACAGTCACGGTTTTGTCCATTTTATTGCTTTGGACAACGCCTTCGCGTAACTTTCGGGTGTTTTTTCTCTCCATAGCCTTAGCCTACCTTTTTTTCACGCAGTATCGTTAAGATGCGTGCCCTGTTGCGTTTATGATCTTTGATCAGATGCGGATGATCGAGTTTTTTCTCTAAACCAAGTTTAGATTTTAACTCAAACAGTTCGCGGTTGATGTCTTCAGCTTTAGCCAATAGCTCGTCAACACTTTGATCTCTTAATTCTTTCGTTTTCATTTAATTCACACGCTCCACTCTATCTACAAATCGAGTACGAATTGGCAATTTTGCCGCCGCTCGTCTTAAGGCATTTTGCGCATCCTCGCGCGATACGTTTCCTACTTCAAAGAGAATACGACCAGGTTTCACGGTAGCTACCCATTGATCAGGTGAGCCCTTACCTTTACCCATGCGCGTCTCCGCAGGTTTTTTACTAATCGGTTTGTCAGGAAAGATACAAATCCATGTTTTTCCACGTCTTTGAAAGTATCGGTTGATCGCAACACGACATGCTTCGATTTGTCTTCCTGTGATCCAGCCGCGATCAAGAGCTTGCATACCAAAATCGCCGAATTCGACGAAATTGCCAGCTTTACTATTCCCTTTCAGGTTTCCTTTTTGACATTTGCGGTATTTTGTTTTCTTGGGCAACAGTGCCATTACTCTTACTCCTTATCGTCCTGCTGTTTTTTCGCCACGATTAATCCAAACTTTGACTCCAATTGAACCATAAGTTGTTTCGGCACGAGCCATGGCGTAATCGATATTAGCTCTCATTGTATGAAGAGGGATACTTCCATCTTTGTACCATTCTGTTCGGGCAATTTCTGCTCCACCAATACGTCCTGATACTTGAACTTTAATTCCAGCAGCTCCTGCATCCATTGTTGCTTGAAGAGCTTTTTTCATCGCTCGTCTAAATGAGATGCGGCGCTCCAGTTGTTTAGCGATGCCTTCTCCAACGAGTTTTGCATCGAGATCCGGGCGCTTGATTTCAGCAACTTCCAACCACACGTCTTTGCCAGTGAAGTCTTTTAATTCTTTTTTCAAAGTATCGATCTCTGAACCTTTTTTACCGATGACAAGTCCCGGTCTTGAGGTGTGAATCGTTACTTCGATCTTATCACTCATACGCTTGATGATAAAGTCTGAAGATCCTTGACAACATGCTTTTTTAGCTAGATAAGCGCGGAGGGTTTCGTCTTCAGCAACGAGCTTGCCGTATTGTTGTTTTCCAGCATACCAAATCGATCTCCAATCCTTGCGGATCACGAGTCTAAATCCTTTTGGCGATGTCTTCTGTCCCATAATTAACTATTCTCCTTAGGCGCAACTGTTACAACGAGATGGCTCATACGTTTCATAATTGGTACTCTAGATCCTCGTGATCTGGTTTTTGCTCTTTTCATCGTCGGACCTTCGTCTACGCGTACTTCTTTGATAACGAGATGCTCTCTTTGAACTCCATGCTGAGTTTCTGCGTTAGCTATGGCGCTCATCAATGTTTTTTTCATATGATGGCCAGCTTTCAGGTTGCAGAAAGTCAGATCAGTCATCGCTTGAAGAGCTGTTTTACCGCGGATTAAACCTGCAGCTAAGCGTGCTTTTCGAGGAGCAATGCGAACGTATTTTGTTATCGCTTTTCCATGTTGATTCATCAATCTATACCTTATTTCTTAACCGGGTGGCCTTTGAATTGGCGAGTTGGAGAAAATTCTCCGAGTCTGTGTCCCACCATGTTTTCAGAGACGAATACCGTGATAAATTTTTTACCGTTATGCACATCAAAGGTATGCCCTACCATTTCTGGAAGGATCATTGACCTACGTGACCAAGTTTTAATGACGTCTTTTTTTCCTTCCCCAGACATTTTTTTCAATTTGTTGAGGATTGAGTTGTCGACAAATGGACCTTTTCTTAGTGATCTACCCATAAAATTATTTCTTCTTACTGCGTTTTACAATCCACTTATTCGTGGTTTTATTTTTTGCACGTGTGCGTTTACCTTTTGTCTGCAATCCCCAAGGTGTTTGAGGGATGTAGCCGTTATGACGTCCTTCACCACCACCGTGTGGGTGATCGACAGGGTTCATGGCAGTTCCGCGCACTGTTGGTCGGAAACCTTTCCAGCGCGATCTTCCCGCTTTCCCTTCGACACGCAATGAGCGCTCAGAGTTGGAAACTGCGCCAAATGTAGCCATGCATTTTTCATTGATAAGGCGCACCTCACCAGATGGCATCTTGAGTGTTGCATAGCCATTTGCTCTTGCCATGAGCTGAGCAGATAGTCCTGCTGAACGGATGAGTTTTGCTCCTCTACCTGGATATAGCTCAACATTGTGAATAACAGAACCAAGCGGCATGTCTTTGAGTTGCATGCTATTGCCAATTTCGAATTCCGCTTGCGCGCCAGATTGGATATGCGTACCCACTTTTAGACCTTCAGGAGCAATGATATACCGTTTTTCACCATCGATGTAGTGTAGAAGTGCAATAAATGCAGTTCTGTTTGGATCGTATTCGATAGATGCTACTTTTGCTTTTATGTCTTGCTTGTCTCTTGTAAAGTCAATTAAACGATAGAAACGCTTGTGTCCGCCACCTCTATGACGGCATGTGATATGCCCGTGGTGGTTACGCCCATTGATACGTTTTTTAGGTTCTAGTAGTTTTTTGCACGGCTTGACAGTTTGTCTTAAGCCTTTTTTACGTGTTAACGCCTCGTTCTTTGATAGAACAAGATTACGTTGACCAGGAGTGATAGGTCGAAATTTTTTCATTGCCATAGTTGTCTTCTTCTCCGTTAATCGAGGCTATCGCCAGCTTTAAGTGTGATGATTGCTTTTTTGAAAGCCGATTTAAAGCCAACACGTCCACGTACTCTGCGCTTTTTAGCTGGAATTGTAACTGTATTGACTGATTTCACTGTCACTTTTTTCTTGGCGAAAATCTCTTCGATAGCATTTTTAATTTCTGCTTTATTCGCAGTTAGATCTACGATAAAAACGTATTTTGGCTTGTCGCACTTTGATTGGCTCTTATTACTAGCTGATGTATGCAAACTTTGCAACATTTGAGCTTTCTCAGTTACATAGCGCTCTTTAATCACATTGTATGGGCTTTTACGCTGCTTCATTTGCCATCTCTCCTAAAACTTTAATTAGATCATCTAGCGCTGATTCCATCACGATGATACGTGTGCTATTTACGATGTCGTAGCCATTGGTGCAAAGTGCTTTTCCGTAGTAAACTTTTTGCAGGTTGTTAACGCTTTTCACAAGCGCCCCTTCACTCTCTCCCATTTGACCTAGGAAAAGAACACGGCCTTTTTTAAACTCTCTAGCTTCTAGAAATTTTGCCATGGTTTTGGTCTTAGGCGCATCAAAGCCCTTGGCATCCAAAATGCTCACATGACCGGCATTAATTTTTTCTGCAAGTAAGAAACGAATAGCCGCTCTTTTTTCTTTTGTGTTGATGCGAGTCCTAACAGATAGAGGTTTTGGCTTTGGTCCAAATACGATACCACCACCACGGTACTGAGGCGAGACAGTCGATCCTTGACGAGCTCTTCCTGTTCCTTTCTGTGGGTGGGGCTTTTTGCTCGTACATTTAACTTCAGCACGCCCTTTTGTGTTAGCTGACCATTGACGTTGGTTATTTCTGAGTGCTACTAGGTAATCTTTGATCATCTGACGATGTGGCTTGCCTTCTAGCAATTTGTCGTCGATAGCCATTTCACCAATTTCTTTGCCGCTTAAATCGTATTTTTTTAAGTTAGCCACGTTTATGACCCCTTCTTTATTGCTGTGCGAACGTATACGGTTGAGCCTTTAGCTCCAGGAATAGCGCCTTTAACAAGCAGCACGCCTTTTTCCGCATCACATTTTACAACTTTTAAACTTTGAATTGTTACTCTCTCGCTTCCCATATGACCTGGTTTCTTTGTTCCAGGTAAGCAACGACCCGGGGTAGAGCGACATCCTGTCGATCCACCGGAACGGTGAAATTTCGATCCGTGCGCAGCAGGACCACCTTTGAAGCCGTATCGTTTGATAACGCCTTGGAAGCCTTTTCCCTTAGATTTGCCGATAACATCAATAAAGGCAGCGCCTTCAAATACTTCGAGGCCGACTTCTTCACCAACTTGATGAGGAGCTTCTTTTTCAAAGCGGATTTCAAATAAGTTTTTGCGTGGTTCTACTCCAGCTTTCTTGAAGTGACCTGCAACTGGCTTTGTCGTGTGTTTAGCCTTCTGAGTTCTAGCGCCGTACTGGATAGCGTTGTAGCCATCTTTACCGTCTGCTGTCTTCACTTGCACGGCGATGTGCTTATCGACGGTAATCAGAGTGCACACGACAAGGTTACCTTTCTCATCGAAATAAGTCGTCATTCCCTGCTTGGTGCCAAGTAACTGTTGTTTTGTCATGATCTTTCTCTAATTTTTCTTAAACTTTGTTTCTGGAACTCGTAAACAGTGTCCAATGCTACGGCCAGCTAAGGTAGCAGCCTACCAAAGGATGTATTTTTCGCACAACCTCTTTATTTCTTTTTCAAACGCTCCCAGTTGCGCCTATCACTTTAAATCCATTATAATCAATCGATTAACAATAATCGTCGTGATGATGAATCCTACAACAAACCAAATAAGAAGCCATTCTCTATGCCGCAGGCGCGATTCTGGTCGCTGCAAATTTCGCTTCCGCATGATCTGCCCTTGCTGTTTTAAAGTGCGATGCTATCATCGAGATGCTTGTAGCAAGACCCGCTACTAAGAAAACATAATTATTTACTTTCATGCGCTTGCTTGCGAGTAGCGCGCCATATAGCATTCCCAGTGATGCATTAGAATAATAACTATATTTTTTGGCAGTCATGCGCGTCTGATGAGCCTCTAAAGCTTCTTTTGAACCGTTCTTTGGGACCTTCGTAGTAATCCAATTTCTTGCTAAACCAATTTTTAGTAGGCATGAGACCAGTCCTGTAGAATATTTGGTGATTTCCACACCGTCAATGAGGTGCGTGATGTTGACAGCTCCAATACGGTGCAAAAATTTAACCCCACCACAAACAACTGAAACCTCACCTAAAAAAGAGGCCAGCGCATCGATTCTATCCACGCAACTAGTATTGAAATGTACAATTTCAATACCCTTAGTGAAGAGCTCTTTATGCGAAGATGTCAGGGCGTAAACAAAGTCATACCCAGAGCTAACTGTGCCTAAATCTTTGGTCAGCTTAGCAGTGTTACAAACACCTTTTAGTCCAGAGTCAAATTTAGTCGATTTTTCGACTTCGAGTACGGTATCGACAAGGGAACATAGCACCTCAGGGATAACCCATCCCATTTCTGTTCCTAGACTAGAGATCGTATCCCAAGTGCTGTATTCTTTATGTATATATTTATTTTGAGCGTAAGTGACGTCTATTTTAACCATGCTATCCCCTTGGCTTTTACAATAAAGTTCAGGCAAGAGGATAGTGTTTGAAATGATTTTTTAGCAAGACCTTTATGCTGCAGGCGCTGCCAAGCTCGCATTACGGTGCGCTGTAAAGGCGCTGACTGTGATACCGACTCCTACGCCACGTCTTACAAGCGAATTACAGAAGATTGATTCAATCCAACCGAAGTAGCGCACGATTGAATCATGCTTGATCGGTTTAATGGGATCGCAATAGAACAGAAGACGTTCTAAACCATTGTTCCAGTCTTTGTCATATCTTGCCTTATCAGATTCGAATTTGTCGAGTATGACCTGATTATCTTCGCGATAGCAGTTAAAGAACGCGTTCACAGCACACTGCGTAAGCATCACAACAATAAAAATATCACGAGCACGTTTGAATGGATCCATCTTCGTATCCCACTTACCTATTGCAGCAGAGCCTTTCCAAAGCGCTGATGTGGACATTTTCGCCAATGTCCAGTAGTTGTATTCTTTGTCTGATACTGTGCGAAGACCCCATTTTCCCGGCTTAGCTCTTGTAAAGCCACGAATCGTGCTAATTGTGCTAACACCTAAGTCTAGTCCGTCATAAATGACGTCTGTAAAGCTTTCTTGACCTGTTATGATTAAAGGTAGGTGGTTTCCAACCTTTACGATACGATCAAATGTTTCACGGAAGTCAAACAATGTTTCGACTGCCCGCGCTCCCTGATCTAATGTGTCATAGTTTTTTTTGCCCGTACGTGTGTTATCATTTAAAATGACGCACTGGATACCTTTCATTGCGGATTTCGCAGTGGATGTTCCTGTAAAATAGTCGCGGACAATTGTGCCTTCCCCGGCTACAAATGAGACGAGTGATGATGTATATGATGCTGCTGTGGCGGCGATTTCTGCCATGCTTAACTCCTTCTTTTGATTTGTAAGTGGCGATTGTAGTTAATCCAGCTATTCTAGACTAGTTTTTTATGCATTATCGCTTTGCGCCTTAATCATTTTTTTGCCTGTGAATGTGACCGATGCTAAAATCAAAAGAATTGTACTAAGCGGCAAGACGTAGCGGCGTAGCTCGGGTTTGTCTAATAAGCGCAAAATGCCCAAGGCCAAAAAGGCCGTGGATTTGACTAAGTCGAGCATCAGCAAGCCTTTGCCATTCAACTTTTCTTCCTCTGACGGATCGTAGAAAGCGTATAGCCTTTCGCCTACTGTGATAGCCCCTGAAAACGCCCAAGTGACGTATTTGACGCGGCCTGCAATAAATTGACCTTTAGGAGAGATGATCACGGCGTGATCAAATAATATTTTGGCAATTGATGCGACGGTTCTAGACAGACGGAGTGATGATTTTATAAGCTCAAAACTGTTTTCAGCTTTCAAAACGCCATTGATGCGGCCTGGAAAAGCTAAAACGTGGGTTAAATCACTGCCGTGTCCCAAAATCCCTTGTAATTTAGTCAGGTTGACGACTGTGCAAGCATCATCGAATGCCGCGGGGTCCAGCCTTTTAAACCAACTGATGGTAACAACGCCTAGATCAAAAACGACATCAGCCATATCAGCAGAAAATTGTTCAGGAATTTTCAACCATTTTTGCGAACTTTCAGAAGTAATAGGTAATAATTTAACCATATGCTTCAATTATACAGAAAATTAAAGTTATTGTAAAGAGTGCTATTTGACAATTTCTAATTTATGCACACCAGCAATAAATTCTTTAGTTGTCATTGCGCGCTTGCCCTCGAGCTGTATCTCCAAAATCTGAATAGATTCAGTGCCGCAAGACTCATACCAGGCTTCTTTCAAATATTTATTTACCACTCCAGGATTGGCTTGCGTGCGCAATATTTTAAGTCGTTTGGTTTGATCACCTACCAAAACTTCACACCAAGCCCCAGGTGCTGGGTTTAGGGCCCTCACCTGGTTATGCACTTCTTGAGCGCTTTTCTCCCAATCGATTTTAGCATCAGCAGTCGCAATTTTTGGCGCCATGGTAACACCCGCCGGATCTTGATTTTTCGGCTCTATTGTTTTGTCTTCAATGCTTTGAATGACTTTTGTTAAGAGCGGCCCGGCCATCGTACAAAGCTTTTGAGCAAGCTCTCCACATGTCATTTCGGGAGGAATCGAGATTTTTTCTTCTCCCAAAATATCACCAGCATCCATCGCAAGAACCATCTCGATAATCGAAACACCTGTTTCTAGGTCTCCAGCCATTAACGCATGTTGCATCGGCGCGGCTCCTCGCCATTTTGGAAGTAAGCTAAAATGCACATTGATACATCCGCTAGATGGAACATCGAGCAAAAATTGTTTGATGATTTCTCCATAAGCGACTACGACAAACAGGTCAGCATTTAACGCTTTGAGTGTTTCAGCAAATTCCGGTGTCGATGCTTTGACAGGTTGATAAATAGGGATCCCTGGCAACTGTTGCTCAGCTAGCACTTTAACAGGTGGCGACTGCATTTTACGCGATCTGCCTTTGGGCTTATCGGGACGCGTCACAATAGCAACGATATTTGCTTTTTGTTGAATTAAGTAATTTAAAATGTGCTCGGCGTAAGTAGGTGTGCCGAAAAAGACAATGCGCATTAAATGTTAACGAGATCTTGCGGCTTTTCTAGCTCATCTGGCGCTGATTCATCGAGCCCCAATCCTGAAAGCCCCCGCTTTGAGCTTCTAGCAAAATTTAGCCAATGTATAATGCATGGATTCGGTTCGATTTCATTTTCGATTTTTTCAAGAGCTTCGATTAGAGACAGCCCGGAACGATAGGTAATTTTGTACGCTTGATTTAGAGCTGCAATATCTTCTCTAGAAAATTTGCGACGCCTTAGACCAATCAAATTAAGGCCGCCGATGCGGTATCTGCGACTTCCAAAACCCACAGTGTAGGGTGGCACGTCGTGCACGATGCCACTTTGCCCACCAATCATTGAGTGCGCTCCAAGTCTGCAAAATTGATGCACGGCTGTCATACCGCCGATTGTCACACAGTCTTCGATTGTCACATGTCCAGCTAGCATACTAGCGTTGGCCATGGTGACGTGATTACCGATCTCGCAGTGATGAGCAACGTGGCAATAGGCCATAAATAGACAATCATCGCCGATGGTTACGCAACTATCTTCTCCACAAGAAGAGTTGATCGTGACATATTCACGGATTTCACAATTTTGACCGATTTTAACGTAGGTTTTTTCGCCTTTGAATTTACGATCTTGTGTTTTTGAGCCAACACTTGCAAATGGAAAAATTGTCGTTCCTTTTCCAACGGTTGTATGCCCGTCGACGTAGGCGTGAGATTTAATCACAACGAGGTCTTCTAAGACGACATTTTTTTTCACGATAGCGTAAGGCTCCACGATGACACCTTTACCAATTTGAGCGCCCTCTTCTACAACAGCTGTAGGATGAATTTCTGTTTTTTTCATCTTCCGATCTGCTCCTTGTCTACAAAAGCAAAGCCAATTTCAGCTTCAGCTGCCAGCTTATCACCGACCATCGCCTTGCCTTGTACTCTACCACCTTTGGAACTGACGTGATTACACCAAACGTGCAAATGCAAAATATCACCCGGCACAACCGTTTTACGAAATTTTGAATTCTTAATGCTAAGCAAAACTGAGATACTCGTACTGAAACCTTTTTTGTGGGTTAAAATACCACCTGTCTGTGCCAATGCCTCTAAAATCAAAACACCAGGCATGATGGGGGTGCCAGGAAAGTGCCCTTGAAAAAATTCTTCGTTCCATGTGAGATTTTTTTGTCCAACAATGTAGCTTTCGTCTAAATCTAAATGGACAACGCGATCCACGAGCAAAAAAGGGTAACGGTGAGGTAAAATTGTTGTGATTTCTTCATGGCTAACTACGGTATTTAATGGATCAATGTTAGTTATCATACACAAGCTTCTGCATTGAAGTGATCGACTATTTCCTTGGCAAAAGCCGCATTAGATGCATGTCCTGACCTCAGAGCAATCACATGCGCTTTGATCAACATACCTGTCAATGATAAATCGCCAATAAGATCTAGCACTTTGTGCCTTGCCATCTCATCATAAAAATAAGCCCCTTCAGGATTTAAAATCGCATCGTCTTTGATCACTAAGGCGTTCTCTAGTGAGCCACCTTTGATTTGACTTTTTTCAATCAGTGGAACAATCTCCTCATAAAGAGAAAATGTTCTGCATTTTGCGATCTCTTTTTTAAAGTGCTCTTCGTTATGCACAAATGTGTAAAACTGCGAGCGTAAAAGTTTGGAATTGGGGTAATTGAGCGTATAGCTGACACGGAACTCATCGTACGGCAATGCAACAAGATGTACATCTCCTTGAGTCCAATAAATGGGCGATGTGATGCGATGCCACTTTTTTTTAGCGTTTAGATATGCAATGCCTGCTTCTTCGATCATTTGAATAAACGGCACGGCAGAGCCATCGCCAATTGGCACTTCAGGGCCCTGCAATTCAATCACGAGATTATCAATGCCATAGCCAGCGATCGCAGCTAAAACGTGCTCAACGGATTGAATGGTACACTCACCCTTACCAAGAATTGTACATCTAGGCGTATCGATGACATGATCCACAAAGGCTGGACACGTCGGTGCACCACTCAAGTCAGTGCGCTTGAATACAATACCCGTATTTTCTGGGGCAGGACAAAAGCGCATGTGAACTTTTGACCCAGTAAATAGCCCCGTCCCAGACATGGAACTTTCTTTTTTTAACGTTCGCTGCTTGTCGCGCGACGAAGACATTTCGCGAAAAAACGACACACAGTCCTCCATAATTACTTCATCTACTCGACTCTAGCCTAACTCCTTTTTTTTGATCAACGCTAAAGAATGATTACGTCAGTGTTTATTCAAAAATCTTGCTATACCGATCGTTATAAATTTTAAGGCGAGATACTCTTTCGGCGCATTTTAAATCCTTGCTCCGGGCCCTACTTGTTATTTTTCAGATGTAGGCGCGGTTTTACATGACTGGGGATTTACGTGTAAATCTAGGGAAAAGACGGACTAAAACTCGGATAGCCAGGAGGGCAAAGCAGAGGGCGAGCAAGGGGGCGTTGCCGAAGTGCTTGAAGAGAGTAGGGTAGCTGTAGAGCGGGAATTCCGCTTTGAGGTATCCCGGGTTTTCTGTGTCTAATTTAGCAATGGTGCGGCCTAGGCTGTCGATGGCTGCTGTCACCCCTGTGTTGCAAGCACGCAGGTGCGGAATGCCATTTTCAATGGCGCGCAATCTGGCATGCCTAAAATGGACGCGATTGAGGTTGGTGCCTGGATACCAGCCATCATTTGTCACATTGATGTGTAGTTTAGCGTAGGGTTGGCGAATGACTGAGCTGAAACATTCATCATAACAGACAGATGCCGTGAGTGGTATTTTTGAGCCTGCAAGAGATTGGGTGTCTCCTGGAGAGAAAAATTCGGTGATGCCATAACGAGCAGCGAGTGGTTTGAGAAATGAAAAAGGCATGCATTCAGCGATGGGTAAAAGCTTTTTCTTATCCCAAGTTGTGGTCGTTCCATCTGGCAAGAGGTGAAAAACACGGTTGTAGTTCCCTTTTTCATCATAGTCATCTAAACCAATGATGACTTCGGCATTTGAGGTCTTAGCAATATGTTTGGCAATGTCGAGATGGCTCCATTTTTGATCGACAAGGTCTGTAGTTTCAAATAATTGGTCGATGTGCGTTTGGTGGAATAGGGGCGTGTTTGCACCGTAGGGAAATGCTGCTTCAGGAAAGACAATCCAATCGACTTCCGCCCAATCCGTGATGACCCGTTTCCACTGCTGCAAAGGGTCGATAAAGGTATCTAATCGGCCATGCAATGGCGCTTTTTGCTCAGGTAAAAGACCCGTTTGGATGAGGAGCGCTTTTCCCTTTGGTGCATCTTGCATTTTGTTTTCGTGATAGGCGAGATGTGCAAATCCAAAAAGATAAGGAGCAATAGCAGCGACTGCCCAGGAACGCTTGTGTTTTAAAAACAAAAGATTGGTGTAAATCACAACAAATGTCAGCCCCAATACGCCCGCTACTGATGCCAGTTGTCTTCCCCAAATCGTGCTTCCCAGCGCCATTCCAGCGTGGTCCCAAGCAAAGCCGCACAGCAGATGCAATCGTGCCCATTCAATGAGCGTCCAAATAGCAGCGAGGAGAAGGGGTGGATGCATATTTTTTTTTACAAGATGTGAAAAACCCGCCCACATCAATCCCATGAGCAAACAGATTAGTGCGTAGGCAACGATGATAAAACCACCGTGATACTCAGGGGTAGCTAGCCAAAATAGCTGCACAGCCAGAAGTAGTGTCCCCCAAATCAAAGCTTTCCAAAAAGCGTGTTTTGGAGCTTTTAAAAGACCCACCCAGAATAGCGCGTAGCCCAAAACACCGGCAAGTGGCGGACAGAGCAGCACACATACCCCTCCTGAAATCATCAGGAAATAAGCCATCATAACCTGAGTTTTGGGTAACAAGCACAAAAAGGGTGCAAGATAGCGACTAAGATGCCTGAAAATGAATGATATAAACCCGAAATTCAGGTTCATAAGTTGCGCAATTTCCTTTGCATGGAGGTAGCAGCCCAGAGAATTAAGAGACCACCTAAAATCGAGCAGTTTTTCATGAATGAAACAAGCTCAGTCTCTCTTACTTGACCTTCTAAAAACCAGAAATGATGATAAAGGATTGTTGTCGGTATTAAGAATAGAATTAAACAGAAGGTTCCCCATTTCGGTCTAAAACCGATGAGCACTGAAATGCCCCCGATGAGCTCTAGCACTGTGGCAATCACAAGAAGGAAGGTCGAGATTGGCTCTAACATGCCAAAAATCGATTCAAGTGAGCCAATGCCTGTGGAGTACGCTTTCCAGTCGGAAAAGATAGCGGAGGTGTGTTCGCTCATCACAGACCAATTAAAAATTTTATTCGCGGCTCCAATAATGAAAATATAAGCGATAAGTATACGGCCAAGAATAATCAAAACTCTATTCCACATATAAAATTCTCCTTCCTTTATACTATACCTATGAGATCCTTTCGTCACCACCATTTATTAAAAATTTTAACGACCTTTGAAGAGGTCCGAATGCCTCTCGATGCCTACCTGGCAAAATATTTCCGAGCAAACAAAGCCGTTGGTTCTAAAGACCGTAGAGTTATTTGCGACACACTTTACACCATGATCCGCTGGCAAGGTCTCATCGATGCCCAAATTGACAAACCCACAAGTTGGGAAAAACGCCTCGATGCATATCCAACTTTTCGCGAAAACATATCCCACTTTCCCAAGCACATCCAGGTTAGTTTTCCAAAATTTTTATATACTCTTTTAAATGACGCCTATCCCGACCGGGCCGATACTCTTTGCCAAGCACTCAATACCCCAGCTCCCACAACCACTCGAGCAAATTTGCTTAAAACAAGCCAGGAAGAACTTTTAAAGGTTTTTCCAGAGGCCATCCCGACAAGTCATTCCAAAACAGGCCTCACATTTAAAAAGAAAATTAATTTTTTTGCTTCTCCAGCCTTCAAAGCCGGTCATTTTGAAATACAGGATGAAGCCAGCCAGCTGGTTGCCACCCACGTAAAAGCAGCACCCGGCGACCACGTTTTAGACTTTTGTGCCGGAGCGGGCGGTAAAACGCTAGCCATTGCCCCACAAATGCAAGGTCAAGGTCAACTCTACCTTTACGATATTCGCTCCCACGCTTTACTCGAGGCCAAAAAACGTTTAAAGCGGGCAGGTGTTCAAAATGCGCAAATTTTAGACGATGACAAACTCAAAAAACTTAAAGGCAAAATGGATTGGGTTTTAGTGGATGCGCCTTGTTCCGGTACAGGAACCTTGCGTCGCAATCCCGACATGAAATGGAAAATCACGCCTGAGATGATTGAACGCCTAGTTAAAACGCAAAGAGAAATTTTTGAAACGGCTCTAGATTATGTAAAGCCAGGAGGAACCATTGTTTATGCTACATGCAGCATCTTGCCATGTGAAAACCAAGATCAAATTGTCTATTTTCAAAAACATTTCAATTTAAAAACTAAAGAGCCTGCATTCCAGTCTCTTCCCGCTGTAGGAGAAATGGATGGATTCTTTTCGCAAAGTTTGGTAAGCTAAACTGATATTAAGCAAGCAGCTGGGCCTGGATAGTTGCTTAACATCAGTTGGATTTATGAAAAGATTTTTAGCATGCATTTTTATGATTTCTCTTCTTATTGCAGATGAGCCTAATCTAGCCATTCACAATCGCCCACTTATCAAAATTAATGGTCGCCAAATTTCCGTGATCGATGTCATGAAAAAAATGAATGCGTTTATCTATCAAAACTACCCAGAAGCTGTCGATAACAAGGCAATGCTTTTTCAATTTTACGCTGGAAATTGGCGCACCACATTAGATGACATCATCAACAACGAACTCATGCTGCTTGAAGCTGAAACCAAAGAGATTAAAGTCAGCGACGGAGACGTGCGCGAAGAAGTAGAAGCGCGTTATGGTCCCAATATTATGGCCAATTTGCAAGCCATCGATTTAACTATAGATGAGGCTCGCAGTTTAATTCACACCGAACTTGTTGTTCAACGCATCATGTGGATGAATGTCCACCAAAAAGCCCTACAAGACGTCACCCCTCAAAAAGTTAAAGAAGCTTACGGTCACTATGTCATGGCCAATCCACCCACTGATCGCTGGATTTACCAAGTTTTATCTGTCAGAGGTAAAAATGAGCAGCTATGTGAAAAGATTTCGTCTGAAGCTGCGAAAATTGTGGGATCTAAAATTGGCGATCTAGCTAAAGCTTCACTCGACATCCAGGAGAGTTTTAAAGAAGAGCCTGATCTACCAAAAATCACCGTTTCTGAAGAGTTTGATCTAGAAGGCCCGCAGCTATCTGAACAACATCGTAGCGTTTTAGAAAATCTAAAACCTGGAGCCTATAGCGAGCCTATTTCACAAAAAAGCCGTGTTGATGGCAGTACCGTTTGGCGCATTTTCTATCTCAAAGATCGAGAAGATGTCACTCCGCCTGAATTTGAAGCAATTTCTGAGCGCCTCAAAAATCAACTATTGCAAGAGCGCTTCGGTTTTTATTCAGAAAGCTACTACAAAAAACTGCGCGCTCAGTACAACATGTCAAAAGAGCAAGTCGACTCCCTTATTCCTGTAAGCTTAAATCCCTTCCAATTAAGCTAAATGCCGCGCCCAAAAAAATCGTTGTCTCAAAATTTTTTAATTGACGATACCGTTGTTCAAAAATTTGTTAGCGCTGCAGACATCCAGCCTGATGAAAGTGTGCTTGAAATCGGACCTGGTAAAGGCGCGATTACAAAAGTCTTGTTAGAAAAAAAAGCCATCGTCACTGCCATAGAATTAGACACCGCCCTAGCAAATCGACTAAAAGCTCCCCACCTAACTGTGATCGAAGCTGACGCCCTTCATTTTGATTACACCAAAATATCTACAAACAAAATTGTTGCCAATCTACCCTTTCAAATTGCTACGCCCTTAATCTTAAAACTCATTCAACTACCCTTTAAAAGTCTAACCGTCATCGTACAAAAAGAAGTGGCGCATCGTTTAACAGCGCAAAAAAGCACGAAAGCCTACGGCGCTCTAACTGTGCAAACGCAAAATTTTTGCGCTGCGCGTTACCTGTTTACCATTCCCCCTGAAGCCTTCAGCCCCAAACCTAAGATTGACGCTGCCGCCATCCAACTCATCTTGCACCCTCAAAAATTCGATATCGATTTTGATTTTGTTTTCACCGCCTTTAGACAAAGACGCAAAATGCTCAAATCCTCACTAAAAAAAACTTATCCCGACATCGAAGCTGTCATGCTAAGCCTGGACATCGATCTGCATGCAAGACCGGAAAACTTAACGCTTGAGCAATTCAACGCGCTGTATAAAAAACTTTTTGCTTAAAAAGTTTCTTTGCGATAACTTTGCAAACCATGAAGACTTTCACCATTTTTTTGATGCTTTTCTCAGCGCTATTTGCCGGAGAAAAATTTTTAACGTTTGAAGAAGCGTGCGGAAACAGGGCGCGTTACTACGGATCCCACCGGCCAGACGATTTTGTCGCGGCATATAACATGAACCATTTTGCACAAGTCACACCTAGCGAAGAGCCTCGAATTCCGAAAATTATTCACATTATTTGGTTTGGCTCACCTTTACCTGCAAAATATAATAAATTCGTAGCCTCTTGGAAAGAGCACCACCCCGACTGGGAAGTTAAGCTATGGGTAGATGATGATATTGGCTCTTTCCCCCTTGAAACTGGTGAAAAAATCTTTCAAGCTACCAACTTCGGTCAGCGCTCCGATATCTTTCGCTATGAGCTGCTCAATTATTACGGGGGGCTCTATGTCGACACCGACTTTTTCTGCTTAAAACCCCACGATATTCTGCATCACACCTGTGATTTTTACTCTGCCATGGACGCCAGAACCGTCTACAACGGCATTATTGCATCTGTTCCCAACCACCCGATTATCAAGCACTGCCTGCGCGAGATCAATAAAATCAATAAATTCACCGATGGCGTCAGTGCAATCGTAGGACAAACAGGTCCGCGCCTTATGACCCGCACGGTAACAGATCATCTGCGTAAATCAAAAGAAGGCGTCATTATTTATCCCACCGTCTATTTCTACTCATTTCCAAGTTCTCTGAGGGGTAAATTTTGGCAAAACAATCAAGCAAACTTTGACGTAGCAAAACCCTACATGAAACCCGACGCCTTTGGATTGCACATGTGGGCCTTTTCCTGGAAAAGCCCTAGCCGCCCACCGGTGGCAAGACCACCCCGGCAAAGACCCGTAGAGCGCAGAAGAGCAGCTTAACGCTGTTTTTTGGTTTGTAGCAAGATAATTGCGCAAATCGCACAGACCAGTAAAAAAAGAGCCGCCGCGCTGAATCTTAGTGGTTTATTATTCCAAAATACCCATAGCGGCTGCATTTTTACATGTCCTGTTGCATATAGCGGTGCCCGTATCAGTGGCTGATCATTTTCATCGCTAACAATAAGTTCACCTACTTGTGCGTCTTTGCCAATGGGCAATGCAGGCGCTTCCCAACGCAAAAAGCTTTTTAGCTCCAGCTCTTCAGAAGGATAATACTCCAAACTCACATCATCGCGCAATTTAGCACACAGCGTTGCATGCGCTCCTGGAATTGTTTGTCTAAACACATTTTCAGATTCACGAAACAAAATGCGGCTCTCATGCTTTTCAGCAAATGCCGTATCGAAAAGAGCAATAGCATCTCGGTAGCGTTGCACGGGATTCGGGCTGCCTAAAATGACCGCAATCAACGTGCGCCCATTGTGTTCTGCTGCTGCAACAAGAGTGTAACCAGCGCGTTTATGGTAACCCGTTTTGATGCCAAAAGCCCTCGAGTAATAAAACTTTGTCATCTTCTTCAGGAGTCGATTTGCTTGCGTGATCACCTTGCCTTTTTGCTTATTTGTAGTAGGCCTTTGGTGCGTAATTGTACTCACAATTTTACGAAAGCGAGAATCTTTGAGCGCCTCTTTTGTGATCAGCGCCATATCGTGCGCTGTTGTAAAATGCTGCGGATGATGCAATCCGTGTGGATTGCGAAATTCGGTCGCTGTGCAACCAAGGTCTTTGCAAAACTGCGTCATATTTTTTGTAAACGTGAGCACATCACCTCCAACGTGATGTGCAATCACATTAGCTGCATCGTTACCCGAGACAAGCATCATGCCATGAAAAAGAGCATCAAGCGGTAAAACTTCACCTTTACGCACATTGTAGGTCGTCCCATCCCACTCCAACCAATGTGGCGGATGCGTAAAACCGTGATCCTCCTTAACCTTTGGGGAAATGCGCACCAAACTCTCTGATGGACATGTCACAAGAGCATCCAAAGTATCCAAATGTTTTAATGCATAAAGCGCTGTAGCAATTTTTGTGATACTAGCCGGATAAGCTTGCTTATCCTTATTTTTCTCATAGAGCACAGCTCCTGTATCAGCATTGATCAAAATTGCTGCTTTGGATTCGACACGTACGGGTAATTTAGCGTAGATAACAGATGTAAAGCACACGAGAAAAAATAGGATTTTAAAAGCCATAACCAACATCATACCATCGGATGAAAAAAATCAAAAGATCCTCTTGTTCTATCCTACTCAACATAAGTAACGTAAATCATCATAAAAAAATGTTTATATTTTTTTTGATCTAAACCCTTCCCAAAAAAATACGATCCGTTTTATTAAAAAAAATATTAACACTTTACCAGGAAAGCGGATGTTAAATCCCATTGAATTGGACGAGGCCTACCAAAACTTCATCACAAATCTTAACCAATTCGTTCCAGATGGCATCATTGACGTCGACTTAGGTCTGCTCAGCGATCTCGGTGTTTTGGAATACGATCAATTTGAAAACGATGAAGGTAGCGAAGAATTTCCCCACTACTTTCACGTGATCGAAACCTCTGATAAGGTAACACTATTCAACCATCAATTTGCAGTGTGGATTGTACCGAAGCTGATCCATGGCGACCCGACTACACTCACCTTGATTTCACTGATCACAGACGACATACCCAACCTTGAAATCGTTTTTTCGACAACCGGCATCTACAACACGCCCAAATACGTGCTTAAGGTCCTCAAATCCTACCTCTCCGATGTCCTAGACACAGAAGCTGTAATCTCTAGCATTGGAAATACCTAATCTGCTAACATTTCTGCATGTTATGGTTATGTTGCTGCCCGATCTTTCAACCTGATTGCGTTTTTATTGGAAAGAGCACCCTACCTCAAGTTGAACAAACATGTAGGTATTTGAATTCTCATCCTGTTTCAATCATCGCAGTCGATGGCGGTTACAACTACTGCTGCGAATTGGATTTAAAACCCAAAGCAATTGTAGGCGATTTTGATTCCATTCATCCCGATTATCTCAGCTCTGCTCAAGATGCATCCATCGAAATTAGGCGCCTGCCACGAGCTAAAGATCAAACTGATTTGGAATACGCCTTAGAAACATACCATAAACACCAGTCACTTATTCTGGGCGGTTTAGGCGATAGAATTGATCATTCGTTTTATAATCTTTATTTGCTTATGCAGCGCCCGTTCGAATTGTTGCTTGAAACTCCCTCGGAAACAGCAATCGCGCTCAATGGCGACTATACGATTCCAGCATGTTCGGATTATAAAGTTCTTTTACTTTCGGCATACAAAAATCCACATGTGTCTTTTCAAGGAAAAATCCTTGAACTCCCAGCAGAGATCCCGCTTGATCAACCTCTAGATCTTTCGATAGATAGCGGAATCATTTTTGCTGTGTTTCTCTTGACAGATACCGACAATCAAGCCTCTTTTACGCGCCAGCTGCTTGAACAAGATTTCTCCATGCTGCAAGGGCAAACCACAATCCTTGAAGCGGGTCAAATGAGATCTTTTCAAACACAGCCAGGTCAAACGATATCGCTTATTCCATTTTTAGGCCCTACAACAGTAGAAACGAAAGGGCTCAAATGGGAGCTCTCGGGTAACTTTAGTCACCTGACGCCAAATTTTATGAGTTTGTCCAATGTTGCCACAGGTGATCAGGTGTCAATCAATGTCTTAAGCGGTCAAGTGTTGTGCGTTTTCACATCTATCATCGATACAGAGATGCTTTCGCTGAAAGACATCTCATCAACGAGCGTTTTAACTACACAATAAACACTGCTTTTTTTATGATTAGCACTCTTTAATTTTGTGAGGAGAGCTCTTTTGAAGATTTTCATCGCTCTTTTATTTTTTTGCTCTTGTTTTGCAAACTCCAATTGGATGCCTGTCATCAGTGATCGGGAAAATTTTCAGTTTGGCGATGCGATCAGCGAACAAACACACATCAAAATGGTCGACTTAAACCGCATCGAACCGACAAAACGGATGACCGTACGCGATCTATTAAGCAGCGTTACAGACAAAAATGTGTTGCTTGTGGTTCACGGCTACAACATGACCTATTCTCATGCCCTAGACCAATTCACGCACTACCAAGCGAGCTTTGAAAAAAAATACGATATCATTATTGGATATCTTTGGCCCGGCGGCAATCAGTGGTGGGAATATAGACACGCCAGACGCCGCACATTGGACGAATTGCCCTACCGGCTTTTATCGACCATGAGTCAATTTAAGGCAGTTAGCAAAAATGTCGATGTCCTGGCTCATAGCATGGGGTGCCGTCTAACTTTAGAGATGCTTAACCTAGCGCGCATTCCCCTCATTCGCAATCTATTTCTCACAGCTCCTGCCGTTAGCAACACGGCCCTGCAACTTGGCCAGCGCTACCACGAAGCTGTTCGCAACAGCAAACACGTCTACGTCTTCCATTCAGAGAACGATGAAGTTGCCTCTTACGCTTTTCCCATTGTAGAAGGAGAAAAAACCCTAGGCCTCTATGGCGCTAAACATCCAGATCTACTTCCATACAATGTAACCGTTATCGACTGCAGTCACTACGTCGATAGCCACAGTGGGTATTCATCTGCAATCTTTTTTCAATCTTATGTGAAAAAAATCCTAAAAGCTCACAATCCTAAACCGCAATTATTTTCTTCAAAGTAAGGACATTGTAGGTGCCGTCCCGTTTGTAGATCATTTCATCCATGAATTCCTTGACTAAGGCGATACCAAGGCCGCCCTCGTGGCGCTCATCAATCGGAATATTGGGATCAATAACAGCATGATGCTCAAGAGGGTTAAAGGCTCTGCCGCGATCTTTGAGGATAAACTTGAGATGGCTTTTGGGCTCCCACGAAGCCATGACTTCGACGGTTCCCGATTCATCGGCATAGGCGTAAGAGATAATATTAACCAAAATCTCTTCCATCGATATTTCAATTTTCTTTTGCTGCCCCATATCTAAACCTGCTTCTGACACACACCCTCGTACCCACTCGAGCATTTTGGGCAGCTCAGAAATTTCGGCAACAAAGACTTGACTTTCCGTTTGCATATACCCCTCTTCATACCCCGATTTACCTTCACTAGTCCACGATATTTTTTAGATACGACATGAATTTCCAATTAATATTTCTACTTAACAAGCGGCAGCAAACGTTCGCGAGATCTATATTCCGAATGCAGTTTGGACCCTTGGGGCGATTAGCCCCAAGGGCGCTCCGCAGAGAGCGTCCGTAGCGAGGGGTGCTGTATTTTAATACTGCCCCCGAGCAAGGATCGAAAATGCGCTAGGTGCGATTATCTCGCCCTCACCCCACTAATTGTTGATAGACGAGTCTAAACCGTCGGCGATGAGTACGGAGAGCTTGCGATAGAGTGGCTTTAGGGCTGCACGATGCGCTCCTTCGACAGAATCTAGCTGTCCGAGAGAAAAGGCAAGAACTGAAACAAGTGGCGCGCCAGGAGCTGGAGAAAAGGCTAAGTCAGAAATGGTATCGAAGTTGACGTAGTCGTAATCGACATCTGCTGTGACTTTTTTTGGACCGAAAAGAACCTCACCGGTTTGTTCGTTTTTTAGCGTAACGAGGACAGTGATGGTACGCTTTCCCTCTGTCGGTCTTAGGCGGTTTTCAAGCGTAGCGCTGGTCTCTTTGCGGTCGTAGCGCCAGCCAATTTGGTCTTTATCGTCGCGCACGATTTTTGTCTCTAAGGTGTAGGGCGCGCTGGACGAGTAATCGAGCCAGCCACGCATCTCAAGCTCGCGCACGAGGAAGTCGGTAAACACGCCCGAGGTATCGCCTTTGACATAAGGGACTGCTATGCTTTGATTGGAACTAGAAGGAAGGTGGTACCCACAACTAGAGAGAACAAGACACGCTCCGATCAAGAGCGATTTCATGAGTTTTGTTTGGGAAGAGAGTAGCTTAGGGTTTTCAAGCGTTTCTCAGCCTTAGCTGCAGCTTCGGTTTCAGGGTAGCGCGTTTTGATGTTGTGGTAGTAGAGGGCGGCTGCTTGCGCTTTTTTGGTGCGCTCGTAAAATTGCCCGGTCTCGAGTAACTCAACTGCGTATTTTTCTTTCATGGTCAGTAGCATGCCTTTTGCCTCTAAAAGGTGCTCTTCAGTTGGAAAATCTGCTTCGAATTTGTCCATATTGATTTGAGCGAGATCGAGAAAGTCAGGGTCTTTGAATTCGGTTTCACATTGTTTGAGATAGACCTTAGCAATGCCGATGTAGCTCTGTGGCGCGCGGTGGTTTTTGGGAAATCTGCGAATCAGCGCTTGATAGGCTTCGATGGCTGGTTTGAAATCTTCTAGCTCAGAGAGCAGTGAGGCTTTGCGAAAGAGCGCTTCTGAGGCAAGCTCATGACGCGGCAAAGTTGCAATGACTTCATCGTAGATATCAATCGCAAAGTCTTTGGCAGAAATCCATTTGGGAAGATATTGCCACCCCATGAGATGCATCCTTGCGCCGTCTTCAAAACGTCTAGCAATTTCAAATTTGTAACGAATGGCCTGTTCAAAGGCTTCTGGAGATGTCTGTTTTTTTAGATATTCTGTAAAGCATTCGTTGGCGAGCTCAAATTCTTCTGTTTCGTAGTAGGCTGTTGCAAGCAAGAAAAGCGCATCAGGTGCAAAGGGCGAGTCGTTATAGTGTGTGACAACAAGCTTGCTGTTTTGGATAACCTCAGTCCAATTTCCATCTTGTTGAGCGGCCTGTGCTCTACTATAAAAGTCGTGCACAGAGGAGTCTTTTTTAGCAGCAAAGGAAGGAGCCGCGCTAATAAGGAACAAGCAAATTAAAAAAGCTTTTAGTGTTTTCATAGACTCCCAGTATAACATTTTTAGGTTATGTTTTCCACTCCACAATCAACAAATCCAGGAAGCTGCCTTAACCCTTTGTCTAGCTGAGAGTTAAGCGTAACACCCCAGTTAGAGTCGATGGCCACATGACCCGATCCTTTAAAATCGATTTGAACAGGATTAACACCGGCACAGGTGTTAAATAATTTTTTTATTTGCACAATGTGCGAGAGCTTGGTTTTGTGAGGATCTAAAATGATCCTTAAACGCTGCTTGGGTACTTCTTTCACTTTAACAGGCTCCTCCTTAGCTCTTTTGGCAGCTGCTCGCACAGATGATCTAGCGCGTTTAAAGGCTTCTTCAGCCTCGCTCAGCGCATCTTGATCAATCGAGGCGAGCTGATCAAACCAATGCAGCTTAAAGTTGACATCGCCGTGGCTGTTTTCGATAGAAAGAACAGCAAACATCAGCTCGTTTTCAATGAGTAGTTGCCCTTTTTCTTCGTACTGGTTAGACCAAACGGGCAGCTCAAAGAGCTCTTTGCCTTCACTGATGGTTAGAATCGCAAATTTTTTCTGCGATTTAGATATTTTTGTAGCAACTTTTTCTAGAATGAAAGCAGCCTTGATCACCGCGCCCGTTTTTAGATCGGAGGCTTTTTCAAGCGGTGTGCAGTCCATGTCTTTGAGCGACTGCCTATAGTCGTCCATGGGATGCCCGCTAAGGTAGATGCCGAGTAGCTCTTTTTCCCGTCTCAGGCGATCGCGTTTAGGCAGCTCGTCTGTAATATTTTCGGGTGTTTTAAATGTTTCGCCTGTCTCTTCAATCAATGAAAAGAGTTCAATCACACCTTTTGCTTTTTCTTTTTGCTCACGCATAGCCGATTCAAACATCGGCTCATAGTTTTCAAGCAAACACTTGCGCGACCAGCCCGTCCAGTCAAAACAGCCAGCAGATATGAGATTTTCGACAACTTTTTTTCCAACGCGCGTTGTATCGATGCGTTTTAAAAAGTCGTATAGATTGGCATAAAGTCCATTTTTTTCGCGCTGGGTAATGATTGCTTCGACAACGCCGTGACCAACGCCCTTGATGCCTGCCATAGCAAAACGAATGCCTTTATCTGTCGGAAAAAATTCGAGGCTCGATTCGTTGACATCAGGCTCTAGGATCGGAACGCCAAAATCTGCAGCTTCGGCGATGTGTTTGGTTACTTTTGTCAGATCGTCGATATCGCAGGTCATGAGCGCTGCTTGCCACTCTTTGGTATAGTTAGCTTTGAGATACGCTGTGACGTAGCTTAAATAGCCATACGCTGTCGCGTGCGATTTGTTGAAACCGTAGGATGCAAATTTTTGAACTTTGTTGAAGATCTGGGTCGCTAAATTTTCATCGATCCCATTTTGCATTGCACCCGATTTAAATTTTTCCCGCTGCCGCTCC
The DNA here is from genome assembly GCA_021772435.1 of Chlamydiota bacterium. Taxonomy (GTDB): domain Bacteria; phylum Chlamydiota; class Chlamydiia; order Chlamydiales; family JACKPQ01; genus JACKPP01. The sequence continues at coordinate 12,264 of JAJFLZ010000020.1, read as the reverse complement.
ATCTCAGCGTGGTCTTTTTTACCCATCGCTTTGCGTAAAACGTCACCCTCGCCAAGGCTGTAGCCCGCCAATTTTTGCGCGATCTGCATGACCTGCTCTTGGTAGATCATGATGCCGTAGGTTTCAGCTAAGATGTCTTTCATCCATGGGTGGTCGTAATCGATGGCCTCTTTGCCGTGTTTTCTGGCGATGAAGGATGGAATCATCTCCATCGGACCTGGGCGATACAGCGCGCCTACCGCGATGACTTCTTCAAATTTGTCGACGTGCAGCTGGCGCACGAGGTCTTGCATCCCACTCGATTCTAGCTGAAAGATGCCGGTTGTCTTGCCGTGATTGAGCAGCTCAAATGTTTTTTCATCATCAAGCGGTAGATTCACCCAATCGATATCAACGCCGCGCGTCTTTTTGATGGTGTCGACAGCTTTTTGAATGGATGTCAGTGTTTTGAGTCCCAAAAAGTCAATTTTAAGCATGCCGACAGCTTCGACTGGTTTCATCGAATACTGCGTTGCCAAAATATCGGAATCTTTGGCAGTGCAGACGGGGATGTGGTCGGTTAACGGATCACCTGAAATGATGAGACCAGCAGCGTGTATTCCTGTGTTGCGAATGCATCCTTCGAGTTTTTTGCCGTACTCGATGATCGCTTGCGCTTCTTGATCGGACGCGCATAGCGCATTTAGTTCAGGGTCTACCTCAAGGGCTTTTTCAAGCGTCATTCCCAAATCGTCGGGCACAAGTTTAGCGATTTTATTCACTTTGTTAAGTGGCACGTTCAGCACGCGTCCCACATCGCGAATAACCATTTTGGCTTTCATGGTGCCAAAGGTGATGATCTGCGCCACATTTGCTTGGCCATATTTTTTGAGTGTGTAGTCGATCACCTCAGAGCGCCTATGCATGCAGATGTCGACGTCGATATCGGGGTAGGACAATCGTTCGGGATTGATAAAGCGCTCAAAGAAGAGGCTGAAGCGTAGCGGCTCGATATCGGTGACACCCATCAGATACAAGATGATGGAGCCCGCGCCCGATCCACGTCCAGGGCCCACAGGAATGCCGTTATCTTTGGCCCAAGCGATGAAATCGCGCACGATGAGCAAATAATCGCACATGCCCTTGGAGATGATGATGTCCAGCTCGTAGGATAATCGATCACGCACGACAGTGAGGGGGTCTTTGTCCGGGTAGTGCACAGCAACGCTTGCTAGTTTTTCAGGTGTGTATTTCTCAACAGCCGCTTTTTCACAGAGCGTGCGCAAATAACTCGCAGCACATTCTTGCCGCTCCTCAACCGTGTACGACCTACCCTCGAGCTCCGGCGCGATAAAAACGGGATAAAACTGCTTGTTAAAATCGATGTCAAACTGGCACTTTTCAGCTATTGCTACACTCATCTGCAAGCATTCTGCATTGAAACGCTTTGACATCTCTTCAAACGATTTGAAATCGTGCTCGCGCGAAGATGTCACTTGGCGTTTTGGATTCGGCACTTTAGCTTTGGGATTGCCGAAAGAATCGCGCTCCCAAATTTCGCACGGCTCGCCTGACTGAATATTCATCAGGACTTCATGTGCGCTCCAATCGCTGCGATCTAAATAATGCACATCATTTGTCGCCACACACGGCACACCGTAAACAGTTGATAGCAGGCCGAGTTTTTCTCTAACCTTTGCTTGTCCTTGCACGTAATCTTGGTACTGAGCAAGCAGCCAGCTTTCCTGAGATAAACTGCTTGGATCATTCATCGTATGGTTTTGAATTTCAAAGTAAAAATCTTCGCCAAATAACCTGCAAAACCACTCAACCTCAGCTTTGAGCTCATCTTCTTTATCATCCAAGCACAAACGGGAAATACGTGATGAGAGCGGACCCGACAAGCAAATGAGGCCCTGCGAGTGCTCTTTTAAAATCTCTTTATCGATGCGCGGAAAATAGTAAAAGCCGTCAACATGCGCTGCCGAGGTGAGTTTGCACAAGTTGTGATAGCCCTGATCGTTTTTAGCAAGCAGAACAATCGGTGTACCAACAGGTACACCTGGCGTTTTCTTTTTCTCGGTCCTTGAGCCGGGAGCGAGCATGATTTCACAGCCGATAATAGGCTTAATATCTTCTGCGACACATGCTTTGTAAAACTCAACGGCGCCGTACATATTGCCAAAATCTGTTAAAGCAAGCGCTGGCATGCCCAAACTTTTAGCACGCTTGACCAAGCTGCTCGTAGAAGCTGTTGAATCTAAAATAGAATACTGTGAGTGGGTGTGGAGTGAAACCCACATAAGGCTGCCCTTTTAACTTGCTTTCTCAGCAGCATACTTGGGATGCACCTTTTTCGACCAGAGGGGAATCAATAAAAGCGTGGCACAAACACTGCAAACAGCAAGTGCGCCAAAAAATCCGTTCCAGCCAATATCTTGCGCCACCTTGCTCAGTGGATACCCAGCTGCTGCCGCGCCAAAGTAAGCAAACCAACCAGCAAAGCCAGTAGCTGTACCGGCTGCTTTTTTATGCGAGATCTCAGCTGCTGCCATACCGATCAACATCTGCGGGCCAAAGACCGTAAAACCTGTTAAGAACATGCAGCTCGAAGCTAGCAAAACGTTGCCCGCAGGAACTGCCCATAGCAGACCAATCACGCTTGCCACACCCAATGTAAAAAGCACATTGACAGGACCCCGTTTTCCATCAAACACCTTATCAGAGAGCCACCCCGCAGAAAGACTTCCTAAAAAGCCGCCCACCTCAAACCAAATCAAGCAAAAACTTGCCATGCCGAGGGTAAAGCCCTTACTTTCGATCAAGTACAGATGCGTCCAATCATTTAGAGCAACACGGACGACGTACACAAAAAAGTAGGCGAATGCAAGGAGCCAAATATAAGAATTTTTTAAGACATATTTGACCAAAATCTCTTTTGCCGAAAGCTCCTTTTCTTGGTCAGTGTGCTGCTCGGGATAATCATTACGAAACTTTTCAATAGGAGGCAAGCCCAGCGATTGCGGAGTATCGCGTAACATGTAAATGAGCACGCAGCCAACGATCACACAAAGCACACCTGGAGTATACATGGCAATACGCCAATCAAAACATTTGATGCAAATGGCCACAACAAGCGGAATGAGGGCCCCGCCGATATTATGTGATGTGTTCCAAAACCCCCACCAAGTGCCTCGCTCTTTCTGGGAATACCAGTGTGTGAGCAATCTAGCACACGGAGGCCAGCCCCAGCCCTGGAACCAACCATTCAAGCCCCAAAAAATGGCAAATAGCAAAATAGAAGACGATAAACCAAAGCAAATATTGAACAAACCAGTCAAGATCAACCCTACACCCATAAAATAGCGCGGATTCGACCTGTCGGCCATCACGCCCGAGACAAACTTACTCAAACCGTAAGCCATATAAAGGACGCTACCTAAAATACCCAAATCGGTTTTCGTAAAGCCAAGAGTCGTCATCATGACTGGCATAGCAAACGTAAAACTCTTACGGGTAAAATAGAAAAAAGCGTAACCAATATACATGCCAAAGAAGATGCGCAAACGCCAATATTTGTAGCGTTTTTTGACTTCCTCTTTGTCCGTAATTTCGGGTAAATGAGGGGCAGGATCTAAAAAATTAAATAACTGTTTCATCAAATAAAAATTCTATTGACCTCTATTGCCGTTTTCGAGCATGGTTCAAGCAAAGTACAACGGTACCACAAAACCCTACTTTTTGGAAAATGTCAGACGAATTCTTCACCCCCATCAGGCCCACAGATCCATCAGATGAAAGCCGCATCCCAGTGCCGCCTATTGAGCCCGATAAGCAAAGTAAAAGTGACGCAAGAGCGTTTGACGAGCGCGATCCCAAACGCCAGGACCTCGTATATGGCAGTCTCATTCTCTTTTTTAAAAAAATGTTCAGCACAAGCCTGTTCTCCCGGCCTGGAAAAGGTTCCAAATCTACGATGGAAGTGGTCATAGCCGCGCAAGAATTCAAAAAATTACTAACCAAACTTAAAACTAGCGACGAAACCGACAACCAACATTACGCCCAGCATCTATCGGAGCTTTGGCACATCCTTTTAGGCGCACCGCCCAAAACACCAATCGAACCCTTCATACAGCTTGTCAACACCTACCCTGCCGGCGAAATGCATTCATTCGGTTTCTACCTTTCCAACTACGCAGGCGACGACTGGCTACCCTTTCCTTTTCTTGAAATCCTCAAAAAACTCCATCAAGGCTACGTGCTGCGCAAAGGCCACAGTGAACTCTCTCATATGTTAACGCTCCTATCGAACGCCTGCGGCTAATTTTCTCTTTAAATTAATTTCGCACTCTTTCATGATCAACCTTTTTGGAGGTTTATATGAAAAAAATTTTGACCCTTTTTTTGATCCCACTTGGACTTTTTGCCAGCAGCATCATGTCTAATGAGCAGGACTACTTAGACATCTGCAAAAAAGCTGCATCTAATCCATCAGCTTTTGCAACATTTAGAAAACACAGAGCTATCGTTCGCGGCATTGAAGGCCTTTCTAGTCATTTGGGCAAAGCATGCCTACAAAAAATCCCTCAAGATCTAAAAAAACGCTTGCCTGAGCTGCAAAAATACGAGACAATTGGCAGTCCTCGTCTGGCGCGATACGATATCGGCAACTACTCTCCCTGCACACTCCGCTACGTCATGGTACTTGGTGATCTCAAAAAACGATTTGGCCCATTAAACGACATGCGCATCGCCGAAATTGGCGGTGGCTTTGGTGGTATGTGCGCTGTTACCTCGATTCTCGAATCCTTTGCGTCCTACTCGCTGATCGACCTCCCTTGCGTCCTGGATCTAGCTAAAACCTTCCTAGACAAACTAGATGTTCAAAATGTTTCCTACATTCGTCACGACAGTCTTGATCAGGCCAAAAACTATGATCTCATTATCAGCAACTACGCCTTTTCGGAAATCGAAGCCAAATACCAGATCGAATACCTGGACAGAGTGATCAAAAACGTCCCTCGCGGCTACATGATCATCAACTTCACAGGCAAACTCTTCGGCATCCAGTCACTAAAGCGTGAAGAACTCAAGGCTCACCTTGAAAAAGCTGGCCACAACGTTATGATCGATAAAGAGCCCGTGCAAACCAACGCGCGCAACCCCAACATCCTACTTACCTGGGGTAATCAAATTTAAATTAAGGAGTACCCATGTCGACAAAAATAGACAGCAAACCATCTTCAGAATCAGAAAACAGCCCGACACCTAGCCAAAACAAACTATCCGCAGTAGATATTTTCGATAAAATGCGCCCTCTGATGTGCTCAGTCATTAGTACTGTTGGTGAATCATCAGGTTTTTTTATTGATAAAGATGTTGTACTAACTGCTGCACACAATGTTCCAATCAGGAATGGTAAATTTCTGCCAGACTTGTTGCAAATTGAACATAAAGAAACGCCAACACACCCACAGCAACTACCAAGCACAAATGAAATTCATGCAAAGATTTTAGATCTTTACCCAATGAAAACGGATTGCGCAATAGCAGACGAGCTAATACCTTTGCTACCGGATAACGTAGAACTCAAAGAAGGGATGAAAGTATACTTTGCAGGTTATCCATTAGGTCAAGACACCGTCACTTTTCATCGAGGCATGATATCTTCTATTTCAAAAATTGATAATATTCGTGAGTTTACCATCGATGGAACGGTAGTGCCCGGAAATTCCGGAGGGCCGGTTGTTGTAAAGTATGAAGGTAAACCTTATTTAGCTGGGGTTATTACCTCAGAAATAGCCGACTTCAGTCTCGAAGACCAGCAAGCTATCGCTGTTATGAGTGCTCTAAAAAATAAATATGAAAGTTTAGATAAGAAAAATCTCCCTTCCGTTCAGTTTGGCAGTATCACACTCGATACACGCGGTGTTTCGGAAAAAATAGCGATCTTAACACCGGACGGACAAAAAGAAATCGAAGTTAATGACCGGGCTACTATTGCACAAGCTCTTGAACTCATTCAAAAAAACCTATCAACAGGAATTGGCAAAGCCATCGATATTAGGCATTATCAAGATTTGACAAGAACAGCCCCTCCTTTAAGCAGAGCATTTAATGATAGTTTTCCTGTTAAAGGGAAGGGCAAAAAGCTATATTCCAGAGTTCTAACAGATAAGGCCAAGACCGAGATAGCGAAACTTCTTGAAAAACGTTACGGGAATACGGGAGGTGGCAATCGTGGAGTTCGAATAATTTTATGTGCACCACTTGGTAAAGAGAATAAGCTATATAAATTTTCTCCAAATCCTCATACCGCGCCAGGGAATTACAACAATCATCAGCCCGAGTTATATGATAAAGCCGGCATTGCTATAGTAAATAAGTTTATAGCAGATAAAAAATGGCCTCAATCTATCGACTTTGCAGCCTGCAAGACGACTTATATAGCAACCATAGACGAATAAGCTGGGATTTACAAAAATAACATTTAAGACTTATACTGCTCCTCATGCGCTACTCCATTCCCAAAGGATTATTTGATATTGTTCCTGAAGAGCAAAAGAGCGAAAACGCCTGGAAAAGCTCTGATAAATGGCAATATCTTGAAAACCAAATTCGCAAAATTGCGACTGAATTTGGTTTTTTAGAGATCCGCACACCTATTTTTGAACGCACAGAGCTCTTTGTGCGAGGCGTTGGAGAATCATCCGACATCGTTTCAAAAGAAATGTACACATTTGATGATAAAGCAGGTCGCAGTATGAGTTTGCGACCTGAGGGCACAGCGCCAGTGATCCGCAGCTTTGTTGAAAACGGGCTGCAGCAGCTGGGTTCTTATCACAAATTTTTCTACATTGGCCCTTATTTTCGCTACGACAGACCGCAAGCTGGACGATACCGACAATTCCACCAATTTGGTGTTGAAGCCATCGGCAACGGCTCACCTGAACAAGATGTCGAAGTCATAGCTATGCTCCATGAGTTTTACAAGCGCCTTGGTCTTAGCAACTGGGAACTTTTGCTCAACACCGTCGGTGATAAAGCCTGCCGCGATCCATACAAAGAAGCCTTAAAAAATTACCTAAAACCTCACTTTGAAAAACTATCAGACGATAGCAAGGTACGTTTTGAAAAAAACCCGCTACGCATACTGGATACAAAAGATGAGAATGAGCGCAAATTGCTAGAAGGCGCGCCGTCCATTCACGATTATTTAAGCGAAAAATCCAAAAAACATTTTGATGCTGTCTGTGCTAAATTGCAAACTCTTGATATTCCATTTACCATCACGCCTAAGCTGGTGCGCGGATTAGATTACTACAACGAAACGGTTTACGAATTTACAACAAAAAGTCTTGGCGCCCAAAATTCCATCAGTGCTGGGGGCAGATACGACGGTTTAATTAAAGAGCTCGGCGGGTCCGACTTGCCATCGACTGGCTTTGCAGGCGGCATGGAACGCTTACTGCTCACCATGGATGCTCAAAAATGCGCCTTTCCAAAAGCGGCAGCACCTTTTATCTACTTCGTTCCACTAGACACAGAATCTTACGCAAAAGCATTCGAATTAACACATAAGTTTAGACAAAATTTTATTCCAACAGATCTCGCACCAAGTATGACTAAAGTTCAAAAAGGGCTGCAGCTCGCCGAAAAAAAACATGCCACTTACGCCATCGTCCTGGGCGAAAACGAAATTCAAAACGATAGCGCTCTTCTAAAACACCTTGAGACTAGGCAGGAAACTCCTGTAAAACTAACCGATCTCCTATCAACCGTGAGAAACCTTCATGCAAACACTTGATTACAAACGCAGCCACACTTGCGGCGAACTAAGAGCGCTCCACGCCAGCAAAACCGTCTCCCTATCTGGATGGGTACACAAACGCCGCGACCTTGGGGCTATCATCTTTATCGATCTGCGCGACCGCTATGGCATCACACAACTCGTCTTTAATCCAGACCAAGATGTGGCATTGCACAAACTAGCTTCCACGCTGCGCTCTGAATACGTCATCTCCATTTCGGGCACCGTGATAGAACGCGAAGTGAAAAATAGCAAAATGGAAACGGGCGACATCGAAATTCAAATCAGCGACTTGCAGATTTTATCTGAGGCTAAAACGCCCCCTTTTCTGATCAACGAAGATGAACCGGGCATTCAAGAAGCCCTGAAACTTAAATACCGTTTTCTCGATCTTAGAAGGCACAGCCTGCAACAAAACTTTATCCTGCGACACAAAGCTATGCTAGCTGCGCGTAATTACATGGACCGGCAACACTTTTTAGAAATCACAACGCCCATCCTCGGAAAATCCACACCAGAAGGCGCTAGAGACTACCTCGTGCCATCGCGCATTTATCCAGGCAGCTTTTATGCCCTGCCCCAATCCCCACAAATTTTCAAACAACTGCTGATGGTTGGTGGCATGGACCGATACTTCCAATTTGCCACATGCTTTCGCGACGAAGATTTAAGATCAGATCGGCAACCTGAATTTATGCAAATCGATATCGAAATGAGCTTTGGCAAGCGTGAAGACATCATGAAAACAGCCGAAGGCGTTTGCAAAACCATTTTCTCATCCTGTAAAAACATCGAGCTTCCCGAATCCTTCCCAGTGATGACCCACCTTGATGCAATGGAATTTTACGGCACTGATAGACCCGATTTGCGCTTTGACATGCGTCTGATTCGAGTAGACTCTATTGCCGAGCGCTCCGAATTTGCCGTGTTCAAAGACCAGCTTAAGCAAGATGGCTGTGTAAAAGCTATGTGCGTCAAAGGCGGATCCGAATTTTCCCGCAAAGAGATCGACAAGCTAACCGCTTTTGTCTCAGATTTTGGCCTCAGAGGCCTGGGATGGATGAAATGCGGCCCGGACGGCCTCAACGCAAACATTGCAAAATTCTTCTCGCCAGAACTTTTATCTGAACTGCAAGCAGCTGTAGATGCTAAAGATGGCGACCTCGTACTCTTTGCTGCAGCGCAGGAGTCCATTGTCAATCAAGCACTCGACCACCTGAGACGTCATATCGCTAAAGAGCAGAAGCTCATCGAAGAAAACGCCCTTTGCTTTACCTGGGTCGTTGACTTCCCATTATTTGCTTGGGACAAAAATGAAAACCGCATCACATCTGAGCACCACCCCTTCACAACTCCACATCCAGAAGACTTAGCGCATCTCAAAACAGATCCACTTAAAGTGCGCTCTCTCGCCTACGATCTAGTCCTCAACGGCTACGAAATTGCCGGCGGTTCACAACGTATTCACGACTCTGATTTGCAACATCAAATTTTCGATCTCTTACAGCTCTCTCAAAATGACATCGAAGAAAAATTCGGCTTCTTCGTCGATGCTTTGCAGTATGGTACGCCGCCGCATCTTGGCATCGCCTTTGGCTTTGACCGCATCATGATGATTGTATGCGAGACCGACAACATCCGCGATGTCATCGCCTTTCCCAAAACCATCAAAGCTTCTGACCTTATGTCTGAAGCCCCATCAAAAGTTGCACCATCTCAACTCTCAGATTTGGCCATAAAAACGCTTGAGTAATAAACGCTCATAACGCATCCTTTGTGCATTCTAAACAAAGGAGCAAACAATGAAAAAAATCTTAATCGGCCTGGCTAGCTTAATTGCATGTTCATTTTTGCAAGCGCATGATGTGATAACCATTTCTGAGGCTATTGGGCACCAATTTGCTGAACTTGCAACTGATAACGGATTTGCAGAGCTTAAAATGGATCTATTCCTCAAAGGGCTAAAAAACTACAGCACAGGCAAAACTTTTCCAAACATTGACTCTGAAGAAACATTGGACATCAACAAAGAAAGCGACCTGAGCCTCCTTTCTGAGGCAGCGGGATATCTGTGCGGTCAAGTTGTCGATATCGTCTTCACATGCGACCATAAGTATTTAATCAAAGGTATAGAAGACCACATAGCTGGTGAGACCTCCCCCTTAACTGAAGATGAACTAGAACTGTCAGTTGACCTGATTGCCAAGAAAGCGCCTAAAGCCATGGCGGATAACTTTATCAAGCTTATTGAAGCCTTTAATCTAGATGACGACGAAGAGTAATCATTTGCAAAAATAATTCGAATTTGGTAAACTCGGATCAAGGAATAGTAGAACGGAGATAACTATGAAGAAAATGCTTATTAGTCTCTTTAGCCTAGCAGCCTCCATTAGCTTGCTAGCTGAAGAAGCCGAACCAGAAAAACCGGATCTAGCTAAACTATCTGAGGCTTTCGGTCATATGATCGGACAAAACCTCGATTCTCTCGGATTCGATTTTGACATGAATCAAGTTCTCAAAGGACTAAAAGATTCCATCGCAGGCATCGATTCTCCGCTCTCTGAGTCAGAGACTGTCTCTGCCATTACAGCCATGCAAGAAGAAGAATTCCAACATCAATCCGATAAAAATCTCGTCGAAGCTGAAGACTTTTTAGCTACCAACGCTCAAAACAAAGATGTTATTGAAGTTGAAGAGCAAAAACTCCAGTACAAAGTTCTAGAAGACGGCACAGGCGCCGAAGTACAGCCTCACTTTAGTCCTCTCATTCGCTACACAGGAAGATTTATCGACGGTAAAGAATTCGGCGCATCTCAAGAAGATGAAGCTATCTCTCTAGACGAAACCATTCCTGGATTTTCAAAAGGCCTACTTGGCATGAAAGAGGGAGAAAAACGCACGCTTTATATCCACCCAGATCTTGGGTATGGCGTATCTGGCTTCTTGCCACCAAATTCACTCCTAGTTTTTGACATTGAGCTTGTCAAAGCCAATGCCCCCCAATCAGAAGAAACTCTCTCTACAAATCCTTCCGAAAGTGGAAGTGATGAGATTGCTCTACCTGATTTTGACGAAAATCGCTTACCCGCAGTTAGATAACTGCACTCTTATCACCCCTGGCCTCCATAGCCAGGGGTATATTTTTACAAGATGAAAATTATACTATTTGAACCAAAAATCCCTCCCAATACAGGAAATATCGTCAGGACATGCAAAGTTACTGGGTGTGACTTAGTACTCGTGAACCCGGGATTCGAGACGAATAACCGCATGCTAAAGCGTGCAGGCCTTGATTACTGGGAAGGCGTCAACGTCTTGGTCGTAGGTGAGCTAGAGCCTTTTTTACACGATGATTTTTACTTCTTTTCAAGCAAAACAACACAAAATTATACAGATGTCAGCTACAGCCCAGACTGCAATTTAATCTTTGGCTCAGAGGTTGACGGGCTGCCTGATTGTCTAAGATGCGAATTTCCCGAAAAGTTTGTTCGAATCCCTATGATTGATGGCGTAAGATGCTTAAATTTAGCAACATCTGTTGGTATTGGCGTGTACGAAGCCTGGCGTCAAATTGGTTTTTAACCTGAGTTTCGGGTTTTGATTGTTTAGATTCAGAGCAGATTAGGTGACAGATTGTGTCATTTTTTGCGATTTGATAGCCAAAAGCTATCAATGAGCACAAAAAGGGTGCAAGATGGCGACTAAGATGCCTGAAGATGAATGATATAAACCCGAAATTCAGGTTTTCAAGGCGCCACTCAAGCTATGAGCGCTATAAACTAATTCCCAAATTTGTCATCGTAGTGTACAGATTTTTCCATAATTTGTACACTAGCCTGCCAACATTTGATAGAATTTGAGCATTTACTTGACATATTTCGTAGATTTTTGTACATTAATGAGACGAGGGCAAAATGTATAAACGTATCATTTCTCAGTCTATTAAAGAGAAAACGAGTTTTTTTCTATTTGGGCCCAGAGGCACTGGCAAAACTCATTGGGTAAAGTCACAATTTCCTAAAGCCATTTATATTGACCTTCTTGACGGGGCAACGCTTCAAGCATTTTTAAAATCTCCATCGATTTTGGAAAACCTGATCCCAGAAGGGTTTGATGACTGGATTATCATTGATGAAGTTCAAAAAATTCCTACGCTCTTAAATGAAGTTCACCGCTTGATTGAAGCTAAGGGGTATTGTTTTATTCTAACGGGATCGAGTGCTAGAGCTCTTCGAAAAAAAGGCGTCAACTTACTTGCTGGTAGGGCTCTATTGCGAAACATGCATCCATTATGTATAGCAGAACTAGGTCAAGAGTTTAACTTGGAACATAGCTTAACGCGAATCATGGATCAACTCAGGCAGATAGCAGCATGAATTTTTCCTCCTCAGACACATAGATTGATGGTTTTTTATCTTGAATTTGATAAGCAGCTAAACCACTGAGCAAATTAACAACAAAATTCAATTTGCTTC
>JAJFLZ010000019.1 GCA_021772435.1 Chlamydiota bacterium | reverse complement strand
CCTCCACCGCCACCGCCGCCGCCACCGCCGCCGCCTAGTCCGCCACCACCACCACCACCACCGCCACCACCGCCACCGCCACCGCCACCACCGCCACCGCCACCGCCACCGCCACCGCCACCACCGCCACCGCCACCACCGCCACCGCCACCGCCACCGCCACCGCCACCACCGCCACCGCCACCGCCACCGCCACCGCCTTCAGATAATTTTATTCCAGTCTTTGTTATTGGAGTGCAGTTGGAGAACTTGTTGCCTGTGATTCGTTTGCAACCCTTTTGGGGGTCAAAAGGGCGGACGAATAATTACCATCTGAAGTTTGGATATGTAGGTTCAAGAGAACTAGACCCAGCGTTTGATCCCTATAGTAGCTTTATTTGGGAAGATGCTGTGTATCATACGAGCCGTAGGAACGAAGATGAGGGCTATTTTAATATTCCAGTGTTTGCGCCACTGGCAATTGTGATACCGCCGTTTGGAATGCATTCGCATTTTGGTGACGATGTTTATTTTTCGAAAGTTGGATACACTTTTTCTTATAGATTTGATAAATTTACATGGGTGAGTCGAAATATACGTGCCCGTGAAAATGTGCCACAAAAACCATTGATTGTGTATGGATTGAGTCAAGTGTTTTTTATTCCACAACTATTTGAAGTAGGGACTCCCGTAATTACGTATGGGTTGTATTTTTCATTTACATGGGACAATAAAATCTAATAATTAATTATAATTTTGTTAATAATGAATTATTTATATTTATTATGGCGTTATTGCTTAGTGTATGCGGCTACGTGCAAACTTTTGGCCTGATACAATTGAAGCTTAATTTTTTTAAAGCAATTTTTATATATATGTAAGGGATGCGTAACTTATGTGTGTGCATAGCGCTTCCATTTATCCTATTTGCAGCTCCGAGTGGCTTCAAGTCTACTCACGCAACCCTTGTTGAAAACGGTGCCACGACAACAATTAAGTCCGGTAAGTCTGCGATTATTTCGTGGGAAGATTTTTCGATTAGCAAGGGTGAGCATGTGCATTTTTTGCAGGATTCGCATAAGTCTAAAGTTTTAAATCGCGTCACTGGAAATAAGTTAAGTGAAATTCACGGCACGTTAGAATCGAATGGACAAGTTTATTTGATTAATTCTGCTGGTGTTTACGTCGGAAAAACGGGACGTATTAATTGCGCTGCGTTTTATGCATCAACACTTGAGATGAGCGACGAGGATTTTTTAGCCGGCAAGATCAATACTCAAGGCTACATCGAAGGCAGCATTAGGTGTGATGGCGTGATTGATGCAAGTCGAATCGAAGAGGTCGATGGCAAGATTTTACTGCTTGCAGAAGAGACATATGTCAACGGCACTCTGAATGCAAAAACCGTGCATGCGCTTGGTGACCATGTGCATCTTGGTGAAGATGCGCGCATTACATCGATAGCTGGCGAAGTGCTCATCGGTGGCGATAAGCAAGGACAGAATCCTGACATTCGCAATGCAATGAATGTCACAGTTGAAAAAGGTTCGGTTGTAAGAGCTGACGCTGGGCAAATAGGCAACGGCGGTAAGGTCATCTATTGGTCGGACCAGACGACAGCTGTTGCCGGATATACATCTGTAAGAGGTGGAGATGCATCTGGAGATGGTGGCTTTGTTGAAGCATCGGGTGCTGAAATTTTAGATTACACAGGACAAAGTGATCGGCGTGCACCTCATGGAAAGTGCGGCGATCTATTGCTCGACCCCTCTAATATTTCCATCTTTAGCGTTCCAACAAGTGGTGGGTTTTTTGCGGGAACAGATCCCATTGTCTTTTACCCAACGGTTGCCTCATCAGTGATTTCATCATCAGATTTGGAAGTTGAGCTTGCAATGGGTAATGTGCTCATTGATTCGTCACTTGGATCCGGAGGAGTAGGTAGTGTACTCATTGAATTAGTCACGATTACATGGGGCACCTATAATACCGATTTAAGGATACGAGCGGTCGGTTCAGCTTTTATTGATAGGTCAATCATAACAAATACAGGAATGGGTAAGTTTTTGATTGTTGCTGATGATTCAATGGTTTTCGATGGGGCAATAATTGAGAACACCTATTCAGGCGCTGGTAATTTTGATGCAATGGATTTTAGAATGTCTCCTGGTGCATCCGGTGGTGTTGATATGGGAGGTCCTTCAGCAACGTGTACTTTTACCTCTATCAATGGGAATATTAATGTGACCGGTTATTCGAGTGGAGGCACTGGTGGTCCACCAGCTATTTTACTTGATCGCACAATTATTACTACAACTGGAACAGGAGCTGATGCAGGCAATATTTCTTTGACAGGTGTTTTGGGACAAGTAGGTGTGGGTCCGTTTTCTCCTGGCAAAACATTTACCATTTCGACCATTGACGGTAATATCGACATAAGTGGATTTGTAGATGGTGTAGGAGGGGGTCTTAACGCTGTATTTTTACCTGTTTCACCAGGTTTAATTACAAGTGCCACAGGTGATATTTCCATCACAGGCACGTCTACACTTGTCGCCTCTACTAGTACTGGCATACAACTTGGGGGCAATATTGAGATTAGTTCTGTGTATGGAAATGTCTATTTAACTGGTTCTGCAGTAGGGCCTACATCTGAAGGAATACATTTTGGCGGTGGGGGGAATCCTGTTACAACAGGTATTGTTGTGGAGATGACAACTGGCGATATTGAATTTATAGGAACCTCTGTCTTAGCAGAAGGCGTAGGCTTAAACCAGACATCAACGATACGAACAGACTCTGGGAATATTGATTTCACTGGTATGGGAAATAGTTTAAGTAGCGGGTTTGCTGGCAACGGTGGCGGCGTTGTCTTATCTTTTGGTCCTGTAGTTGTGGAAGCAACTGGAACAGGTAACATTGACATCATTGGGACATCGACAAGCAATACCTTTGCCCAAACAAGTGGTCAGGCAGGTGTGTTTATTACAGACTTAAGCACGGTTTCCACAAATTCTGGAGCGTTGACAATTGAAGGAGATTCAGTTTCTGGATCAGTTCCAACGCCTGGTGTGATCATTTCAACAACAACAACTTCACTAGAAACCACGAGCGGTACGATTGATCTGACTGGAATATCTGGAACAACAGGAATTGGTAGTACTGGTGTGACAATTTCTGGAGTTTCCAACACGGTATCTGTGAATGAGGGAAATTTGACAGTGACGGGCACAGGCAGTAGCACAGCGCCAAGCGTCAGTTCTGGAGTTGTGGTGATCGCAGCGACAATTGATGCAACATCTGGCACGATTGACATCACAGGAACGGGTCAAGGAACAGGAGCAGATAATCACGGCGTACTAATAACAGGCGCGGCATCTATTACTCCCGGCATGTACAGTACGATAACAATCACAGGTTTTGGTAGTAATATCGGGATAGTTGCCAACAATGGTATTTTTTTATCGGCTGCTGGAACAGAAATCATGAGTGAGGGCGATGTGACCCTCAATGGTTTGGCACGTGCCGATGGTCTTGATAACAACGGTGTACTGATTGCATCTGGGGCAGCTATCAGTTCTACGGTAGGTACGATCGATGTGAATGGTACAGGATATAATGATCCGTATGGTTATGGTGTAAACATTTCTCATGGTGTACTGACGGAAAGTCTAGGATCTGTAATTTCAAACACTTCAGGTGCGATCAATGTCACTGGTACATCTGGGGATGCAACGGGAAGCTATGGAATCGTTGTAGAGGGAACGGGTACAGCAATTACAAATGGAGGTGCGCCCGTTACACTAACTGGCATAGCACCTATTACAGACAAAGGTATTCTTATTAACGGGACGTCGGTCACGACCACAACGGGTTCTATCTCACTTACCACTTTCAGTGACATCGACATACTGAGTGGAGCGATGATCGTAGGCGCGGGGCCCATTACATTTGACTCAGCAAAAGATATTAACGTTATTGGGGATGTTACGCCTACGATAATCAGGTCGACAGGTTCAGATGTCTTGCTCATTGCAGATGCCAACATAACGCTTTTACCTGGACCAGGCGCCGCCATTATCGACTCTGTGTATGGCAACAACTTTTTAGTTGTGGACAATGCCTTTCCATCACCAGCTTATGGAATAGGGCTGGGAGCATTTAGTATCAGCCCAGGAGTGACGCTGACAGCCGGAAACGAGCTTCGCATTTACACAGCGCGCCGTTTGCAGAATAGTATTTATCCTACTCTTCTCAATGGCGCGCCGTTAATGCCTGGGCCATTTGGACTAGATAGCGCAACAGAAACTTGGCTGACATATTTCCCAGATGGGAGCTATGGTGGGCTCGCTTTTAATATCTACTATAAGAATGGATATTTACCGCCACCGCCGCCACCACAAGATGATTTCGTTCCTGTCAGTGTTATTGGAGTGCAGTTGGAGAACTTGTTGCCTGTGATTCGTTTGCAATCGTTATGGGCATCAAAAGGTAGAACGAATAATCACCATCTAAAGTTTGGATATGTAGGTTCAAGAGGACTAGACCCAGCGTTTGATCCGTATAGTAGCTTTATTTGGGAAGATGCTGTGTATCATACGAGCCGTAGGAACGAAGATGAGGGCTATTATAATATTCCAGTGTTTGCGCCACAGACAATTGTAATACCGCCGTCTGGAATGCATTCGCATTTTGGTGACGATGTTTATTTTTCGAAAGTTGGATACACGTTTTCTTATAGGTTTGATAAATTTACATGGGTGAGTCGAAATATACGTGCCCGTGAAAATGTGCCACAAAAGCCGTTGATTGTGTATGGCTTGAGTCAAGTATTTTTTATTCCACAACTATTTGAAGTAGGGACTCCCGTAATTACATATGGGTTGTATTTTTCATTTCCATGGGACAATAATATATAAAAATTAGTTATAATTTGTATTAAATATATAATTAAGTTATTTGTTAATTATGAAACTGTCTGTATTTAGTATAGCATTATTGCTTAGTGCATGCGGCTACGCGCAAACTTTTGGCCTGATACAGATGACAAGTATGGGCCCAGTTATTCGCTTGCAGCCATTTTTTGGCTCCGAAGACCGCACATCCAATTATCATGGGCAATTTGGTTTGCAAGAGCCGCAGGTGAGAGATCCTGAGTTTCAGCCTTATAGCAGCTTTATTTTCGAGAACAATGTCTATTGGACTGGAAGATACCTCAATAAAAAGTACGCTCAATCTGAGCGGAGTAAAAATCAAAAGAGTTCAGGTGATTAGTCTTTGCAGATGGTGATTCGCTTGCTGATCAGGTCTGAATTGGGAACAATCATGGTTTTACCCGATCCGCAATCGATAAGAGTTGTGCGTACAAAAATCTCTTTGATGACGCCTGATTGACCCGAATCGAGTTCGATATGATCGCCGATGCGGAGGTTTTTTTCAAAGAGTAGTAAGATTCCTGAAACAAAATTACTGAAAATTGACTGAAGACCAAAGCCAATCCCGACGCTAAGAGCGCTGGCGATGAGGGTAAAGGTCGATAGGTCAAATCCGATTGATGTAAACCCAGCCAAAAGACCCAGGATGATAATGATGTATGAGCTGACCCGGCTTATGGCATAGATTCCGGATGAGGAGATGAGGTTATGTTTTTTACCAAAGCGGTTGATTTGGTATTTAACGATTTTAGCGATAATGAATGTGACGATCACAATAAGCAAGAACTCAACGAGCGACCCTAGCGTGATGCACGTTTTGTTAATTGTGAAAAGTGTTTGATTAAACATGGATGGTCCTTGTTGATTTACGATGCTCATGGTTAAGGTAGGCTTTAGCATCTTCCAGGGTAGCCAATTTGGTAGTGTATCGCGTTTGAAGTTCTGCTTTCAGCCGATCGATGAATACAGGTTTAGAGTCGATTAGATCAGTTAGTTTGCAGACAAAGTCAGAGTGAGACCGGTTTTGTCTATAGTCGGGAATTTTATCTGGCATTTTTAGGTAGTTCATGTAGGTTGGGTTGTAGTCCCAGAGGAAGGTGGTGTGATGCACAAAACGGTTTTTGCGCAGGTATTGGGCGTTACCACCACATTTTTTTTGCCCTATGGCGTAGTCATGAGCTTTTAGAGAAAATTCGGGGTGATTAAAGACTGATTTGTAGAGGTTTGCAGACCATTCCATGATCTTTTTTGGGCAATGTAAAACTGCTTTACATATGAATGAAACGAAAAGGGTGTTTTCATCAACGACAACTGTGCCGCCACCGCTGTAGCGTTTGATGATTGGCAGCGTATTTATGTCGGTATGGACTAAAGCTTCGGGTTTACCTGAAATTCCCATGACGATGGCTGGTGGCGATCCTTCATTGATAATGCACCATTCGTCTTCATTGCATCGCAAAAGCGATTCTTCGATTTGCAATTGTTCTAGAATAGGAAAGTTTTTGAGGTGAAGAAGTTTCATGGTTGCTGGATGTGGGCGATATCTTCGACTTTGACGATATCGTACTTAATCCCTGCGGGTGTATTTAACTCAAAGGATAAAAGTGTTCCACCAGACATCACCATCACATTGATAATGTTATCGATTTTTTGACCATTGGTTAAAATAAAAGAAACAGGAATTGCAGCTTGTCTGGTTGTAAGAAACTTGTATGCTTGAGCCCAGTCGTTTGCTCTAGCTTGTGGATTGATCAAAATCGTATCGTCGCTTGTCGATTTTTGGGCGGCTGCAGCTGCGTGATGTGGCGTGGCCCTACCTGCCATTTTTAGGACCTCTTCAGTACCTGGACCTTGGGGCATTGCAGGTTGCGCAACGAGTAAAATTAGGGAAAGTAACATATGTCCTCCAGGTTTTAGTTTAACCTGAACTCTTTCGTTTATATCATTCATCTTCAGGCATCTTAGTCGCCATCTAGCACCCTTTTTGTGCTCATCTATAGCGCCTTGGCTATAGAATCGCAAAAAATGGCACAATCTGTCACCTAATCTGCTCTGAATCTAAACAATCAAAACGAAAGAGTTCAGGTTAGTTTAAAATATCAGTTATCTAGCATTGAGCGCAATCATCAGAATGGATACGTCCGAGCTAGTCACGCCTTCTAAGCGAGAAGCTTGTCCTAAGTTGCAAGGTTGGATTTTAATTAGCCGTTCTCTGGCCTCATTGCTTAATCCTTCCACGATTTTAAAATTAAAGGTCTCTGGAATGGGGACTGTATCGACCTTTTCTAGATGCTTAGCTTCTCTTTCTTGCCTTTCGATGTAGCCTGCGTATTTAATTTGAATTTCAATGAGTAAATTTAGCTCTTTTCCATGGTCTGAAACTTTTTGTGGATAGCGCTCTATTAAAGTTTGGTAGTTGATTTCGGGGCGACAGAGGAGCTGGGCTAAGGAGGTGGTTTTTCCGCCTACGTCGTGAAAAGATTTTTTAAGGGCCTCAATTGTTTGCTCTAGGATCTCTTTTTTGTTTAAAAGCATCTTATGTTGCACTTCACTGATAAGGCCTAGGCGATGGCCATAAGAGCGCAGGCGCAGGTCTGCATTGTCTTGACGCAAGAGGAGGCGATATTCAGCACGGCTTGTAAACATGCGGTAGGGCTCTGTTAGCTCTTTTGAGACCAGTTCATCGATCATGACGCCAATGTAGCTCTCTGAGCGCTTTAGGATAAAAGGATCTTTGTTTTGAATTTTTAATGCAGCATTGATTCCAGCGATGAGACCTTGTCCTGCTGCTTCTTCATAGCCGGTAGTCCCGTTGATTTGCCCTGCCATGTAGAGGCCAGAGATTTTTTTTGTCTCTAGTGTAGTTTTGATTTGGCCGCTTGTTAAATAGTCGTATTCGATAGCATAAGCTGGACGTGTGACCTCGGCTTTTTCAAGCCCTGGAACGGACTGCAGCATTTGCAATTGAACATCGTAGGGCAAGGATGTCGATATGCCGTTAACGTATATTTCATGTGTGTTTAGACCTTCGGGTTCTAGGAAAAGCTGGTGCCGCTCTTTGTCTGCAAAGCGTGTGATTTTATCTTCGATGGACGGGCAGTATCTGGGTCCAAGTCCCTGAATTTTTCCTGAATATAACGGCGATCTATGGATGTTATCTTGTATGATTTTTTTAGTTAGCTCATTTGTGTAGCCGATGAAGCAAGAGACCTGTTTGAGGGGATGGTTTTTTTCATCGTGAGAAAAGTAAACGTGATCATCCCCTGGCTGTTCTTCAAGCTTTGAAAAGTCAATGCTTCTGGCATGAACGCGTGGGGGCGTTCCCGTTTTTAGCCTAGATAGTGTAAAGCCAGCAGATTCAAGGGATTTGGATAAGCCTACAGAGGGTTTATCACCAGCTCTGCCACCAGCAAAATTGATGTCGCCGATATGCATAAGGCCTCGCATGAATGTGCCAGCTGAGAGAATAACTGATTGTGCGTGGTAAGCAATGCCCTCTAGAGTAGTTACGCCCTTGATTGTATTATTATCGATTAGGAGGTCTTGTGTTGTGCCTTGTTTAATGTAGAGGTTTGGCACATTTTCAAGTAAATATTTCATTTCGAACTGGTAGGCGACTTTGTCAGATTGGCATCTGGGAGACCAAACGGCAGGGCCTTTTGAGGCATTGAGCATGCGGAATTGGATACCTGTGCGGTCGGCGACAATGCCCATTAACCCACCAAGGGCATCGATTTCTCGAACGATGTGACCTTTTGCTACGCCTCCGATCGCTGGATTACAGCTCATTTTGGCAATGGTATCGAGATTCATAGTTAAAAGAAGGGTCGATGCACCCATGCGTGCTGAGGCGTGCGCGGCTTCACAGCCGGCATGCCCCGCACCTATGACAATAATATCAAATTTTTTAGGGTAAGCCCACATGGGACGAGAGGATTATTTTTTCTTCTTATGACGATCGCGACGCCGACGCTTTTTGCGTTTGTGCTTGGCGATTTTCAGTCTGCGTTTCTTTTTAACGGATGACATAGGGCTCCTTCAACTTGCCTGGAATCACGATTATGCCAAAGAAGGCGTTAAAGAACAAGCTTTCAAAAAAAGCTTTGTAAACAACATCTGATATGGTAACAAAAAAATATGGAAACACAGCAGAAGCAGCCTTTTTCAATAAAGAAGTATTGGCCTTTATTTGCCCTGATTTTAGTGGCT
Source organism: Chlamydiota bacterium (assembly GCA_021772435.1). Lineage (GTDB taxonomy): Bacteria > Chlamydiota > Chlamydiia > Chlamydiales > JACKPQ01 > JACKPP01. Next base: position 33,126 of record JAJFLZ010000019.1, on the reverse strand, counting down.
GTATTTGCAGCTTTTGCCCTGCTGCATCACTCTGGTCTGGCCTTGCAAAGTTGGATGCATTACTTTATGGGTATCTTTTTGTGTATTTTTGCTCTTCTTAAACTGTTTCACCCCCAGCAATTTGCAGACGGCTTCCAAATGTATGATCTAATCGCCATGAAAAGTAGAGCATATGCGCTGGTTTATCCACTTATTGAGCTTGCGTTGGGACTTGGTTATTTGAGCTTTATTTGGCCGTTTGCTGTTTATGTTGTGACAATTATTATTTTGGGCATTGGAGCAATAGGCGTTATTAAGGCGCTGATCAAAGGTCTAGATTTACGTTGCGCTTGCATGGGTACGGTACTGGATGTGCCCTTATCTACTGTTACCTTGACCGAAGACCTAGGCATGGTCGTCATGGCACTCTTGCTTCTCTTATGATTCCTTAAATATCTATTATACTTGTGATAGCTGACTAAAAATTAAGTCATCTGCAACTAAGTATTTTTATGCCTGAATCTTAAAAGAAATTGTATGGCAAATCAGCCGTCTTTATCCCATGTTTGGGTGATGTGGGCTTGCGATTGATAGACATTGAATACGCAGGCTTGACTTGTGAAGCAATAAGACCTATAATTTGTTTTTTTTCATCGGGGATGCTGTATGTTAGTAACACGTGTTGCAATTGGTTCCTGATTTTGATATAATATTTCCTTATTAAAGGATTAAAGTTATGGCCAATCCAGTATTATCACCTACTATACATGGCAACCAGTCTACGGCTGTCATGGTTGTGTGGCTATCTGGAACGGGATCTTCTGGAAAAAGCTCACTTGGAAAAGCTATTGAACAAATCGATTCTAAATGGCGATATATTGAAGAAGATAAGAGTTTAATCTATGAGGTAGAACAAGAGATTACTAGAGGTTTTCCAGACCAAGTTGAGAAAATCAAAAAATGTGTTGGCAACTGTGGAGTGTTCCAAGCATTAAAAGAGATCGATCGGGCTTTTGATTTCGCTCCAGAACATAAGCAAGATGCTTTAACGGCCGTTGCTGAGATTAAAACTAGTTTTAATAATAATAATTGGAAAGAACGTTTTAGAAAAATTGCTTATCCTAGATCGAATGAGTCTGTTTATAAAGAAATTAAACAAGCTGTTGCAGAGGGTAAAAATGTCCTCTTAGACGGTTGGGGACTTACGCGCGAAAAGATCCAGAGCATCAACTCAAACCTGAAGATTTTGCATGGATTAATTTATACGTCTATTGAACAATGCTATGAATTTTTAGAAAAAAGGAATTTGGAAGCTGTCTCGCAAGGTGATCTACGAATTCAGCGATTTTCTGGGACCTTATTTCGGAGCTTTACTCAACTGTATGAACTTTCTTCCCAGTCCACAGAAAGGACAATTGAAACAATTGACTACAACAAGCTGTCAGAGTTTTTGAACGAAAAAACATTACTTCTTAAAGATGAAGGATGCGAAAACTATCTTCATTGGAATGAAATTCCGCTTACGTATTTTCAGGGGCTGAGAAATCAATTATTTAGTCCAGTAGATGAGAGCCACAGGACTTATTACTTACAGCCGAAAGAGTCATATGACTTTGTGTTTAAAGAATCCGGAAATTCAAGTGAACGAGCTGTAAAGCTCTTAGATCTACTTAAAAACACCGATTGAATTTAGCAAGTCAGTTTGTGCGCTAACTCTCAGATTAATATTAGCCCAACTTGCCACACTTTCCAGAAGTTGTTTTGTATGCCACTACTGTGTTTGCGAATGGTGTTACGTCAGTATGTTGCTGAATTGATTCGAAACTCATAGGATTATCCTCCAAAGTATTTGATTGTGAGTTAACTCGCTAAAAATGATAAGATGCATGAATGCATAATAGTCAATAGCAAGAAGTATCAAAAACCTACACTTAGTCTGGATTGAAGGCTGCAAAAACGCTGCTATCTTCAGCTGCAGGTAGATTTTCTCCGCTATAGTTTGTGAACTGAGCGTATTCTTTTCTGAAGCTCAGGTTAATGGAGCCAACTCTACCGTGACGGTTCTTGGCAATAATAACTTCAGTTTGACCAGGTTTGTTTTGTGGGTCGTAGTACTCAGGGCGGAACATAAGCATAACGATATCGGCATCTTGTTCTAGAGAGCCTGATTCACGCAGATCACTCATAATGGGGCGGTGACCTGTGCGTTCTTCAACCTTACGAGATAGCTGCGACATACAAAGAACGGGGATGTCGAGTTCGCGGGCGAGATTTTTGAGGCTACGTGAAATTTCAGAAATTTCATTTTGACGGTTATCAGAGTTGTAAAAACCACCGGAGCCAGAAAGTAGTTGGAGGTAATCGATGGCTAGAAAACCGATATCGTAGATTTCCTTCATCCGACGAGCGCGCGCTCTGAGGTCAGAGATTTTTAGACCTGGCTGATCATCGATAAGCATGGTATGTTGTTGCATCCGCTCAGTTGTTTCGACAATGCGTTGGTATTCCATGCCATCAAGCGACCCATTGACGATTTTGTCTGATTCAACTTCTGCTTGAGAGCAGATCATACGGTGCAAGAGTTGTTCAGCGCTCATCTCCAAGGAGAAGACACCAACAGGAACATTGTTTTTAAAGCAGATGTTTTCTGCCATATTGAGTGCAAAAGCTGTTTTTCCCATGGCAGGGCGTGCTGCTAAGATGATCAGATTTGATGGTGCTAGGCCATTGATCATTTTATCCATATCGAGGAAATGTGTTGGGATGCCTGTGATGCCGATTTCATCTTCACCCCGAGCGTGGTATTCTTCTTGCCTCTCTTGTAGCTCTTTTAGAAAAGGGAGTTGCGATTTGGATTTAAGGCCCGAGAGAAGATCTTTAAGTTGGAAGTGTTGTTCTCGATGTGCAGATTGACCAATAGAGAAAAATAAAGTTTGAGCATGATCAAGTGCACTATGTACATCGCTAGGCTCATTAAGAGCAGTGTTTTCAATTTCTTCAGAGGCGCGGATCATTTGGCGCAGCATCGATTTATTTTTGACAAGCTCTGTGTATTCTTCGATATAGGCCGATGTACCAACGTACTGCGCAAGGGTTGTTAAGTACGCAACGCCACCAACGGCTTCCAGTTTATCTATTGTCTTAAGCTCTTCAGCGACAATGTGAATATCTGCAGGCTTGTCTTTTTTGTAGATATTTTTTAACGTTTTAAAAATAGCTTGATGTTCTACGTAGTAAAAATCTTTGTCATCTAGGGCGTCGGCGGCACTATTTAGGCTATTTACACTAGTTAGCATACAGCCAAGTACCATCATTTCTGATTCTTTGGAATTAGGAGCGATTTTGACTTTGGGCTTTTCTTTTGTCATAATCCTTCCATGTGTACATCAAATGCGGGTAGATTGTCCAGCTTAAGATACGGAAAGAGAGGGATTCGAACCCTCGGTACCCGATAAAGGGTACACTTCCTTAGCAGGGAAGCGCCTTCGGCCACTCAGCCATCTTTCCAAGGAGTCCATTAGTGTAAGCTAGCTGTGATTTTACATCAAGGATTCGAAAATAGTGTGTGGGTTTACATCAGATGTAGGCGCGGTTTTACATTGGATGCTATTTGCCGAGGACTAGGTTGGTTGCGAGAGGGTTGCCGGTGACGGCGTTCCAAAAAGTTGTTTGCAAGGTTCCATCTGGGTTTTCGATTGTGATGGCATAGAAAGGTAAAAAGATTTCTGTCGCATTTTTGATCGCAAAGTCTGATCCGAAGGCGTTAGTGGCATTTTTTTTAATTTGAGCTGCTGAAAAGCGTTTAGAAAGGCGCTCACCACCAGCGTTTGATGTTGTGACGAGCGCCAGGCTGATATCTGTTTCTGGTTCGGTAGCAAGTTTGGCGTTTTCCATATGCAGGCGGATCCGTGATCCTGCTTGCACAATGAGTTTTTTTCTCTTGCAAGCCTCAAGTGCATTGCCTAGCAGGTCCTGGTCGAGTTGTGTGGATTTCAAAAGAGAGCTTTCATCGCTTGTTCCACCTTTTTTAGCTAGACCGTTTAAAATAGAAAAATCAAAGGGAGAGGCGTGTGCTGTAATGCAATCTCCATACCCGTGCGTTTTTTCCCAGGTTTTGGCGGAAAGAATCATTTCTCCGTCAGTCAGATCCCACAAGATGACGCCTTCACCGGTTTGTGTTGCGTTTTTAGAATATTTGACTTCCATGAGGAGATAAGGCGCAAATTTGAGCTCTTGGGACTGGCATTTGTGTTTGCTTGTTTTGACAAGATCGGACTTGTTTTTGTCGATAATTTGTTTGGCGGTGTATTTGACTTCGAACGATGCGACTTTTCCGCTATTTAATTTTTCCAAGGCGATGTGCTTAAGTGCTGGATAATGCCCATCGACCCACCATAACCCGCCTCCGAGGATGGCAAAACTAAAGAGAGTCGATAGGATACGCATGTTGTTACTCGGCTTCTTCTTCGTTTAGTTCACTGATATCTTGAACGTGTTTTTCAAGTTTTTTTGAAAGCGAATCGAGTTTTGAGATGACATCGCCGAATTTTTCGGTTGTTAACTCTTCCATTTCAGTGTCGATTTCTTCAGAATCTAGCGCAAAGCTAGGACAGCTTGCCGCTAAAAATGAAAACGTAGCGATTTGAAATAAATGGCGCATAAATTTTCCCCCAAGGTTATGTTCTCCTACGCTCACTTTATTCATCGATGAGATGCGTGTCAATTTTTTTTGGAGAGTAGCAGGGCATATGCCAAAAACGAGTCACGGCAATAAGCTTTGATGTGACTACCATGGATCATGACCTCAATGTAGCCTTTGGCAAATCCTGCGAGAAGCTCATCATGTGACAAGGTCAAGATTTTGTGGATTGCCTCAGATTCTTCCGGGTTAAAAAGTTGTGTTGCGGCAACATGCCCTGTGTAGACGGGAACAACGCTTGTTGTCATGCCGGTATCGGGTGCTACTTCACCGAGAAGTGTCAGATCACTAACTTCTAAGCCAGTTTCTTCACGGCATTCGCGTCTGGCCGTTTGTTCGGGCTCTTCGCCTTGGAAACGAGCCCCTCTTGGCATTTCAATTTCCCAACTACGAGTGGAATGGCGGTAATTGAGGTTGACTCCATAGCGGTCGTTTTGAAAAATAGGCAAAATCGCAACGCCTTGCGGCCCATCTAGGCTAGGTCTCCAAACGATGCGGTTATATGTTCCTTTGAATCCACTTGGAAAAATCACAGGATCGCGTATCCAAATCCAATATTGATCTTCTGCAATGACACCGACACGGGTCCAGTTTTTTGCTTCGAAATGGGTGTAGCCCTCCTTGATGAGGCGCTCTTTTGTAGCGTCTTGAACGCTTTGAATCAACTCAGGCGTAGAGGCAATCTCAATTTCGCCACTGGTATGATTGCCAAATGGTCCAAGAAAGGCCATGTGTTTTTGCATGTAGCTTAAGTAGTTTTCAGCTTCGCATGCTAATAAAGTCAACGAAAAGCAGCAAAGAATAAGACTTTTGAGCATCATATGTCCTCCTAGCTTTGGCACGAAATCATGCGGTGTTGTCGCTTTTTTGTGCAACTTATTTTCGTAATTTGCTACAAGGGTCTTAATATAATGCTAACATTGGGGGAATTGATGGTAGCAAAAGAAGATATCATTGGCACGTGGAAGCTAGGTACATATGAAACGCAGTTTTCAGATGGCCATATTGGAACTCATCCGGTTGGTGAAAATACAGTTGGTTATATTCTCTATAATCCCGACGGTTACGTGTCGCTTGAGCTCATGGCTCAAAAACGCCTTAATTTTACCCAGCAGGATCCTTTTGCTGCGTCCGATGAAGGGTATGCCGAGGCTATGCGTAGTCATTTGTCTTACGTAGGTACGTATGAAGTGATCGATGATCGTGTCATTCATCATATCGAGCTCTCTTCGTATCCTGACTTTATTGGACATAAAATTGCACGCACGGTGCGTCTAGAGGATGATGTGCTCTACCAGACGACGGATGAGTTTTTCATGCATGGAGAAAGCCAAATTATTCATTTTGTTCTTCATCGCGCAACATCTTGTGTTATTGCGTAAAAAGCATGGCCTTTTGTCCGCTCGTCGTTAGTTTTTATACGAAAAACACGCCTTACGAAAAAGAGGCTGAAGGGCTTGCTAAATCTTGTGATGCCCATGGCATTCGCTATTGCATCGAAGGCGTCACTCTTACTGATGACTGGCACGCAAACACTTTGTATAAGCCGACGTTTTTAAAAGAGCAGTTAGAAAAGCATGATCAGTCGCTACTCTGGGTAGATTGCGATGCACGGTTTAGAAAAGTTCCTATTTTTAGAAGCGGCGGTGATTTGGTTGTTTATACAAACTCACAAGTGAGTAAAGAGGATTGGCGCAGGTTTCGCTCATCGTGTTTTTTGATTTGTCCCACGCAAAGCGGAAAAACTTTTGTGAATCGATGGATATACGAAGTACAAAAAGAGACGATAAAGCATGGAGACCAAGAAGCATTTGTCAATGTCATCAACGCAAGTGGAGACATTTGCATGCGACAGCTTCCACTAGGATACGTTTATATTTCAGATTTAGATCCAGAGCCAGAAGAACTTTTTATTCATCATTTTCAGGCGTCGCGTTTGTATCAAAATTGCCTCAATAAAGACGTTCCTTGTGACAGTGAAAAGGTTCATTTTGCCAAAGCCATGCGGTCTCAAGGTATTTCGCCTGATCAGTTGATGGATTTGAGTATATTTAATCCTATGCCGTAAGATAGGCAAATATGGCGCGCATTCAAGTATTATCCGATGAAACAATTAATAAGATCGCAGCTGGTGAGGTGATTGAAAACCCAGCAGCTGTGGTTAAAGAGCTGGTCGAAAACGCAATAGATAGCGGCGCTAAAACCATTAGTGTGAATGTGATTGGCGGCGGCTTTACATCGATTGTGATTAGTGACGATGGCTGCGGGATGGCAAGAGATGATGCGTTGCTCTCTATCGAGCGGCATGCCACATCGAAGATTACACGAGCCGAGGATTTGGAAACTGTGGCGACGATGGGTTTTCGTGGAGAGGCCTTAGCATCGATTGCAGCGATTTCTAAATTTAAGCTTTTAACGCGCTGTGCGGATGCACTTGTGGCAACGGAGATTGTGATCGATGGTGGCAAGATGCGATTTGCGGGTGATGGCGCACGAGAAATTGGGACCACACTTGAAGTTAAGCATTTATTTTATAATGTGCCGGCTAGACGAAAGTTTCAAAAATCTCCCTCAACGTCCACGACACAAATTGTGCGTAAGATGACAGACCTGGCGCTTGCCCATCCTGAGCTGCAGCTTGCGTTGTGGTGTGATGGAAAGAAACGGTTTGAGACATCTGGCCGGGGATTTATGAGTGCTGCAGAAGAGCTGCTTGGTAAGAGTTATTTAGAGCAGACAAAAGAGATTGACACGGCACATATTAAGGGCTTGCTTGGAAAACCGTTAGCTAGCAGGTCAACGCGCAGTGGGCAGTATTTGTTTGTCAATAATAGAGCTGTCGAGTGTCCACTCATTTGCAATGCTGCAACTGATGGGTATGCTACGCGTTTAGGGTCGCATCAGCATCCAATTTTTGCGCTTCACATGACGTTTCCAACTGAGTGGATCGATGTAAATGTGCATCCTCAGAAAAAAGAAATCCGATTTTATGATGATGAGAAGGTATCTACACTAGTGAAAGACGCTATCGGTGGCAGTTTTACAAGTGTGAAAAAAGAGTCCATCGTATCCGCTCGTTGGGATCAACAGTATGAAGAGATGGATTTTATTGCGCGGGAAGAGCCGCAGATGGAGATTCCAATCACGCGTTTGCCGATTGTGGGATTACTATCGCCTTATTTGATTTTAGCAGCTGAGCATTCCCCTCTTAAAAATGTACGTAAGCAGCGCAGTGGATTTGTGTTGGTGCATTTAAAGCGAGCTGAAGAGCGCATTTTTTACGATTCGATGCTGCAAAGAGGTAAGCTCGAAAGAGAGATGCAAAACTTAATGCTCCCTATTACGCTGGAGTATAGTCACGACCAAGTATTTGCGCTAGAAAAGCACACGGAGACATTGCATAGATGCGGAATTGGAATGCGTAAGTTTGGCGAGCATACATTTGTTGTTGATAGCCTGCATATTCACATTGAGCCGGAGTCTGTTCCTCTTTTGATCGATCGCTTACTTTCGGCTGCAGGAAAAGAAGATCCAGAGATTCTTTTGAAAAAAGTGCCAAGACTTATTCCGAGGCGCGCTCTCTACTATGAGTCTGAAGCAGAAATGATTGTAAAAGAACTATTAAAAACAGAAGATATGGAAACCGCCCCTAGTGGTGAACCAATTTTTACACACGTAGATGAGGGTGACATTGAGCGTCTATTCAAAACGGCTTAAAGCTGTGCAGCAAATGATGAAGGGCAAGGCTCTATGGGTAGAAAACCCCGTGGATATTTTTTATCTAACAGGTGTGCAGCTATCGAGTGGAATCGTTTTAGTGACAAAGAGTAGCTCTAGGTTATTTGTCGATGGCAGGTATACGGAGGCTGCAAAAAAAACATCCAGTATATCTGTTGCTAACCGCGACCCTGTCATGATAAAAAAAAATCTGCCAAAAACGCTCTATTTTGATCAAAATACAATCAGTTATGGAAGATATCTCGACTTGTCAAAATCGTATGGGGGCAAATGGATGCCAGTGGATTCTCCGATTGCGAATTTGCGTATGGTCAAAGATGCAGGCGAAATTAAAGCGATGAAAAAAAGCTCAAAACTGCTCTGGGAGGGGTTTCAATTTCTTACTAAAAAGCTCAAAAGAGGCATGACCGAGTGGGAAGCTATGTTGCTTTTGGAAGCCTATGTGAAAGCAAATGGCGCAAGCGGTTTCTCATTTGATCCCATCATTGCATTTGGCCCAAATACTGCTATGCCCCATTATCACACTGGGCATGCGAAATTGAAAGCGTCCGATATTGTGCTTGTTGATGCGGGTGTGGTTGTGGATGGTTATTGTAGCGATATGACGCGCACCTTCTTTGTTGGCACGCCTAGCACAAAACTTGCCTTGGTTTTACAAACGACGATTGCTGCGCAAAAAGCGGCACTGAGTCATTGCAAGCCTGGGGTTAAGCTGAAAGATTTGGATTTAGCGGCGCGCGCTGTGATGAAGAAAGCGGGATTAGAAGAGTATTTTGTGCACAGCTTAGGTCATGGCATCGGACTCGAGGTGCATGAAGGGCCCAGATTGTCATCAAAAGGTGTTGATAAACATGTCAAACTATTAGAGGGCATGATTGTCACCGTGGAACCTGGTTTATACGTTCCTGGTTTAGGTGGGGCGAGATGGGAAGATACGATTGTCATCACATCAAAAGGCTATCAAAACTTTTATCCGCAAAAATAAGGAGTGTTGCTTAAGACCAAGACCCGAAGCGAAGATGAAAATTTGTATGGGTGCACACGCTGCAAAAAACCGCTTTTTAAGTTTACTTTAGTATATTTTTAATGTAGTGTAGTAAAAATCATTTAGGGGAATAATGAGCTTACGAACTAGACTCTTTGTGTGGGTCGGATCGCTATTTTTGGTCGCTTTTGCCGTTTCATATTTTTTTGAAGGGTATGTGACAAAGACCAATCTGCTTCAAGCTGAACAAAACATCAAAAAAGAGATCCTCAAGCTTAACGAGCTCAAACGGCAACATTTTGAATCTTATTTGCGCTCTGACCTCTCTTTTCAAGAAGCAAAAATCAATGTACTTCTCGACAAAGTGGCTGAGAATCAGGCCTTAGTCAAAGGCTTTCGACCATCTGTCAAAAATGCGGAAGATCAAACCTGGCTCAGTAGCGCTTTACTCACTTTTTCCAATAAATGGATCGATTTTATTCAAAACACTAACCAAGGCGAGCTCACATCTCTAATAGCGATCGATCCAGATAAAGTGCAGCTGGCTCTGCGTTTTCCGATTTCACCAGATGTGGCTTTAATCGCATTGCAAAAAAAAGGTACGCGCGATCAGTGGGAAGGGCCACTTATCGGTGTGAGAATGCAATTTGACCGCTTTTTGCTGCATGAATCTGTTCAAAACGTCAAAGACGATGTTCAGTCAAGAGCCAGGTATGCTCTTTTTTCTATACAAGATTTGCTTAAGTTAAATTTATCTGATCAAGCGATCCAGTCTGTGGAAAGACAACTAGTCGGCTCAATCGAATTTCCTATTTTAGCTGGGCAGCAGCAAATGGATGCCTATGTTGAAGAGCTCGCCAAAAATTTGCGTATTGCTCAAGGGTATCTGCATGCTCATGAACGTGATTTGCCTCCACCATCTGCGCCGAAAGAATTGCAGGCCTGGGTGCATGCTCACCTACCAGGAAGCGGCCGTGAAGATATTCCCACAGAATGGAGCATCGAAGTGAGCCGTGAGAAAAAATTCTACGGTAAAATTATGAACAAGGAAGTTGTCGAAGAGATCATCACCTTGTTTGATCGTTATGATGAAATCGATATGGCGATGGGCCTATCGACACTTCTTGCGACGGGTGTTCTAGGACATTCACCATTTAACCCAAAAGCTCCTGTAGGTGTGGCAAGGTTTTTGGAAAGAGAAGATGTTGGAAAAGCTGTTTACACTCGCAACATGTTTTCTCCAAAGCCTCTTTTTAGCATAGAAAAATGCGAGCGGAATATTTTTCCTAGCCAGGAAGATTTGTGCATGGATTCGGGAATGGAAGTGATCGATGTACCAAACCTTGGGCATACATTTTTTTCTAACACCATGCAGTTAAAGAACAACACCGGGCAGGGAAATCGCGTAGGCTATTTAACAATTGGAGTTGATGCTAACAAAATCTTGCAGCAACTCTCACTTGCTACTCATGAAGTGACGGTTTTAGTGTCTGATGGTCGTGTCGTTAGCGTTTACAATGCTGATGGAAAACCGACGCAAGACCCTATCTGGAAGCAGTTGCCACTTGAAAACATCATGCCTGACAAATCGGGTGTTGTGCGCGTTGGAAATGAAGAGATGTTTTTTTTGCACATGGAGCCCTTTCCCTCTACTGACTTTCACTTTTTTGTATTTAATCCAAAAGAGAAAGAATTTGCTTTAGTTGATACACTTGATGAAAATGCTAATAAATTAATTGAGCATATTTCGATGCAGATGAGGCTCGTCTCATTTATAGCGCTTGCAGTTGTGCTAATTATCCTCAATAACATTGCTAAACGCATGACAAAGCCGATTACAACACTTGCTAACGCAACAGATCTCGTTGCTAAAGGAAAGTTTGAGCATGTCAAATTGCCTGAGCTTAAAACAAACCGTAAAGATGAAATCTGCACGCTGTATCGGACGTTTTGTAAAATGGTCGATGAGCTACGCGATAAGGAAAAAGTACGCGGTGTGCTTAACAAAGTTGTCTCACGCGAAATTGCTGAAGAAATTTTAAAAGGTAGCATTCACCTGGGCGGTGAAGAGCGTGAAGTAACAGTTTTATTTGCCGATATTAGACAATTTACGCGTTTAACAGAGAAGATGCCTCCCGGAGAGGTGATTGAACTACTCAATACATGTATGACAAAAATTTCACATGCCATTGATGAGTTTGGAGGTGTCATTGATAAATACGTTGGAGATGAGGTCATGGCATTGTTTGGCGCGCCGGTAGCTAAAGAAGACAGTGCTCTTAAAGCTGTTCAAAGCGCACTAACAATGGTTCAAACCCTCTCAGACTGGAATAAAGAGCGTCAGGGACAGGGCAAAGCGCCGATTGAAATGGGCTTTGGCATACATACTGGACTTGTTGTGGCGGGTAACATGGGCGCAGAAAACCGTTTAAATTACACCGTTTTAGGATCGAATGTTAACTTATCATCTCGTATTTGCGAGTTTGCTAAACCAATGCAAGTCTTGATTACAGACGGAACGCTAAAAAGCCCACAAGTGTCTGAAACATTCGATGTTCAGGAAGTTCCAGGCGTTGAGCTCAAAGGCTTTACTGAAGCGTTAACTGTTTACGAAGTGAAAGGATACAAGAAAAGACAATGAAAAAAGTGCTTTCGCTCACATACAAAGCCTTTTTAGGACATCTTCTGCTGTTTAGCTTTTTATGCGGAGCCTACTTTTTATCGATCAATAAATTTGTCGAAATGTATGTGCGTCACAAAGTAAAAAAAGAAATTAACACGTGGGTTTCAGATATTACAACCGCTGGCAATGTCAGTGCGTTGATAGAACTTGCTAGAGTCAAAGCAACGCCTCATCCGATGGACCTTCAAGTGAAAGATTGTGATGGTGAAGTGCTATTTGACACGTTGAGTTTGCAAAATCATAGAAGACAAAATACCCCCCAAGGGACAACTCGATCCAATCTATCGCGGGCCTCTGTTATATTTGAATATGATCATCAGCCATTTGAAATCGTGGCTTTTTACAATCACAAAAATATCCCGATCAGTATTGGCGATATCCGTATGATCTATATCGGTGGTGGGTCGTTTTTCTCTCTGATGTTTTGTATCCTAAGCCTGACCATGCTCACGCTATTTTCTAGACCCATCAACGTTTTATTTAGAGCTGTGAATGATTATCACAAAGGGAAAATCAAGGCGCTTCCTGAAATGGATGCGTCGGGTACCAGCGAGGCAGCTGTGTTTGCTGGCGCGCTCAATCAACTGGGCAAAGAAGTAGAAGAACTCAAATCGAAACTCTATCTAGAAAGACAAAGAGCTAGCTGTATCATCGATTCTCTAAACGAAGGTGTGATTACTGTCGATTCCGATCTCAATGTCACCTACGCTAACCTCAAAGGAGCAAAACTTCTGGGCACACCCAAATCGCAGCTAGTCGGTCGCGATTTTAGAACAATTGATCCTAAAAGGCCCTCCCATGCGCTTCCAAAATGTCAGGAACTTGCTAAAGCTGCTGTGCATAACCATGCTCTTTTGACCGACTCGCTGATTGTAGGTGATGAAAATAAAATCCACCTCGATATTGTCGCAATCCCAATTGGTGTAAAAGAAGGCGTGGCGCTTCTCTTGCAGGACAATTCTACACATCACAAAATTCTAACCATGGGCAAAGAATTCATTGCCAATGCCTCCCATGAACTGCGCACTCCTATCACAATCATTAAAGGTTTTGCAGAGATGCTGCACGACTTGCCCGAAATATCCGAATCGATGCTCGAGGACATTACCGACAAAATCGTTCGCAACTGCTATCGCATGTCAGCACTCGTTAAAAACTTGCTCGTGCTAGCCGACTTAGACAACTTACCGAAAACCTGCCTTGAAGAGCGGGATCTGATCGTTGTTTTAGAAAACTGTCACCATCAACTGCAAGCGATTCACCCTGATGTAGAACTCATATTTGAGCCGCCTTTGCAAAACTATGCTGTCAATGTTGATTCGGCCTTGCTTGATTTAGCTATCATGAATTTGCTTGAAAATGCTGTTAAATACTCACCGGCTCCGGCAAAAATTTCATTACGCGTTAGCGAAATTGAAGAAGATTACGTCGTTTGCATCAGTGACCAAGGCATCGGAATTCCTGAGCGAGATTTGGACCATATTTTTGATAGGTTTTACACCGTTTCCAAATCACATTCCCGCAAACTCGGCGGCGCAGGACTTGGCCTTTCTATCGTTCGTAACATCATCGAAAAGCACGAAGGGGCCCTGGATGTCAACTCTAGCTTTGGCGAAGGCACGACCTTTACAATCACACTGCCCAAAGCTAAAAACGAAGCGATTGTTTAATTTGTTAATGACGTACTTTTGTCAAATCGCTTGTTCCGATGAACTCGGAATCGGATGTATTACCCACAGAATCGTTTAGCAAATGTTTGGGGATGGCTGGGTGGGTTTGCAAAAGCTCGTCAAGCTGCTCGCGCGTGAGTGTGCTTTGTGTGGTGGTATTTTCTGCTTCTAGCTTGAGAATGGATGTCGTCAATTGATCAAAATAAGCGCGCAAAAGAGGCGGACGTGCTAGGCGCCACGGCATGGGTCTTTTCGCATTAGATCTGTCGATATGAACGAAATCTTCAAGAGGTGGATACCCCACGGGTGTTTCTGTGTCATAGCAGACGCAGCCTTTTTTCATTTTGTAGAAAAGCAAAGTGAAGTCTGGGTCTTCAAAAACCATGCTTGAGAGCGTCTCGTGTGTTTTCCACTGTTCAAAAAATTGGGGAAGCTTGCCTTCTTTTTTTAATTCCACATAGATAGGCAGTCCTGCATAGAGCTCATCCATCAGAGCTAAAAACGCTTTCTTTAAATGGAGATCTGGATCTTCTTCATGGAGTAGAGCATAAATATTTAAGCGAGCTTTTTTCTGCTTGCCTGATTGCTGGCGCCAGTTTTTGACGTGTTGTGGAGGAGGAGCCTCCTTGGGGTCTTTATCGTTTTTTGGAACTGGAATTTTGTCGTAGGCAGTTTTAATCATCGCATTTTTGGCTGAGCGCTCTGCATCCATGTAGTTTTTGTAGGCTTTATGCTCTAGGGCAAGGGAGCGGCCCTTAGTCAAAAGACTGGTGCTCAAAGTAGCAAAGAGGGCTAAGATAATTAAGATAAAGGGCAAAAGATTCATTTAGACATCTCAAAAATAGGCTTAGCTGTAAAAAAAGCAAACGGAACAGATAGTCCGTCTTCTAAATTTAGCGTGAGTCTGATAGCAAGAGGCGGGGATTTGTCATCCCAGGATGTTTTGCTTGTCTCTTTACCAAAACCTTCTGCTTCAGGCTGCGGTAGAAAAGCCCACTCAAGGGATGAGATGTGTTCTAGCAGAGTATCAATGCGAGCTAAATTTTCATCTTCAATAGATTGAATAGCTAGCTTTAACTGATGGTTATCAAGAAAAAGACTGGCTTTAACCTTTCCTGAAAAAGCCTTTTGAAGATCGGGCCCTTGATCAAAAACAAACGTTAACTTGTCTTTGCTGCACTTAAAATCAGTACTTGATGCTGAAAAAATTTGCGTGAGACGCTCTTGAGTATACTTGCGTTGTAAAACTTTAACTGATGTTTGTTCGATTTGTTTTTTAATTTTAGTGGAGTAGGTGAAAGTTGAAAGTAATAGGCCGATCATGACAGCTCCTAAAAATAGTGCTAGCCCGACTTCGATCAAAGAGAAAGAAAGTTTTTTGACGATTTTCATAAAATAAGATTATACTCGTTTGAAGTTTGAAAAAAAAGGAGTATCCAAATGAAGAAATTTTTGAGTCTTTTAATAGTGTTGTGTCTAAGCAGCTATGCTTTTGCAGGTAGTAAGTCTTCCAAAGCCAAGCATGTGTCCTCGAAGGTCTCAAAAGAGATGCCTCAGTTACCTGTATTGACGCAAGCTAAAGAGATCAAGCAACCTAACGGCCCTATGCAGCCGGAGGATTTGGAAAAACTTAATCTTGCGATTGATTCCGGTGAAGATGTTCATGTTGTGTCTGTAGACTATGATAATGGCCGTTTGAAAAATATGAAAGTCGATGCATTCGTTGTAAATAACGACATTCAACTGAGCACAACATACGTATTGTCTTTTGAAAACAATACGCTTGAATTAACAATCGAAGACTATCTGACGGGCCTTGAAAATACGATTCCGCCTACAAAAGAAGAGAAGCAAAGCTATAAAACTGAAACATATGCTGTTGAGTGTTTTAAAAAAGGTGAGGAATACCACTCAACTTTTAAGCGTACAGTAGAGGGAAGCTATAAAACGCCGGTTATCTCGGGTATGACGAGCTGCCATGCACCTGCAGATGACGAGTTGCAAATTATACAAAAACTCCAAATGGACAATGAACAATTTGTGAGCTCTGTTCGCGAAGGCGTTCAGGCTAATATTCAGTCGGTGTTAGATGAAGAAAAAAGAGGCGTGTCATTTGTCATCTTAGATGCTAAAACAGCGCCGGGAAAACTATTGCATGAATTATTTGAATCAAAATTGCGCGTGTATTTCTACAACAACATGCTATCTACTTTGCTACAACACGATACGCCAAAAACCCAAGAAACCCAGCTAAAAGACCATAAAGCCCAAGGCTGAAGAAATCACCCAACATCCCGGCTTTTGACGCCGGGATCACCCCTAAAACGGCAAGAAGGGCAATGACAACGCCCATACACGCATCGCCAGCGACCAAACCGGAAGCGGCCAGAATCCCTTGCTGGACTTTTTCCGGACTGCCAAAGCGCTCTACAATAACGTGTGTCACTCCGCCGACCATGATGCCAGTCGAGAGGGACAAGGGCAGATACAAGCCGATAGCAAACGGTAAAACAGGAACGCGCATCATATGCGCTGCAAAACCTAATAATAATCCGACAATCACAAGCGTAAAGGGAAGCTGCCCTGTAATGACACCTTTTGCAATCATAGCCATAAGCGATGCTTGCGGAGCAGGCATTTGAGCAGAACCTAGCGTGTAGGCTTTATTCAACAAATACAGCGTTCCACCGATGGCAAGGGTTGGTAAAATCAAACCAAATAATTCCGAAATTTGCTGTGACTTAGGAGTTGCGCCCAGAATAAATCCCGTTTTTAAATCTTGCGATGTTGTGGCTGCTAGACAAACAGCGACACTGGCTACGCACCCCATTGTGATCGCAGCGATGAGATAAATACGCTCTGTCCAACCTAAAGATACAAAAATGATGCACGTGATTAAAAGAATTGTGATAATCATTCCGGACGTGGGATTAGATGTGCTACCGACAAGCCCGACTGTAATCGATGTCACAGCGACAAAAAAGAAGCCTAGAACCACAAGCAAAATAATCGTTAAAAGATTCATGGGAAAGCCCGGGAATAGCCACAAAAACAAAATCACGAATAACGAGCCAATGATCAAAAACGGCATCGGAATATCTCGATCTGTACGTGCTAGATGACTCGTAGAAAAAGAACCTTCAAACAGCTCTCCTATGCCCAGCTTTATCGTTTTGATAATCAGAGGAAAAATACTGCATAGACTGATGACCCCTCCGTAAGCTACAGCGCCAGCACCGATATAACGGATATAATCTTCCCAGATCATCTCAGAGCTCATTGCCGATACTGGAATCGTGCCGGGATTGATCACACCTGTGCCCGTTCCGAAAAGTTTGATTAGCGGAATCAAAACCCACCAAGCAATAGCTCCGCCAGCAAAAAGTGTTGCGCTGATGCGTTTGCCGATAATAAAGCCAACGCCGAGCAGAGCTGGTGTGCAATCCATGCTAAACTCGGTGTTCTGGAAAGGTTTAATAATAAAATTAACCACCTCATTCCAAACATAGAGACCGCTATTTAAAAATTTATATGCGGCACCGACGAGTAATCCCCAGCCAGCGACGATAGCGCCGCTTAAACTCTTTTCACCGGTTTTTAAAATTTCAGCACAGGCGGTGCCTTCGGGAAAAGGCAGAATGCCGTGCTCTTTGACGATGATATAGCGGCGCATGGGTATCATAAATAGCACACCTAAAATGCCGCCGAGTATAGAGAGTAAAAAAATGTATCCCGCTCCAGGCGCATCACCCAGAAAAAAAAGTGCAGGAACAGTAAAAATTACACCGGCTGCAACGCCTTCGCCGACAGCTGCTACAGACTGTGCAATATTATTTTCTAAAATGGTGACGCTGCGAAAGAGGCTGCGTAAAATCGCCATCGACAGCACAGCTGCTGGAATCGATGCTGAGATCGTAGAGCCGATCTTCAGCCCTAGGTAAGCATTGCCTACACCGAACAATAAACCGAGCAGCATTCCGAGTATTGTGGCTCTTAACGAAAACTCACGTGGTGATTTTTTGGTACTGATGAACGGTTTAAAACTTTTAGCGTGACTCATAGAGCTCACCATGCAACCTAATCTGTTTTTTTGTCCACGTGTTTCAATAAGAGATTATACCTATCGCGGACATTAAGCTGAGGGTAGGTGATTTGGAAGGTGAGCTTCTTGTACTCCTCGCCATGTGCTGATGTTTTACTCAACGTTTTCCAAATTTTAATCTCACGCTGAACCTGGATAGGTGTATCTGTAAGCACAATGGTTTGTGTGGGATCAAACTCAACATGCGGGTTTTCAAATGAGCCGTTTTTGATCCAAGTATGTAGAATTTCAAAACGACTTAATTCTAAAAGGCGCTCAGATTCAATTTGCTTTAATAATTTTAATTGCTTGTGTAAATGTTTTGATGTATTTGTAAATAATAAACCGAAAGTCATCATGCAAATAGCAATTGCGATGACGACTTCTAACAAAGCAAAGGAATATTTTTTTTTGCATACCGAAGTGGTTTGAAAAAGCGGGGATTTGCACGAGAGCCGACATAGCCAAAACCTGCATTTTGAATTTACTTTGGTATATAAAATCATTCGTCTCATATAATAGCAAAATTATATCATGGAAGAACTACGCGGCAAAGCTTTTTACAATTTCTTACGGTCCAAGTGGCTGGAAGATCAGAGTGCCCAGATAGAATCGTGGCAAATTGAGGATAAGCGTTCATTTACGAATGAGCAGCTCTTTTCTATTTTAGAAGAGCTCAACATCCAAATCGATCTCGATGCTTTTGTGCTCTACGCTGAAAAATGTGATAGCCCTGAAGAACTAACTCTCTGTTTCACAGATGAAAATCACGATGAGAGACACTACGGACAAGTTTACCTGACTGTTTTTGAGCTGTGGCGCCGCCATTGTCCTAAAAAGCAGACATTATCCATCTTCTGCGATGAGCTCGACTATCTCATCGATGAATTTGATAGCGAAGATGAAAGCACCGATAGGATCACAGAACAACTACTCGAGCTCTGTAAGATTCTAGATACACATGTAGATGAAGGTATGCCAGCTGACGAGGTTTACGAGCTCATCACAAGCTTTATTGCGTATGATCTAGAAAGTTTTCTATACGACTTTATTTTGCACCAGGTCAACAGCAGAAATACCACGAGTGCATCAGAGCTGCTCGATGCCTTTTATCCTTATGTTGAAGATAAACGCTGGCTAGATCTACTTTTAGTACGCTTGCTATCGGAAACTGATATCAATGAATCCAAAATCATGATCGATCGCTTATTTATCGAACTGCAAGAAGATCCAGATATTGACTTAGGACTTGAGATGCTGCGTACGCTTATCGTCTTTGATGAAAAAAGCGCTTTTCAAATGTTGCTCGAGCAAATTAGCTCGTGGATTCACACCGAAGAAGACTTTCAACACTTGCTTGCCATCACTTGCGATTACTTTTGCGCCCTCGATCTAGAAGAGCATGAAAAAACCCTGCGCGAAATGCTTGCCAAAAGAGAAGAAAAAGCTCTTGATGCCAAATTCTTTCCAACGGATTCCGAGCTGCAAAATCTCAAACACCTTGTTACAACGCTGCTGAATGTGTGAAAGTTTCCTGCAATTGTCCTTTGGAATTAAATAATAGACCTACCCAATCTGAAATATTACGCTTTTCTGTGCAGAAATTAATTCCAATAATCATTAGGTTTTTGTCTAAGTGCTCATACTTTTGTTGATAATTTTTTGCTTGTATTTGATCTATTGCAGCTTTTGCATCTTGATCCACCTTAAATTCAAAAATATAAATTGTCCCGTATAGCTCAAAACTTAAGTCAATACGACCAATATTTGTTTGTTCTTCAGAGCGTGTTTTGATTCCCATTCCTTCAAGAAAACTCAAAAAAACAGCGTGGTAAAACCCTTCTTTGGCGCCTGATGAAACGTTATAGGGAATACTTGCAAAATGTGAATTAATTGTTTTAATAAACGTTTCAAAATCAAAAATTTTTAGGTTTTGAATGCATTGCTCTGCGCGTTGCACAATGCCCGAGGGGCTAATGCGTGCGAATTCTTGTAGGAGCGAATCGAAAAACGCACTTCGGACTTCTTTATTCGGAAAATCTAGCTGGTACAAATCCGTTTTGGGATCGTGGCCGCTAATGGTCAAATAACCTGTCTGCCACATCAGCGCTTTAAGATCGATATGCTCAATATTTTGAATATTCAGAAGCTCACTTTCGGTAGCTAAAATACCACTCAATTGCGTTGTTAAGGCTGGGGCTTTTTGAACTTGGTCAATTAAAAACGAAGGAGTGCCTGTGCGAAACCAATAGCTTTTACATCTGCCTTTTGACATATAATTGAGAGTAGAAAAAGGATTATAGACATAAGATAAATCTTCTGAAAAACGGTAACCATTGTACCACTCTTTGACCTCTTTCAATATTTGGGTCTTACTTGTATTATGCTCTTTTGAAATTTTATCTACATATCCTGCAAAGTTATTTTCAATTTCTTCTTTTGTATAGCCCATTAAAGTAGCATAGCGCGTATCTATTGTGATGTCGTCTAGGTTATTAAACCCTGAAAAAATAGAAACTTGCGCAAATTTACTCACACCAGTGATAAACACGAATTTCAGATGTTTATCGAGGCCTTTTAAAGTGCCAAAGAAGCTTCTAACCAGCTCACGATTTGCTTGAACAACCTCTGGATGATTCAGATTATCAATAATTGGCTTATCGTATTCGTCGATTAAAACAGCAACATTTGCTTTTGTTGATAATTTTTCTACGAGGTCCACAAGCCGAAGTTGTGCTAAGTTTCCGGTTAACTCTAATCCGTATCGGGTCGCAATCTTATCTAGGGTCTCAATGAGGCCATTTTCTAATTTATCAGAGGATGTCGTAGGGATTTTTGTGAAATCAAGGTGAATAACTGGGTGAGGCTTCCAATCATAGTCGCTTGTAAATATGTGACAGTTTTCAAATAACTTTTGATTTCCCACTAAAATTTCTTCAAGTGTGCTGACAAAGAGAGATTTTCCGAAGCGTCTAGGACGTGACATAAAATAATATTTACCTGAATCGATCAGCTTCAAAGCTAAAGAAGTTTTATCGATATAGATATATCCACCTTCAATTAGCTCTTTTAAAGATTGAATTCCAATAGGTAATTTTTTATTTTTCATATTGATCAGTATAACAAAATTTTCTGGTAACTACAACATTCAAAATTCAAATATAGGCGTAGTCCTACATCTAATGTTTAGGGAGCGATTTTGACGGGCTTAAAGTCGATATAATCACCTGCAACACATATGTACTTGATGCCGTTCAGTTCTCCGAAAATAGAGACATCCTTTTTCACATTATGCAAATGGCCAAAGACGCAAATATCGACACCGTATTCTTCTAGGATGGCGGAGACAGGTGAGGGTTGCAAATCGTGGCTGACAGGTGGATAGTGTGTCATGACGATTTTTAAATGCGCGTCTTTGTGAAGCTCGTCTAGACTTAGACGGAGGCGATGCAATTCACGCTCATAAATTTTACGCATAGCATCTTTGTCGGTCTCAGGGGGCGAGATGGCACCTGTTGCAGGATTGACTTTGAAATCGATCACGTCGCCGCATGAAAAATGTTCACAATCCCAGAGCCTTGTTCCGCCAATGGATACATCCATCCACTGGAACGCGTTATTCCGAATGAAATGCATCGAGGGAGGCAGGGCGTTTTTAAGTTTTGTAGGCGAGGGCCACCAGTAATCGTGATTGCCTCGCACAAGCAGCTTTGTTCCTGGCAGGCGATCAATCCAATCTAAATCTTTTTTGGCGCATTCCAAATCATGCGCCCATGACAAATCGCCTGGCATCAAAACGAGATCTTCCGGAGCTACACAGGCTAGCCAGTGTTTTTCGATTTTCTGAGTGTAATTTGCCCAAGCAGGCCCAAAAATCTCCATCGATTTTTCAGGATTGCCAAACGGAAGGTGTAGGTCGGCGAGCGCCCATATTGCTGTCATAACTCGATTGTATCAGAGGATGAAGTTATCGGGAATGGTTGTTCCAGAAGGAACAACGATAATGCCGTCGCGAATAAAGATAAGATCTCCTTCGTATGTGTCTAGATGGTCTTTATTAATCAGTTGGACGTTGTCGCCGATGTGCGTGTGCTCGTCGATAATAGCTCGCTCGATTTGACAGTTTTTTCCAATGGAAAATTTTGCTGGAAGGTGATCTATTTGTTTCTCCGGTGGATTATAGAATTGATTGCCGATGACGATCGAATCACGGATGATGGTGCCAGGGCCAATACTTGCCCTGAGTCCAATCAGGCTATGCGAAATTTCATCTGCTTCGACAACCGAGCCCAGACCAATGATTGAATCTTTGATGCGCGTGTTTTCAATCACAGGCGATGGTAAATGTTCCGGATGGGTATAAATGGGATTGGTCTCATCGTATAGATCGAGAGCAAGTGTTTGAGTGGTAAGCGCTAGATTGGCTTCGTAGTATGAGGCAATCGTGCCGATATCTTCCCAGTAGCCGCGGTAAAAGTAGGCAAACGTATTGCCTTTTGCAATTTGCTTTGGGATGAGGTGCTTTCCAAAATCGATACCATCGTTTTCTGTCAAAAGATCAATTAACGTTTGACGTTTGAACACGTAGATGCCCATCGAGCCGAGATAGCAGGCCAAGTTATCCTCTAGCAGCTTTTCTTTTAATTCGAATTTTTTCAAAGTAGATTCTTCGGTCGGCTTTTCAAAAAAATCCGTGATGCAGTGCTTGTCATCGATCTGCATCAGGCCCATCCGGTTAGCGTCTGTTTTGCAAACGGGCAGGGTAGCGATGGTGAGATCGGCATCGGTTTGTTTGGCAAAGCTGATTAAATCGTGCAAATCCATGTTGTAGAGCTGATCGCCTGAGAGGATTACAAAATACTCAATATCAAACTCTAGCAAATGATCGAGGTTTTTGCGCACAGCATCTGCTGTGCCTTCATACCAGATCTTCTTACCTGCCCGTTCCTCTGGACTGAGCATCTCAATGAGTGCCCCTTGGTAAGGGTCTAGTCGATAAGTTTCAGTGATATGCTGATGTAGGCTGTTGGCCATGTATTGGCTTAGAATAAAAATATGCCCTAACCTAGCATTTAGCGCATTTGAAATGGGGATGTCGATGAGGCGGTAGGTTCCTCCAAAGGAAATTGCTGGTTTACAACGGGATAAGGTTAATGGATGCAAGCGCGTGCCCTCGCCGCCGGCTAAAATAACGGCCGCGACCTTATCTGTTAACAGCTTTTTCTTCTGTTTAATTGGATTTCTACGCATATAATTATACTAATTTGTTAATTCACAAATAAAGCATAATTAAAACTATTTCAAGTTATTAAGTATGGAACGCATTTCCCGGTAGAGGTCAGATTTCTCATCTAGAGAGGACATGATTTGCTTAAACTCTTGATGTTCTGTGTCTTTTTCTAAGGCAGCGCACCCAAAAGCAAGATATGCAGCGAGAGATTCTCTTTTTCTAACTTCTTCATCTTTGAGTAGGCAGAGGCAAAGAGAGGCGATCTCTGGATCGTCTGAAAACTCGAGCAGACAAATAGCGGCGTGTTCGTTGTTTTTCGAGTAGGGCTTATGTTGCAAAGCTTTAATTAGAAATTGTTTGGATTTGTTACCAATCGCTCGGATGGCTTTGATAATGGCCTCATCGGTAAAGAAATTTTCTTGCCCAAGTGCTTGAAATAGAAAGGGGATAGCTGTTTCATCTTTAAGTTCACCTAGCACCTTGGCAGCAAATATCGGACTTCTGCCGTAGCCGGGATAAATGGGATCGTAAAATGACTCACTGTTCATCAAATCGATCAAGAGTGGCACGACGGTCTGTCCCTCATCGATTAAGGCCTGCATCTCTTCTTCTGGAACGATCTCCTCTGACAAAATCAGATTGCTGATTAAAATCGCATGCGGCTTGGGCGGATCGACTTCATACACCTCGCGAAGGTCCTGGTATAGCTGCTTAGACTTTTCGACCGTCAGATGCGCCGCTTCTGGCAAAATCACATCAGACAAGTTTTCGCCGAGGTCCGTTTCGACATGAGCAAGCTCTGCTATCCGCTTTTCTTCAAAATCGGGCTGGGTGCCCACGCCTTCTTTTTCGTAATACTCGAGCATGATGCCAAAGCTGCCACCAAAGTGGGCATCGCGGTGCATCAAAATTTCCATATCGATCGCATCTAGAAGGGGAATCTCTTGATTTTTCAAAGCGAAACATCCTTGTTACTCATGGCTGCATCTTGCAGAAGATCGGCGTTATAGCTCGAGCGCACAAACGGTCCGCTGTAAACATTTTTGATGCCGATGCTATTGCCATATTCTCGGTAGCTATCAAATTGCTCGGGAGTCACAAATGACTTAACCACCAACTTGTTTCTAGCAGCCTGCAGATACTGACCGATCGTGATAATATCTGTGCCCACAGCATGCAAATCTTGCAGAGTTTGTTGCACTTGCTCTCTAGTTTCACCCAAGCCCACCATGAGCCCTGATTTCACAAAGTTGGATTTATTCGATCTTTTAGCGTGCTCAAGTACTTGCAAGGTGCGCTCATAGGTGGCCTTGTGGCGTACGCGCGGTGTGAGCTCTCTCACGGTTTCGATATTGTGATTAAACACTTCGGGTTTTTCATTTAGCACGATATCGAGCGCATCAAAATGACCGCAGTAGTCAGATGTTAAAACTTCTACTGTCGATGTTGGACTCGTTTTTCTAATCGCTCGGATGATTTTAGCGATGTGCTCGGCGCCTTGATCGGGCAGATCATCTCTTGCTACCATCGTGATCACCACGTGTTTTAACCCTAAGGCTTTTGACGACTCAGCAATTCTCTGTGGTTCATCTTCTTCCGGTGGCAAAGGGGTTTTCGTGAAGTCGATATCGCAAAATCCGCAGGCTCTTGTACAAGCGCTTCCAAGAGCTAAAAACGTCGCCGTTTTTTTCGAATAGCACTCTAAGCGGTTGGGACACTTGGCCTCTTCACACACCGTGCTAAGGTGCGCTGTTTTGACAATCGCATTTGTTTGTGAAAGATTACCGCCGCGCGGCAGCTTGCGATGGAGCCAGCTTGGAAAGCGGCCTTTTGCTGTATCGTCTGGATTTTCGGGCAGACGATTTAACTTTGGTTTAGCATCAAATAAACTCTGACTCATCGGCTCCTCGGTGGGAAGTGAATGGGTGTATCGCTAGCAATCAGCGCAGCTTCAAGCCAGCTCTCAGCTACTGTTGGATGTGCGTGAATTGTTTCAGTAACGCATTCCAGCGTCAGCTCGTTATTGATCGCGATGGCCATCTCAGCAATGAGTGCCGATGCTTCATGGCCGACGACCTGCGCGCCTAAAATCGCATTTGTCTTTTTATCGACAATAACCTGCGCAAACCCTTCGGTTTCCATCGCAGCTTGGGCTTTACCCAGCGCTTGGAAGGGAAAGGATCCCACTTTGGCCTCAAGCCCTTTTTCTTGAGCTTCCTCTAGCGTTAGCCCGACAGTAGCAATTTCAGGATGCGTAAAAATCACAGCCGGAACGGAGTGGTAGTGCATGGCACATCTCTTCCCAACAACATTATCGGCAGCTACGATCGCTTGATGGCTTGCAACGTGCGCTAGCATCGCAATTCCTGTCACATCGCCGATTGCGTAAATCCCTGGCACGTTGGTTTCCATCTTTTCATCGACCTCGATAGCGCCACGCTCACTTGTCTTCACGCCAGCTTTCTTCAAACCCAAATCATCAGAGACAACTTTTCGTCCAACAGATACAAGTGCCAAATCAAACTCAGCTTGCTTGTTGCCTTCTAAGCGCACGGTTACGCCGGAATCTTTCGCATCGATTCCTGCAACTTTAACGCCTGTTTCTATAACGATGCCTTTTTTCAAAAACGCTTTGGTGAGGGTGTCTGAAATAGCCTTACCTTGTAGCGAGACAATGGCTGGCATAGCCTCAAAAATGGTAACCTTCACATCTAGCTCAGCAAAGAGCGATGCAAACTCACAGCCGATGTAGCCGCCGCCGATAATCGCAATTGATTTGGGAAGTTCAGTGAGCTCGAGTACAGACGTCGAATTTAAAATGCGTTTATGATCGCAAGGAAATGCTGGTACATCAAACGGTAGAGAACCTGTGGCAATAATTACGTTGTCAGCGCTGATAATTTGCTTTTTCTCGCCAGTGATTTTGAGCTCTTTTGGAGAAACAAATTCTGCTTGGCCTTGAATGATTTCGATCTTATTGGCTTTGATCAAACCGCCTAAACTAGCTCGGATACTCTCAACGACTTTATCCTTGCGCGCCTTCATTTGGCTATAATCAAACGAGACAGATCCTGTTGTAATACCAAAATCTTTTGCCATGCGTACCTTGTGCAAAACAGAGGTACTTGCAAGTAGCGTCTTTGTTGGGATGCAGCCTACATTCAAACAAGTACCACCTAAAAAATTCTTTTCAATGAGCGCAACTGATTTTCCACTCTGCGCGGCTCGAATTGCAGCGACATAACCGCCAGGTCCTGCGCCGATCACAGCGACATCAAACTTCATTTCATCCTCCACAGTCATTTTCCATTTTAACGCACTTGCGAGATTAAGGCTACTTCCGCTATTGTAACGAGTAGATAGAGGGTAGAATTATGGAATTTGATTTTGAAGGTGAAAATAATTTTGAAACACAGACTGCTACGCAGCAAGAATTTGACGATCCGCTTTTTCGCGAGCAATCTCTTGAAGATAGCCTAGCCTCGCTCTACAAACCCCCTTATACACGCCCTTCAGAAAAAAAGCCCGAGCCATCTCTTTCTGAGTTTACTTTTGATAAATCGCCTGTGCAAGAGCCAATTGCTGAGCCCGTTGCACCTAGATTTCCGGAAAATAAAAGCTCGCTTCTCTCTGCCTATGATGAGCAACCAATGCCAACTCAGCAGCTGCAAGGAGACGGGGCTGCCACAAAAAACCAAGACATCTGGCCGCTGCTTCTTATGGCCATTGGCGCTCAGCTCTTAACGCTTGGTCTTTTGCTCTTTTTCTTCTCAGATGATGGTTTGCTAACATTGCAGTGGAACGCCAAAAAATGGTTTGTCTATGCCTTAGTTTCTCTACCCATGATCTACTTTGGCCTTCGCGCGCTCAAACCAAAAGATCAATACGGAGATTCGTAGCTACTTCCTGGCGTTCCAGGGCTATCCTCTAGTACTTCTCTGCGTCGTTTCAATTCAGGTGTGAACCAATCGCGTTTAAGATGTGTATTTGGTCCAATAGCTGTTGCTCTTCTTTTTAATCGACGTTTTGTTTTAGGTGTTTTCTCAACTATAGCTTCTTTTTGTTTGCAAGGTGAACTAGGCTCTCCAAAAGTCCTTGATCGGCCTCGGGGAGTTTTTGGCGTCATATCCTGCAATTTGCTTTTAATCAATTCAGAAAAAGCTTTGTTTTGATCACTAGTAGGGACTATTGGCTTTGGTGCAGGTGAAGAAGCAGTCCGTGAAGCTGTTCTAGGCGTAGCTGCTCGGGGGGTGAAACCATTCCCGCTTATTTCTTTTAAAAATTTGACTTGAACAGCTTGATCTAAAGCTTTGATTTTTTGATCCGTGTCGATGATTTCATCTACAATCGTTTGATCGATATCTACCGAGTCATCAAAATTATTTCCATCAGATTTTTCGTTACGGATCTGAATAATTTTTGAATGTAATAGATGATTAATTGGAGATTTGTCGCTGTTTGATAAGTTTTCATTAGAAAATTCGTCAAAAATTAGATCCCTGATTCGATCTGCATCAACAATCGCATTGACAATGTCCTTGGGATTTTCACTACCAATTAGCTTTGATATTTCCACAATTTCTAGCCAGCTAAAATTCGAATATTTTGGCTTCTCTAGTGCGCTTTGCACAGCTTCGATAAGTTTGTTCTGCTGCTTTTTTAACTTTTCATCCGCCTTGCAAGCTTTAGCGTTTTGGACAACAGAGCTTTGATTCAATATATGTTGGGTAACATCTTCTGCTTTTATGCAAATAATTTCCCATATGCTGATCTGCTGAAGGGTTTTGTACTCTTCTTCTGTGAGATCAAAGTCTTGAGTTGATTGGGGTAATTGCTTTCTCAATTCATGAGCCGATTTAATTAACTTTACAATTTCGTCTTCTGATTTTGGACCATTCTTCGACAACTCAGAAATGATTTTTCGTATTTTGTTTAGATCATTATTGATTGACGGTATCGATGCCAATTGATCTTTTACGTTCTTAGCCAATATATCGTTTTGCTTTTTCTGTTGCCGCTGTCTTGCTTCTTTTATGATGTGACTATTTTGTAGCAGATTGGTTGAAATGTTATTAATTTTTTGCTCGTCCTTCCCTTCTAGAAGTTGGAAAGTGATTTGCCGCTTCAAAGTTTTTTGCTCAGCATCTGACAATTTTATCGATGGGTCACTTTGTGTTATCTCGTCCAATACCCTTGTGACTAAATCATTTTGTTTTTTAGTTGGACACAAGCGGTCGAGCGTTGCCATCAACGCGGGTACTTGTTTGTCTTCATTGACCTGGTTTCTACTTTGTTTAGTGGTCGGAGCATTTGGAGTTCCCAAGTGTCTTCGAGGTTTGGTTTTTTTGTTAGGGGGGGGGTGTTTAGGCGAATCCGGCTGAGTTTTAACCTCATCACTAGGGGTGCTTGTTTCAGATAAAGAAGAGGGGTTAGGAGTAGCAAAGGCTAATTTCCTCGGTGGATACTCTTCTGTTGCATCGGGATGACTACTCACTGGAGGCACAGGCGTTTGAGGCAATTCTGAATTGTCGCCAGGAAAAGGACTAGGCGATCTGGGTGGCGGTTGTGGAAGGATTGGTGGCTGTTTAGGTGTTGGAAGAACTCGAAACTTGGGGCGTGGTGGATTGGGAGGTAAGAAGTAGTTGCGCTTGACTTGTGATTGCTTATAGATGATGCGTATGTTGATTAGAACGATGAGTGCGATCGTGGTAATTGCAGCAGCTTGAATAGGTTTTGTTTGCAGGTAAGTCGTAAAGTTTTCGATACGCATAAAAATCCATTCCTAATTGTTAGCTTAGGAGGGGAGTTTAACAAGGCGAATAATTAAGCGCAATTATTCAGAATCTAAACGATCAAAACGAAGAAATTCAGGTTATTAAGAGTTACTTGTCGTTAAAAAGTAAGACTTTTGCTGCGCCTGTAATTTTAAGATAGCGTCGTGCACTTGCGGATTTTCTGGTGGTGCCATCTCAAATTTGAATAGCGCATGGGCAATCTCTAGGCGCACTTGTTCGCTAAAGTCAGCAAAAAGCTGGAAGGCTTCGTGCTTGAATTCGAGGAGGGGGTCGCGTTGGGCAACAGCGCGCATGCCGACTTCATCGCGCAGGTGGTCGATGTGAAGCAGGTGTTCTTGCCAGTGTTTGTCGATGTGGTGCAGCATGAGACCTTGGACGATGTCGTTTAGGACAGGAACGGGATCCGCGGGTTTTTTGGATAGCGTTTGCACAGAAGCAATCAGGCGCGCTTGGTAATCGAGCTTGTGTCTGAAGGCGCCTATGACTGTTTCGATATGATTAGTGGAGTTGTCAAAAGAGACGGGGAAGTTAGCGATTAGCCACTCGAGGAGTTCAGGGCCTTTGAGATGCTCAAGATTGGTTTCAACGAGGATTTCGAGTGTTTCAAACGCGAGGTCGACGGGATTGTCGTTATTTAATATGTCGTTTCTAAAACCGTATGCTTCCTGACGTTGGCGGTTCATGACATCGTCGTATTCGAGTGTGTGCTTGCGAATGGAGTAGTTACGCTGCTCGATTCTTTTTTGCGCTGTTTCAATAGAGCGGTTGAGAACTTTAGCTGAGATAGGTTCGCCTTCTGGCGGGCGGAAGCGCTGAAGGAATTGAGTGAGGCGAGGTGATGTGAAGAGGCGCATGAGTTCATCTTCAAATGAGACGTAGAATTGGGAAGAACCTGGATCGCCAAGGCGTCCACTTCGGCCGCGCAGCTGGCGATCGATACGACGCGAGTGGTGGCGAGTGGTTCCAATGACGTGGAGACCACCGAGCTCTTTAACATCATCTTTGAGCTTAATATCAGTACCGCGCCCTGCCATGTTGGTGGCAACGGTAATCGCGCCACGTTTACCGGCATCGGCAATGATTTCAGCTTCTTTTGCATGGTTTTTTGCATTGAGAATTGTGTACGGTAGTTTGTTTTGTCGCAGGATGCGTGCTAGCTTTTCTGAGACTTCGACCGATTCCGTTCCAATGAGGATAGGACGTCCCTTTTCGTGTTTTTCTTTGATGTCGGCAATGAGCGCTGTGTATTTTTCGCGCTCTGTCATGTAGACTAGATCATCAGAATCGGTGCGCTGGCAGGGTTTGTAGGTGGGGATTTCGAGAACTTCTAGGCTGTAGATCTGTTTGAATTCGCCAGCTTCGGTTAGAGCAGTACCTGTCATACCGGCTAAAAGGTCGTACATGCGGAAGTAGTTTTGCAGCGTGATGGTTGCATACGTTTGCGTCTCCTGCTGGATAGCAACGCTTTCTTTGGCTTCAATCGATTGGTGCAAACCATCTGAGAAGCGGCGGCCAGGTTGTGGACGGCCAGTGTTTTCGTCGATAATGACAATTTTTCCTTCTTGGACGATGTAATCAACATCGCGCTCCATGAGAAGGTGGGCGCGCATGAGCTGACGCAAGTTGTGCGCGCGTTCTTTGCGGTTGGCGTCTTCTTCTCGGATAGCTACTTTTTGTTTGAGTTTTTCTTCTTCGGAAAGTTCGGGGTTCTGATCGATCTGGGCGTATTCGTGGCCGAGATCGAGCATGACAAAGTTGTCGCCGATGCTTGACTCTTCACTAACATCAGCAGATGTTTGGATGCCGCGGTCAGTTAGCTCGTACTCGTTGCTGCGCTCATCGATGACGATGTAGAGTTCAGCTAAAGTGTCGTGACGTTCTTCTTTGTTTGCATCAGCGTGGAAGTAGGTTTCAATTTTTTCGAGCTCGGCGCGGATAGATGGATTTTCTTTGAGGCGTTTTAACACCTTGTTGCGCGGTGTGCCTTTACTCACGAGCCAAAGTTTTTTAAAAGCCTCATCTGCTTTTACTTTGTCATCTTTTGATAGCTTTGGCATCTCTTCTTGAGTCACGAGCCCGAGCTCATCAAAAGCATTACGCGTCTCGGTTGCTAGACGGTTGCAATGTTCGCGCTGCAAACGTACGATGCGATCGACAGGGCTTTTTAGCTTATCGTACATTTGGCGAGAGCCGGCTGCTGGCCCTGAGATGATCAGAGGTGTTCTGGCCTCGTCGATGAGAATGGAATCGACTTCATCGATAATCGCAAAATAGTGGCCGCGCTGTACTTGTTCAAATCTGCTGTGCGCCATCGAGTTGTCGCGCAGGTAGTCAAAACCAAATTCAGATGCTGTGCCGTAGACAATGTCTGCTTTATACACCTCGTGTCTCTCATCGGGTTGGGTGGCATTGACTAGAGCTTTAACATCGAGACCGTGCCAGCGGAAAATAGTTCCGACCCAATCGCAGTCGCGCTGAGCTAGGTAATCGTTAACGGTAACCAGGTGCACGGGTTTCCCAGTAAGGGCATGTAAATAAAGGGGCATGGAAGCTGTGAGTGTTTTACCTTCACCAGTATGCATCTCAGAGATGGCTCCGCTGTGCATTGCGATCGCGCCCATGAGCTGGACATCGTAGGGAATCATATCCCATTTTTGATTATATCCGCTGACGTGAATCTCCTGACCGGACAGGCGGCGGCAAGTGTTTTTGACAACGGCGTAAGCTTCTGCCATCAGGCTATCGACAGTAGCGCCTTCGGCTAATCTTTTTTTGAATTCGGCTGTTTTGGCTTTAAGCTCATCATCTGAGAGTTTTTGCAGAAGTTCTTCATGTGTATTAATTTCTTTAACGATTTTAGCATAACGCTTTACAGTTCGAGTTTGCGCGGTTCCAAAAACTTTTTTTATCAAGCCAAACATAGTACGATTCCCTGGTTTTACTTTTGCTCATATGTTACAATAAGCTTACTTCCTGAGTGCTCACGTAAGTGTAACACATCTGGCAGTAACATTTAAATCTTTAACGAGTCAAAAATAGATTTACCTCTCCAAAAATTAGGCTAATCGGTTAAAACTGCTTACATATGACTGAAATCCGTTATTTTGACAGGCAGACTAAAGAGCTACAGACAGAAGATGTCTACGGCGGCTTTTTTCTGAGCTTTTTGTACGAGAATCCTTTTGGCAAGATCATTTTGCCATTAGTGGCAAGGAGCGCGCTATTTTCAAAATTCTACGGGTGGCTGCAAAAAAGATCTGCGTCTAAACGCAAGGTTGTACCTTTTGTAACCAAATATCAAGTAGATAGCAGCGAGTTTGCCAGACAGCTTGATGAGTTCACATCGTTTAACGATTTTTTCACACGCAAGTTAAAAGATGGCGTCCGGCCACTTGGAAAAAATGCGGTACTGCCTGCAGATGGTCGCTATTTGGTGATTCCGAATTTGCGCCATGCCGAGGGGATTTGGGTCAAAGGCAAGCATTTTGATCTAGGTGAGCTTTTGCAGGATGAAACCTTAAGTGAAAAATACCGGGATGGAGCGCTTTTAATTGCACGTCTGTGTCCTGTGGATTATCACCGCTTTCATTTTCCTTTTGATTGTTTAGCAGGGGAGCCCCACTTGATCAATGGTCCGCTTTTCTCAGTCAATCCCATTGCCCTGAAGAAAAACATCTCTATCCTAAGCGAAAATAAGCGAGTGATCACACCTTTGCAAAGTGAGCAGTATGGCACAGTGCAGTGTATCGAGGTTGGCGCAACAAATGTGGGTAGCATCATTCAAACATTCACTCCAAATACACAAGTGAAAAAAGGTGATGAAAAGGGCTACTTTGAGTTTGGCGGCTCATGCATGCTATTGCTTTTTGAAAAAGGGCGCATGCATTTTTCAGATGACTTAATTGAATATTCTAAACAGGGCATCGAGGTGCGCGGCCTGATGGGCCAGTCAATGTAAAGCGGGTTTACATTAGTGGTATGCTCATTGATCCCAAGAAGACTGCTGTCAGGCCATAAATCAACAATGCGCGAAGGCTCTAGTTTCAAGCAACGACTAACCTTAAGCGCTTGGTTCTTTAAAGCTTCCGACTATGTTCTTAATTATAGCCATAATAATGGCTATAATTAACGCGAATCATGGATCAACTCAGGCAGATAGCAGCATGAATTTTTCCTCCTCAGACACATAGATTGATGGTTTTTTATCTTGAATTTGATAAGCAGCTAAACCACTGAGCAAATTAACAACAAAATTCAATTTGCTTC
>JAJFLZ010000018.1 GCA_021772435.1 Chlamydiota bacterium | reverse complement strand
ACCTGAACTCTTTCGTTTTGATTGTTTAGATTCAGAGCAGATTAGGTGACAGATTGTGCCATTTTTTGCGATTCTATAGCGAAGGCGCTATAGATGAGCACAAAAAGGGTGCAAGATGGCGGCTAAGATGCGCGGAAGATGGATGATATAAACGAAAGAGTTCAGGTTAGTTTAGGGCTTGTTTCAAGTATTTTCCAGTGTAGGATGTTTCGCAGCTAGCTATGTCTTCTGGCGTGCCCGCAGCCAAGATGTGGCCGCCGCCTTTTCCAGCTTCTGGGCCTAGGTCGATGATGTAATCCGCCGTTTTGATGATGTCTAAATTATGCTCGATGATGATCAAGCTGGCTCCTTTATCAACCAGGGTGTTGAAGATAGGGAGGAGCTTTGCAATGTCGTCTGTGTGCAGCCCGATAGTTGGCTCATCAAAGAGGTAAAGGGTGTTGGGCGTATGCCTGCTTTTAAGCTCACGGGCAAGGCGCAGGCGCTGCGCTTCACCTCCAGAGAGCGTCTGTATTTCTTGTGAGAATTTGAGATAGCCAAGGCCGACTGATTTAAGAATGTCCACGAGCTTTTGCAGGCGTGGGATGGGTGGAAGAGCTTCGATGGCTTCATCGATTGTGAGGTTTAAGATATGACCGAGGTGCTTGCCCTGGTAGGTGATGTCGAGCGCAAGGGGTTTGAGTTTGTAGCCTTTGCAGGAGGGGCATGGAGTGCGGACGGGAGGTAAGAATTGCAGGTCGATGCGTTTAAATCCTAAACCCCAGCAGCTGGTGCACATCCCTTGTTTTGTGTTGTAGCTAAAGTGACGAGGCTTCAGGCCTTTGGCCTTAGCAGCTGGCAGGCTTGCAAAAAAGTGGCGCAAGGGAGTTAAAAGGTCGCTGTAGGTGGCCATGTCAGCGCGGATGGTGTGACCGATGGGTTTTTGCGTTAGAGCGATGATTTTGTCAAAGTGTTCTGGCGCTTTTTGTTTGATGACATCGTGCATGAGGGTGGATTTACCAGAACCTGAAAGGCCGGTGAGGCAGACGAAGGCTTTTTTAGGGATGTCTAGTGAGAGATTTTTGAGGTTATGGGTTTTGGCTTTGCGGATGGGGAAGGTGTCAGTGATAGGGCGTCTTTTTTTTGGGACGGGAATGTTTTTTTTGCCTGAGAGGTATTGGCCAGTTAGGGTTTTGGATTTTTTGATTTCGGCTAAGGTGCCAGAAAAGGTGAGTTTTCCACCACCTCTTCCAGCTGCTGGGCCAATGTCGTAGATGCGATCGGCTACTTGCATTGTTAGCGGATCATGTTCGACAATAAGTAGGGTGTTGCCAAGTTTTTTGAGGCGAATGAGTGCTTCGTTAAGTAAGTTGTTGTTATGTGGATGGAGGCCGATGGTCGGTTCATCGAGAACGTAGAGACAGCCGGTGAGGCCACTGCCTAGTTGGCGAGCGAGTTGGATGCGCTGGGCTTCTCCCCCAGAGAGTGTGGGCGCGCTGCGATTTAGAGATAGGTAGTGCAAACCGATGTCGATTAGAAATTGCAGGCGAGAAAGCAGCTGAGCGTGTGTTTCGGATAGTGTTTTGGTTGTTTTGAGTTTTTGGATAAAGATTTGAGCCTCATCAATAGGCATGGCGCAGAGATCTGGAAGGGATGTTTTACCGATTTTAACACCACGAGCCAATGAGGAGAGTCTAGCTCCTTTGCACGAGATGCATTCGGTTTGTTTCATCAAAGGTGTTAGGTGGCGTTTGATGTTGGAGTGGGTGGCTTTGGCAGCTTTGGCTAGTGTTTCATTCAGCCCTTGCCATGAGACTTTAAGGCCGTTGTGTTCAAGAGATGTTTCCTTGCCGTGAAAGAAGAATTGAAGCTCTTCAGATGTAAGATCGGAAAGGGTGGATTTTGGATTGATTTTCCCAGCTTTTAAGATGTCGCGCAAAAGGCTCAAAGATGAGCGAGTGAGCTCAGATCCCCAGATGTCAGCGATAAGCTCAATAGGCGTTAGCTCAAGTAGCTGAGGATAGTCCTCCAGATTTGCTCCCCACTGAAAACCGAGACCTGTGCAGTCGGGGCAAGCACCTGTTTCTGTATTGAAGGAAAACGTGTGCGGGGTGATTGGCGGGTAGGAGCGACCGGTTTTCAGGACGGCAAAGGCCAGGTTGAAGAAGTGGTCTTTTTTGTCTTCAGCAGCAAGTAGCTGCCCGCCGCTGATGGCAGTTGCTGTTGATACAGCTTCAAAAAGGCGGTTTTTGATCGAGGGTTTGATAATTAGGCGATCGATGACGAGTTCTAGAGAGTTTTTGCGGCCAGATTCGAAGGGGACTTGGTCGCCAAGCTCGTAAAATGTCCCATTAAAGCGGATGCGCAAAAAACCTTGCTTTTGGAGTTTTTCGCAAAGGACAGTAAAGTCTGTGCTGGCCTTTAGCTCAAGGGGAGCTAGTATTTGGAGTTTGGTGTTTTCGGGAAGTTTTAGAAGTTTGTCTACCACAAAGTCTTTGCTGATGGATTTGATCTCATCGCCAGTCTCTGGACAGTAGGCAATGCCAAGGTAGGTGTAGAGAACGCGCAGGTAGTCGTAAATTTCTGTCATGGTACCGACAGTCGATCTGGGATTGCCGGCATGGTGTTTTTGTTCGATGGCAATAGCAGGAGAGAGACCTTCGATGTGTTCCACTTTGGGCTTGGGCATTTGCTTGACAAATGTGCGCGCGTAGGGGGAGAGGCTGTCGACGTAGCGGCGCTGGCCTTCTGCGTAGATCGTATCGAAAACAAGTGATGTTTTACCAGAGCCGGATGGCCCTGTACAAACAGAGATTTGACCTCTGGGAAATGTGGTGGTGATGTATTTGAGGTTGTGCATGGACGCGCCCTCAACAGAAATTTCTGTGATGGGTTTTGCTGTGCTTTTTACTTTTTGGGTTTTGATGGGTTTGGGATTAAAGGCACTTTTGAGAGCGGTTGCCGTGAGAGAGTTTTTGAGTTTTTCAGGTGGGCCAGATTCGATGAGTTTTCCACCGCTGATGTCGAGTACCCAGTCAGCTGTTTTAACAAGTTCCATGTTGTGCTCGATGACGAGTACGGTGTTGCCTTGATCGACTAGTGTATGAAGCACCTCAATTAGCCTGCGGCAGTCTTCAAAGTGCAGGCCTGTTGTGGGTTCATCTAGGATGTAAAATGTTTTGCCAGTAGCCGGCCGCACCAGCTCTTTTGCTAGCTTGATGCGCTGAGCTTCGCCGCCAGATAGTGTTGTTGAGGGCTGGCCAAGAGTTAGGTAATCGAGACCGACCCGGCGCAGCATCGTGAGCTTGTGGTGGATATTGGGAATAGATTCAAAAAAACTTTGGGCATCTTCAACTGTCATCTCAAGCACCTGAAAGATGTTTTTGCTCTTATAGGTGACAGATAGCGTTTCGTGATCAAAGCGCTGCCCATCGCAGGTTTCGCATTTTTTCCAGATGTCTTCCATGAAATCCATGTCGATTTTGATCATACCGATGCCCTTGCAGTAGGGGCATGAGCCTTCTTTGACGTTGAAGCTAAATCTGCCGGCTGTAAATCCTTGAGCTTTACTTTCGGGCAATTTGGCAAATAAATCGCGGATGTCGTCAAATAATTTGATGTAGGTGCCGGCGTTGGATCTGGGTGTGCGACCGATCGGTGTTTGGTCGATAGCGATGATTTTGTCGACGCTTTCGATTCCGGTGATGGATGTGTGTTTGCCCACTTTGAGCTCTGAGCGCATCAGCTTGTTTGAGAGCGCTGGGTATAGCGTATCGGTGATTAGAGATGATTTTCCAGCACCTGAGACGCCTGTGACAGCGATAAAACACTCGAGGGGTATGCTGAGATCGATATTTTGCAAATTGTTGTGGCTAGCGCCTTTAATCGTGATGTTTGTTTTTTTGATTTTGCGTTTTTTGGGAATGGGAATGGATTTGGATCTGGAGAGGTACTGGCCAGTTAAAGAGCGTTTGGCTTTGATGATGGCGCTCAATGTGCCGGTCGCAATAATTTCACCGCCCATCGAGCCAGCGCCAGGACCGACATCGACGATGGTATCTGCTGCGCGAATGGTATCTTCGTCGTGCTCGACGACGATGACGGTGTTGCCTCTATCGCGCAGATCACATAAGGTTTTGAGCAGCTTTTGGTGATCTGAGGGATGCAGGCCAATGGAGGGCTCATCAAGCACGTACGTTGCTCCTACAAGGCCTGAGCCAATTTGCGAGGCGAGGCGCACGCGTTGTCCTTCGCCGCCAGATAGCGTCGGTGCTGTGCGCTCTAAGCTGAGATAGCCAAGGCCTACGTTGACGAGATAGCGCAGGCGGCGCTCGATTTCCTGGATTAGATCTTTGCTAATCGCTGTTTGTGGCAGTTTTTCGATGTAGGACAAAACATCGCAAATTGGCATCGCCGATAGCTCAAAAATCCGTTTGTTTCCAAGTTTGGTCGCAGCCGGGTAGGGGCGGATTCGCACGCCAGCACAATCTGGGCACAGGCTGTCGGTCATCAGCTCTTGCATTTTAGCGCGATATTTGTCTGATTTTGCTTCTTGGTACCGTTTTTTAGCTTCGTGAAATACGCCTTTCCACGAGATGTAGTCAGTCCAGGTTTTGCCGGTGTCAGGATGCACAAATTGCATCCGTAGCCATTTTTTTCTAACGCCGTGCAAAAAGACTTTCTGAGCACTATTTGAGAGCTTTTTCCACTTTGTATGCACATCAAAGTTGTAGAGTTTGGCTAAATTGTCGTAGATGTTGCCCCAGCGCACTGTTTGGTAAGAGCCAGCGAGGCTGCAGCAATCTTCAGCGATGGTTTTATCTTCATCGATGACTTTGTCCAAATCAAAGTCAAGCGTGCGTCCCAGTCCCTGACACGTTAGGCACATGCCGCTAGGGTGATTGAAAGAAAAATCGTGCGGCTCAAGCGCCGGATAAGATATGCCCGACTTTTTTGAATAGGCGTGCTGAGAAAAGAGT
Source organism: Chlamydiota bacterium (assembly GCA_021772435.1). Lineage (GTDB taxonomy): Bacteria > Chlamydiota > Chlamydiia > Chlamydiales > JACKPQ01 > JACKPP01. Next base: position 61,220 of record JAJFLZ010000018.1, on the reverse strand, counting down.
GTCTCTTCGCCGTTAACTACCACACTCATCACACCCTGGCCGAGTTCCAAGGCCTGCGAGGTGGCATCGCGGACTCTGTCCATATCGTCAAAAACGATGCGGTCAATCACGAGGTCGATATCATGAGCTGTCTTTGAATCCACAGCGATCTCTTCGTTTAGATCCACAATCTTGCCATCAAGGCGAATGCGCATAAATCCTTTGCGCAATAGCTCATCGAAGGTCTCCTTGAATTCCCCTTTTTTCCCCCGCGTATGAGGAGCTAAGAAAATGATTTTGCTGCCCTTTTTGAATCCTTCAATGACAGAGAGAATTTGCTGAGTGCTCTGCGGCGTGACACGTTCGCCACTCTCTGGGCAATGAGCCACGCCAGCTCTTGCAAAGAGCACGCGCATAAAATCGTGGATACCAGTCATTGTGCCGACAGTCGATCTGGGATTGTGGCCAACGGTTTTCTGCTCGATGGCAATTGTTGGGGATATGCCTGTGATGACCTCCGCGTCAGGTTTTCCCAGCTGATCGCCAAGCGATCTTCTCGCCTGCGTGGATAGCGATTCGACATAACGCCTCTGTCCTTCTACATAGATCGTATCGAAAGCTAGCGATGATTTGCCAGATCCCGACACGCCAGTAAAGACAATCAGCTGATGCGGCTCCAGTACTAAATCCACACCCTTGAGGTTGTGGACTCGTACATTTTTGAGTACAATTTTATCTTGTTTCATAGTGAGACGTGAAAGGGTTCTTTTTGATGGCGGCAGAAGGTTTCACGCACAATAAAGTTGCCAATGATAAAGGAGATCAAAAAGAGAATAGGGATGATGCTTAAGCCAGTTTGGAAGCTTTGGATTGATTTTTGACCGCCAGAATGGATGAAGGTACTGACAATTGGCGGGATAACGGCAGCAAAGGTAATAATTCCCAGATTGTTAAATCCCAACACTGTGACTTTTAGTTTGGAGGAAACTTGCTCTGAGATGGTGGCAAAGGATACACTTTGTCCTGCGCCAGCTAAGCCGATTAGAAAAAATAAAGCGCACAAAAGAGTCTTAGAGTCGATTGGAAGGTAGATGACGGCAATACTTGCAAATAAACCTATTGCGGATAGGACACATAAGCAGGTTTTTCGCCGCTTGATTCTGTCTGAGATGCGCCCAGCCATGGGGCACCCAATTGCTAAACCAAGCCAGACCATGGAGGCGATAAGAGCCGCTTCAGATTGAGTGTAGCCGCGCTCTTGCATGTAGGAGGTTCCCCAAAAAGCGCCAAGCAAAGGCACGGAAGCGTAGTTTGTGGAGGCAAACAACATGGTAGCCCAAGCTTGTGGCGTTTTGATGAGTAGGCGTAGCTTTTGTTTTAGAGGTTGCGGGTTTTCAACGTAAATAACAGAGCGTCTTGTGCGTTTGGGCTTGTTGCGTAAAAAAATACCAAGCAATACAGCAATGACAAGCCCAATGACTCCCGTTCCCATCAGCAACAGTCGCCAGTTATTGTCATAAATTTGCATGAGTAAGACAAGAGGTGCTCCTGCACACATCGGGCCGATGACACCTAAAAATTGGGATAATCCCGTCATAAAGGCGAAGTGTTTTTTTGGAAACCAGTTGAGCGCAATGGCCAAAAGACCGATAAAACCAAAGGCTGAGCCAAGTCCCATTAAAAATCTGGAGGCAAAAGCGCCGAGGAAGCCTTGCACAAAACCAAACCAAAATGCAGCAACTGCACAAATAAAGCATGCGAGAGTAAGCAGTAGACGACTGCCGAATCGATCGACTAAAATGCCAACTGGCAATTGCATAATGGCGTAGGCGATGTAGTAGCCTGAACCAATCCATGCAAGCTGCTCTGGTGAAATGCTAAGATCGGGAATGATTTGGGTTGCTAGGGTTCCAACAAAGGCGCGCAAAAAATACTCGTAGAAGAAGAAGAGAACCGCTAGAAACCACATGAAAAGGCCTAGTTTCTTCATGAGTGCTCTTGGTGTTGCCAACTTTCCATGTGTTCGATCATTTTTTCACTTGTGTGGTATTCAGCGATTTCAAATACGGCTTCACCTTCGTTGACAAGGGGTAGGTTGTTATGGGAGATGATTAAGCCGTCAGTTGGAGATGTGATTTGCGTTGTTTGAACTGAGCCAAACGGATCGGAGATATCTGCTATAACGGTCCCTTTTTTAACATAAGCTCCGACGCGCTGTTTAAGTTTGCAAAGGCCACTGGTGGGTGCCCAGCAAGAAGATGTTCCTCTTACTGTTAACGGTTTGACCTCTGATGCTACAGTCTCTTTTAGCATGCCAAGATGGCGCATCATACGTGTGATTCCCTTGACACCTGTACGGATCGTGAGCTCATCAAGCCTTAAGGCCTCTCCTCCTTCGTAAATGACAGTAGGTATGGGGGAGTCTTGATAAAGCTGCCAGAGTAAACCTCTTTTCGATTCGGTGTGGATAGCTAGCGGAGCACCAAAACATTCGGCCATGGTTTGACATTCTGGATGGTCAAGGTTTGTTTGAATCTGTGGTAGACTGTGCCTATGCGGCTCGCCTGTATGTAAGTCAACACAATGAGTGGCTTGGTTTAAAATTTCTGTCTCTAGCAGGTGGGCTAGTCTTCCGACAAAAGAGCCATGCTCATTTTTGCCAAAACTCGTTGTTAAATCGTACATATCGGGCAATAAACGGGATTGGTTGATCAAGCCAAAAATATTGATGACGGGAACAGCGATCAATGTGCCTCTTAATTTTTTTAAAAGGCGCAGATTTAACAAGCGTTCAATAATTGAGATGCCGTTAATTTCATCACCGTGAATCGCTGCGCAAATGAGCAATTTGGGTCCGGCATACTTGCCGTGGATGATATGTATCGGCATATGCATGGGCGCGCATGTGTAGATTTCAGGTGTTGGTACAGCGATTGTAATGCGCTCGCCAGGATGAATTTGAGTATTACAAATAGTGAGGGGAGTATTCTTTTCCATAACGCCGATTTTAACAGATCGCAGGTTAGCTGGCAAATAACTCTTTTACTCAGTATTGTAAAAGATATGAGAGTACGTACAAAAATTATTTGCACGATTGGTCCGGCGGTTGCAACCTTAGAAAAAATGTTAGCACTGATTGATGCTGGCATGAATGTTGCTAGGATCAATTTTAGCCATGGCACCCACGCAGATCATCAAAAAAGTATTGATAATTTAAAAAAAGCACGTGAGATCAAGAATGTTCCTTTGGCTATTATGCTCGATAATAAGGGGCCAGAAGTTCGCGTAGGTCAAATGCCGGAAGGGGGCGTCACCGTTCAAACAGGTGATCTAGTCCTGATTTGCAAAAAGCCCTGTGTAGGAGATAGCAAAAAGTTTTCAGTGACTCCGATGCATATTGTCGATGAGCTGCTCCCGGGACAGGAAGTGCTGATCGATGATGGCTACATCGAGTCGACAGTTGTAGAGAAAACAGCAGATGGCGTACTCATTGAGATTAAAAATGACGGACGCATTTCTAGCCAGAAGGGAATCAATATTCCGGGTGCGGATTTGAGCTTGCCGTCTCTCACAGAAAAAGACATCGAGGATATTCGCTTTGGGTGCAAAAATGAAGTCGATATCATTGCTGCTTCTTTTATTCGATCAGCCGATGATATCTTGGAGATAAAGCGTCTTTTACTGGAAAGTAACTGCGCCAATACGCTTGTGATCGCTAAAATTGAAAACGCCTTAGGTGTAAATAATTTTGACACCATTTTGCAAGTTGCAGATGGCATCATGGTTGCAAGAGGGGATTTGGGTGTTGAGGTGCCGCTTTCTACTGTGCCAAAGCTCCAGAAGATGATGATCAAAAAATGTTACTCCTCAGCAAAAATTTGTGTCACAGCTACCCAAATGCTCGAGTCGATGATCCATAATCCCCGTCCTACAAGGGCTGAGGTTTCCGATGTGGCTAACGCCATCTACGACAGCACATCAGCTGTCATGCTATCTGGTGAGACAGCTGTTGGCAAATACCCAATCGAATGCTGCAAGCTGATGCGCGGTGTGATTGAAGAGGCCGAGGCAGATTTTGATTATCGCGCCTTTTTCAATCGCGATTTAGAGCACCAATATAACGATATTTCGTCTTCAGTGGCGCTAGCAGGTGTCAAGACATCGTATAGCGCTCAAGCTAAAGCGCTATTTACTTTTACAAGCACAGGCTTTACAGCTCGGGTGATGGCTAGGTTTCGCCCACAAATTCCGATCGTAGCCCTCACATCGAGCAGCAAAACTTATCAACAGCTCGCGATCAGCTGGGGTGTTGTGCCAGCGCTTACTAAAGAAGCAAAAGATGTTAAAGAAGCGTTTGTGAACGCTAGCTGTTTTGCAATTTCCCATAAAATTGCCAAATATGGCGATCTAGTCGTTGTCACAGCTGGATCTTCGTTTGGTATTTCAGGAACAACCAACACCATGATCGTGCGCCATATTGGCGATGTGATCGTGCGCGGCAAGCCAGGTGAGGGCCATCAAGTATTTGCAAAGGCTGTGTTGTTGTTATCGAATTCAATTGATCCAAAGGATCACATCGTTGTGACAACACGTTGGGACGATGAAACCTTAAGCCGTTTAAAAGACGCAGCGGGTATTATTTTACAAAACAACCACGATGACACTGAGTCGGAAAAACGGGTGCGCGAATTTGCCAAAGAGCGGCACATTCCGTTCATCACGCGGGCGGATGGTGCAATGAGTCTTCTTACCGATGAGCCAGAGGTTACGCTGGATCCGCACCGTGGTTTGGTTTTCAGGGGACGCATTCCGTCTGAAGAAGAAATCATCGGCCTTGTCTGTCCAAAAAGTTAATAACCTGGTTGCTTCAGAGTTGATCCGCAACTTGCGTTATATTATTGCCAAAGTGGCATGATTTTACACGTATTGTGCAAATACCCCTAAAATACAAAAAGTTTTAAATCGTCATTTAAAATCCTTGTGTTAACGCGCTGGCTTTGTTACTCTTTAAACCAGCGTGTTAACACAGAGTATTTGTTTAACGCGCCGACTTTCGAAACTGCAAAACCAGCGCGTTAGCACAAAACGTCATAAGTGTTTAAATATAAAGGTCTAAAAATGGTAAAATCCTACAAGAAAACTAGAATGCCTAGAAATAGCTTAATAGGTCGAGAGAATGAAAAAGAAACCTTAAGGGATCTAGTCGATTCAGATAAGGCTGAGTTTATAGCAATTTATGGCAGACGAAGAGTTGGGAAAACATACCTTGTAAAAACTTTTGTAAGTAGGATGTCAAACGTATTCTTTCATGTCACGGGTATTCAAAAGGGCACCACAAATGATCAACTGAAAGAGTTTGCCTTGCAACTCGGGCACGCTTTTTATAAAGGAGCTCCGGTCATTGCAAGAAAGAACTGGAAAGATGCTTTTAACGATTTACATCAAGCGCTTGAGAAGCTCCCAGAAAATGCCAAAATTATATTGTTTTTCGACGAACTTCCTTGGATGGCTACTCCGAGATCAAAATTGTTAATGTCATTAGAGTTATATTGGAATAGGTATTGGTCATTCGATCCCAGAATCAAGTTGATAATATGCGGTTCCGCAACATCCTGGATCATAGATAATATTATCAACAATAGGGGAGGGCTTCATAATAGAGTCACTAGAACTATAAAATTGCAACCATTTACTCTTTTGGAGACCAAGAAGTTTCTCAAAAAAGCCCAACTTAGCTTCAATAATAGGCAGATATTAGAACTCTATACGGTTTTAGGGGGTGTTCCTCTGTATTGGACTTACTTGGCAAAAGGACTATCTTCAAGTCAGTGTATCGAAAAGCTGTGCTTTCAAGGTGATAGCCCATTATGTACAGAATTTGATAGGCTATTTGCATCTTTATTTGAAGACCCTGAACCTTATAAAGACCTAATAAGAGTGATTGCAAAGCATCACTCTGGCATAGGGCAATCTGCTTTAATCAAAGAAGCAAAACTTCCAAGTGGTGGCTCAACAATAAAAAAGCTTCGGCAACTTGAAGACGCTGGATTTATCTTGAGCCTAGTTCCTTACGGGCATAAAGAAAAAGGACTATATTACTTAATCGACGATGAATACAGCCTATTTTACCTTACTTGGATTGAACCCAATATGAGAACGATAAGGAAAAAAACAATCGGAAAAGGTTTTTGGCTATCAAAATCAAGCCAGCCCGCTTGGAAAATTTGGAGCGGTTATGCTTTCGAGACAGTTTGTTATAAGCATATTGACCAAATAAGGCAGGCTTTATCAATAGATCCTGGAGCTGATGTAGGTACTTACCGGTATGCTCCAAGAACTAAGGCAGATGAAGGCATACAAATAGATTTGCTATTTGACAGATTCGATAACACCGTCACAATTTGTGAGATTAAATGTCACAATACTGAGTTTGCCATTGATAAGTCCTATGCTAAATCTTTGATGAAAAAAGTTGAGATTTTCCGCAGCCAGACCAGAACAAAAAAGAATATACTGCTTTCTATGATCACAGCATTCGGGCTGAAACCAACCATGTATTCAGAAGAAATAATTGCAAGTGATGCTACATTAGACGATTTGTTTAAGGCGATTTCTTGAGTACTGCTGTCTTAAAATCTCCAATATCCGTCAAAATTTCGGGTTTATATCATTCATCTTCAGAGCATCTTAGTCGCCATCTTGCACCCTTTTTGTGCTCATCTATAGCGCCTTGGCTATCAAATCGCAAAAAATGGCACAATCTGTCACCTAATCTGCTCTGAATCTAAACAATCAAAACGAAAGAGTTCAGGTTATTACTGACGCCTGCGCACATATCTGAATTCATCTGCAGAGCTAGCAGGCACCAATCTACGGCATCTTCCTCCTCACCAAACTCTTTGGAGTTTGCTTCGTCGTCATCTTTGTATCTTGGCACCTTCGCCAGCGCATCTGAACCCACCTCTTTCGCGTAACGTCAGCTCTTAAGTTGATCCAAGGCTCGCGTTAAATAACGCTAGCTCATGAAAGAATGGCTGCTGCGACAATGGCAGCTGTTTCAGCGCGCAAGATGTTGTCGTGTAGCGATACAGGCTTTGCCTTGGCTATCAATAAGGCTTCTTCTGCTTGAGACCATCCCTTTTCAGGTCCGATCAAAATACTTTTTGTTTTCGTGTCTCTTAACTGGGTTGGATTGCCAGCCAAAGTGGCATAGGCGCTAGATTCCGGGATATGGATTTCAGTGTGCAGGTGAATGGTCGGGAGATAAAGCCGGCCGCATTGTTTGCTAGCTGAAATGGTGATGGCGTGCAGGCGGTTTTGGTGGTTAAGAGAGAGGTGATCGCGCTCTGAATGAGCCGCTGGGAAGAGGTGGAAGTCGGTGATACCAAGCTCTGTGCATTTTTCAATCACAAGTTCTAGCTTGGGTTGCTTAATCAAGCTCATGCCCAGCACTCGCTGCAAGGTTGGCTCACAGAATTCTGAATGCGTGATACTGAGCTCGGCTGTTTTGCGATCGATTTTCACAACAGTTGCTTGCGCAAGCATGCCTTTGCCATCGATGAGCTCGATTTGGGTGCCGGCGTGGGCACGCATGACTTTGAAAAGATGATGCTGCTCATCTCCCTCAAGTACGATGGACCCTTTGAGGGGGCCTGGATGGTAAAAGCGGTCATGGGGCACGGCACACCGCCTTTTTGAGGAGTTCAGATAGATCGCGTGTCGGCTCTCCAGCAAGTTTTTTAAGTTTAGGAATGTTTAGCACTTCAAAAGCTGCAAACTTATTATAGTGCCTGTCAATGGCAGAGGAGTCTGTCAAATCGTAAACGAGCTTGAAGCGGTAGTCAGCAAGCAGTGTCTCTTTAGGATTGCGGTAGGTAATGATTTCTGCGTCTTTTAAATCGATTTGTTTTGCTAGGTGTTTGGGAGCTAAAAGTGTTAACAAAACTCTGGGATAGATTTCGCGAAATGTTTGCAGGTGCTTGAGCTGCTCTTCATTATCGATGATGACTAAAATCGGATCTTTTCGAAAGCGATAGTAGACGTTTTTAGGGGTTTCCTGCTTCCAGCGGTTGTGTTGCCAAAGCCACTGGTCGGGATTTTCGGCGATACTTTCTTCTAAAATTTTGAGTCCTTCTCCCATCATACGGTTGATTTCGTGTTCCATGGACCTAGTTTGATCGGGCCAGATGGGATCGGAATAATGGATCTCGTAGCGAGCAGAGGGCAGGCGCTTGCAGGTGGCGACAATCATGGGACAACCTGTGCGGTGAGCTAAAATGGCAGGGACTGGTGTGGTCCAAGCCCTCACTCCAAAAAACGGAAATGAAAAAGAGCTCTCAGGCATGCCCTGATCGCCGACGATGCCGACGAATTTTCCAGCACGCAGGGCTCTTAAACCTTCTTTGATCGCGTTTTTAGGCTCCACGATGCGGCCGCCAAATCGCTCACGCACGGAGATTAGCCAGCGATAGAGCCATTTGTTTTTGATCGGCCGGCCAATGGCGATTCCAGGCATCCTGCGCCCAGCTTCCATAAATAATATTTCCCAGTTGGCTTGGTGGGCAACGAAAAAGACGACTCCTTGCCCAGCATCGATGAGCTCCTTGGCTTTTTCGGGATTTTTGCAAGATGCGACATTTTTCATATCGGTTTCGTGGGACAGCTTTAGGTATTCTAAGCAGGTGATAGCTAGATTAGAAAAAGAGGCTTTAGCTAAACACCTGAGCTCTGGATTGGGAAGTTTCAGCGCGAGCGCTAAGTTGGAAAGCGTACGTTTGCGAAAGTGGGGGATGATGTAGTACAAAATGGGCCCTAAAACGTGTCCCAATGCGTGCAATGCACTATAAGACAAAAACTTGATTGGCCAGGTGATCAGGTTGATAAGCATAAATCGACAAATTTGTTGAGTTGAATATCAAAATCTAAATGTTGCACAGAGGCTCTGCAAATGTCGGGGTTTTTAGGTTGTATCATCTCTTGCTCTAGAGCAAGCAATAGTTCATTTGTATTTGAGATGATCTGACCAACCTCATCTAAAAGGATTTCTGATCCTCCGTTGGTATGTGTTGTTATCACACGCAGGCCAATGGCGAGCGCCTCGATGGTGACGTTGGCAAATGGATCGTATCTACTTGGCAAAACAAGGCAGTCGGCATTGACATAATAGGGAATTGGATCAGCTTGTTTTCCTGCAAAATGCACTTGGTTTGCAATTCCTAAACCCTTGCTTAAAGTTATAAAAGCATTGAGACGTTTATCCGCTCCGACGACCGTGAGTTTCCAGTCGGGAGACTTAAGTTGAGATAGCATATGCATTAGAGGCAACAGCCCTTTGCGTTTTAGATCGTTGCCGACAAATAGAAAATGGTAGGGGCCATCTGGCTTTTGAAGGTGGTCTTGATAGGCTTTTTCAAGAGATTTCCATTCAACGCCGTTGTGAATTGCGGTCACTTTATTTTCATCTATGCCGTAAAAATCGATATATTGCTCTCTGACCATATTGGAATTAGTGATAATATGGCGCAGAGTAGGTTCAGACAAAGCTTGTTTTTCTAATGCTAGTTCTCTTTGATGTTTCGGTAAAAATTGTGATGCCCACCCTTTTGTTTTGAGATAAGCAGCGTGCACGCCATTGCCAGCGCGGATATGCGTTTGATGCGGCAAGCGATCCATCCCCAAAACAACATCAAAGCTCTTGATGCTTTTTTTATCAAAGCTAGATAACGGCCTGTAATCGTAGTTTTGCGGCTCATCTTGAGAAATCAATGTGACAGAGCAACCGCGATCTGCAAACGCTTTTGCGAGCCTATGCGTTTGCTTTTCAAGCCCCCCAATGCCGCGTAATTGACGCTTAAGGAGTGCTATTTTCATGTTCTTCAATAACGGTGATTTGGCTGCCTTTTTTAGTGATAAAAAGTTTGAGCGGTCGGTTATTTTCATCATAAAGGGCAAAGCGATTCATGTAGCTTCTAAAACGGTTACGCAAATACTCTTCACGCACTTGGGGATTTAAGTCGGAGAGTTCTTGATTGGATACATCGGCCATCAAAATATCAACGTAACGATTTTCTAAATTACTCGGATTGACAAATTGAACGCTCCACTGCATCGATTGCCCTTCTTGCACAGGTGTTGCGATAATTTCAATCTGCATATAATCCTGAACAATATCCAAAAAGAGTTTACTGACACCCTTAGCATAGATTGGTTTTGCAAAGACCTTGATACCGTTTTGTAGTTTAACAGTGTCGTTTGTGGCAAGCTTTGCTTTGCCTGGATTGAGCACGCTGGAGGTTTTCGGTAAGAAAAACAAATCGACAGGCAAGGGCGTTGAGATGGAGAGCATGTCAATGCGAACAAAGTCGATTCGTAAATACTTGATATTGGGGTCGTTGATTGGAACCGGAGTGTTAGAGAGCTCGGGAATGCTTACTTCTTTCCAGTGATTTGGTACAAAATAGGATACCACATCACTGTTACCCACTTTAGAAGAGCCTTCCAGAGAATTTAAGTCCGCTTTTGAGATGTCGTTTAAATTAAAAGTGAGTTTCAGGCCCTGTTTTTTAAGCTTGGCTACAGTGTTTTTAGGGCCTTCAATAGTCGTATAGAGCCTGTAGGGCCAGGTGTCGAGGTAAAGGTATCCTTTGGGAGCCTCTCCGATGGGTTTTGCAACAATGATCGGGATTTGTTCCGATACAAGTTGAGTGAGCCTAATGATAAAATTTTTGGTTTGAATACGACTAATGCCTTGAGAGATATTGATTTCGGAGTTGAGACTGGCAAGATTTGCTCTGCTAATCGAAGCGACCCATTCGCCCTGTTGACCTTCAGCGCTGACCACTATCTCAAAATCATGCGACGTGAGTTTGTCCAGTGTATTTTTATTTCCAGTCACTGTCAGCGTGATTTTTTTCGACAGTAGACCATTACTTTGCATCCCTTCAACGGTCATGCCTTTGGGAATATTGACAACGCGAACGCTGACATTGCCTATCACCTTTGTAGCAGTTAGCGATTGGGCCAAGGCAATCCACACAATGATAGCCAAAACGATTGCAATGGCCTTACGGGGCCAATTTTCGACAAAAATGCGGTGGAGTAGTGTTTTCATCGTTTGATCCACTCCATAAGATTAAATTTAGTCGGAAATTGTTTTTTAGTTGGAGGATTAAAAATACTTCGAAGCACACCTTTAAAGCGATCGATTTTAACGCCTCTTGTCATGATTCCATCTCTTGCAATGGAGACCTTGCCCGTCTCCTCAGACACCACAATCACCAAGCTATCGGTCATTTGGCTGACACCAAGACCAGCCCTATGGCGCGTTCCCATCGCTTTTGTCAGCTGAGAGACATCCTCTGCAAGTGGCAAAATCACAACGGCTGCTACAATCGTCAAATCACGAATGATCACAGCTCCATCGTGTAGCGGTGTCGTTATTGTAAAAATCGACTCTAGGAGCTCCGACGAAAAATTAGCACCTAATGCAATGCCCTTGCGCGAGTACTCATCGAGGATATCTTCGTTTTCGAGTACGATTAAGGCTCCTGTGCGCTTATCTGCCATCTTGTAGACAGAATTAGCAAGCTGATCCAAAAACTTATCGAATTCGGTAATCTCTTTATACCGCTTACCCTTAAGGCTTAACCTAGAAAGAGCCACTCGGAGCTCTGGCTGAAAGATAATCAAAACGGCAATCACGGCGACATTTGAGATACTTAGCATCAATTTGTGCAACACAGGTAAATGAAGCCATCCAGAGGCTGCGAAAATGAGCAAAAAGGCAAAAACACCCAGCACCAGATCCATCGAACGCGTATTCCAGAAAAAAGACAGGAGGTAATTAATCATCACGGTAATGATGATCAGCTCAAACACAGGTATGAAGTAAGACAAAAAATCCACGTGTGGCACTCCCTAGTAGGCATTGTACTCTTCCTAAACGCCGAAAGCAATAGTCAATTTTTGCCTACCTGTTTTGGATAATTTCATCTATTGCTATCATCAAAAGATTGTATTATCTTAGTGCACCATATGGTTACGAAAATACAGACTGCTCAGATAAAGCCATTCACGGAGTCTCAAGACTCAAGTCGGCGCGTTTATGTTCTTGCTCTTTTAGTTTTTGCTGCGCTTGTCGCTGCAGGGATTTGTTATTGGCGTATGCAAAACCCAAGTCCAATCACAGCTATCCAGACTGCTCCTGTTGAGTTCGACGACTATCTAGTGAAACTGCAAAAAGACCCTCAATTTATTCTTGATTCAGAAGATTTTTCTAGTCTGCCCATCCACAAAGCCATTATTGAAGGAAAATCTTTTGAGCTAAATGATCTCGATGAGATCACGAAGGTCAGTCCAAACTACGGCCTAACAATTTTACACTGTGCTGTTTTAGCAGGGAATAGCAATGCTTTAACTCAGCTTCTCAAGTTCCAAGAAAGCTGTGAGAAAAATCTCTTGATTGCGCTTATGCAACATGCTGATCGTTTTGGTACGCCCCCTCTATTTTATCACATGGCAAGTCCTCACCGTAAAACAACAGATGGTGCATTTATCGAAATATGTCAAAACACACTCACTTGGACAGAGTGCCTTTTAGCGCAACGCCTTTCAGATGGACGTAGCCCACTTCATTTTGTTTCTGATTTAGAAGGTGTCGAGCTGCCTGATATGTCACAATTTTTCATGAGAGATGACGAGGAATACGAACGCTTACAATGGCAGGCGATGCGCGCGCGCTGGCCAAATCATCCACATCCACTACACTATGCAATCAAAAAAGAGAGAATAGATGTCATTAAGTGGCTCAGGAAAATGGGATGCCCATCATCTGTAACGTCTGACGGGAAATCAGCATTAGCTTTTGCTGGGAATAACCAGGCTATAATCGACGCTCTTAAACATTTTTAATGCCAAAGCCCATTTCGCGTATTGCCCAATCAGTTCAGCAAAAGATAGCCAAACCCAGAGATCGTACACTCATGATTGCTTTGGCAGTCTTTGGTTTGGTAGCACTGCTTGGGCTGTTTTGCCTTTGCCGGTCCGAAGCGCCAAAATTGGTAATCGCGAATAAGCCCGCCTTTTCTGACCATGATGCATTGCTAAAAAAAATTCATACTGCCCCACATGACGTACTAAAAGTTGACAACTATGGTGCTTATCCTCTTCATAAAGCCATTCTGGCAAATGATGTAGAGCAACTTGAGGTAATATGTAAGTCATCAGATTGCAAAAAATGGCTGATGCAAAAAGACCGATATGGAGTAACACCGCTTTTTTACCTTATCGTGCATCCTAAACGCGCTGAGATGCAAGAGGCGTTCTTAAAGTTAGCTGTTCAATCGTTTACTGATTGGGAAGCTTGCAAGGCTCAAAAGTTGCCTGATGGCAAAAGCCCGTTTCACGTCCTTTCCGATTATGACATCGGAGCCTTGCCAAACCTTTTTAATCACAATATTCAAATCACAGAACAAATGTGGGAAAACTTCTTTGCAGAATGGACGTATCAATGCCCATTGCACTACGCGGCTAAGCAAGACGATGTCAGAGTGATCAAGTGGCTTGCAAAAGCCAATTATCCCATGCTGAAAGAGCACAATTCTAAAACCGCATTGCAATATGCAATCGATAGGGGATGCGATTCTACTGCTTATTTTATCGCAATTTATAAAGGGGCGAAAAAAGGGGATCGTACACTTGCTAAAAATAAAAATTTGTACATGACGCAGTACGCTCTTGGGGCAAAGCTAGATTGACAAAATTCAATTTTACTGTAGGATCTAGATAATTCATTTTAGGAGTGTCTATGGATGTTCTCACGCTGTCGCGTATTCAGTTTGGCTTAAATAGTGCCTTTCACTATCTCTATCCCCCATTAAGTATTGGGATTGGACTGATGCTTGTCATCACAGAGGGTATCTACATCAAAACCAAAAATTTGGAATACAAGCGCATAGCTCAATTTTGGACCAAGATCTTCGCGCTGACATTTGCGTTGGGTGTTGCTACGGGACTGGTGCAGCTGTTTGCGTTTGGTAATAATTGGGCTAGGTACTCGCGGTTTGTCGGTGATGTTTTTGGTAGCGCGCTGGGTGCAGAGGGGATCTTTGCCTTTTTTTTGGAAGCGGGATTTATCGGGCTGATGCTGTTTGGCTGGGAGCGTGTCAAACCGAAGGTGCACTATTTCTCCACGATTTGTGTGGCGGCTGGCGCGCATTTTAGCGCGGTGTGGATTGTGATTGCCAATTCGTGGATGCAAACACCTCAAGGGTATAAAATTGTTGGCGAGGGCGCGCAGGCAAAAGCTGTTGTCACGGACTTTTGGGCCATGATTTTTAATCCGAGCGCCATGCAAAGGCTCTCGCATGTGCTGATTGGCTGTTGGCTCACGGGTACATTTTTAGTGCTCAGTGTCGCGGCTTATTATTTACTCAAACAGCGTCATACTTGGTTTGCAAAAAAAACGCTGAAAATCGGCTTGTGGATAGCAGGAGCAGCACTTATCTTGCAGCTTGTTTCAGCAGATAGCACAGCAAGAGGTGTGGCGCAGCACCAGCCAGAAAAACTCGCTGCAATTGAAGGGGTTTACGCTACTGAAGAATACACTCCCATGACACTTGTTGGTTATGTCGATACCAAGACAGAACAGGTGAAGGGGATTAAGGTGCCGGGATTGCTTAGCTTCTTGTGTTTTCATAATTTTAAAAAGCCGGTGACAGGGCTTAAACAATTTCCGAAAACAGATTGGCCCAATACCGCCGTTGTTTTTCAAACGTATCACATCATGATCTACATGTGGTTTGCCATGGCAGCTGCAGCTCTCATGGCCTGGATTTTTTGGATAAGGGGAACTATTGACACAGCGAAGTGGACACTCAGGCTCCTTGTTGCAAGCGTTGCATTTCCCATGGTTGCTAACATGACCGGGTGGTTTACAGCTGAGATGGGCCGCCAGCCGTGGGTGGTCTACCATTTGCTCAGAACAGCTGATGGCGTTTCTAAATCGATTGTAGCACACCAGGTGATCGGCTCTCTGACGATGTTCACATGCTTGTATACACTACTTTTAGCGCTATTTTTATTTTTGCTCACTCGCAAAATCAAACATGGACCTGATGAGACGCAACCTAGCGATGCCATTTACCGCGATCCGTACGCATTAAACAAAGGGGAAAAAGCATGATTTTACCAAACTTTTGGTTTTTGATTGTGGGCATTGCCCTTGTTTTTTACGCCGTGCTCGATGGGTTTGATTTGGGTGTCGGGATGTTACATCCCTTTGCCAGGGATGATACTGAGCGGCGGATTTTCTTGAATGCGATTGGTCCTGTGTGGGATGGGAATGAGGTGTGGCTTGTGATTGTGGGCGGCGCTCTTTTTGCTGGGTTTACAGATGTTTATGCAACGGTGTTTTCTGCTTACTACACGCCCTTGATGGCGCTGCTAGCAGGCCTTATCTTGCGCGCTGTAGCCATTGAATTTCGCTCAAAAGTCGAATCCACGAGCTGGCGTCACATATGGGACTGGATTTTTGCTATCTCATCGCTCACCATTGCGTTTATTGTTGGAGGGATTTTAGGCTCACTTGTGCAAGGCATCCCGCTTGATCCAGATGGCAATTTTACCGGAACATTTAGCGACTTTGTCTCGCCCTTTACCATTTTAGTTGGCATGACTGCCTGTGCGCTTTTTGCCATGCACGGCAATGTTTATCTTTTGATGAAAACAGAAGGCAGCCTCCACGACCATATGCGCTCGTGGGTAAAATGGACAATCGGCGTCTTTATTTGTTTCTATTTCATGCTCACAATCCATACGCTTTACAAATTTCCCTACATGCTAGACACCATGCTGAATTACCCAGTTCTGTTTGTCGTTCCCGTCTTGACCATCGCAGCGATTCTAGCCGTACCGTTTTTCATCCGCAAAGGCTTTGATGGCTCGGCCTTTATCTCGTCGTGCGTTGCCATCATGATGCTCTTTTTGCTCTTTGGCATTGGGACCTATCCGATCATGGTGCGCTCGACCATCGATCCGCTAAATCGCAACCTCACAGTTTTTAATTCACATTCCTCTGAGCTAACTCTGCGAGTTTTAGCGATCATTGTTGCCATCGGCGTGCCGCTCGTTTTAGCTTACGGCACCTACGTCTATCGTATTTTCCGCGGCAAGGTCCGCCTAGATGAGACTAGCTATTAATTCAGCAGCCATTTCCAGATGGGGATCATTTCGATTTGAGACTTGCCTATTTTAAGGCTATCTGGCTCATTCTCGGTGATGATCAGGCCTTTTTGTAGGTTGTAAGTTTCCATAGCTTCAAGCAGACCGCTGATTTCACGATCTCTTGTATCTTCGTTAGAAAGATTTGTAGCGACTTGGATAGCTTGAGTAATGCGATTATCTTGTCTGATGACAAAGTCACATTCTCTTTGGCCTTTGTGAAAATAGATTTCAGACCCCTGCATTTTTAAATGCAAAAAAACGATGTTTTCAAGCAATCGACCTTTATCTTCGCTGACTCGAAATCCTACTGTGCGGATAAGAGCAGGATCAATCATGTAACATTTTTTGTTATTTTTGATTTGCTTTTTCAGAGAATGGCTATAGCGGTTAACAAAAAAACAGAGATAGCATTTTTCTAAGTAGTCGCAGTAGTTTGAAATTGTGTGAGGGCTACTAAGACCAACAGTTTTTGTAAGCTTTGCATAACTAAATTCTTTCCCAATATTGCTAGCAAAGTAATAGGCGAGTTCTCGAAGGGGCTTTTCGTTTGCAATATTATATCTAGCTACAATATCGCGGTAAATAATTCCTTCGTAGAGTTCTTTCAAATATTCAGGTTTGCGAAACTTGTAATATTCTGGAATGCCTCCATGCTGAAGGTAATCGTTAAAAAGGCGCAAAAGCATGCCTTTATCCGTAGAGGAGATGGCTTGTTTATTTAACGCTGTGGGATATTCGTGCAAAACGATCTCTTTGAATGAAAGAGGGTAGATCTCGATTTGAATACATCGGCCTGTTAGGTGAGTGCCTAGCTCCTTGCTAAGCAACTTGGCATTTGAACCCGTGATAAAGATTTTGTAGCCTTGTTCATAAAGCCTGCGAATGAACCGCTCCCAGCCCTCAATGTTTTGTATTTCGTCGAAATAAAAAGTGGCTTGTTTGCCATACAGCTCAATAAATGTTTCAAAGAGGAGTTGGAAGTCTTCAATTGTAAACCGGACTAAGCGATCATCGTCGAAATTGAAGTAATAGTCCGATTCAGGCATCTCCCGCTGCAATTTCCGTTGGATCGTCGATTTTCCTGAACGCCTGATTCCGGTGATAATCAGAATATTAGGGTCATGGATATAACTTCTGATTGCATGTGCTTGAGTTCGATCAAAAAACGTGCGTGGAGGACTGTACTCTCTTTGATCTGCAATGACTTGTTTTAATAGTTCTTTATCCATCTTTGGCCTTTTTTCAAATAATACCATGAAAATCATGCGTTGTCAACGCATGGTTTGGGCTGTTTTCATGCGTTGGTAGCGCATGGTTTAGAGTAAAACACGGCGTTGTCAACGCATTATTTTTGTAAGATGCTGAATATTAGTTATTAGTTTTCTGCTGCTTCTAAGTAGATATCGAGGGACCGGTCAATGGCTGTGTAGACGATCTGCAGGAAATCATCAAGCGATCCACCAAGTTGAGCTTTTTCTAAAGCGTTGATGTACTCTAGGCGGTTTTCTGGCGAGATGATAGCAGGGGGATAACCCGCAGACATAGCCAGCAAATTCATCAGTAAGCGGGCTGTGCGACCGTTTCCATCAATGAAGGGATGAATTGTAACCAATTTGTAGTGTGCCATGGCGGCTAGTAGGAGGGGATGGTCTTTGCAAGAGTGAAGCCATTGCATGAAGTCACTAATGAGATCTGGTACTTTAATCGGGTTGGGGAAAACAACTGTAGAACCTGAGATGCGAACAATGACTTGTCGATATCTCCCCGCATTATCATCGTCAATGCCACGTAAAATCGAATGATGAATTCCTAGGATGTGGTTTTCGGTAATTTCAAGAGGTTTGAGATTGACTAAACCTTTGATGAAATCTAAAGCCCTCGTGTGATTCGTCGCTTCTAAGTGTTCAACTAGAGATTTGCCTTCGATGATGGCACCTTCTTCCACGATGAGGCGAGTTTCTTCTCTCGATAAGGAATTTCCTTCAATGGCATTGCTGGTATAGGTAAGTTCGATATCAAACCATTTTGCAAGTGAAGGAGGTAGTGATTTCAGTGCGGTAAGTTGTTTCTTTTTCTCTAGCTTGGAAAAATCCATGCTATCTGAGTTTGCCGGACCAGCCGAGTTTGGTGCGTAGGGTTGTGAAGTAGTCGCGGCGGTGGAGATTGATTAAGTTGAAGGTTTTGTTGGATTTGCGCAAGCGGAAGCCGCCGCCTGTTTTGAGTTTGAATGTTTCTAGGCCGTCGGCGATGACTTCGACCGGGCCGTAATCAGAGAGGTATTGGATTTGGAGTTCGATGTCGGTGGGCAGGACGAGGGGGCGATTGGAGATGGTGTGCGGGCTGATAGGGGTAAGGACAAATGCTGGGAGTGCGGGATGCAAGATAGGTCCGCCAGCGGCTAGGGAGTAGGCTGTAGAGCCAGATGGGGTGGCTAAGATGACGCCGTCAGCTTCAAATGTATTCAGGTAGGTGCCGTTAATATGGATTGCAATTTCGACAAGGCTCGGATTGCGCGCACGGTGAATGACAAAATCGTTAACGGCAATGGCTTTGTCGCCGTCTAGCGATTCGCCCTCGATGATGACTCTTTTTTCTAGAGTGTAGGCTTTGTCGATGAGATCTTGCAAACTGGGATAGACATCGTCGAGAGGAATGTCTGCCATGAAGCCTAGGTGGCCGAGATTGATGCCGAGGATAGGAATCTGCGCATCGGAGAAGCGGTGAGCTAGGCGCAAAATGGTGCCGTCGCCGCCCATCGAGATGATGAAATCGATTTTGCTTGTTTTGACTTTGGAGATGGGATCCGCACCGATGAGTTTTGCATCTTTATCATCTGAGACAACGGTGATTTTTTTGGATTGGAAGAAGTCGACGATGCCAAGGGCGAGCTTTTTGGATTGGGATTTGGCGGTGTTGGGAAAGATGGCGACGATCATACTGTGACCTCGAGAGAGGTGTTTTCTAGGATGGTTTTGGCGATAGTGTCAGCATCTAAGCCGAGGTTTTCCATGATGGAGCTGTAGCTGCCAGGGTGGATAGGTGTTTCTGGAAGGGCAAGGTTGAAAACAGCAGTTTTAGTGCAGCCGTTTTTCATGACGTATGTGTTAATGAGGCTGCCGAGGCCGCCTGTTAAAACGTGTTCTTCTAGGGTGATGAGCATGGAATGCGAAAGGAGTAGGTGGTCAATGAGGTCGGTATCAAGCGGTTTGACAAAGATGGGATCGACAACGGTGATGTTAAGAGCATGCTCACTTAAAATATCGCGCACTGTCAAGGCAGTAGTGCACATGTGACCAAGGGCGATGATGGCGATGTCTTTTCCTTCAGCGAGAACTTCTCCTTTGCCAAGAAGCCGTTTTTTGATCATTCCAGTTGTATCTGTCGTTGGCAGATTGGGGTAGCGAATCGCTGTGGGATGCTTAAAATCTAGGGCGCTTTCCATGAGCTCTTTTAGCACGTGGCCATCGCGCGGTTGACAAATAACCATGTTAGGCAAGCTAGAGAGGAAGCTGATGTCGTAGATGCCGTGGTGCGTGATCCCATCGCCGCTGGAAATGCCTGCTCTATCGATTGCAAAAATGACGGGGAGATCTTGAATGCAGACGTCGTGGAAGATGTTATCAAAACCGCGCTGCAAAAATGTTGAGTAGACAGAGAGAATGGGCTTGGTTTTGTTTTGGTAGGCCAGTCCTCCAGCATAGGTGACAGCGTGGCCTTCGGCAATTCCCACATCGAGAGAACGCTCAGGGTATTTTTCCATGAATGGAACAAGCGCTGTTCCAACAGGTGTTGCAGGGGAGATAGCTACGATGTTTTTATGCTTCTCACCCATTTGAAGCAAGTATTTGCCAAACGCTTTTGGAAAAGTAAGCTGGCTTTTGGCTGGGATGAATTCACCTGTGTCCGGATCAAAAGGTTTTGCTCCGTGGTAGGTGATGGGCTCGTTTTCAGCTTTTGCTAAACCGCAGCCTTTGATGGTTTTGACATGGATGATGACGGGTTTATCGAGATCTTTAACAGCAGTGAAGACTTTGATCATCTCTTCGATATCATGCCCATCGATTGGCCCAACATAGGCTAAGTTAAAGTGCTCAAAAAACGGCGCGTCTGATCCAGAAAGTGTCTTGAGTGATTCTTTGAGTTTTTTTCCTTTAAGTGCGAGCTTGTCGCCGACTGTGGGGATTTTGCGCAAAAAGTTTGCTGCCTCATGGTAAAACTTGTTCGATTGTGGCCGGTTGAGTAGTTGGCTTAAAACCTCAGAAATAGCGCCCACGTTATTGGAAATAGACATTTCGTTGTCATTTAAGATGATGATAAAGCGTTTTAGGTCTTTGGGAATATTATCAAGAGCCTCGTAGGCAAGCCCACATGTTAACATGGCATCGCCAATGATGGGTACGACGTATTCGTCACCCTCTGTTAAGTCCCTGGCTTTGGCGCACCCAAGAGCAAGCGAGAGTGATGTAGCTCCGTGGCCAGCATAAAAATGGTCGTGAGGCGATTCGTGCGGTGCTGCAAAACCATACAGGCCACCTGCTTTACGGATTTTATCAAAACGATCGGATCTTCCTGTGAGCAGCTTATGTGCGTACGTTTGGTGACTCGTATCGAAAATGAGTTTGTCTTTGGGCGAGTCAAAAACTTCGTGCAGGGCAATGGTGAGTTCCACTACACCTAAGTTGGACGCTAGATGGCCACCATTTTTGGCCATCACATCGATGATGCGTTTGCGAATCTGCTTTGCAAGTTCAATCATCCAAAGGGCTCGAGTTGTGGCACGCCATCTGGGCTTAGTTGCACATTGCCTTCTCGATTTTTGATGAGCATTTGCACTTTTTGCTCGGCTGATACAAGCAGGCTATTGCACTGCTGGATAAGTTTATCTGCTTCTTCGTAGTATTTCAGAGAGTCTTCAAGTGAAACTTCTCCTGAGTTGAGCTGGCCTAAAATTTTTTCTAGCCTAGCGTATGCCTGCTCAAAAGATAATTCTTTATTCATAAACGGTTGCTTTTCGCGATCCATCGGCAAATTGCAAACGGACCTTGGTTGTGGGGTTAAGCCCTTTAGAGGACATCATAACGGAATTGTCTTTTTCGCTAAAGACAATGGCGTAGCCTTTTTGAAGTAAATTTTTGGGGTCGATAGCTTTAAGGTGAGAGACGAGGCCTTTGAGTTTTTCTTGCCTTTGCCGTACTTCCATCTTTGAGGTCAGTTTTGCTGCCAATTGTTTGCTTGTCATTTGCAGGGTTTGGGCGCTGCGCGTGAGTTTATTTTGGAGTGATTCATCTAGACGAGGGCCTAATTCATCCATGCGCTGCATAAGCTGCCCGATTAAAGCATACGGGTCGCAAATAGCTGGCTGGCGCGTGATCGTTTGCAGCCTCAATCTGTGGTGCTGGATGCAGGTGCTCAAGTGGCGCGTTAGCATTTGTTTTGCAGCGGTTAGGTTTTGTATGAGGGTGCCTTGCTCTTGCACTGCGATTTCAGCTGCAGCAGATGGTGTGGGCGCTCTAACATCTGCTGCAAAATCGCAGAGGGACACATCGGTCTCATGTCCGACAGCCGAAATAATGGGAATTTGGCTTCTAGCAACAGCCCTTGGTACGCATTCTTCGTTAAATGGCCACAAATCCTCTAAGCTGCCGCCACCTCTGCCTACGATGAGCAGATCAGCAAGCTTATGCTGGTTGAAAAAATCAATGGCGCTAGCAATCTCTTCAGCTGCTCCAGCCCCTTGCACCTTCACAGGATTTAAAATCAGCTGAAAATTGGGGCTGCGACGTTTTAAAACATTCAAAATATCTTGGATCACAGCGCCAGTTGGACTTGTGATCACTCCGATCACCTTGGGAAAAGCTGGTAGGGGACGCTTGATTTCAAAAAGGCCTTCTCTAACTAGTTTTTCTTTTAATTCATGGAATTTAACAAGCAGATCGCCGACGCCGCTGTATTTCATCTCACGTACGATCATCTGGTACTGGCCGCGTGGCAGATAAACGCTGACCTCACCCTTGCAAATGACCTCATCGCCATCGCGTGGTGCTCTGGACAGCCTTGACGCGTTGCCTCGAAATAGCACACTGGACACTTGCGAGCCGGCATCCTTCAATGTAAAGTAAATATGCCCGGAAGCTTGCATCTTCAAATTCGAGATCTCGCCCTTGACCTGGACGTAAGAAAACTTTTGCTCAAGCTGCGATTTGATTGATTGAGTCAGCTGAGATACCGTTAAAATGCTTTGCGTCATAATCGAAAAATTTATAGTAATTCAACGCCTCTGTCAATCTCAATTTTTCTTTCGGCTTGTTGTTTTGACCTGCATTTGTTAGAATAAATTCTTGTTAACCCGAGCTCTGAGTTCATTTCACTCATCTTTAGGAGTCTAAGGCTCCATAATGAGATCCTTAGAGTTCAAAAATAGGCATTTGGGCTAATGACTCATTTTGAAATCGAATCCTTTTTAAATATTAGCAATTTTAACCCAGAGTTCAGATTGTGATTATCGGAAATTGGAAAATGTACAAAACCCCGATGGAGGCCAAGGCTTTCATTGAGGAATTGGCTCCTTTGCTGGGGGATAAAAAGGCGTATCTGGCTGTGCCGTACACAGCGCTTGTGACAGCTGCTGATGCAGCTAAAGGCACGGGCATTAGTGTGGGCGCTCAAAATTTAAGCGAGCATGGTGAAGGCGCATATACAGGCGAGATCTCTGGTAAGATGATTTTTGAGAGCGGCGCGACATTTACGCTTATTGGGCATTCGGAGAGGCGCCAGTACTACGGCGAAACAAATGGCAGCGTTAGGGCTAAAGTAGAGCGGGCCATCAAGTGCGGTTTAACACCTGTGATGTGCATTGGTGAGACGCTAGCTGAGCGGGAACAAGGCGATACAGCCGCTGTTTTGAAAACGCAAATTGCTGAAGGATTAAATGGTTTTGAGCCAAAAGAGCTAGAAGCATTGGTTGTGGCCTATGAGCCTGTATGGGCGATTGGAACAGGCAAGAGCGCAACGCCACAGCTTGCCGATGAGACTCATAGCGTGATTCGAAATCAGCTGGAGGCGATGAGAATCGATCCACTGATTTTGTACGGGGGATCGGTTAAGCCAACGACAATTAAAGAGCTGATGGCGATGGATCGTATCGACGGTGCCTTAGTTGGAGGTGCGTCATTGGATGTAAAAAGTTTTTATCAAATTATTGAAGGTTGAAGAATGGGATTTTTATTTGGGTTTTCTCTGATTGTTTTTATTTTAGTTGCTGTGGTCTTATGCATGGTGATTTTGGTCCAAGAGAGCAAAAGCATGGGCTTAGGAGCTTCGTTTGGAGGAGATAGTGGCGAGTCGCTATTTGGTACCTCGACAGCAGACGTGCTTAAAAAAATTACAAGCGTTTTAGCGGCCACATTCATGATTTTGTGCGTTGTATTATCACTTTGGACATCTGCTGTCCAGCGCAAGCGCAACATCGTGATTCCAACACCGACTGTAGAAGAAGCCCAGCCAATCGGCCATGAGTAAAGAGCTTTGCTATTACGGTAACCCGATTTTGCGCACTCGGTGCAAAGAGGTTACAGATTTTGGCGGCGAATTAAAGCAGCTTGTGCAAGATCTTATCGATGTCACCAATACACATTCGAGTTATGGCATTGCAGCGCCGCAAGTTGGCGTGCCACTGCGCGTATTTGTCGTTACCTATGACTCGATTAGTGATGATGGTTACCCAAATGGGACAGCGAATCCAAAAGTTTATATCAATCCAAAGATCACTGTTTTAGATGATAAGCTATGGTTGCACAGCGAGGGCTGCCTTTCTGTCCCAGGCGTCTATCCAGAGGTTGAGCGTCCATGGAAGATTCGCATTGAAGCGCAAGATATCGATGGCAAAACCTTTGTCGAGGAGCATGAGGGCTGGATGGCAAGACCTCTGTTGCACGAAAATGACCACCTCAACGGCGTTTTACATATCGACAGAATCTCTAAACGCGAGCGCAAAGAGCTTGATCCGGCTCTTAAGCGCATCAAGAAAAAACACCGCCAATAGCTTTATCCGGATGAATGGACTTTAAAAAATCATCCACAGGGCAGCATAAAACGTTTTTTTCTTTGTACCGCTTATTACCGCGATAGAGTAAAACGGGCGTTGCTTGGGGATAGTCCTCGAGGAAGATTTGCAAAGAGCGAGTGTCTTGTGGGTGCACAGTTTTACTGTTTTTAACTTCAATGGCCAGAAAACAACTAGGACCTGAAACGATAAAATCTACTTCCACTTGTGTTTTGGTGCGCCAAAAATGCAATTGATGTTTTTCTAGTTGGCTATCGGTCCAGGCTTTGAGATGCTGAGCTACTAGTCCTTCTAAGGCTAAACCTTCTTGCTCAGTTTCGACATCGTAAATATTTTTTGGACGAATAGAGTAATAAACGCCAGAGTCAAAAAAATAAAATTTGGTCTGATGTGTAAGTTCTCTTTTTGCTTTACGGGTAAAGACAGAAAGCTGAAAAGAAAGGAGTAGATCTTCCAAAATGAGTAGATAGCTGTTCACGGTGTTGCGTGAGATATGGCATTCACGAGAAATATTGGAAACGTTGAGAAGGTTGGCATGAGAAAAACTCATCGTTTCTAAAAATCTAGCAAAGTCGCCTACATTGCGCACAATCCCTTCAGCTTGAATTTCTTCTTTTAAATAGATGCCGGCATATGCTTTGAGAACATCAGCAGGGTGGGGCGAATCGTTGACAATAGGGAGCATCCCGATTTTTAAATTCTTTGCTAGCGCAAAATCCGCGCCTAGTTCTGCTGCATAGAATGTGGGCATGTGACGTAAAAGAGCACGTCCACCGAGCAGATTGACACCATGTTTTTTCAGTTTTCTAGAGCTAGATCCTGTCAAAACAAATTGGAACCCACGTTTTTCTTCGATGAGACTGTGGACGACGTTGAGAATATCGGGTGCTTTTTGGACTTCGTCGATAACGATTGTCTTTGTGGCTGGATTTTCTTCGATTATACTGCGCAGTCTTTCAGGGCCTGCTGCATAAAAGCGCAGTGTTTCCGGGTCGAGTAAATCGATCCAAAGGGCTTTTGGATATTGACGTTTGAGCCAAGTAGATTTACCTGTGCCTCTGGGACCGAATAAAAAATAGCTGCCTTCGGGAGGTTCAAAAAATCGCTTATGCATATATTCTCCTATCTGCTACCTAGCATAGCAAAAAACAAGGATATTTGCAACCTTAGGTCGCAATTATCACAAGCTACTTATAAAAAATAGGTTAGAAATGATTGGTTAGGTTGAGAGCACCGTTAAAGGCGGTGAATCCTTTGGTGGGAACGAGCCAACTTAAAGATGTGCGCAGCTTCCATGACGATGTGACCATATGGAGTAAATCGATTGTACCTTCGCTGTAGGATGGTTCGTCACTGCGGCCCCAACCCATGTGTGTTCTAACGCGAAGGATCCATTCAGGGTGGAGCTTAATTTGAAATCTGGCCAGCAGTGTATTTCGACCATCTGAAATGGGCGAATCTAACAGCTCATCGATGGAGCGGGTGACATCGAGCACGAAGTTGTAGCGCTGGTCTTTGCGCCAATCAAAACGGCTGCGGTGTCGAAATTCAAAATAGGTCGCAAAGTTTGCGTTTAGTGTCCAGAGAAGCGAAAGATTGCCCGTATCAAGTACAGATTCTTCAAAGTTCCAGGCTCCATGAGCGCCAAATGTGACGTTAGAAATATTCCATAAAAGATCGAGATAGGTTTTGGGCATGAGCAGCTTGTAGGTTTGGTCTCCAAAAAATGCGTAAGAATATAGATCTGCAGACAGCGTTGGCATGAGCTCACCTGGCAGGTAGAGCGCATTTTTGATGCCAGGCTTGAGCGTATTGAGCCGGTTATAGCCATCGGCAATGCTGTAGATGAAGTAGTCATCGACGCGGATGGTGGGGAAGGTGAGTCCGTAGTAGTGCAAATAGGGCTCTAGTTGGTGTTTGTAGCGCGAGTAGGTGCGGTAGAGCTTTGTATCTAACATCCCCTCGTAGTGAAAGATAGCTTGGGAGGCTTCTCCTTTGTTGGGGCTATTTGTGTAAAAAATACCCGAAAAGCCTGCAAGCGGGGTGAAGGTGAAGGCTTTTGTTCTAAAGGCTCGGTAGAGGTTGTGTTCCATCTCTAGGCGCCCGGAGCGAAAATCAGGGATAAGGCCATCGACATCATCAGAGTAGACGTAATTGAGGTAAGCAGCGCGCGTGTTGTTTTCCATGATCACGCCAGATTTCCCAATTTCGATCGGGTGCAAGGAAAGATTTAGCGCCGGAAGCTGCTGGTTAAAGCCCTGAAAGCTGTTAATTCTTGGCCTGAAATAAAAGCCTGAGATTGTTTTATCACCAATACGCCGAATGAGCATTTCAGTTTCTTGCGCTTTATTATGAGCAAAATTATCGCCTTGAAACGTGAGCGGCAGGTTTTTGTCGTCGTACCAGTCCCAACTCGTGTGAAAAGTATTTGTTTTTTCTTTGTTTTCGGAATTGATTAAGCCTTGAGCGCGAAATCTAAAGCTTTCTTTGCCTGGATCGTTGTCATTAAAAAAGGTGTCTTTTTGGATGAAGTTTTTTGATACAAAACGCGTTTGGCTATTTTTGGGTAGATAGGATGTTTCTAGGGCGCCTGTAATGCCCAGTTTTTGAAAATCGGGTCGCACCTCAAGCCTAGAGAAGATGTTAACGTCTTCCCATGAGTAGACGCGGTATTCAGCAGAAATGCGCGGTCCTTGCCCTTTTATCCAGCCCGCTTGGTAGCTCACAGGACTTTTGGGCTGCCATTTTAGATCGCTTTTAAGCGATGGCAGGATAAGAACGGGCGCGCCAAGGACGCGAAATTTAGGAGTTTGAGCAACCAGATAAGAGTCAGGTGTTACACTTGTGCTGTGAGAATAAATATCCCAAGTGCGATCTTTATTGTCGCTGGTGGTGATAAATGCTCCTTGAATGCGGTAGCTGCCATCGGGCATTAGGGTGATTTTTTTGCCACCTAAAAACCACAAATCTTCAAACGTTGTTCCATCGTAAACAGTTCCTGATTTCGTCAAAAAATTGTATGTGAATTTTTTCCCTACAAAAAAGTGGTTTTCGTGCTCAACGAGTAAATCACCTTCTGCTAAAATTGAGCGTTTTAGAGTGTCGTAGTGAATGTGCTTAGCTTGAATTCTCAGGTTTTTCCCAGAGATGACGCCTCCGCTTTCTGTTGTCATGACACCGTCTTGATAAACGGGGTTTAAAAGATCAACGGTTGCTTCTTTTGCAAAAACAGAGGAGCAAAGAGCTAGAAGGGCAAATACGCGCATGCCATCTAATATAACACTACTGGAGGGCCTTGAGCAAGAGTCCAGCTAACGCATAGCGATTTTTTGGATGACCATCGCCGATCGAGCGCAGTAAAATATCGATACTTTTGGTGTCGTGACGCTCTGCTAGCGTTTGATATGAATCGATAAGCAAGCGCGATGTTTCTTCTGGAGTTAGTGCAAATGGAGAAAAACTCATTCCTTTTTCTTGCTTGGGAGCTGCCGGGCGAAAGCGAATGATTTCAGAATCTTTTAAGCGCATTGTCTCTGTAATGACAGCTGTTTCGTACGGCCCTTCTTCTCCTAGGCGAAAGAGGGCTAGGTTGCAATAGCCACGCACCAGTGGAGATCCGATTGCATTCGTGTGTTTTTTTAAAAGAGCGATGGCGCCTTCTGTTTTTTTATTTTCAAGCAAGTGGGCAAGTGTTGGAATGAGTGGAATCACGCGATGGTGCAAAATGAGGTCCGCAATATCTAAGAAGTTTTCCTCTGGAAGTTCAAGAGCTCCGATTAACATGCGCTCTTTGAGATCGAGTGTAATGGAGATCACATCGGTTTGCGTGAGTTTTGCGTAGCGCTCCGATGCTGGGGCAAAGCGCCAAGCCGATTGCGCTCTTCCCGTCGAAAAAATGGGTTGGCACGCGCATTCGAGTGGGCGTGCTGTCAAGAGCTCAGCAACAGGAAGCGTGCAGTCGGGGTCTTTGAGCTGCAAAAGAGCTAAGCAGGCATTGAGTTTTTGGTCTTGATTATCTGAATGTAGAAATAACTTGAGCACCTCAATGCTCTCGGGAAATGCACCTAATGCCAAGATAGCAAACAGATCGCCCTTTTTTGCTAGCTCTTCGATTGCGCTTGCACATGTTGTTTCTCCAAGCATGCTTAAGCTGCGTAAAGCAGCTAGTTTAACACTATCATAAGGCGATTTGAGCATCTTTTTGATCGTATCACGCGAATGCGTATCGCCAAGTCTACCCAGAGCGACCGCGCTAACCTCTAGCTCAGCTGGATTTTTATGCGTAGCTGCAGCGCGCATATAGCCCAAAAGATCATCTCTACCGTAATCAGCAGCAGACAATAGGGCTGCACTGCGCACATTCAACTCTTGATCGTTCATCAAACTTTTGAGCAAACTAATCGCCTTAGGCGATCCGATCAAGGCATAAAACTCGGGGAAATAAACACGCAGCGGTGGCGGCAACTTAAGCATCAGGGCTTCTAACTGCTGGGTGGCAAGTGGATTTTTTCTTTGCGCTAAGCGATAAGCAGCTTCTAATCTAACGCCTAAATACTGGCTATTAAAAGCTAAAGTCAATATTTGGCTACTGCGATCGTCATCAAGAGATCCCAAAAATTGGATAGCAGCCATTTGCGATAGGGGATTGGGGCTTGTGATGGCTTTTTCAAAAATCGAGAGAGTATCTGATTTGCCTGCGATGCCGCAGCCGTAGATACTGAGCAATTGGATTTCAGGATCGCTAGAATTTGCTCCTTGCTCAAGCAAAATATGGCCCATTTGCTGCAAAATTTCAAAATCGTGATGCTCATCCTTTTTTTTCCCGTCCAAATACATGTCGATCCCTTTTTGCACATCGCCAGATTGCACGAGGTACAGCATCTGCTCAGAGGCAAATAGAGAAAGAGATGCTAAAGTGAAGAGGGTGAGACGTAATCCCATAAATGAATATCCACTTTGCTTAAAAGTTTAGAGACAGTTTGCATGGGGAGGCCCATGACGTTGTCGTAGTTGCCCACAATTTTCTCGATCAAGAGCCCGCCGCTACCCTGTATGGCATAAGCGCCGGCCTTGTCAAGTGGGTTGACAGCTGAGTGAAATTTGCGGATTTGATGCTCTGTGAGCGGGCAAAAAGTGACCTCTGTTGATTCCACAGCGCAAAATTCCTGCACACCACACCTGATACAGACACCGCTATGGACAACATGGGTTTTTCCAGCCAAATCCAAAAGCATTTCGAATGCTTCTTCTAGTGTCTCAGGCTTTGAAAAAATTTGGCCATCTTTAACAACGACAGTGTCAGCTGTAAGTAGGGCATCCTCTGATTCAAACTCCCCGGCGATGGACAAGCTTTTTTCGCGAGCTAGTTTTTGCACATAATTTTTCGGTTCTCCATCAAAGACAAAACTCTTCTCATCATAAGGAGGCGTTGCAACCGAAAAAGGGATGTTATAGTGGCTTAAAATTTCTCTGCGTCTGGGCGAGCTTGAACCTAATATCAGCATATTCCGTATTTTAGCGTATGCCACCTTTTCTGTGCTTGGGTTTTAAGACGTAAAATAGTATAACCTTGTTAAAAATAGGTAAATCATGGCCAGAATCACACAAACGCCGTACACGCCTAGGGCCAAATTTCGGGTAGTACCGCCCAAGCAAGATTTAACAGCGTCAATCCTAAATACACCATGTAATAAGCCCACAGGTCCAACTGAAATTCCGATCAAAGACACAATCTCTAAACCAAAGCCAAAACCAAAGCCAAAAAAAGGACCCTCGTGTTGCACAAAAATCTGCAACTGCATCAGCGGGTGCTTTCGATCAATTTGTCTATGCCTTAAACGCATCTTTTGCTGTTGTCAAAAAAAGAAAATCGATTATGTGGCGGTGGCAAAAAGAGAAGTAATAAATTTTAAGGGACAAAAGAAAAAAGCAAATCGATTTAGCAGCTTAAAAACAGTGGCGCAACTGTACCGAGATCATACAGAGACAAAAGCGCAATACGATGAGGTAGTAAAAGAAATCAAATCGGAAGACTTTAAGCAATGGCTAGATGTCAATTCTAGCAAGACATTTGAGCAAGTTAAACAAGACGCTGCCTTGATGGTGCGGGCAGCTGATTACGCTAAAGCCTATGCCCAAAAAGAAGAATTAGTCCAAAAAGGCCAAACCCCTCAAATGCTGCTACAAATCCTCAAAATTAAAATTGATAATCCAAGCGATTGCAAAGAGTTTAAAAAACGCAGTTTTGATGTGCATAAAGCCACGATGTTACCAGAAAACGAACGACACTTCACGATAGAGCAATTCCTGCAGACATATTCAAAATAGTTAATCTTTTTTCTTGCCGCATCTGGGGCAATCTTCATCTGGCTTTGAGCAGCGTTTGCAATGGAATTTGGACTTACCTGTGATCAGCTTGCCAATCGATAGGCCAACTACGCACAGCGCAATTAGCCCAAAGGCAATCAAAAACGTCATTTTTTCTTCGATTTTTTAGCTGAAGGTGCTGGGGGGACTAAATCGACCCAAATAGGCGAGGCCCAACCCACATGGCCATCTTCTTGAATCACACGCATGTAGTAGTAGACAAACGAGGGGCGACCATCGGGTGCTGAGACGGCAACATTTTCCAGAGGTTCGTTATCATCAAGTTCAAAATCAAACGCCATCTCATGTGGATGGTAGGTGTGGAAGACCTCACCGTTACGCACAATCATAATCTCTTGAATCGGGGCTGTACCAGCGACATGGCCTGTGATATGCCTGTTGTACAAAAGTCCGGGTTTTATCTCAGTGGATAGTTCACTGCCAACGCCCTTACCAGCAATTTTAGAGACTAAGATCATGCGGGCCCCTGTAGTTGCGTAGCAAGCTTTGCGGTTTAGTGCGGCGGCTAAGCTATCGCGTGCGTGTGATCCGGCCATCACAGCTGTTAATCCGGGGCTGTACTGAACCTGATCGCTCTTAAATAAATCTGTGTAAATGCCGCGGTCATCTAAGCCACCAGCAACAAAACCAAATCGACAGCCGCTATTCAATGCTGCTCTGATTGAGCCGTCAGAAACTTCAGAGAGACCTTTTTTTCCAAGCGATTTAATCGGACGGGGATTCCCTTCCTTGGCTGTGCATTCAGAGCAGCCCCAGCTGTTATAAATTTCTACGACGGGTTCTCTTTCAGTGTCATGCTCTTTAAAGTTGTAGTGGTATCCTTTTGCCATTGTAAAAGAAGGGATTGAGAGCAAATCCTTCGGAGAATATGACTTGTATATTTTCTTTAACTGATTGCTTTTCACATCTTTGCTTCGAAGCAAGGGCTTGTTGTCTTTGAGATGGATGATTTGGCGGATCCCTTCTGTTCCAGGTGACCCCTGCCACTGAAAGCCTGGATAAGTGGCGAACCTGTCTTCTTCGTTAAATTCAGCCACGTGAACAGAAATAAGTTTCCAGATCTCATTCGGTGTTTCTTGATCAGTATCAAAGCAAGACGTGCCGTAAAATTGCATTGCTTGGTCATCGCGGAAATGGCGCAGAGCAGTTTCGATATTTTCAGCTGAATCTACGCGTGTGGACTCACCGTGGAACGTGCCCCAGAACAAACCTGGAACATCCTCATCAAAACACTTAATTGGCGCGGAGAGAAACTCTTGCTTATCCATCATGTTTACAAGCTTTAAGCGATATAGGCCAGATTCATTAAAGTATAAATTCGGAAGGGCGATAAAACCTGTCTCTGGAACAAACAGCTTCCAATTCAAATTTTCACGTAGATTATTATAGCTTAGTTCAATCAGCGTGCCTTCAGGAGCGTTGGATGTGAGGTTGCCGTAGCAATCTTCAAAACGCACAATAATGTCAAAACGCTGATTTTTAGAAACCATAGATGGGGCGATAACTCTTAATGAATGCAAAGGGCCACCTTTAACATCCATTGCAAAAACTTCGGGCTCTTTGTAATTGCCCTTGCCCTTCGGATCGATGTATAGGTTAAAAGGCCTACGTCTATAGACATATTGCTGAGCTAAGGAACCATTTTTGACAGGATCACCGCCAGGGCTGCCCATAAAAATAGCGATACTCTCGCCGCCTTTAACTTCTGCTGGCAGAGTAAATTCAAAATAAGGTGTGTAGGCGTCCTTAGGTGTCATCGCCTCAGCAGTCACGCTCTTACCATTAGGAAGCTCCATCCAGATCACATTGGATTTCTTTTTCAGGCTAGTCTCGGGCACTTCCCATTCGATATCGCGCCCTTTAGTCATCAAGTCAAATTTACACTTGGTGCCCTTAGGTAGATTCGAAGCTGTCGTATAGATAAATTTCCACGTGCCACGCTCTCCGGCGGTGGCGCTAGCTGGTTCAATATAAGCGATTGATCTGCGCATCTTTGACATCCCATTTTACGTAAATTGATAACCTATCCTATCACATCTAAAACTAAAATACCAGTGAGGATTTTTTCATTGTGTATGCCGAAGTAAATTGAACCCAAGTTGTGACCTAATCTAGATATAAAAATCCATAGCAAATGCAGCCGTTAGTAACCGTTTTGACGTTTTAGATTCGGAACAGATTAGGTCACAGGTTGTGCCGTTGATTTAATTACTCTAGATTCAGATTTTCTAAGTGGGTATTCACTTTATCTTGCATTGCTTTTTTGTTCTGGTCCGCAGAATCAACAGGCTTAGCAATCAAGAGTTCAAATTCAAATTCCAAGCAGTATTCAGAAAAGAATTTGTATGTTTCAACAGCATCGATCTTTTCGTTTAGTTTCTCGTAGTTTTCTTTTGCTACTTCAGTGTTTCCTAGCTGATCTTGGCAATTCCCTATGCAATAAAGAGTGTAAAGATTGTCAGGATTTATTTTATGATCATCTTCAAGGATGGTTAGAGCTGCTGTGTAATCTTTATTTAAAAAAAGGTATAGGCCTAACGTATGATCTAAGGCCTTGTGTTTTTTTACATCAATGACAATTTTTCCGCTGATCATTTGTTCTTCATAGAAAACTTGAAGTTTTTTAATATTAGCTATAGCATCTTGAGCTTGGATTTTATTTTTTAATAAAAGTTTTGTGTCGCATTTTGTCAGGTTTTGCATTAAGGATTCATACGTAGATATTAAGATAGGATCAAAAGAAGCTAGCGGTGAAAAGGGAACGTTTGAATTGGCTTTGGGGAGTATCTGTTCTAGACCCATTTTAGCTATTTCGAAATGGCTTTTAGCTTTTTCGTAATTATCTTCTTGCAATGCCATGTTTCCAAGATTATTATTTCGGGTGACTTTTCCAGAAAATTCAAGTAGCTGCTTAAAATCTCCAGCGAATAGAACAATGCCATCAGAGATGTTTTCAATTTTTGCTTCTGGGCATAGAGTCTGTATAATTTTTAAGCATTTTTGCTTAACAGCATAGTCTTCTGTTTGTTTTTCTACTAGAAACTGTATCTGAGTCTGCATAGTAGCCATTGTCTCATTTTGCTTTTTTACAAGACCCATGAGGCTGTCCAATTTGTCTGAAAGTGTTTGGGGTGAAGTGTCCTGAGTGATTGGCGGGGTGGTTAGATCATTTGATATTGTTGTCATAATATATCCATTGGTTAAGATTTTGAAGGGAGATTAGGGTATATAAGTGAAAAATGTCTAGATAAATTTGGCTTCAGTGAATTTATTCTACAGGCTTTGGTGCGCTGAGGGGAATGATGCGGATTTTGTCGATGGTGCGCTCTGTCGAAGATAGGATCTCAAGTTCAAAATTCTCGTGGTGGATGCGCCAGCCTTTGGCTGGGATGGTGCCAGCGCGGTGGAAGATGTAGCCGCCGATGGTGTCATATTCGGGGCTGTGAGGAATGTTAACGCCTAGCTCTTTTTCAATATCGTTAATTGACATCTTGGCATCAACGATCCACTCGCCGCTCTCGTGCGGCTTAAATAGCGTCTCATCTTCTGTGTCGTATTCATCTTCAATCTCGCCAACAAGCTCTTCTAAAATGTCTTCAATGGTCACAATGCCTTCTGTGCCGCCGTATTCATCGACGATCACCGCCATGTGATTTTGCTCTTTTCTAAATTCTTGGAGGAGTTTGGAGATTTTTTTTGTTTCAGGCGCATAGAGACAGGGCTTGATGAGTGACTCGATAGGAGTGTTTAGAAAGTCGCCGTTTTTTTCAGCGTTATTCATGTAGAGCTCGATGATGTCTTTGTAGCGCAAAACGCCGCAAATTTGGTCGACATTGTCTTGGTAGACAGGAATGCGTGAGTATTGCTCTTGTTGAAAGAGATCAGAAGCCTCTTTGATAGTGGCTTTGATATCGAGAGTGGCCACATCAATTCTTGGAACCATGATCTCGCGTGCAATGCGTTCTTGAAATGTTGCGATACTAGTTAGTAGCTTTCGCTGCATAGGTTCTAGATAGCTGCTGAGATCATGGTCGTGAATAAGTTCCATGATTTTATCTTGAGCAAGGCGCGGTGCGCTGATGCCTTCTTTGGGCTCTTGAGATGGAAAGATCGATTTTAAAAGAACAAGTAATATGCTTGTGATGGGAAGCAAGATGAGATTGATGAGGCTGGAGGGAAAAAAAGCGGTTTGTAATGCCGCACCAGGCCAGACGACGCTGATAAGTCTTGTCAGTGCATCCACGATTAGAGCTATTAGCATGGTGATGCCAGCAGATAAAATCAGAAGAGCAAGCGGTGTTTCAGATAGGGTGTCAGCGCCAAATACTTCGGTTAGAAAGAAGAAACAGCCAGTAATCGCAAAAGCTAAAAGCAGGGTGTTTTTTGCAAAATTGAGGACGAAAAACAGCTCGTTCCAGTCAAATTTGCGGTGGATTTTACGGAGCAGTCTGTAGAGAAAGAAGGTTTTTGGAAAGGTTCTGAACATACGTTTGGATCGAATAGGGCCAAGTTTTCGAAGGGCTGCTAGAACCATCGTGAGCAAGCCAGTAGCAAGAAGAAGGACAAGGGGAATCACAAAAGCGTAGAGGTTCATATTTATTATTTTATCACTTAGGAGGAGTTAAGATCAAGCTGCGCTGCTCTAGATAGGCCATGCATTTGTCTTCCATAGCACGCATCTTTTTTTGATCGATCTCATCGATGTCATCGTATCCAAGCAGATGCAAGAGACCGTGTACGATGTAAAGGGTGCATTCGCGGTAGGGTTGAGAATTGTTTTCTTTAGCGTAAAGAAGAGCTGCGGTGGGACAAACAAAGACTTCGCCCAGGACGTCGCAATCGGGTCCTGGTAGATCTATTGGGAAGGTGATGCAGTCGGTTAAACTTGGATCATCAAAATGCTCACCGTGGAGCTCGCAGATTTTAGCTTCGGTAACAAAATGCAAGACGACATCACGCACCTCGTAGGGTTCTAAGACAGCTTCTACTATAGCCTCAACTTGAGACTCATTGAGAGCTAAATCGCTTTGATCATTATAAATCGAAACTATTTTTGCACAGGGGTTTTAGGCAAGTTGGTAACGCGTTTGTTTTCGCCATCTACCCAGCGGCCTAGCTCGCGCAGCACATCAATACGCTCAAAACGCTTTAGAACGTTGCGCTTTTTGCCACCTTTACTTGATTTTCCGTAACTTGGATGTCTAGACATTCGAAATTTCCTTGCTGATAAAACTATTTTGACTTGTCAAAGCATTTGTATGCTCTCTGTAGCCCTTGGGTAAATTGTCTTTTTTAGCACCAGTTTTAGGGCTAGGGAACTTACTTTTGCGTGGGCTTTTGTTGCGGCGCTCGCCCTGCTTACTCATTCTGGTCATAACTAAACCTCTTTTTAAAGTGTCAATATAGCATCTTGGTGATAAAAACGCAAAAAAAATTAGATGCGTGCTACTATTCTTCCTTCTTATGATAGCTGGAGTCAAAAGATGCATCGATGTGAGTCAAAAATTTATTTTAAACGGGGGGGGGGTGACTATCTATGGCAGAAGGTTAAAGTGAGATGATGGCAAAACCTGAGCGTTTGTAGGCGTGGTAGCGGCGCTTGAAGGCTTCTTGCTTGTGTGGTGAGCTTTGGTCATCGAATTCGTAAATGGCACCTGCGTCTATCTGGATGAGGGCATCTGCTGTTAAGTTAAAATAATGAGTTGCATCAGGGTCAAGCTTTTGTCCGATAGAGATGAGTTCACCGCCGTGAGGCAAAAAGCTGTCAGGGGGATGGGTCCAGAGCAATTTGTCGATATATTCACGTGATAGATCGTTTTCGACTAAAATTTGCAGACTCTCACCCCGTTTAAAGTGCTCGGTTGCTAAGGTGACAATTTTAGTCAGCTTTTGGGGATCTGTCTGCACTTGAATCAACATGACCCTCGGCATTTTTTTCCTCAAAGTGATAGGTCCCACAGGAGACCAAGAATTTTAAAATCTCTTCAGCGCGGATATCAAGCGGATTGATATCGTCTTTCCGCGTGAGTAAAACAAAACCGGAAATTGGGTGAGGTGCTGTCGGCACAAAAACTGATTGCAAGTCGATGCCTTCAATTTCAGCTTTTTTTGGTACAGGGCCTGTCTCGAAGCCGATTGCAACCGAACGAGAGTGGGGAAAGGGGATGTAGACAGGGTTGCTAAACGGTTTTTTTTCGCCAGATAGCACAGACTTTGTGATCTCACGTGTGATGCGATAGACCCTTCTAACGATCGGGATGCGCTCTAAAATGCTACTCATCTTCTCATGCAGGTATTTGAAGAAAAAACGCCTGCCTAAAAAGCCCAAAATAAAGATCGTAAGGAGCATCAATAGTAAGACTGTCACACGTCCTATAAATAGCAGCAATTTGGGGTGTTTAGTCAGAGGGCCCAGCTGGTCGCTAAATGCCAAAAATAAATCTTTGACAAAACCGACAAACGGCTCGGTTAATAAGTCGAGCACAAAAACTAAAATAATGATGGTTACAGTCAAAGGTAAAATGAGGACTAGACCTGTAAAAAAGTATTTTTTCACTTTTTAACCTCCTCGTGCTCAGGTGTGATTACGCCACAGGAGACGACATATTTGACTGCATCTTCCACTTTCATATCGAGTAAAATTAAGTCAGATTTGCGATACATCAGCAAAAAACCGGTCGTGGGGTTGGGTGTTGTGGGTATGAGCACAGAACTCATTTCTTCACCTACGCCATCTGAGCACACTTTAGGCGATTCTTTCGATACCAAGCCAATGGCCCACGAGTTCGAATGAGGAAAGGGCACCATGACAACTTGACGAAACGAGTTTTTGTCCGAGGCAAACAGTGTTTTGATAATTTCCTGTGTTGTTTTGTAAACCTTGTTGATGATAGGAATTTTGTGTAAGATTTTATCGCTGAGGTTAATTACTGATTTTAAAAAGAACCATCTGGCGAGCATGCCGATAAGCACTAAGGCAAAAAATATGCCGATCAAAATAAGTAGCTGCGCGCCATAGTGCAACACTTGTTCAGGGCTTAAAAACAAAAAGCCTTTGTTGATGATCTGAAACCTGCTCAAAAAAACTTCTACAGCGTGCACAAATGGCTTTGTCAATAGATTCACGACAAAGGCAAAGATTGCCACTGTCAAAACGAGCGGCAAGAGAATGACAAGACCTGTAATAAAGTACTTTTTCATCTCCCTAGAGTACTGGATTTGTGATGTGTTGTCCAGTCGCGATTCACAGAAATCATAGCATTGATGGGATACGTTAGACTAATTTCCAGAAAACTTCTGCTGCTGGCAAGTTAATGCCTTCGACTTTGACCACGATTTTATCGCCCAAGCGGATGCGTTTGTGACCAGAGTCTGTTTGCAAGAGCTGGCGCTTGGCATCGTAATTGTAGTAGTGAGGTAGTTCGGCGAGCCGAATTAAGCCCTCCATGCCAAAATCGGTCAAATCAAATGTGAATCCAAAATGCAAGATTGTGGTGACGGTGGCCTCATAGGTGGGCTCTTCTTTTGCAGATTCTTCTAGGTCGAGCAGGTAACGTAATTTTTTGAGGGTAAGAACGCGATTTTCAGCTTTGGAGCTTGCTCGCTCGGCATCTGAGCAGGTTAAGCAGATTTTTTCAAGAGATGTATGTTTGCCTGGCTCCTCAAACAGCAAGCGGTGGATGATGAGGTCTGGGTATCTGCGGATGGGGCTTGTGAAGTGGGTGTAGTGCTCTAAACTTAGGCCGTAGTGGCCGACGTTATTAGGCGAGTACATGGCAAGTTTCATGGTTTTGATAAAGCTGATGGATAGCTGCTGGGCGTGCGGCGTTTTTTTAGCTTTGTTAAAAAGCTCTTGGATCTCTTGGGTCGTGGGCTCTTTGGGGAGCTTGAAGCCAAGCAATCTGGCTAAGTCAAAAAAGCTTTGTTGGTCTTCTAATGTGGGCGCTTGGTGCACGCGGTAAACAGATGCTGGTACAGTTTTAGATAGGTGCGTTGCGACCATCTCATTGGCCTTGAGCATAAATTCTTCAACGAGTTGGTGCGTGATATCGTATTCTACAACTTTAAATCCAGTTGGTTTGCCGGTTTTATCAACGTGCATAACCGTTTCAGGAAGAGCCAAATCTACACTTCCGCGCTCCCGTCTTTTTGATTTGAGTAGCAAGCAAAGCTTGACCATGTCTTCAAGAAGGAGTTTGTGCTTGCTTTTTGCTTGGCCATCGATCACGCGTTTAGCTTCTTCGTAGGTAAAGCGTTTCTGGCTTTTGATCGCTCCCTTGACAATTTCGTAGTTAACAAGCTTGCCATCAGGCTGAAATTCCATTAGTACGCTCGATGTAAGTCGCAAGACACCTTCTTTAAGCGAGCAGAGCTCGTTGGAGAGCTCTTCGGGGATCATCGGCAGGCATGTGCCTGGAAAGTAGGTGGAATTGCACCGTTTTGAGGCGATGGTATCAAGCATCATACCGGGGCGCACGTACGTGGATACATCGGCGATATGCACGCCGAGGTGGTAGTGGCCTTTTTTATCGATTGTTAATGAAAGGGCATCGTCGAAATCGCGCGCGGTTTCAGGATCGATGGTGACAATTTCCCACGATGTGAAATCCCGGCGGTCTGAGATGTCGTTGACAGTTGTCCCGTAGGATTTGGCCTCTTCGATAGCTTTTTTGGGGAAGGAAGGATCAAGCTCAAATTCTAATATGGCGCAAGAAACGTCGATCTTGGGATCGTCCATTGTACCTAATATTTTAATGACTTTGCCATTTAGGTCTTCCCAGCTGCTGATTTTGACGGTGACGCGCTGGCCAATGGCAAGGTTTGTACCGGTGACAATGATGTCTTTTTCAGGTCCGAGCATGGGAGAGTAGACGATAAATTGATCACGCCCTGCCTGATCGACGATCACGCCAGTGATTTGTTCTCTACCGCGCTTTAAAACACGCAACACTTTACCTTCGGGGCCGCGCTCGGGTTTCATGGGCTTGTCAGCTAGTTC
The DNA here is from genome assembly GCA_021772435.1 of Chlamydiota bacterium. GTDB lineage: Bacteria > Chlamydiota > Chlamydiia > Chlamydiales > JACKPQ01 > JACKPP01. Next base: position 21,573 of record JAJFLZ010000018.1, on the reverse strand, counting down.
CACCTCAACATGATCGCCCTGTACCGCGCCAGCAGTAAATTGAGCCGGTACGAACACAGTACCAGAACATTCGTCTGGATCATCAGGTGTAACAAAGCCAAAACCTCTGGGATGGGTATGAATGATACCAAGAATTTTCATAACATCATTGTAGCAGATAGCGTACTCTATCCGCTAGACTTAAAGCTTTAAACGTGGAGAAAAGCGATGTTAAATTTTTTACTAATGGTTTTTGGGGTTTCTAGCCTGTTTTCCGCTATCGACAGTGGCAAAATTTTAGACTTTTGGTTTAAGGGGGAAGATGTCCGATCAAAATGGTTTATGTCGAATCAAGCTTTTGATCAGCAAATCAAGTCTTTATTTTGTGAGCAGCTAGAATCTTTTGATGACACCTCAGAGATGTCCATTCCAGAAGATCCACAAGAGCAGCTGGCACTTGTTATTTTGCTAGATCAATTTTCACGTAACATTCATCGCAATTTGCCCAAAGCATTTGCCTATGATCGGCTAGCGCAGCAAATTGTGCTCAAGGGGCTAGGTAATCGCTGCGATCTAAAACTTACGCCCGTTCAAAGGGCTTTTTACTACATGCCGCTTGAGCATGCTGAGGATAGGGGCTTACAAAATCACTCTGTGAATCTTTTCAGAGCCCTGAGCGACGAGAATCCGTCGTTAAAAGGCTTTTATACTTATGCGGCGCAGCACAAGGTTATCATCGATCGATTTGGACGGTACCCGCATCGCAATGCCATTTTAGGTCGCACGTCTACAGATGAGGAAATAGCCTTTTTGCAAAAACCGGGGTCTGGATTTTAACTATTGCAAAAACTGTCTAGTCTTTAATTCTTTTGTAAGTGCTTCGGTGCCGGTGTAGTGGTGAGAGGGAAGTCCGACTTTTTCAGCTGCGATGGTGTGGTTTTCAACATCGTCGACGTAGAGGCATTCGTCTGCTCGAGATTTGGTCATGGATAGGGCCATTGAAAAGATTTTGGGATCGGGCTTGCGCAAAGCGACTTTGTACGAGAGAAGATAGGCATCGAATTTACGCAAAAATGGATAGGTTTTTTTTGCGTAGTCAAAGTGCGCCTCGCATGTATTTGAGAGAAGGACTAGGCGTATGCCTTTTATTTTTAGGCTGTCGAGAAGTTCAATCGTTTTTGGAATAGGTTTGAAAATTTTAGATGCCGCTAGCATCACATCGGTAAATTCGAGTGGTTTTTTGGCTACTTGTGAGAGCTTGAAGTGTAGATACTGACTGTCGATTTGCCCCGTTTCGTATAGCTCGTTAATATTGGTCTCAAAAAAGAATTTTTTGAGCTCTTGTGCTGATAGTCCAGTAACGCGCGCTAGTTGCTCGCACATTTTGTCGTGACTAAAGTCAATGAGGACCCCGCCCAGGTCAAAGAATACCGTCTTCATTCCATACCTCTATACATGGTAGTGATTTTTTTAGCTCTTTTATTTCTTCATTTGTGCATTGCATGAGTGCTGTTGCTAGCGCATCTGCTAAGCTTGCTGTTTTTGCTTTGACAGTGATGCTGCGATTTAAAATGGGAAGGGGTTTTTGCGTTTTTGCATCGATGATGTGTGTGTATGTGCCAAAGTGTTGAACCCCATCTCCGCTTGTTGCAATGGCGCAAGCATCCAGCTCAATTTGCACTTTTTCCTGTCCACATAGGAGCGCGCGCCAAGGTCTTTTGGTCGGATGCAGGCCTGTGGCTCGGATTTCACCTCCCCATTCGACATAAATATTTTTGTGCTTTAATGCGCTGATTTTTTCAATGAGTAAATCGATAGCGTATCCTTTTGAGATTCCATCTAAATCGAGCTTAATGTCAGCTGTTTTAGTCAAAAGGTTTCCTTCGATGTGCAGATGTTGAATGCCTGCGGGGCCTGTTAGGGGATTTTCAGTTTTAAGAGCGGTTGTAAGTGTTCCCAAGGTTGGGTCAAAGCGATTTTGCGTAAGCGTGCTTACTGTTTTGGACAGATCAAGCAAAAGTAGGAGTTCGCTTGATGCCTTAAACGGCGTATTTGCTTGGCATTGGTTAAATTTTGAGATTTCAGAGGTGAGGTTCCAGTGATTGAAGCGCGTGTCAATCTGGGTAAAGACGTTTTGGATGATTTGGCAAATTTGCTCTTTATCGGAATCTAAAAGTTTGTGGCCAATTTGGATATGATAAGGAATGTTGAACGCCTGACCTGAAAAATGATTCAGAGGTGTAGATTTATCGCAGGCGCATAGCAAAAGCAGCGCAGCTAACCATTTCATGAAAAGGCCTTGAGTGTGTTAGATAGCAGCATCGCAATTGTCATGGGGCCAACGCCTCCTGGTACGGGCGTAATTAGGCTAGCTTTTTCTATAACCTCGGCAAAGGCAACATCTCCAATTAACGTATTCATGGTACGGTTGATGCCGACATCAATCACAACAGCCCCGTCTTTGACCATGCCTGCTGTAATAGAACCTGGGCTGCCCAGAGCTGTGATCAAAATATCGGCTCTTTTTGTCACCTCAGCTAGGTTTTCGGTATGACTATGAGCTAGTGTGACTGTGCTATTTGCCCAGGGTTGTTTTTGGCACAAAAGAGCTGCAAGCGGCTTGCCAACAATATTACTGCGTCCGACAATGACAACTTCCTTGCCGTCTGTTTGAATTTTGTAGGCGCGTAAAAGTTTGATGATGCCAAGCGGTGTACAGGGAACGAGGCCGTCGGTATGGCCTAGTAGGAGTTTGCCAATGTTGAGTGGATGAAAACCATCGACATCCTTTTTGGGATCGATTGCCTCGACGATTTTATCTGTGTGAATTTGCTTTGGCAATGGTTGCTGGACCAAAATACCGTCGATATTTTCACTTGAATTTAGGTGGTCGATTTCCGCTAAAAGTTCGCGCTCGGAGATTTTTTCAGATAGGTGCAATACATGCGATGTGATGCCAACTTCCTCGCATCCTTTCTTTTTCATACGTACGTAAGCTTTGGAGGCTTCATCATTGCCAATGAGAATAAAAGCAAGGCCAGGCCTCCTACCCGAAAGCTGAGCAATTTTGTCTTTGAGTTTGAGGCGTATTTCGCTGGCAACGGCCCTCCCATCGATGATTTTTTTATTTTGTGGCATATGAGACCATTTTGATCTTTTTGATTGATTTGCGCAAGCCCCGGTAAGCGTAGATGGGGCAGGTGTAACCTAAAAATGCATAGAGGCCGTCGCAAAGCGGCATGAGAATAAAGTCTGATAAAAAGCTGGCTAGTCCAAATGGGATATGCTGGCCGTAGATGGCCATGATGATCAGTTGCAAGCTACATGATAAAATGGAGAAAAGCGCTGTAAAGAGCGCTAGGGCAACGGGTTTATGTGCAAAGAAAAATTTGCGAATGCGAAATAAAATAAGTGTAACCAACACGTAGTTGAGTGCATGCGCGCCGAGTTGTAAATTAGACGAGAGCAAATCGATCAAAAGACCACACCCAAAGGCGCACCACAGACAGTGAATGTGCGGTAATCGCGTGTACAATATTACCAAGAAAGGGGCAAAGGCTAGAAGGCGCATCGATGGCAAAACGACAGGTCCCACGAGCGCGCAAAATAAGGAGAGCAAGAAGACGACAGTTAACTTTGGGACCATGTGCTAATCATAGCATACGAATGAGATCTTGCAACTGGGGATAATTTGCTGCTAGATCAAGTGATTCTTGTTTGTATTGGTTTGCAAGCCTTAGCATTTCATTTTCTGGCAAAAAGAAATCGCCATCGGCAACGTCATCAAACAATTGAAAAGCAAGCCCTAGGGCAGCGCCGCACTTGGCAAGCTTTTCTCTGTCACGGTCGATTAAACAGGCTCCAAAGAGTAGACTAGCGCGCATCAAAGCGCCAGTTTTACCTGCATGCATCGCTTTGAGCTCATCAAAATTTTGAGGCGGCTCTGATAAATCACGGGCTTGCCCTATGACCATATCTGTGGAAGCTTCGCTTAAAATTTGGATCAGCTCGATCTTTTGATCAGGCGTGTAGTGGCTTTTAGCTAAAAGTTGAAAGCTAAGTGTTTGCAGATAGTCGCCAGCAAGCAGTGCTTGTCCTTCATCAAAGGCTTTGTGAAGCGTTGGTTTGCCACGCCTAAGGTCGTCATCATCCATGCAAGGTAGATCGTCGTGAATAAGAGAGTAGGTATGCAAACATTCGATACTAGCGGCAGCAGCTAAACCCTTCTCATTACAGATAGAAAGCACAAGTTTTGGCCTAAAGCGCTTGCCCCCTGAAAAAAGAGCATAACGGGCCAATTTAAATGGTAGCTCATCCGATTTTGGAATACACGAGTCTAGATAAGGCTCAATGTCAATCTGGGATGCCAATGGCATGGTAGTCAAACCCTTTTTTGCGCATTTCACATGGCTTGTATTGGTTGCGACCATCAAAAAAAGCCTTGCCCTTCATCTCTTTTTGAACCTTGTCAAAATCGAGCAGTCGAAATTGCTTCCATTCAGTCAAAAGAGCAATCGCATCAGCGCCCTTGGCGCAATCATATTCGGATGCGCAAAACTGAATATTATCGCAAGACCCAAGATGGTTTTTGACATTGTCCATTGCAACAGGGTCATAGAGTCGCAATTTAGCGCCAGCAGCTTGAAGCTTTTCGATTAATTTGAGTGCAGGAGCTTGACGGATGTCATCGGTATCGGGCTTAAAAGCAAGACCCCAAATCGCGATCTGCTTATCTTTGACATTTCCAAAATACTTTTTAATTTTTTGAGGTAAGATCTCTTTTTGCGTGTCATTGACCTCATCGACAGCATCGAGAAGGGGAGTTTTTACATTTAGCTCTTCAGCAGTTGCCCGAAGGGCCTGGATATCTTTTGGGAAGCAAGAGCCGCCGTAACCCACGCCTGGGTATAAAAAGTGGTAGCCGATGCGGGCATCTGACCCGATGCCGATGCGTACGTTATTCACATTGGCGCCGACCTTTTCGCAGATACGTGAGAGCTCATTCATAAAAGAGATGCGGGTTGCTAGCATTGCATTAGCTGCGTATTTAGTCATCTCAGCTGAGACCACATCCATCACGATTAAACGATCGTGGCTAACCATAAACGGCGCATAAATCTCTTTCATGAGCTGGGTTGCTTTTTCACTATCACAGCCAATCACAACACGGTCTGGCTTCATGCAGTCGGAAATGGCTGAGCCTTCTTTCAAAAATTCGGGATTGGAGACGACATCGAAGGGATGATCTGTATGTTTTTGAATAGCTTCTTTTACAGCAGCCGCTGTGCCGACTGGCACCGTCGACTTGTCCACAATCAGTTGGTAGCCATCCATATTTTCAGCAATGGATCTAGCGGCTGCTAGAACATAACTCAAGTCAGCTGAGCCATCCTCATCTGGCGGCGTAGGAACACAAATAAAACAAACATTAGAGTTTTTAACTCCATCTGAGTAGCTGCTTGTGAACTCTAGCCTACCAGCTTTGCAGCTGCGCTTGACAAGCTCCTCTAATCCTGGCTCATAGATAGGAATTTCTCCTACTTTCAGCCTGTCAATTTTTTTTTGATCGATGTCTAAGCAGATGACATGGTGCCCCATTTCTGCAAAGCAAGCTCCTGAGACTAAACCGACATAGCCGGTTCCAACAATAAGAATCTTCATGTGGTTAGTATGCCAGAGTTTGGGCTTTACGGACAAGTGCCGAAGGGAACGTATGTAATTGTTCCTGTCTCCGAAATAGCGTCAAAACCATTCATTGCGAGCACACTTGCTGAGGAAACGGGTGAGGGAGATTCAATTTGCAGTATCGCAGGATTCGATTGATTCAGTTCTAAATTAAAACCTGGAGCGCTGTTTCCAATAATTGTAGCGCAGATGTTACCACCATCTGCAACGAGTAAAGTTGCATCTTGGATGGTGCCTTGCAAGACGTTATTAAATAGATCAGCTTGCATCAACGTTGCCGACTGCGAGGCAAGGCGAATAGGTCTTGTCGTAATATTTATAAATCGGTTGCCTGTTAAATGATACGAATAATCACCTGTTACAGTGATGATTCCGGTATTGAAAATACCACCATTTGACGTGTTGTAGTATAAATTATTTGTAGCGGTTAGAGAAAAGTTTGTAGCTGTAATTCCATCTATTAATGTTCCAACACCTAAACCGGTGATGATATTTTCAGTTAAATCGACAGCTAATGTTGTCGTGCCTCCAGAAACTATATTTAAAATCCCATCGGAGTTAGATCCACCATCTATTAATCTATTTCGGACCAAATTTGCTGATAGAGTTCCAGAAAGCGCTGTATTAATTTGGACAGCGTTTGTCCCGCCGTTTACAATATTGCCAGTGAGCGTGTAGGTGCCAGTTGAGGTGTCTGACGAAGCAAGTAGCATGCCATTAGTCATCGCCCCCGATGCTTGATTATATTTAGCTAAAACATTGGCCTGGGCTACAGATGTTGTGTCAAAAACAAGGCCATTGGTTGATGTTCCAATTTGGTTATCGATAACAGCGACTCCAGCTGTGGCTCCTCCAGTGGCATCGATGGAAACAGCATTGGCACCAATGCCAGATGCCGTATTTTGAGCAATTACAGCGTTGACCTGATTGCTTGAAACTCCAGTTAGATTTAGTAAGATGCCATCTTGTGTGCACTGTCGAATCGTATTCTTTATAATGACATAATTTGTAGAAGTCGTGCTAGAACCCACATTGATCCCGTTAAGACAATTGTGAATAAAATTTTGTTCAATACGGTTTGTCCCGCTAATTGTTGGTCCTTGGATAACGCCTGCTGCGCCAGCTGAGGTGATATTTAATCCCTTCACTGTGTTGTTTTGCGTGAGTGTGATCGTGTTTCCAGGGCTTGTTAATTTTGGAAACAGATTTGTTTGTGCTGGGACAACGAGCCCACCTCCTAAATCTAGCTTGACGCCAGATCCTTGAATGGTTTGATTGGGTAGCATTGTAATCGCTGTACTGTACCCAGTCGTTGTGCCATCGCCTGGGAAGATATAGATAATATCGCCTGAGTTTGAATTTGCCATGGCTAAGGCAGTTGTCGGATAAGGGCTCTCAAACGTTCCATCTGAGCTAGAGGTGTTATCGACAAAAATAATGCGCGATGAGCTCAGTGCTCTTTTGCTTTTGCAATCGATTGGAATAATTTCTTTGCGTACGGGGAGTTGATTGCGAGCCTCACACAAGAAGCTTTTGCTTTTAAAAATGGTCTCTCTATTGCCAAGCGGAATTGAAATCCCTGCTGTGCCTTGTAAAACCCACTTGTAAATCTTGTCATACGAAAAATTAAACTGAAATCCAAAGCGTTGAATGACATCGAGCATAACTCTTGCCTGTCCGCCAACTGCATCGCCCAATCTATTGCCGCTGATTTTTTTCTCAAACAGATAGTAAGGGCCGATAGCGCCGTAAAAATTTGCCAAACCACAACGCAATCCAAACGGCATTCCATATTCACCTTCGATCATAGGCAATGCTGCTTTAAATCGACGTCTAAAAATGGCTCCGTTACCTTGAAATTTAACAAATTTGGGAGCCTTTTCCACTGTCGTATCGGCAATGGGACCGTAGCCATTGATGCGAATGTCGTAGCTGTTTGTTAAAAACTCTAGGCCACCGCCGAGTTGTTGAGGTTGAAGGTTTTTAGCGTCGCGGTAGTCATAGTAAAAATTGCCGCCTACGGTATATCCAGCCCAATTGTAGCGCAATCCAAGGCCAGCATTTGCTGCAAATCTACCATCATCGAGCGCATGGCCACGTAAATCGGCATATGGCATAAATCCGTTTTTCCATCTGCTGGCTAAAAAAGCTTCTGCGGTCGTGTAGCCGGTATTGTAACCAATGCCGTTATGCTCACGATGTTTGAGAACAAATTGTGACGGTGTCGATATGGCAGCTGATAATGAGAGCGTGCCTAGAGACAGAATGGCTAATTTTTTCATTAACATTGGTATGCCAAGAAAAAATTATTTTAGCAAGCCGTGATTCAATGTGAGGGTTTTATCGCATGCACTAGCTAAATTTGTATCGTGTGTGACGATGACAAGAGCTTTATTCCATGCGGTTTGAAATAGCAGATCTTGGATCTCTTTTGAGCAGCCCTCATCGAGGTTACCGGTAGGCTCATCGGCAAAGATCAAATCAGGGTCATTACAAAGCGCCCTTGCAATTGCAACGCGTTGTTTTTCCCCGCCAGATAGGTGCTTAGCGAGTTGTTTTTCGCGTCCCTTGAGTCCAACGCGTTCGATCAGCTCTAAGGCTCTGGATTTACGATCAAGCCGACCAATTTTTGCTGGCATCAAAACATTTGTAAGCACCGACTCATCTTCAAGCAGATGAAACGCCTGAAACACAAAGCCAATATGGCGATTGCGAAATAAGGGATAGTCTCGTTTTTTTACCGGCTGGCCCAAAATTTCGATCGTGCCAGCATCGGGCGCATCCAAAAGGCCGAGCAAATGCAAAAGCGTACTTTTACCCACGCCGGATGGACCCATGATCGCGAGGCTCTGTCCGTTATGGATATCTAGATCAATGCCCTTGAGCAGCTCTAGCCCTGGATAAGCTTTTTTCAAATTTTTACATTTTAAAACGCTCATGACGACCTCAAAATATCGCTCGGTTGCATGCGGGAGGCTTTAATCGCCGGCACAAGGCCTGCCAAAAGAGAGATCAGCGGTGTTGCAATCAAAATGAATTTCACACTATCAGCGCTTAAAGTGTTTGGAAGGCTGGCGCCGTAAAAGAGCGCATTAAACATATCGTGACCCTGCATCCAGCTCAAAAACTGCACGACATGATCAATGTTATGCAATGTCAAATAGGCAGCTAAGCCGCCAACGAGTGAGCTCACAAGGCCAATTGTGATCCCGCAAATGGCAAACACCATCGTGATGCTAGCTCGGCTAGCTCCCATCGACTGCAAAATACCGATCTCTTTTTTCTTGTTATTCACAAGCAAAATCAGCGATGAAATAATATTGCTAGCAGCCACGACCAAAATAATCACGCCAATCAATGTAAACAGCATCTTATCGCTTTCAAACTGCTGGAGCAGATCCTTAGCAAAATCATAATCGTGATAAGTTGTAATCGTAAAATACGGTGCGATGCCCCTTTGTTCAAACTCGTCTTGAAGCTTCGCCTTAATCGCCTGGGCCTCTTTCAAATCGTCAAACCAAACCTGAATACCGGTTGCTTGCGTGCGATCGAGGGTATAGGCTTCACCGGCTGTGTGCAAATTCTCAGCGATAGACTTGGGCACGAGCAAGCATTTGGGGCCAATTGACATAATGCCTGGGTCGTAAAAACCGGCTACGTACACACCTAATCTTTGCTCCTGTCCTGTAGAGCCGCTGCCGTACGACAAAAAGCCGCGATCGCCTTGCCTCACGCCATTACCTTCAAAGCTTTTCGGGATCAAAATCCCTGGTTCGCCCCGATCATTGGGTAAAATTTCATCCATCGGCTCAGAAAGAAGTTTTTTTACTGTAGGGCTTTGATCAGCAAACGTTGTCAAATAGGCAGCTTGCGTAACAAAACTGTGGAAATCACCACGCACCAGTTTTAACCTGAGCATGGCGCCGCTCATATCATACTCTTGAGCTGCCGTATGAGACACCTTGTCGACTGCTGCAAAAGCTTCCTTAACCAGATCAAGCGACTCTCCCTCAGTATTTTTCTCGGGCAGCTGCCAATCGAGGGGGATTTCCATATCGCTTTCTGTGTCGTATGGATCGACCCATTCTGAGCGCAGCTTTTCACCAATTGTCTTTACAGAATAATGGGAGGCGCCAGACACTGAATCGATTTTGTAGTAATATGAGTTAAAATACTTTTCAGTAGGATTAATGCGTAAGGGGGCATTGAGTGATGTTAATTTGGCGAGCCAGCCCTTTTCGATGCCGCTCATCACAGACAAAAACGTCAAAAGTAGCCACACCACAAGTGTGATGACAAAAACAGATAGCAAGCAAATTAAAGAGACACTTAATTGCCTGCGTTTGGGCAAAAGATATTTTTTAGCGAGCCCAAGCTCAAATTTCATTTATTTAGATTCTTTGTAAAGCACGTGGCGTCTAAGAGTTGGATCATACTTATTGCGTTCCATGCGCTCTGGGCATTTCTTCTTATTCTTGCGCGTCCAATACATGTGATCGCTCTCTGAGCTTTTAAGTTTAACTGCTTCACGGGTTTTCTTCTTAGCCATGTGACAACTCCAATTTTTAGACCAGTATAGCAGACCCCTATAATCCTGTACACTTCAAATTTTTCAACATCAAAAGCGTTAAATATGGCGATACTGAAACGGCTTAAATATTATAAGACCCTTACAATAAGTGTATAACAACTAAATGCCTTGCAATAAATGTAATAGCAGCACCCAATTGTAATAAATGGGTTTCTGTGTTACATATTAAATATGGCAAAATCAAAGTATGCAGTAGCGCTAAAAGCTCTGTCAAAAAAAGCGGTGTTCTCTTCCGCAGAAGGACGAAAAGCAGGAATCCCTTCTAGAATGCTCGCTTATTTTTGTGAAAAAGGGCAAATCGAACGGATTAGCCGAGGGATGTATAAAATTAACAATTTCGATTTTCACGAAGGATTTGAATGGGAAGACCTTGCTGTTACTGCGTTAAGTATTCCCAATGGGGTCATCTGTCTAGTTTCGGCTTTATGCTATTACGATTTGACTGATGAAATCATGCGACAGTTTTGGATTGCTGTTGCACATACGACTTCAGCTCCAGTTAGGGAAAATACTCGTGTCATTCGGATGCGAAATATAACTCTTGGCCAAACAACTGTTAAAATCGATAATAGAAAACTCAAAATTTTCGATCGCGAGCGCACGATAGTAGATGCCTTTCGCTATTTGGACAAAGAAACAGCGTTAAAAGCACTACAAATTTATTTGAAAGAATGCAAAAATAAAAAGCCAGACATCGAAAAGCTCTTAAGATATTCAAAAAAGCTTAGAGTTGACATAACCTCTTACATTTCGGCCTTCATGTTATGAAAAATGCCATTGAACAATCAATCAAAGAGAAAATCAAAGCTTTGGCCAAGCAGAGAGAGACCACTTTTGCTGAGCTTTGGAGGAATTTAATTCTCGAGAGATTTTTAATTCGCTTAGCTCAATCTCCGTATAAAGAAAAATTTATACTTAAAGGTGGTACTCTTTTAGCAAAATATATCTATATTGGCAGAGAAACCATGGATCTTGATTTTTTTGTGCGTAAATTGTCCAACGCACAGCAGTCTCTGAAGATCGTTTTACAAGCCATTTGCGAGATCAGCGTGGAAGATAGCTTTGCTTTTGAATTGGTTAAAATCAAAATCCTAGACCATTCCCAACTAGCTTATACAGGGGCCGAAATTACACTTAGAGCTCTATTTGGAGCTACAAGAACGACCATGCGCATGGATTTAGGATTTGGTGATTGCGTAGAATCGGTTGAACACCCAATAGATTTAACAGCAACATCGAAAGGGCCACTTTTTGAGAGCAGGATTACGTTGCAGTGTTATCCTAAAGAGTTCATTTTTGCCGAGAAATTAGAAACAGTTGTGTTCCGAGGAAGTAGCAATACGAGAATGAAAGATTTTCATGATATTTATTCACTTATCCAGTTATCTGCTTTAGATGGCCCACTTGCGAAAAAAGCTGTTGAGTTGGTGTTTCGTCATAGAAAAACCCTTCTTAGTAAATTACCAGTCATATTTAATAATGATGAGTTTGAAGCTCTTCAGAAAAATTGGAATAGTTATTTAAGAAAGAATAGGACACAAAAAAACCTGATGAGTCTTCCCGAATCGATAGAAAGTATCATTTCAGTTTTAAATCGATGGATGGCAATACAATTTGGTAAAGATTGGAGTCATGCAAATAAACATCTATTATCATCTACAAAATAGGTATACCGAAGTAAATTCAAAATACCGGTTTTTAGCGGCGTCGTTTCTCATGGATAATGCCCCTCGCTTTTGCCGAAAAATTTGAGGAGCCAAGCTTAGCTAAATTTATAGAAAGCATTTATTTTCAGCTCAAAATCTAACTTGACGAAATACGGCTTTTTTGGTATAATACCGGCATGATTTACGATGTACCAGCTCATTTGCCGAAAGTGCCAGCCTCCATTGAGGAGGTGCGTATATTTGCTCAGGATCACGCCATGAGCCTTGAGAAGGTATGTGGTGGTCTAGTTGCCAAGGCTTTGAATGAAGCCAATGTTATCTTAGGAAACTTAGGCACAGTCACTTTTGACAAACAGCTGAAATTACCTCCTTGCGAGGGCACCAGCTTGCTGATTAACCCCATTATCGATGGTCCTGGAAAGGACGATAAGGGTCGTATGATCCTGTTTAAGGTTCAAACAGGGCAAAAGCTGCTCAATATTGGTGCCCTAAGCATCATGGATCAGTCCCGCGATGGCGAAAATATTGAAAGCACAGAACTACTTGCTCACCGCATCGCCTTGGCAGCTCTTAGCCACTTAGCAGTAGAGAAAAGTGGGGTCGCTGATCTTGATGGTTTAAAAATGGATCTTGGGGATAAAAACATTTGCCAAATCGATACTGATCAGGGTTATTTAACAATTGGTGGAGCGCGGGTTGTTATCGATTTTTCAAAAACAGAAAAGCCTGAATACATGATGCTAAGAGCTGGTCAAATCAAGGCAGGTTTACCTCAGCATTTCGCTAAATTTGGTGAGCTTGATGTTGTGATGATGCATGACTTTGAAATCGCTGAAGATAAACTCAAAGAAGAATTCTATTTTGCTTGCAAAAAGTTTAGAGCAGATTCTACTCATTTTAAAGATCAAGAAACCGCTCAGAAACACAATGGCGAGTATGTGAAATTCTTTCGCTTAGATGCTCCTTCGCACCGCATCTCAAAAGCTTGGGATGGCGATATTGATAGGCTCAAAGAGCTTCGTCTTGAGCATATCAACAATAAAAAGCAGTGGAAAAAACCATACGATGTCAATCTGTATCCAGATTCAGGCTTAGAAGGTATCAAAGAACAGATTGCTATACTCAAAAAGGAATTCTAGGGAGCGCTTCGAGGCTGAGGTGGCTGCTAAAGCAACGCATATTTTTGGATTAAGTTAGCATCCGGAGCATAAAGATTAACTGCCCAATCGGAGATGTTGCGAGTCGCTGTGGCAAAGTTAACGCCGATCATGGCAATATTGCGGTTTTGGTGTGAATACTTTTCACAATAGCGATTAAGTTCAGCTTGGTCTAGAGCAACAGTTGCACTTTTGTCGACTTTGAGCTCAAAAATATAGACGGTTTGGTCGGTTTCGATGACTAAATCCAGGCGGCCCATATTCGTAGGATCTTCAGCCCTCACTTGTAAACCTATTCCTTCCATCAAGCACAAAAATACTGCGTGATAAAATCCCTCTTTTGCTTGCGTGAACAGGTGGTAGGGGATTTTGGCGTAGTACGCATTGATGGTTTTAAAAAAAGTTTCAAAATCTAATTTGGCTAAATGAGAGCAGATTGCTTTTGCATTGCCTGTAACACCTGATAAATTGAGTTTAGCAAATTCTCTAATCAAGGAATTAAAAAAGGCTCCTCGCACTTCTTTGTTCGGAAAATCAAGGGTATATAGATCTGTTTGGGGGTCGTAAGCTGTAATGGTTAGGTAGCCGGTTTGCCACATCAAAGCGTTTAGGTCGACATCTGTCATGGAAAGAATATCTAGTAGCTCCGAGCTTGTAGATAAAGCGCCGCTGAGTTGCGTAGACAGCATGGGCATTTTACGGATTTGTTCGATTAAGAATGCAGGAGTGCCAGTGCTAAACCAGTATCCGTGAAAGATGCCTCGCTTAAAATAGGAAAGCGTTGAAAAAGGATTGTAGACAGGAACACAATTTTGAGAAAAACAGTAGCCATTGTACCACTCTTTTACCATCTTCAAAATCTGTTCAGGGGCACAATTTGTTTTCTTTGTTAATTCTGCAATGTGTTCTTTAAAATTTTCCTTGAGCTCGTCTTTTGTGTACCCCATCAGCTCAGAGCTACTTGGGTCCATTGTCAGGTCTTCTAAGTTATTTAAGCCGGAGAAAAGAGAAACCTGAGCGAATTTGCTAACACCTGTAAAAAAAACAAATTTTAGATGCTGATCTAACCCTTTAAGTGTACCAAAAAATCGACGTAAAAAATCGCGGTTACTATCTGCTATCTCGATATTATTTAGATGATCCACCTTGGGTTTGTCGTACTCGTCGACCAGAATGGCTACTTGGTTTTTTTCTGCAAGTTTTTTGACTAGATTGATCAGCCCCTCTTGCAAGGTAGGGATTTCGATGGAAATATTGTGTTCTTTAGCAACGTGTTCTAGTTTTCGCTTAATACTATTTTCTAGATCATCAGTAGATTTATTTGGAATTTGGGCAAAGTCGAAGTGAATCACTGGGTGCTCTACCCAGTCATAGTCTGTTTTAGCGATTTTGCAATCTGCAAACAGGTCTTTGTTCCCTTTTAAAATAGCTTCTAGTGTGCTTACAAATAAAGATTTTCCAAATCGCCTTGGACGCGCTATGAAATAGTGGCTTCCGCTGTCAATTAGCTGTTTAATTTTGTCTGTTTTATCAACATAGATAAAGTCTTCGGATAAAAGCTTCTCGATGGACTGGACACCGATAGGTAATTTTTTAGGCATTTAAATAACTCCTAACAGAAGTTTACTAAAAGTTTTAGATACAGTCAAAAAGGGATTTTAGGCAGGGCTTCGAGGTCCAAGCGGTCGGGGCCTTTGGCCTTAAAAACGTGGTAGCCAAGACCTGCGATCATGGCGGCGTTGTCTGTCGAGAGACAGGGACGTTTTTACTAATCAACTGGTAGTGGCTTAGGTAGTTTGCTTTTTTCATCATCAGAAAGATCAGCCATAATTTCTGAAATACTGGGTGGGAGATTGGATGTAGGCTCATGCCCGTGGGTACTAGCATACATTTTAGACCAGAATTTACAATTAGAATGGTAGTTTTTTAGAGCTTTTAGTGTTTGAACTGCAGATGGGATGTCGTCTTTTTGAATAGATGTTTTGATATGATTGATGCACCATTTGTAAATCGGATGCTTTTTGTCCTCTAAGTAGCTATGTTTAACAAGTCGATTAATGGCTTCTCTTGTAGATCCTAAATTTGTTTTAACTATGCCTAATCGGTTTGATCGCTCATTATCTGTATCGGCCAAGAGGAAGTAGGCGATGTTAGCGCTTTGGCGCAAAACACTTTTCGGATCGGTTCGTAGTTTTTTGAAATCTGCGTCATCAATATTTTTATTGAATGTGTCTTTTTCTTCGGAAACACATCGGAATATTTCATACACATCGAGCCTACAGGTTTCAGCAAAGTCTTTGAATTTGAAATTTGGAGTTTTGATCAGCTTTAGAATGTCTGGGCTATTTTCTAATGAGTGTATTGGTTTTTCTTGCGTTATTACATATTTATGCACTGCATAACCTATTGCACAGCCTGCACCTAAGGTGATCACAGCCGTTAAAAAGATGTTATTTCGCGCAAGTTCAACAATTTTGTTGATAGTGCTTTGAGTTGGTGCTGCTGAAGGCAGTGCGCTTGCGATTTTTGAAATAGATGACATAATATTTCTCCTTTTATAGAAAAATTTTAGTCAATTAATGAATATATTTCAATACTTTTAGAAAGGAATTCTAGGCAGGGCTTCGAGGTCCAAGCGGTCGGGGCCTTTGGCCTTAAAAACGTGGTAGCCAAGACCTGCGATCATGGCGGCGTTGTCTGTCGAGAGATCTGGACCTGGAAAGTATACATTTTCTTTTTCAAATAATTTGCGTAAGTAGCGGCTGGCAGTGACGCCGCCACCCAGGTAAATGGCTTGACCTGGCTTTGCTGCTAGTTTGGTTTTTTTGACGATGTCAGAAAACGCTGCATGCTGGAAGCTGGCAGCTAGGTCAGCATGATTGATGTTGTCTTCTTTAAGAGTGTAGAGGACTTTGGTTTTGAGGCCGCTGAAGGAAAAGTCGAGCGGGCGCCCTTTGACTTGGCCAGCTTTTAGGCTGTAGGCGTGTGGATTGCCAGAGAGAGCAAGTTTTTCAATTTCAGGCCCACCAGGATAGGGAAGTGATAGCATGCGGGCGACTTTGTCAAAGCACTCGCCGATCGCATCGTCGACTGTGGCGCCGAGTTTTTTGTATTTGCCAAGAGCCTCGATTTCGAGGAGGGTGGTGTGGCCGCCAGAGAGGACAAGGCCAATGGCAGGCAGGATGGGATCGTGATCCATCATGGAAGCGTAAAGGTGAGCTTCGATGTGATTGACGCCGATGAGGGGTTTGTTCCAGGCCATGGAGAGGGTCTTGGCAGTGGTTAGGCCAATGAGGAGGGCTCCCATGAGGCCGGGGCCATGGGCCACGGCGATGAGATCGATCTCGTTAGAGGTTAGGTTGGCTTCTTGGAGGGCATCGTCGATGAGGGGCAGGATGACGTCAATGTGGCGGCGGCAGGCAAGCTCTGGGAAGACGCCGCCGTAGATGGCGTGCAGGTCCGCTTGCGAGGCAATTTTATTTGATAAAATTTTCTTGCCATCTTTGACAATAGCAATCGCTGTTTCATCGCAGGTTGTTTCAATTCCAAGGACATTCATTCAATAAGTTTACCAGCTTCGGCATCCAAAATCCACTGGGCATTTTGAACGTGGCTGGCAGGATAGTCCTTGGCGGTAAGAACTTTTTTGACGATCTCGGCTTTACCGGCTCCAAGAACGTAGAAGATCACGGGGTCGTTTTCGGCAAGGCATTTGAAGGTGAAGGTGATGCGCCAAGAATCTTTTTGAGGTACAAAGTTGGGAGCGACAAGGCGATTTTTTTCGTTTAGGGCTTCCGTGTCTGGAAAGAGCGAGGCCGTGTGTCCATCATCGCCCATGCCGAGCATGATGAGGTCAAATTTTTTTGGCAGAATGGATTCGTAGCGGGTAGCAGCCTCGTCCGGATCTAGCTCGCCTTCCATGCGAAAGATTTGGTTTTCTGGAATTGGCAAAGATTTTAGGCCGGCATCCATCGCCATTTTGTAGTTACTTTCAGGATCGTCGTGGGGCACGCACCGCTCATCGCTCCAGTAGAGCCAAACTTTTTGCCAGTCGACTTGTTTAGCATACGGCGGGCCAGACAGCATTTTAAAGATGGCTTTGGGTGTGGATCCTCCTGATAGCGCAACGTGAAAAGCGCCATGTTTTTCAATCGCTGCGTTTGCAAGCTGCACAAAGTGCTCTGTGGCGTACTTGAGCGTCTCTTGATAGTCACCGGGAATGATTGTTTTCATGTCGGTAGTCCTGAGTGGTTGATGGAGGCAAGTAATTGCAAAACTTCGATGTAGTGCGAGCTGCTGCCGTGGTGGCAGATTTCGTTAACGAGTGATTGGCCAGATTCGTATTTGGCAAACATAAAGTAGGTGGGAAGAGAGCAGAGCTCTTTTGTTGAGTGCTGGATGATGATTTGATGCGGAGTTTCAGGGCTGCGTTGGAGCAGGGTGTGTTCGCCGTTTGCTGCTTCCATTTCGATGGTTACAATGCGTCCGGGGGCGATTTGTTCAAAGTCGACAGGCTCAATCGTGATGTTGATATCGCCGAAGATGAGCGTCATGCCGCGATCTGAAATTTGTTTGTCTGTAAATTGCCAGCCAAGACGTGTTGCAAGCCAGCTTAAAAGATAGAGAGCTTGAATGCGCGTGTGCACAAAGTAGGGAGTGTTGTGAGCGTTGTAGGTAATGTGAATGCGTTTTGTGTTTTTGAGCTCTTCTAATTTGCTAGGAGAGTGAAAAATGCTAGAGAGTAAAACGCGCCACCCTTCGATTCTAGCCCAGTTGAGATCCCCAATTTCGGATGTTCTGTGCTCAAGCGCTGCTTTTGCAAAACAGGAGAGATTTTCACTCGATTCAGAATCGAAAATGATGCGAGTGGTCAGCTCTTCTAATTTTAAACCGATGGGGTCTTTTTGGCAGGGATCGTCTGCCCATAAAAGGTAAATCGGCAGATCGGGAACCAAATGGGGCAGCACCAAAAAGGGGATAGCCTCAATCGAGGCTTCATCGAGCTGTATATCGATTAGATCACAGGCGATTTTCTCTGATGTAAGAACAGAAATTTGTGACGCTATTTGGTTTGTATTGCCAACAGTAACAAAAAGGATGCGGGAAGGGAATTTATCGATCGTCTTTTGCACGATTTCGCGCAAATAGGGAACTCTGGGGCTTGCCTTTGTATAGACAATAAGGTTGTAGAGACAAGAACGCATCTTGCCCTGGCCTTCTAAGGATTCCCACAAGGCCTTGAGCTCTTTTTCGATATCTTTTGGAGCAACCGTTTTTGGATCCATTAAATGATTCTCCAACGCCTGCCATCTTGGGCGAGCATCTGATCAGCAATAGCCGGTCCCCAGCTGCCAGCGGCGTAGTTGGGAAACTCCATTTTTTCCTGTTCCCAGTATTTGAGAATGGGGGTGATGAGTTTCCACGATTGGAAAACTTCGTCCTCTCTGGCAAATAGAGCCGCATCACCTGCCATGCAATCGCAAATTAAGCGCTCATATGCATCAGGCGGTGTCATTCCAAAAAATGAGCCGTAGAGAAAATCCATTTTGACAGGCTGGATAGGGCTTGCTGTTCCGGGCACTTTGGAGTTGATTTTTAGCGAAATGCCTTCATTCGGTTGAATGCGCAGGGCTAAAACGTTGTTATCGATCGCTTGATGCTCTGAAAAGAGGTGACCAGGAGCATCTTTGAATTGGACTGCGATTTCAGTCACTTTTTTTGGCATGCGTTTGGCACCTCTAATGTAAAACGGAACGCCATCCCAGCGCCAGTTGTCGATGAAAAGGCGCAATGCTGCATACGTTTCGACTTGAGAATTTGGATCAACATCCTTTTCTTCGCGGTAACCGCAGGCTTTTTCGCCCTCAGCAATGCCTGGGCCGTACTGGCCGCGGGCAACTGAGCGCTTAAAATCCTCAGGCTGGAAAGGGCGGATGGCTTCTAGCACTTTGACTTTTTCATCGCGAATGGCATTTGCAGATAGGTCTACCGGCGGTTCCATCGCCATGAGCGTTAGAAGCTGCATCATGTGGTTTTGCACGATATCGCGCATCAGACCCTGGTTTTCAAACAGGTGTCCGCGGGTACCGATGCCGATGTCTTCAGCAACAGTGATTTGTACGTGGTCGATGTAGCGATTGTTCCAAAGCGATTCGAAAATCGAGTTGGCAAAGCGAAACACCAAGATGTTTTGCGTGGTTTCTTTGCCGAGATAGTGATCGATACGGTAAATTTGCTGCTCAGATAGGTGCTGGGTAAGGTCTTTTTGCAGCGCGTGCGCGGAATCCAAATCATGACCAAATGGCTTTTCGATGATCACGCGTGAAAATTTGCTCGAATCGTTGCCGTCGTAGATAAGACCTTGAGCTTTGAGTTGCTCGATAATGAGGGTAAAGTGCGCGGGCTGCGTGGCGAGATAGTAGACGCGGTTGCCCTTGGTGCCGCATTTTTGGTCTAGCTCTTCGAGTTTGGTTTTTAAAGCGGCATAGCCTTCAGGCTTATCAAAGTCTGACTGATGGTAGTGGATTTGCTCTTTAAAGCCGCTCCAGACCGATTCGTCAAGAGGTTTGACTCTAGAATGCTCAGATACAGCACCTTGCATCTCTTCTCGAAAAGCTTCATCAGTTTTCTCACGTCTAGCAAAACCCACACAAGCAAAATTCGTGGGTAGTTGGCCTTCCCTGGCTAAGTTGTAGAGGGCGGGCATGAGTTTACGAGCAGTCAAATCGCCGGTTGCACCAAAAATCACTAAGGCACAAGGGTCTACGTTTCTATCTCCACCCTCGTCAAGGGGATGTGTCTGCTCCATCTGAGCGCTCCTTTTTCACGTAGAGTACAAGAGGATATTTTAAACGTCCAGCCCTGATCGAAATGAGCCTGTAAGTTACTTAAAACTAGTGATTAAATAATTATTTACATTCTTTATAAAATGTGTTATAATATATATTATAATTAGTAAAAAATAATAGGAATATATATGGCGTTATTACATCCGGAATTAACTTATGCGAAAAGTAGAGGGTCTTATTCTAACTCTGAAGAACCACTAAAAAAAGGAAGCTTAGTTGCGCTTGTGGCGCTAGGCTTATTGTCTTTAACGATTATCGGATCTGTATTTTTTATTCATTATCTAAGCACACATACATTTACTGATCTAACAGATAGCGCTAAAAAAACACCTGTTCAAGCATCTGCTGCGAAAGTAGATGAGGTTGCAAAAAGTACATTTGTTGATCTAACAGATAGCGCTAAAAAACCATCTGGTAAATCTTTTGCAGAGAGAGTTAATAAATTAACAGAAAACAAATTAGAAATCCTGGACTTGGATATAGTTTCTGAATATTTTAATCTAACTTATGGAAAGAAACTAAATGGTAAAGAGACGATTCAGGATCAGCGGCTACGTAAAAATAATTCCCCCTTGCCCTTTTCTGTTACACCTATACCTAACGATAAAAACGTAATTTTTGAATATCTTATTCACGGTGAGAAGATTGGTAGCAAAAGTTCTTTTAGTAGAGTCAGAAAAGGAATCTTGATTAAACCGCTGAATGATGATTCATTTGCGGTTAAAGAAGTTTGTATGCACCGCACTTTAAAGCGCGAGCAACCCGTTGAAGAGATGTCTTATGCTAGTGATATTAAAACGTTTCAAGAGCTATTTAAAGATGCTAAGCATTCTAATGTCGAAGGTTCCCCATTAGCCTACGGTTGGTTAAATGACCATCGTGAATTTACAGTGACTGAGCTAAGCTTGGGAGATGCTTGCCATATTGCAGCTAAGTCTAGTGAGCAATTGCTTCAATTTGTTAGCGATATTGCAAGTGGGTTAAATTTTTACCATGACCATGACGTTGTCCATAGAGATCTTAAACCTGATAACGTGTTAATTAGCAAAGCAGGTCGAGCTATACTCATTGATCCAATGCCGATAAAAGAAGAAACGCTGTCAGGCCCTTCAGGAAGCCCTGGATTTATTCCGCCCGAAGTTTGGTATCCATTTATTAAACGCGAGAAATCTGTGAATTCTAGAGCATCAGATATGTTTGCTGCAGGAGCTAGCTTCCTTGATCTAAAAACCAAGTATTTACTTAACTGCATTGAGAAATTAAATGTATCAGAAGAAACAAAGAGGCTCTTAACATTAAGCGTCAATGAGAAGATGCGTAGTACCGCTGGTATTATAGGTGAGGCTGGTGGAATAAATCCTTCTACCGTTAATAATAAGCAGATAAATGATATAGCTGGCGCGATGAGAGCTCGCATTTTGCCGAAAAAAGCGCAGAACGGGATTTTAGATACTATTAAAAAACATGGTGGCTTTGAAGGTGAAGATGTAGCACTTGTGAATAAGCGTCTTGCCAAGCTTGACCAGATAAGTGAAAAGTTGCTAGCACAGGACAAGGCTAAGCGTCCAACTGCTAGAGATGTTCTTGAATTTGTTAAGGACGAAAGCATAGCTTAAGCGGGATTTTGAAAAATTTGTTTACAGTTT
>JAJFLZ010000017.1 GCA_021772435.1 Chlamydiota bacterium | reverse complement strand
AGAAAGGCTACAGAGTAGCGGATATCGCGGAAAACATCGAGCGTTTCCTGGAATTCTTCTTCGGTCTCGGTAGGAAATCCAACGATGATATCAGTGCCAAGGGTGGAGTTTGGCACGATCTTTTTTAAGAGAGAAACTTTTTCGTAATACTGCTCTTTCGTGTAGATGCGATGCATCTTTTTTAAGATGCGAGAAGAGCCTGCTTGAATGGGGAAGTGGACAAATTCGCAAAGGGAGGGCAGCTCAGCAATGGCGTGCATGAGATCTTCAGTGATATCGACAGGGTGAGATGTCATAAAGCGGACTCGATTGATGCCGGTTTTGTCAATACGGCGCAATAGGTCGTGGAAATGACAGTCGGTGCCTTTGCCGTAGCTGTTGACGTTTTGGCCAAGAAGCGTGATCTCTTTGTAACCTTGATCGACGAGCATTTGGACTTCATCGACAATGTTTTGCGCTGGGCGGGAAACTTCTCCGCCTCGGGTATAGGGAACAACGCAATAGGTACAGAACTTGTCGCAGCCGCGGATGATAGAGACGTGGGCTTTTAACTTGTCGTCTCGAGAGGCCACTAAGTAGTCAAGATTTTCTTCGAATTGATCGGTTGTGCGAATAGATTTTTGATTTAGCAGGATCACCTCATCGAGGACAGTGCTAAGGTCTGTAATGTTATTCGTGCCAAGGACAAAGTCGATGTGGGGAAGCTTACGGAATAAAGTTTCTTTTTTAGCCATGGCCATACAACCGGTAATGCCGATAATGGGTCGGTTTTTGGTACGGCGGGTTAATTGGCCCACTTTGCCCATCACCTTGCGCTCCGCAAGGTCGCGGATTGAGCAAGTATTGAAGATCATCAGATCAGCATCTTTTTCATCTTGGACCGGGGATAAACCCTTTTTTTTAAGTTGACCTGCCATGATCTCGGTATCGAGCTCGTTCATCTGACAGCCGTAGGTGCGAATAAAGAAAGTTTTTGGTTTCGGGCGTTGCATAAGAGGTCCTCAAATAATTTTTTAAACATCCATCATACTCTGTGAATAAGGGGGTTGTCAATAATCAGTCTTCTGCGTATGATGGATCTTTAATGTTAAGGAAGGACGAAGGTTCATGAAACACCAGAAAAAACAAACACCTCTACTGACAAAAGAAGAAGCGGAAAGCTCTAGCCAGTGGTATCAAATCGATGCTAAAGGCAAGACGCTGGGCCGTTTAGCTAGTGAGATTGCTAAGATCTTGCGTGGCAAGCACAAAGTGACATTTACTCCACATATCGATGGTGGTGATGGCGTTATTGTCGTTAATGCTGAAAAAGTCGTGATGACAGGTGCTAAAGAAGCTAATAAGGTTTACCGTTACTACACTGGTAGCATGGGCGGCCTTAGAGAAATCCCTTACCGTATAATGCTAGCTAGAAAACCCGATTACATTCTTCGCCACGCTGTTGAAGGCATGATGCCCAAAACAAAACTTGGCAACAAACAACTTAAAAAACTGCGTATCTATGCTGGTGAAAACCACTCAATGAAAGCGCAAAAACCGACTCAAGTTTAATAAGGATCGTCAATGTCTAAAAAACAAATTTCAGAATCAATTGGTACTGGCAGAAGAAAGACAGCAGTTGCTGCTGTGCGCCTCAGAAAAGGATCCGGAAAGGTCGATGTCAACGGTCGCAAACTCGAAGAATACTTTCCTCTAGAAGAGCAACGCAAAGACATCCTATCTCCATTTGAACTCTTAGAGCTATCTGGCAACTATGACGCGATTATCCGCATCAAGGGCGGAGGCATTAGCGCTCAGTCGACAGCTGTGCGCCTTGGTATTTCAAGAGCACTAGTCAAAGAAGACGAAGACCGCAGAGGTCGCCTAAAAGCTGAAGGCTTCTTAACACGTGATCCACGTAAGAAAGAGCGTAAGAAATACGGTCAGCCTGGCGCGCGTAAGCAGTTCCAGTTCAGCAAACGTTAATTTTTTACGCAGCACTTACTGTCGTAAGGCTTCTAATTTTTGCGCCGAGAGCCTGTTCGATATCTGTGGGCAGCGGTTTGCAATGATAAACTTCTTTTGATTCAAGAAAAGTGTGGTTGAATGCGTCTAGTTTCTTATCATGCAGAAATTGACCAACAGATGCTTTTTTTGGGATCACACCGTCAGATTTTTCTGAGCTCTGTACGATGATATGGGGAATGTTTAGTCGGATTAGCTTTTTAGCTGCAGATGCAGCATCTAATTGCTGTCCCGCTAAAAAGAAAATAGGCTTAACAATCGAGCCAACCACTGCAGCGGCTACATCAGATAATTTACTGAATGTACACTTAGAGATCATGGCATATTTGATGCCGTTTTTTACTCCCTTTGAAAAATCATGCTGCAAAATCGCTTCACTCATCATACCCCCACCAAGAGAATATCCATGCATTATGATATTTTGAGCTTTGATTTCATTTTCAAGATATTGCAATCCGGCTTCGAAGCCAGCTCCAAGAGCAAATCTTGTGGGGTGACCACCAGAACCTGATGTTGTAAAGCCATTAATAAGTAGAGTGCTAAGGTTGTTTTTATTATTTTCTTCTGCAATATCTTTCATGAAAGGCTCAGCAGCCATACCATTACCTAGAGCTTGGATTTGCCAATTCCCATTGTCTTTTGTATCTTTGTGAGAGATAATGTAGCCTTTGTACGAATAACCAGACTTGGATAGAATAATTTCTTTGACTTGGTAATTAGCATTTTCTAATTCAGCTATATTTTCTTTTGCTATTTTGTTTAGTTCTGACGAGGAGAACCTTGAAGCTGCTGGATAAGAGGCATAACCTAAACATGCCTGAACAATTTTTCTAACGATTAAAGCAAGAGCAAGTAGAGCTATAGAGCCAATGGCAATAGTGTACGGATTGGAGAGGGTGATTACTTCAAAACATTTAAGAGCTATCACTCCTGTACATACAAGAGGGGTGATGGTAATCAAACAATTCCCTAACCGAGTGATCTTTTCAACTGCGCTAGTGCTAGAAGAATAATAAATTAATTTATTGTTATTTTGTACTTTCATATTTTTTGCCTCTGATTTATACTTTTGTATAATATTATAACTATAAGTAATAATATTATACAAACATTATTACCTTAAATAAATTATAAATAATTTATTGTTCATGCAATATAAGCAGAAATAACTGATTTTTTAAATGGCATAAGCGTTTTATAACAAATCACTTAGAACTTATTTTGATCTGATTGAAAAGGCATTCGGTTTCGTTAACGAGCTCTAGTGATCTATATTTTACTAAGCTGTTTTTGAGTCAAATATTTTTTATACTGAACTAATCGCCAGATCATAATTTGGCTCATGTGTGATTTCCGAGACAAGCTCTGTGTAAATAACTCGATTTGTCTCATCTAGAATGATAACGGCACGTGCGCACAGCCCTTTTAGAGGGCTATCTTCAATAAGTACTCCATAATCTTTAGCAAAAGGACTTCGAAACGCAGATAGCGTAACTACATTAAGATTTTCGGTTGTGCAAAAGCGTTTTGCTGCAAATGGAAGATCCATAGAAATATTGAGTATGCATAAGTCTTGCTTTGCTTTGGTCTTTTCATAAAATGTGTGTATGGATTTTGAGCAAACTTCTGTATCGAGACTTGGAAAAATATTTAATAGTTTGTAGGTTTGCTTCACATCTGCTAGTGAATATTCGGTTAAGTCTTGTTTAACTAAGACAAAGTCTGGAGCTGTTTGTTCCACCTTAGGAAAGTTTCCTATAAGCTGCACTGTCGTTCCTTTAAAAAGCGTCTCACTCATGAAACTGGATATAGGGTTATAGGTATTTTTCGGTCAAGTATTGCTTATAAGAATCACTTGAAAGAGGGCTGCCTGTGACGTTTTGGATAAGTTCAGAGGCGGTGTAGTGTCTGCCGTGGCGGTGGATGTTTTCAAGTAGCCAGGCGCGGATGAATTTGAGATCGCCAGCGGCAATTCGAGCGGCATAGTCAGGGTGAGTTTTTGTGAAGGTGGCAAAAAACTGCGCAGAATAAAGGTTGCCGAGAGCATAGGTAGGGAAGTAGCCGATGAACCCTGATGACCAATGGATGTCTTGCAAGCAGCCCTCGCTATCGGTACTTGGTGTGATGCCGAGGTAGTCTTGCATTTTAGCGTTCCATGCCTCTGGTAGGTCGTTGACGTTTAGTTTTCCAGTGATCAAATCTTTTTCGAGTTCAAAGCGGATAATAACGTGGAGAGTGTAGGTCACTTCATCTGCGTGGACGCGAATAAACGAGGGCTCCACGCGATTGAGACGCTGGTAGAAATCATCGAGTGAGAAAGTGTTTAGTTGAGAGAATGACTCTTGCATTTTGGGGTAGTAGCATTCCCAAAAAGGACGACCCTGACCGATCAGGACTTCCCAAAAACGGGATTGGGATTCGTGGATGCCAAGGCTGATGGCTTCAGATAGGGGGCTGCCGTAGAATTTGGGAGGCAGTCCTGTTTCGTACAGACCGTGTCCACCTTCATGCATGACAGCTGAAATATTTTGGATGGGGTTATCTTCGCTGATATGAGTGGTTAGTCTCAAATCAGTTGGATGCAAATCCATGCAAAAGGGATGGGAAGAAACATCGAGGCGCACGTGGTGGGGATCGAGCCCGATATCAAACATTAGGTCAGTGGCAAACTGTATTTGAGCGCTGCGCGGATAGGGACCTGTAGGTAATTCTTTGGTGGATCTTGATGCTTTTTTGGTGAGATCGATGAGAAAAGGTTTGAGCTCAGCAAAAAGGTTGTCTATTTGCTCTGTCTTGGCAAGGGGCTCATATTCATCTAGCAGGGCATCGTAGGGGTGTTTTTCATAGCCTAGATGCTCAGATCTTTCTTTGGCCATGTTGATAATCGCATTAAGGTGCGGAGCAAAGGTTTTAAAGTCGTTGTTTTCTCTGGAGATAGACCAAGCATGCGTTGCCTCAGAGCAGATTTTTGTCCAGCGTTGCACAAACGAAGAAGGCAATTTGTGCTGCTTGATAAAGTCAAGGCGCCATTCTCTGGCTGCCGCTCCCTCTTCTGGTGATAGATCATGGATCAGGATTTTTCCAGTGTCAAGGTCGATGAGTTTTTTTAGCGCAGATTCAAACTGAGGTGAGGTTTGTTCTTTGTGACAAAGGCCTGCTAAATATTCTTTTTGCATAGAGCGTGATTCAATCGCGCCTTTGGGCATATGCGTTTCTTGATCCCAGCCGAGCAGGCCTTCAACTGAGCGCAGGATGCGAGCTGGCATAGCGGCGTTTAGGCAAGCTTCAAAGTCGGGATGAGGCATGTTTTTTCCGAATGGTTAAAAGTTTTATGGTCCAAGTGGATAGCGGCGTAGCGTAAAACCACGCACATAAGATGATAGCAACAGTTGCGCTGCCGACTAAAATGTCACTTGGCCAGTGAGCGCCTGTCACAAGTCTGGGCATGCAGTAGTAGCCTTCGGTGATGATCGCGAATAGGCCGTATCGCCAACCAAAAAGCGCAAACATCGACCCGGTGAAGATGCACGCTGTGACACCGTGGTCGCTTGGGAATGAAGCTGCGCTGTGGTCCTTGACGTAGATCCAGTCGATCACTTTGGAGAGGCGAAAAGCCGTTTCATCGCAAGCAGTTGGACTCAAACGTTCAAAATCTATGATTTTGTGTATAAATGGCTTTATGGCCATGACCCAAAACACTAAAAACAGAATAATGGTTAAAACTTTTGCAACGCGAACGGGTCTATCATTAGGTTTTGCTAGCAGAAAAAAAGTCGCAAAAAAGATCAGACGTACGCCATCCATAATCCATTCAGAGCTTTTGTAGTTTGCGAGCGCCCAAAACTTTTGCCAAAAAGGACTTGTTTGTACAAAGCTGTTTAAAAACTGAAAGCCAACTAGGTCTAGCTGATTCCAAAGCATACGCGTGGGAACAAATAGCCAGCTAATTAAAAGCAGAGCTGCGACTAAATGTAAGATTAAAAAGCGTTTTAACGCCATAGCATACGACCTCCGAAAAATAAAAGGGGAGCAAAAGCTGGGATCAATATCACGTAATAAGGTGAAATGGATTCTCCGATAATGACTGCAGCTCCCATTACTGCATAAAATACGATAAAGCCAAATAAACCAAAGACATAAGTGGAAAAAATCGGCAAGTCTCTTTTGAAACGCAGGCAACGAGGCAAAATAGCAAGGACCAAAGTTAAAGCGATCAGAGGTAGGACCCATTTGTAGAGCCATTGCGTATGGATAGCGTTGCGCTTAAGGATGTGAAAGGGGATTTGACTGTGCAAGAGACCATGTAAATCTTTTAGTGATCTGGAATCAAATGGGGTAAACAATTGAGTGCTTGATAAGGTTTCTAAGCGTATTTGGGGCAGAGGAAGGTGCTTATGAGACTCAATGAGTTTAAAAGCGCCGTTTTCACGTTTAATGTGATCGACAAAATACCCTTCTGGACCGCTTGGTAAAAGCGTTAAAGATTTAATGCGCCAAAGTTCACTTGGGCTTTGCATCCAAAGGACGTCAAAAAGCGCCATTTCACTTTGGAAAAATCGCTGATAAAAAAGCTTAGAACCATCCTCTAGGGGTACGCGATACAGCATCGGATCAAATCTGCGCTCTTTGGAAAAATACGTTTCCTCAAAGCAATGTATTTGACGCATGGCGTTTGGCATCCAAAACTGATAATTGGCGTATAGCAAACCGACACACGCTACAGCAGATAATAAAAAAGGTCTTGCGATTTTTTTCGTTGAAATGCCTCCTGCTTGCAAAGCTGTTAATTCGCGGTGTTGATTTAGGCTGCAGAGCACTTTA
Organism: Chlamydiota bacterium; assembly: GCA_021772435.1. Classification (GTDB taxonomy): domain Bacteria; phylum Chlamydiota; class Chlamydiia; order Chlamydiales; family JACKPQ01; genus JACKPP01. Next base: position 97,028 of record JAJFLZ010000017.1, on the reverse strand, counting down.
ATTGTTGCAATAAGAAGTGCTAGAGGAACTAAAGCGGGCATGTATTTGCTCAAATGGCAAAGATAATACTCTGCTACATACGTTGAATCTATACCGCTTGAGAGCTCGCGTAAATGTGTTGAATAATCAAATAGAACAAACAAAAAATAAAAACTCGTCAAAAACATCAAAAAGACCTTTATGAGCTCACTATGCAAATACCTTTCCCAGATTTTCATTCAATGCCTCGTTCTTTTTGATTTTTATAACGAAAAGATAAAAACCAAGCGATAGGGTGGGGCAAAAAGTAGCACAGGGCGGCATAAAGTGGAAAATTTTCAAATGATTTGCCAATTAACGTACTGGTAAGCATCAAAGCTGCTAAGGCTGCTGATAAATAGAGCGCGCGCCGTCTTTTCTGTCTGCCGATTTGAATTCCAAAACTTAAGCCCACAGCTGTAAAGCTAAGCGGGGCGAGGCCATATGAGGCTCTACGGATTATTTCAAAAGAAAAACGTTTTTTTGTTTTGTGTCTGTGCGCTTCGCTCTCTGCCTTTAGACGCATTGCGCTATAGGACAAACTATCGTAGGTGGTTTTAACAGACGGGCGCCTGAGCAGCAAAGCTAGCTCAGCGCTTGGAAGGGATGTTTTCGCCTCATTTTCGATAACGAGATGATCAAAGCCATCTTCTGATGGTAAACTTGTGAGTAATGTGACATCTTTGCCTTTCAATAAACCATCAGACAAGCGCACATCTCTTGCTAGTACAGCACAGAGGCGCTGCAGTTGTTTATTATACATCACGAATGTTAGATCTTTGGCATGCGACTTGGGCTGAATCACCTCCATATCGGCTTCGACGTCGGGAAAGCGCAAATGCTTACTTTTTTGCAGCAAAAAAAGCGGGTTTTCAGCTGTTGTACGGTGCATCAAATCACGCGTTAAGCTTCTGCAATAAGGGGTCAATTCCGATGCGATATAAAAATTTAGAAGAACGAGAAAAAGGCTGCACCACAAAATGGGAGCTGCGATCGCATACAAACTCAAGCCGCTTGAGCGAAACGCTGTGAGCTCTGAATCATCACACAATCCTCGCATTGTGACCATGCTAGCTACCAAGCACGAAATTGGAATCGCAATGGGCAAGATGTAGGGCACCTGGTAGAGCATAAATAAGCCTATTGCGTACAGCTCATTGCTTTGACTTGCAAATTTAGCAATATCGCTAAGGCGCATGACGAGCAATATCGCTATAAAGCTCAAGGTGCATAGCGTTAGGATGCGGACAAAGCGTCCCAACATAAACTTCCACAAAATCGGCATCCCATCAGTATACCGATCTGTTAGATTTTCTTGATCAAAAAAGGGCGCTCTCAAAGAGCGCCTAGAAACTAAGGTTGTTTTTATCTCTGAAGCGCCGAAAACCCGGCCATTCATGGCCGGGATAAACGGCGCTCACAAATTAGCTAGGTGGCAGTTGCTGTTTTTCAACATATTGTCCAACATGAAACTATTCCACTATTAACCTGAACTCTGGGTTTTGATTGTTTAGATTCAGAGCAGATTAGGTGACAGATTGTGCCACTTTTTGCGATTCTATAGCCAAAAGCTATAGATGAGCACAAAAAGGGTGCAAGATGGCGGCTAAGATGCCTGAAGATGAATGATATAAACTCAGAGTTCAGGTTATTAAAAAATTTTGATTTTTCAGAGGTTTGAGTCCCCTCGCAGGATATATTGAAAACATAGATTGCGACTGAAAAAGTACCGAAACCTGTCGCAAAGTGCTCTAAAAACATAGATTGCGACAGGAAATCAGTGAAATCATGTCGCAAAGTGGTAAGAAAAGAGAGATTGTGACATTTAGGTAGGGAAAGAAAAGGAAAATCTTTACACAAAATTAAAATGCTTAGAATTGACTATTTTTGATATGGTTTGTTTTGTATGAAGGATAAATGTCTAAAAATAGTTAAAGATTTTCTGGGTCGCTATTTAGTTGATGAGAGACCGGTTATTTTGGCTGTATCAGGTGGCCCTGATTCGCTAGCTCTTTTGCATTTAATGTCTGCTGCTCGTCAATTTTGTACGATGGACTTGCATATTGCCCACGTCGACCACGGTTTGCGTAAAGAGAGCGCTGATGAGGCAAAGAGCTTAAAAGCTTATGTGGAAAAATTAAATTTACCTTTTCATATGCATACGCTCGATGGCCAAGTTGAAGGGAATTTGGAAGATTGGGCAAGGGAAAAGAGATACCGCTATTTCAGGGCATTATACCAAGTTTTGGAAGCGCAAGGCTTGACGATTGCTCATCATCAGGATGACCTAGCAGAAACTGTGCTAAAACGCATGCTCGAAGGAGCTCACCTTCATAAGCTTGGGGCGCTGTCACCAGAATCGGTTTTCCACAGTATGCGTGTTTGGCGCCCCCTTCTTCCTTTAAACAAAAATCAAATCAGCAGCTACCTATCTAATCTTGGGGCAAAAGGATTTGATGATGTGACAAATCGCAATACCCATTATTTGCGCGCTAGGATGCGCCAGATGATTTTTCCAGCACTTGAAAACCAATTTGGCAAAAAAATTGCGCCCACTTTATCGAGAATAGGGGAAAGAAGTTTGGAGCTGCGCTCTTATTTGCAACGGCGCACGCGTAAATTCTTTCAGGCTATTAAAGAGTGTGATGGAGAGCTTAAAATCGACTTGACGCTCTTTTATCCCTTAGAAAAAGTCGAAGTGGTTCATTTTCTATCCGAATGGGCAAATGCTTTTGGCAAAACATTGTCCCATAGCGAATTAGAAATTCTCTTTACAGTCTTGAAGACGCGTAAATCTAAGCGTGTCATAGGTGATTTCTCATGTGATCGAGGTGTCATCTCTATATTTAGACAAATTCCTGCAACTGTGCTATAGTTCGACTTTGAGTATCAAGGGAATGCGAGTTTTATTTCCAAATAATACTTATTAAGTGTAATAAGAAGAAATAGATTAAATTTAAAAGCGAACTATTATTATGGCTAATGATAATAAAGAACCCGAAAAAAAACGGGGATTTCCAGGCGGCTTTTGGCTCTTTTTGCTAGCAGCTCTGGTTGTGTATTTTACAATGAGCAGCTTGTCCCACGATAAACAGGGCAAAGTTTCGTTCAGTCACCAAGTGGAGCATTTGGTCAATTTAGACCTAATCCACAAAGACCAAAGTAAAAAAACGGCCATCAACGATAAGCTCGTGACGTTTAGCGGTCAGTTCAAAGCGCAGCTCACTGATGATGCGAATAGCCGTTACCGCTTTTTAGAATTACTCAATCAAAATCACGAATTAAGCGCTGCTAAGGTGCAATTAGCAAATGAGTTAGATTCGTTGCGCGGCAATGTGCTAGAATCTGCTGATTTTTATCTTCATTTAACAGGTCAGCAAATCCCTAAGGGTGGTTTTGTGGTTGTTGATAGTGTCTACAACACACCCGAGCGTCAAAATGGGATTGTGCTGGATCAATTATCGAATCGCAGCGTTTTGAGCCTGCCAGCTGTTTGGCAAACGTATGACCGAGTGAGCCGAAACCCTACTCCTTCTGATACGCAGTTGCTTGGCCGTGATATGCAAACGCTGATTGTTAGTTTCCGCTCTCCTACACTTGGCATTGGATCAGAGCCTATCAAATCGCAGCTCAAAGAGTTAGAGGGCAAAGTACAAGCCCAAATGAAGGAAACACCTGCCGAGCAACTAGCCGTTTACAAAGATGGATTACAAGAGCTAAGTGGAATATCAAAAAAGCTGGCTGAAGAAAAACAAGGTGTTAAACTGCTTCCATTACGAAGCGTGCGCAATTATGTTGAAGATCTTAATCAATACGGCAGTGTAGTTCAAGGCTTAGAAGGAAATGTTGCAAAGCTTGACCAAGCTAAAACCAAAGTTGCCGATGTCATCTGGTTTTTTAACAACGAAGAGCTTTCAACCAAAGCCTTAATGCGTCAAGATCCCGAAAGCTATTCCCAGTGGTTTGCTGGTGCTAAAAAAGAATACGATGCGTTTGCTGCTAATCGCGGTACGGTTTTTAGAGCACCTGATCAGCCTCGCAATAAAGCGCTCGATAAAACGTTCCACAGTGAACCGCCAGCGACTAACTATTTTAGTTACTTCATCACATTTTTGCCGATCTTACTCGGTCTGTTTATCTTGTGGATTATTTTTGCACGCCAAATGAAAGGCGGCGCATCGGGTGCGATGACATTTGGTAAATCACCGGCACGTATGCTCTCTAGAGAGGATATCAAAGTCACATTTAAAGACGTTGCAGGTTGTGAAGAGGCCAAAGAAGAATTAGAGGAGATCGTTGAATTTTTGCGCGATCCAGGTAAATTTACAGCGCTTGGCGCACGTATTCCGAAAGGGGTGATTTGTGTGGGAGCGCCAGGAACAGGGAAGACACTTGTGGCCAAAGCCGTTGCTGGTGAGGCTGATTGTCCGTTCTTTTCCATCGCGGGCTCTGATTTTGTCGAGATGTTTGTCGGTGTGGGCGCAAGCCGTATCCGCGACCTCTTCGAACAAGCTAAGAAACACGCTCCATGCATTATTTTTATCGATGAGATCGATGCTGTCGGTCGTCAACGTGGCTCCGGTATTGGCGGTGGTCACGATGAGCGCGAGCAAACACTCAATCAGCTGCTAGTTGAAATGGATGGCTTTAGCACGAAAGAGGGTATTATCCTGATTGCAGCTACCAACCGCCCAGATATTTTGGATAAAGCTCTCATGCGTCCAGGTCGTTTTGATCGCAGAGTCGTTCTCGATTTGCCCGATCTAAAGGGGCGTTTTGAAATATTAAAAGTGCACGCACGTAAAATTAAGCTTGCTGATGACGTTGACTTAATGGGCATTGCAAGAATTACACCGGGGGCATCGGGTGCAGATTTAGAAAATATGCTCAATGAATCAGCTCTTATCGCTGCTAGAAAAAATAAAACCGCAGTATCAGATGTAGATGCCAGAGAAGCCTGCGATAAAGTGCGTTACGGAAAAGAGCGTCGCAGTTTAGAGATCGATGAAAAAGAGAAAAAACTCACAGCTATTCACGAATCGGGTCATGCTGTTGTGGCCTTAGCTCAAAATAGCGCAGATCCAGTGGATAAAGTGACGATCATTCCTCGAGGAATGTCTCTTGGAGCAACACACTTTATGCCCAAGAAAAACCGCGTTAACTATTGGAAAAAAGAACTTGTCGACCAGCTTGCAGTCCTGATGGGCGGGCGTGTTGCTGAAGAGCTATTTGCAGGAGATATCTCTTCTGGTGCTCAGATGGACATCCAGCAAGCAACAGGTCTTGCAAGAAATATGGTATGCCGCTGGGGCATGAATAACGAGCTTGGTCTTGTTGCCTACGAAGAGCAGTCAGAAGCTAATCAATACTTAGGTGCGATGCCACCTGAGCGTAACTACTCTCAGGAAACGGCTAAACACATCGATGAGCAGGTGCAAAAACTGCTTCAAGAAGCGCATGATACAGCTGTAGAAGTCATCAAGCAGAATGAGAAAAAGCTATTACTCATGACTGATATGCTCATGGAATTTGAAACTCTTGATCGCCCTGATGTCTTAGCGATTATGGACGGTAAGTGGAGCGAGGATGAAAAACGCAAGAAGCTAGCCCTAGGTGAAGATCTCAAGCGTAAAGAACCGCCGCCTCCGCCGCAAGAGACGCTTCAAGGAACGGATCCTAACCCTACACCAGCATAAACGATGCGGGTTGGGAAAGATCTCATCTGGCATCAAGTCTCCTCGCGAACCTGGTATAACCGCTACTTGCTTGAATTCTTGATCTGCAAGGAGCTCATAAATCCCAAGACAATCCTGTCTTTTGGCTGCTCAACTGGAGAGGAGTGTGCCACGCTGCAACAGCATTTTCCAGATGCCAAAATTACAGGCTGTGACATCAACCCTGACGTGTTGCGTATTGCTAAACAGCGCTATCCCGAGTTTGAGTTCTTATACTCTGATAATCAATCACTTAATGGTAATAAGTTTGAAGCGATCTTTGCTATGAATGTTTTTCACAGAAACACGAAAAGCTGCGAGGGATTACCCAAATATGAACGTGCATTTTTCGATAATCAAATCATTTACTTGCAATCACTTATGTGTAAAATGGGCTACCTAATCCTGTATGCCTCAGACTTCACTGATCCGCCAGGGTGTAGACTTCTTCGAACCTACGGTAAATTAGCTATTTACGAAATATCTATATAATTTGATTTTTAATTAAAATTATGTTAAAATTAATTAAAAGCAAATAGGTTTAGTATGTCTATAATAGATAATAATCAATATGTGCCACTGTCGCCTAAAACACCAGTAGAGAAGAAACAAAAAGTGAATAGGCTGATTGCAATAATTCGTAAGGCTCCTGGGTATCAATCTGGGCAAACTCCGAAGCTCAATGAGCGAGCTAAACCACTCATAGACTCATCTCCAAAAAAAGGCACAATCAGCGGAGTTGATGTTGAAGTAACACCTCAAGGTATCCGTGTTTCAGGAAAGCATTTAGGGAGCGGATATACATCAAATGTAAGTGAAGTGGTCCGTTTTGATAAAGAATCCGGGCAAATCAAAGTGCTTGCAAAACTAGAGAGCCGAAATCAAAGTGTTTTAAAACGCAGCGTTAAAATTTTAGAGAACTTAAAAATCTTTGGTTTAACTGAAACTGATTTAACGTATTTAGGTCTCCCACTTAGAGTGGATTACGGTGAGAATGGTCGAATTAAATCACTGCTTTTGAGCTTGCAAGGTCAGGACTTATCAGAAGTAAGCTCTGGATCTGTGCCTCTATATTTTTACTCAAAAGAGCTAGCATCTGCTGCAAAGGGTTTAGCCCATTTGCACAAAGCAGGATTTGTTCACAGTGATATTAAAGCTGATAATATTTTATCGAGTATCGATGATAAACCAGCTCAGTTAGCTGATTTTGGCTTTACGAGGAGAGCTACGATAGAAAAAACAAAGATAGGAGGAGCATCGAGATTTTTTGCTCCCGAAACATATGCAACAATCGATGAGATGAAAGCTAATCTGGGTATGGTCGATAGTAAGTCCGATATTTATACTTGGGGACTTATGATGCGGAATCTAATGATTGAAAAAATCTTACCCGAATTCATTCCTTTCAGCGGCAGCGAATTTGATCGTCTTGAATATCGCAATATTCAGCCTAACGACAAAGCACTTTACGGACGGGTTTACTATTTGAAAGAGAAAGATCAATTTTATGCTTTTGCAAAAGATGAAGAATACAGCAAAATTTTTGATAGAATACTTTCCGAATCGCGTTTGAGTGAAGAGCAAAAACGTGCATTAACTGATTTTATGGATTATGCGCTCTCCTGCACGCATATCGATCCGCAAGCTAGACCATCAGCGGATGATATTGCAGAATTCTTAACCGATTTTGCTAAGCGCACAGAAACAATCACGAATGGTACCAAGCTCAATTTTGGCTTGGATACATCAAGTTCTGATAGTGACTTATCAAATGATGATAGCTATTCAGATGATGACTCAGATGAAGATGGTTATTCACTCTTTTAAAAGCACAACTTGTTTTTCCTTGATAAAGTCCTGCCATTGTCTGAAGTTCAGCTCATTTTCTAACTCTTCATCTAGAACAACGCCATTTTGAATGGCTTTGCCAAGTGGTGTATGGACAAGGTTAAGCTCTTGTAGGCAGCTAGATTCTTCCAAATAACGTTTTGAGCTTATTTTGACGTTAGTATGACTAACATCAATTGTTGTAATTATAGGATGGTAGGGTATCGTTTGCACATCTGGATTATGGCTAAGATTAAGCGTTTTCAATTCAGGAAAAATTGATAATTTTTCAAGGTGCTCATCGCGAAGGTGGCAATTTTCCAATTTCAATTCTTGCAGCTTTTTATAATCTTTTAAAAACTCGAGGCCTATCAGTGAAAGATTACAGCCGCAAAGATCAAGGCTAGTTGTGTTATTTTTAGAATAAATAAAGGTGTGAAATTGATTGAAAACTTCTTCGTCACCATCTGGAGGGGTGCTATCAAGTTTTGTCCAAACAGTGCGGTAAGTTGTTGCAACCTTACGGTAGTGGCTAACCACTTGTTTTGATAGATCGTCATCACAGTTATCAAAAGAGAAGCTTCGAATTTCACTTGTTCTGTTTATTAATGTGGGGAGCTCTTGTATGGGCGTAAGATCAAATGGTGGCTGATATTTAAACAGGTTGGTATTACCTGCTAATGAGACTTCTGCAAAGGTGGTTTTTTGGCTTGAAAAAAGGCGCACTACAAACATAAGTGCGCCATCTTAGCTAAATAAAAGTTTTAGTGCAACAATGCACTGTTATCCACCGACAGTTGTCTTCGGAGGAGGAATAAGCTGGGGGGACTTCATCGGCTTGTCGCCTCTATTGTCACCGCCACCTCTAGGTGGGCGTCTGTTGTTATCACGTGGACGTCTGTCCCTGTCGCCTCGATCACCTCTAGGTGGTCTTGGAGCTGGTTCCACGTAGCCTTCTGGTTTTTCAAGCAGAGGCTTACGAGAGAGGCGGACACCACGATCGGTTTTGTCGATCACTTTAACCTCTAGCATGTCACCGATCTTAATATGATCGGCAACTTTGTCGATGCGCTCGTATGAGATTTCAGAGACGTGGAGTAGACCTTCTTGGCTGAAGATCTGGACAAAAGCACCAAAGTCGACAACGGATGTGACTTTGCCTGTATAGACCTGGCCAATCTCAACTTCTGCAGTGAGGTTATGAACCATCTCTTTGGCTTTGTCCATGCCCTCAGCTGTGGTGCATGTGATGCTCACAAGACCGTCATCATCGATATTGAGCTCAGCGCCTGTTGTTTCTTGAATCTCGCGAATCATTTTGCCGCCGGGGCCGATGATGGTGCCAATTTGACTTGGCTTGATACGAACCATATCGATACGTGGGGCGTGAGCAGAAAGCGTCTCACTGGATTTTGGACATGCATCTAACATCTTGTTTAGAATGTGCGTGCGGCCCTGCTTAGCTTGGTTAAGCGCCACTTGCATGATTTTGGGTGTGATCCCTTCGATCTTGATGTCGAGCTGAAAGGCTGTGATTCCATCATGGTCACCAGAGATTTTAAAGTCCATGTCGCCCAAGGCATCTTCCATTCCGAGAATATCAGATAAAACGGCGTAGTGCTCTTGATCATCTAGAATTAGACCCATCGCAATACCAGCAACTGGGCGTTTGATCGGAACACCAGCGCGCATCATCGCAAGGCAGCCGCCGCAGACAGAGGCCATTGACGAAGAACCGTTGGATTCAGTGATATTAGATTCAACGCGGATAGTGTAGGGGAAATCCTCACGCGAAGGAATCAGGGGATTGAGTGAGCGTTCAGCAAGCTTGCCGTGGCCGATCTCACGACGCCCAGGAGGCCCCATTCGACCAACTTCTCCAACAGAAAACGGTGGGAAAGAATACTGCAAGTAGAAATACTGCTCGCCTTCTTCTTCTAGATGCTCAAATCGTTGAGCCATTTGACCACCACCAAGTGTACATACAGCGATAGCTTGTGTTTCACCGCGTGTAAAGAGGGTGCTGCCGTGTGTTCTAGGCAGGAGGTCGAGTTCGATGTCAATTGGGCGAATCTCTTCAGAGTTGCGGCCATCTGGACGAACTTTGTCTTTCAAGATCATTGCCCGCATGCATTTAGCAGTGAATTTTTTAAAGGCGATTTTGCTGTCAGAGAGGTTGTATTTTGGCTCAGCGCCTTCTGGGAATAGAGCTTCCATGACTTCTTTTTTGACAGCGTCGATGCCATTATTGCGCTCATTCTTGTCTTTGATGCGTACTAGTTGTTCCATCCTACCAGCGCAGATTCTTTCAATTTCTTCGTGCAGCTCTTTTGGCGGAACACGGAAGCAATCAGTCATTTTTGGCTTGCCGAGTACTTTTTGCCAATCAGTGAGTTTTTGGCAGATGATTTTGATCGCGCTATGGCCTTCTTCAACAGCTTGCAGAACTTGCTCTTCAGATAAAAAGTCGGCATAGCCTTCGATCATCAAAATCGCATCTTCAGTACCAGCTATGATCAGGTCGAGCACAGATTCTTTCTGCTCGCTGACTGTTGGGTTAATCACAAAGTTGTCATCAATCATACCAACGCGTACAGCAGCTACGGCTTTTTTTAGCGGAATTTCTGATAAGGTGAGAGCAGCTGATGCTGCGCAAATTCCAAGGGGCTCGGGCGAATGCTGTCCATCGTAAGAGAGAACATATGCTAAGACTTGTGTTTCGTTGTAATAGCCTTCTTCAAACATAGGGCGCAAAGGGCGATCGATGAGACGACAAGTTAAAATTTCTCTTTCTTTTGGGCGTCCTTCGCGTTTGATAAAGCCGCCAAGTGTTTTACCTGCAGCTGAAAATTTTTCTACGTAATCGACGCGAAGGGGTAGGAAGTCGATTTCATCGCTGCCGGTGCTAGCAGCGCAAGCTGTTCCCATGACGACGGTTTCGCCATATGTTACAAGAACAGATCCGCCAGCTTGGCGGGCGATTTTGCCTGTCTCGAAGGTCATTTCGCGACCTGCGACAGTGATAGTTAGTGTTTCGCGTTTTAATTCAGTCATACTTTTTTTTCCTCTTCATATAATATGTAAGGAGCCATCGTAGCATACTTATGTTTGTTTGCAAATGGAAAAGGCCGCCATCACGGGCGGCCTTCAAATAAAGGGTATAAAGTAAGTTAAAAGTTTACTTGCGAAGCTTCAGACGATTGATCAGAGATTGGTAGCGCTTGGTATCTGTTGAGTTAAGATAGTCGAGCAGCTTGCGTCTTTGACCAACGAGCTTAAGTAGAGCTAGGCGTGATCTGTGATCTTTTGGAGATAGTTTAAGGTGATCAGTCAGCTCAGTGATACGCTCAGTTAAAATTGCAATTTGCACATCTGCCGAGCCAGTGTCTTTCTCATGTAGCTGAAATTTTTTGGTGATTTCTTCTTTCGTACCTTTGTCTAAAGACATGGGGCTCTCCGATTTTTACTAAATTCTTATTCTCTGCTGTCCATTGTAGCACAGGATAAGAATTCACGCAAGTGCCTCAAGAGGGATGAGTGGAATCAAATTAGAATTACTGCTTAAAGGCGCGCGTTGAAGTGATTGTTGTTGACGCGCACAAGTGTAACTGACTGCGCTTGTCCTTCGTTGAAAGATACAGTAAAACCTTGCTCAAGGTGGATCGTGATATTAAAGATTTTGCTAAGCGCATAAAGCTCTGCTTGTCCGCCCCAGAGAGGTCTCTGAGTCATTTGTAGCATGTTTTTGAAATAATCTTCACGCAACTGCTCGTCAGAAAGTTTTTCAAAAGCATTTTGTTGTTGTTGGAGCGTCTTTGCTGTTTTTGCATGTGTGTTATCATAAACGCATGCGCTAATACTATCAGTAAAATCTTTGATTGTATTTTCTTTGTACTCTCTTATCGATTCATCAAGATTCATTTTCAAAATGTCGTCGGACTCATAATTTTTTTTCTCGTACTCAACAACAACTTTTCGCAAGTGTTCTCTTGGAAAAGTTTCGTAGGTGCAGATTTCTTGAGTAGTGTTTTCAAGTTGTAGATAGGCATAGGCAAAAGCATCAAATAGGCAGTGGCCATCGCCAGGTATCAAGACTTGGCTATTTGTCATGCCATTTATAATTTCAGTCGGGGCCCGAGTAATTTGCTTTCCAAGCGAGCTAATCGCAAAATAGAACTGGCCGTTCTCTATAGCGCTATATCTTTGTAAAAAAAGCGCGATCTTGCTTTCTAAATTACTGGAATCAAGATTTTTAAAGCCGTTTACGCTCATGCGAATATCCTTCCATTCGTCTGTGATTTCAGTGTAGTCTCTCTTAATATCTGGGCTCCAGTGGTTTAACCAGTACCAGCTGCGCGACAAAAGACCCATGCGTATTTCGGGCTGCACGACGTTTTCTACTTTTTTAGCTGTTTTAGTAGCTACAGGACTAATAAAACTATGAGCCCAAGATGCTAAATCACAAGATTTATTGTATAAATAAGTTATTCCAAACATAATAATTGTAGTATTTTTTATTTAATTATAGGGTCTTTCATATTAAAAATCAAGGTGTTATTCTGATGAGATGATGAAAGTTGCACTAGAGTTAGCTAGGGAGGCCTATCGGCTTGGAGAGGTGCCTGTGGGAGCTGTGATTACTCTCGATGGCCAGATTATCGCGAAAGCCCACAATGAGACGGAAAAGCTAAAAGATCCGACGGCTCACGCCGAGCTACTCTGCATCCAAAGGGCGGCGAAAGAACTAGGGAACTGGCGCTTAAATGGTTGTATCCTGTACTGTACGCTAGAACCATGCGCCATGTGCGCCGGAGCTATTTTGGAGTCTAGGCTTGCAAAAGTGATATGGGCAGCGCCTGATTTGCGCTGCGGGGCAAATGGCAGCTGGGTTAACCTACTTGATGGTAGTTTTGCGATCCACCAGATAGAAGTGGAAAGTGGCGAATTTGCAAGAGAATCTGCGCAACTAATGCGAGAATTTTTTAAGGAGAGACGAGATGCTAGACGAGATGATAACGCAGCAAGAGAAAAAGCTGCTCAAACTCGCCCGTGAGATCATTCCTCATCTAACAAGTGATGATATTTTGCAACCTAACGATTTTCCTGAACTTGAAAATCATCCGCTCTTTCGTTTTGAGGAGGGGATCTTGAAAGGTCTACAGGCTGCGGAAATGGCACTGCGACGACGCGTGAAGTCTTAACCGCCGCGCCATACGATATGTACGCTGTTCCTAGCGATACGACTCCAAACATGCAGTAGAGCTGCCATGGGCCATTTGACACGTATCCTGCGATGGATGCAATAGCTGACATAGCGCAAACACCAACTGAAAGAGCTATAGTTGTTGCGTCTACATAGGGTAATAAATGATAATCGGGAAGATCAGTCTCTATTTTAGCCATTATCTAGTCTTCTCGTAAAGCTCATATTCAAAAGGTTTTTTGCGTCTAAATCGGTGAAGAATTTTTTCTAATTTATTCAACGCTTGGAAAGGGCTGTGAATTTCCCAAGCGATGATGGCGTAAAAGTAGCCAAAAAGCACGCTTGAGAAGCTTGCGACAAATTGCAAATATTGACCGTTGGTTAAGTCAAGGTAAAGAGTAATGGCAGCAGCACCAACAACGACCCATTTCACTTGGCAGGGGATTGCAAAGAAGACCAAAACTCGTGCTCTTGGATTAAGCAGCATCCAGCCCATTAGCAAAGAGTAGAGGGCGGGTGTCCAGCCGGCTAGCAAACCGCTCGCGTGAGTAAAATGAAGCGTAAGAGCTGTCAGAAGTCCTCCGATGGCGCCTCCACCTAAAAAGAGCATCCAAAATGTTTTAACCCCTTTTTGAAAAATAAGTGATGATCCGACGGTCCAGAGCAGATAGAGAGTAAAAAATGTGTTAATAAGAAAGCTAAATGAGGCCTCCGATTCTAGAGGAGGAACGAGTATGTAGGTAAGAATCTGCCAATAAAAAAAGTTTTCGATACCCCAAGCAGACTGGCCAAGCCACATGTGCGGGTTATACCACTGCAAAAAGACAGGAATAGGACCGGCAAAAATAAGACTCAGAGCAGTTAAAGTGCCAAGGATCATGAGTAAAATTTTAAGTGGTCGCATGAGAATTGCCCTTGAGGTTAATTCGAATTAGAGGTAATCTTATAGGTTAATGCAGATTAGCGTCAACATTTAGGAGCGATAATGAAAAAAGAAGGCCATCCCCCATACCAAGATGTCTTGTATGTCGATACGGCAACAGGCACAAAATTTGTTTGCGGCACAACCCTTCAGCCCTCAGAAACCGAAACGTTCGAAGGCAAAGAGTACCCCGTTTTCCGCATGCCGATTTCTTCGGCATCTCATCCATTCTTCACAGGTAGCAAGCAGTTTGTTGATACCGAAGGACGAGTCGATAAATTCCGCAAGCGTTACACAGCTAAGGCAACTCCAAAAAAGGATGCTGAGCCAACAGAAGAGAAAAAAGTTGCTGTGAAAAAGCCTGCAGCCAAAAAGAAACCCGCAAGCAAAGCTAAAGCTCCAGTAAAAAAAGCCGAGATCAAAGAGAAACCGAAGAGTGAAGAAGGTTAATCAGCTCTTAGAGCGATTTCGTGAGGTCGAAGATTTACTTGGCCAGCCTGAAACTCTATCTGATCAAAAGCGGTACAAAGAGCTCACACAAGAGCATTCTTATCTGAGTAACATTAAAGAAGCGCATGAAAAACTTGAGAGCAGCAAAAAGCAGCTCGAGGAAAATAAGGCGCTTCTTTCTGATGAGAGCGATCCTGAATTTACGGCTGTTATCAAAGAAGATGTTGCAAAACTCGAAGAGCAGATTGAGATCTTCACGCGCGAGCTTGAAAGCTTGCTTGTTCCTCCTGATCCCAAAGATCATGCAAATATCATTTTAGAAATTAGAGCGGGTACTGGCGGTGATGAAGCTGCTATTTTTGTCGGCGATTGTGCGCGCATGTACCGTCTCTATGCTGATCAAATGGGTTGGAAAACAGAGCTTTTGTCCGCCTCTGATTCTGAAATCGGTGGCTACAAAGAATACATCATGGCTATGCAGGGGCAAAACGTTTATCGGTTCTTGCGTTTTGAAGCGGGTACGCACCGTGTGCAACGAGTACCTGCCACTGAAACACAAGGGCGTGTGCATACCTCAGCTATCACGGTTGCAGTTTTAATGGAGCCGGACGAAGAAGAAGATGTTCAAATCGATGAAAGTGATCTTAAAATCGACACCTACAGGGCATCTGGAGCAGGCGGTCAGCACGTAAACACAACCGATTCGGCAGTGCGTATTACACACGTGCCCACAGGTGTTGTTGTCTACTCGCAAGAAGAGCGCTCGCAGCACAAAAATAAAGCCAAAGCCATGCGTCTTCTAAAAGCTAAGATCGTCGCAGAGCAGCAGCGCAAAGCTCAAGCTGAAAGATCATCAGAGCGCGCCTCTCAAATTGGATCGGGAGACAGGTCCGAGCGCATTCGCACTTACAACTACTCGCAAAATCGCGTCACTGACCACCGCATCAATTTAACACTTTACAAGCTTGAGCAAATCATGCAAGGGGAACTCGGCGAGATCACAGAAGCTCTTGTTGCCGAAAATTATGCCCGCCAACTTGCCGATGATAATTGATTTTTACGGTGTTGAAATCGAATGGACACCTGCTAGCATCTTACCGCGTGTTGAAACAGAATTTATCCCTGAAATCGCAGAACCCTATTTAGAGCCTGGCAAAATCGCTTGGGATCTTTGCTGCGGCACAGGCTGTATTGGCTTGGCTTTAAAGAAAAACTTTGATTTGCAAGTTGCTTTATCTGATATTAGTCCAAAATGCGCGCTACTGACAAAAAAAAACGCCACACGCAATAATCTCGATGTTGAAGTATTATGCGGCGATTTATTTGAGCCGTTCAAAGGAAGGCAAGCTGACTACATTTTTTGCAATCCGCCGTACGTACGCGAAGATGAATATGCTGGTTTAGAGCCAAGTGTTAAAAACAAAGAACCTAAGCAGGCACTCGTATCGGGGCTGACAGGCCTTGAGTTTTACGAGAGGATCAAGCGTGAAATGGGTCCCTATTTGAACAAAAATGCAAAATTATTTTTTGAAATCGGTACGGGTCAAGGTCCTGATATTCAGGCCGTTTTTGGAGGCGGCACCGTCAAAAAAGATTTAAGCGGTCACACCCGTTATTTTATACTAGAGACTTAAGACTAAAATTTGCTATACTTGTTGTACGTATGTTTGGGAAGTTAACCGAAAAATTTACTAACCTGTTTGCTGACCTAAAAGGCAAAAAGCAGCTCACCGAAGACAACATTCAAAAAGCTGTCCGCGATGTGCGCTTGGCGCTGCTCGATGGCGATGTGAGCTACAAAATTGCTAGCCAGTTCGTCTCCCGTGTGAAGGAGAAAGCGCTTGGTGATGAGGTGCTGCGCTCGGTTGACGCCGGCGATCAGTTCGTTAAGTTAGTCCACGATGAGCTGACAGCCTTGATGGGATCTGAAGAAGTTCCTTTGAGGCTAAAAGCTGGTAAAACTGTCATCATGATCTGCGGTTTGCAAGGCTCAGGTAAAACGACAAGCTCAGCTAAACTTGCCCACTACATCCAGAAAAATTTTGAAGGCAAAAAAGTTGTCCTTGCTGCACTTGATTTGCAAAGACCAGCTGCGATTGATCAGTTAGAGACCTTGGCTAAGCAGATAGATGTTCCCGTGATTGCCGAGCGGGGAAGTAGTCCAATGCTAGTTGCTAAAAAAGCGCTGGAAGCAGATTGCGATGTGCTTATTTGTGATACGGCGGGCAGATTGCATATCGATGAAGAACTCATGGGTGAGCTCAAAGCTGTAAAAGAGATTTTAGATCCGCAGGAAGTGCTGTTTGTGGCAAGCGCCACTATCGGTCAAGATGCCGTCAAAACAGCTGCTGAATTCGATGAAAAGATCGGTATCACAGGCTCGATTTTAACTATGCTCGATGGAAATGCTAGGGCGGGCGCTGCCATCTCGATTTTGGAAGTAACAAAAAAACCGCTCAAATTCGAAGGCGTAGGCGAAAAAGTGGATGCGTTCCAACTCTTCAATCCTAAATCCATGGCCGATCGCATTCTTGGTTTTGGCGATGTGATCAACCTCGTCAAAAAAGCCGAAGCCAATATCGAAAAATCTGAGATGGAAGAGATGGAAAAGAAGCTGAAAAAAGGCAGCTTTTCCTACGAGGACTATCTCAAGCAGATGAAAATGCTAAGTCGCATGGGTTCTGTTAAAGGACTGCTCAGCATGATGCCCGGCGCATCGCAAATGGGCGATTTAGAGATGCCGGAAAAAGAAATGGGCAGAGCTAAAGCGATCATCTTATCGATGACGCATAAAGAGCGCCAGGGGCTCGAAGAACTTATACCATCTCGCCGCCATAGATTAGCTCGTGGTAGTGGGACTCACATTGACGATGTGAATAAACTTGTTAAAACCTTCAAACGCATGGGCTCTGCCATGAAGCAAATGAAGGGCATGAAAAAAATGATGAAAGATCCTCAATTAAGGAGAATGATGAATGCTTAAGATCCGTTTTAGACAGCAAGGATCGCGTAACAGCAAAACTTACCGTTTGGTTGCAACCGATAGCAGATCGCCTCGCGATGGAAAATATTTGGAAAACCTTGGATGGTACCTGCCTCAATCACCAGAAGAGAAAAACGCTGAACTCAATGAAGAGCGTTTGTGCTACTGGATTGAACAGGGAGCCGTACTAACAGAAAAAGCGAAATCGCTTGTGAAACGCTACGCGCCAAAAGCGTACAAAACACTGCGTGAAAAAGCTTAAGGTCGACATCCTATCCCTTTTTCCGGACTATTTTGATAGTCCGCTGATGCAAAGCATGCTAGGGCGTGCTCAGCAAAAAGGGATTGTTGAGATAAATGCCATCGATATTAGGGATTTTGCAGATGGCAAGCATGCTAAGGTAGATGATCGCCCTTACGGCGGCGGCCCTGGGATGTTACTGATGGTAGAGCCAGTGGTTAAAGCCATTCGCAGCTGCCGAGAAGAAAATTCCCATGTGGTGCATCTCTCGCCACAAGGGAAAACGCTTAATAGCGCCAAGTGTGAAAACTTAGCGACACACGAGCATCTGATCCTCCTTTGTGGACACTACGAAGGAATCGATCAAAGAGCCATCGACTTAGAAATCGATGAAGAGGTTAGCATCGGGGACTACGTTCTCACAAGTGGCATGCCAGCAGCCCTTGTCTTGCTAGATGCGACCTGCCGGTTTATACCTGGCGTGCTGGGTCATGACGAATCTGCCAGAAACGACACTTTTGGTAAGATGAGTTTTGATGCGCCGCACTACACGCGGCCAGAAGAATTTGAGGGCAAAAAAGTGCCCGATATCCTCCTTGGAGGTCACCATGCTAAAATCGATGCGTGGCGCCGGGAGATGGGAATTAACAAATGTGCGCAAGTCAGACCTGATCTGCTTGCAAAGGAGAAATTATGAACGCTTTAATCGAAGAATTGGTTCAGCCTCAAGTCAAAAAAGACGTGCCCGATTTTGATATCGGCGATACTGTGAAAGTCCACGTCCGCATCATTGAGGGAGACAAAGAACGAACCCAAGTGCTTACGGGAACAGTCATTGCTCGTAAAGGCTCAGGTGTATCGGAGACATTTTCCATCTACCGGGTGGCATACGGCGCTTCCATGGAACGCGTCTTTCCCCTCCATAGCCCACGCATTGCTAACATTGAAGTCATTCGCAAAGGAAAAACCCGCAGATCTAAGCTCTATTTCCTTCGCGGTGCTCAAGGTAAAAAAGCTCGCCTAGCAGAACGCATCATGTCCAAAGATGCAAGAGCAAAGCTTGTAGCTGATACTAAAGCAAAAGAAGCCGAGAAGCTAGCTGAAGTAAAAGCTGAAGAGCCAAAAATTGAAGAGCCAAAAATTGAAGAGCCAAAAGCTGAAAGGCCAGCGGAAGTTAAAGCTGAGCCGAAAGCTGAAAAGCCCGAAGCAAAAGCAGAGGACAAACCAAAAGAAGAGCCGAAAAAAGATACAGAATAAGCTTTTTGAAAAAATGCTCAATGCTATAGCCTCTCATCGAATGATGGGAGGTTTTTTTTGGACTGGACGTATGAAGATTTAGCGAAACAGCAGGGCTATCAACACATAGCAGGTGTTGATGAGGCGGGCAGGGGACCGCTCGCGGGTCCGGTTGTAGCCGCAGCGTGCATCTTGCCTTTTAACATTCCAGGAATAAACGATAGCAAAAAACTCTCGACCAAAAAGCGTGCTGAGCTATTTGAATTGCTCACCACACATCCAGATATAGCATTTGGCATCGGCCTTTGCAGCCCAGATGAAATCGACCACTACAACATCTTGCAAGCGTCCATGCTAGCCATGCTGCGTGCCATTGAAAACCTATCCTGTGCTGATTACGTGCTCATCGATGGTAACCGCGTGCCTAAAACAACCCTTCCAGCACAAGCTATTGTCAAAGGTGACAGTAAATCGCCATCCATTGCAGCAGCATCGATCATAGCAAAAGAAACGCGCGATCAAATCATGTTAGATTACCACGACCAATACCCCCAGTACAATTTTGCCAAGCACAAAGGCTATCCAACCAAAGAGCACATCGAAGCTCTCTCTATGCATGGCATCTCTGCGATCCACCGCAAAACCTTTGCCCCAGTTGCAAAATGCTTGACAATACCAAATATAATTGGTAAATTATAAACATAAGAGATCAATATGCCCTACAGCGGAAAAGAACTTGCTAAAATGTTTACAAAGAAGGGGTTCAAAACCATTAAAGGGCAGGGTAAGGGCAGTCATATTAAATTGAGAAAAGGTAATATGACTGTGATTGTACCTAATCACAAAGAATTAAAAAAGGGCATGGAAAAAGCTTTGTTAAAGCAGTTAAAGGGGGAATAATTATGCGGTATCACTTCAAAATCCACAAAGAGAGCCGGGGCTATTGGGCGGAATGTGTTGAGCTCATCGGATGTTTTACTCAGGCAGATACAAAACAAGAATTATACGATAATATGCAAGAAGCTTTAAATCTGTATATTCAAGAGCCAGAAGATTCAAAACTTCTAGTACCTCTCCCCAAAAAATATGTACGGGGAAAAAATATAGAATCCGTCCCTGTTGATCCTGAAGTAGCCTTTGGATTTATGGTGCGCTATCATCGATTGAAAAACAAAATGACTCAAAAGCAAGCCGCAAAAAAATTGGGGGTCACAAACATTTATAGCTATCAACGCTTAGAAAAAAAATGCAATGCAAGGCTAGATATGGTGGCGAAACTAAAAGAATTATTCCCTGATTTTTCAGTAGATTTTGTTTTCTCTTGAACCGAATAGTATGAAATTTGACGAGAGTGGAGAAAATTAGAGTGTCCTAAGTGGATGACATCGAAGCTCTCTCTATGCATGGCATCTCTGCGATCCACCGCAAAACCTTTGCCCCAGTTGCTAAATACTTAACTCTTTCATTTTGATTATTTACTGACCTTACGCACATATCTGAATTCATCTGCGGAGCTAGCAGGCGCCCATCTACTGCATCACCCTCCTCGCTAAACTCCTTGGAGTTTAACTCGTCGGCTTCTTTGTATCTCGGCACCTTCGCTTACGCATCTAAATCCACCTCCGAGCGTAAGGTCAGTTATTTAAATGCCCATGTTTGACTTGGGGCGGGTCCATGAGTTGTAAGGGGTTGGGGCCAGGGAGAGCCCCCAAATCGAAAAAATAAGGTCTTCAGGCTATAAGTAGTTATTATTGAAAAATGATGGAAGACACTCGTTCGCCAGCGTCCAAAAAGCGATCTTTAATGCCAATATTAACACTGGAGTTATGCAGGGCTTTTTTACAGCAACCTACTGACAAGTCTTTCGGTTGTACAGTCACTACGTTAGCAAATTTTTTAACAAGGAAAGCCATATCTCCAATTTCTTCTAATCTGTAGTATGTGTAGCTATTCCAATGGCTATCTTGGAATAAATTGCTGCAGAAGGCCTTGATGCGTTCTACGGCTGTTTCGTAATGATTGCTGTGTGTGCAAGTTGTTGGACATAGAAAGTCTATGCTCAAATTAATACGTTCGATGGCTCTTGCATAGTTTCTTTCTCTATCTGCTCGGGTATAAGGTACGTGTTTTAGAGGCCATGCATAAGAGGTTTTCATATTAATCCAACTTAATTGCTGCATTGCTTGGAAACTGTTCGCTTGCAGACCAGCATGGAGATAAAGCTGTTTTTCTCCGGTAAGATATGCAAGAGCCATGTTCGTTGCCACGCGCATTAGAAAAAGGGATTGAATGACAATCTGAGCCCAGGGAACATCCCAGCTCAAAGTTATATTGTCTGTGCTTAACGCCTTGAGATCTACACTGGGTGCTAATAGACTTCTTGTAAAGTACACAAAAGCTACAATGAAAATCGAACTTACAATAAAAGCGATGAAAAACTGTTTTTCTCGTTTTGCTTCTAGATTGGAATTCCGTTTTTTCATTTCATACGTGTCGAGATCAGGATTCTCTTTTTTAGACTTACCAAGTGGATGGTAGCCGTACTTTATGACCTGATGGAGGCGGTATCCTTTGTAACCAAATTCAGCACAGTCTCCAAAAATAAGTGCTTGTTGAATATTAAAAACTTTGCCTGCGATGGAGGGATTGAATTTCTGCCATTGGGCAAGCGACCATTGCACACCATTATAAGCTGAAAACAGGGTGTTAGCATGTTGCTGCAGCAGTAGAGAATAATCCATCGGCGCGAGTTTATATTTTTGTTGGTGGTTTTGGCAACAAAAAGTTGAAAATTCCGGAAATAAAAGGCTGGAGTTGTTGAGAATAATGCGATATCTTAAAGAGATGACGCGGAGTATGACGGCCTACGGCCGTGGCCACGCCGGCCCCTATCTTGTCGAAATCCACTCGGTGAATCGCAAAGGTTTAGAACTCAATATTTATCTCCCAAGAGAGCTGCTTTGCTTCGATATGGATATTCGCAAAATATTGAAACAATTCCTCAAACGGGGCTCGGTATCGGTTCGCCTGACAAGGGACAAGCATGCCGCTAATCTTGCGCTGCCAAAAGCAAATGAGCTAAAAGCTGTCAAGGACCACTTTGACAATCTGGCCAAAGAGCTAAAGCTTTCTGGTGATGAGATCGACCTGCCGTTTTTGTGCAATCAGTTGCAAGCGGTTGGGATCGAGGAGAGCCCCCAGGTCGAAAAGAGTGAAATTGAAAAAGGTGTTTTAGATGCTGCCCAGGCATTAATTAGCATGAAAGAGCAAGAGGGTAGAACGCTTCTAGAAGATATTTCGAAAAGGTCAAAAAGCCTCGCGCAAGATGTTGAAAGCGTTGCCAAACATGCAAAGATAGCTCCTGAAGTGCTTCGGCAAAAGTTATCTGAAAAATTAAAGGCGCTTGAAGTAGATCAAGAGGGGATAGCTAAAGAGGTTGTGCTGTTTGCTGAAAAAAGCGACATCACAGAAGAGCTCGTGCGCTTAAGGTCGCATCTAAGGCAGCTCGAAGGATTGCTTGGATCCGATGAGATTTCTGTTGGACGTACGCTAGACTTTTTGCTGATTGAAATGGGAAGAGAACTGAATACGATTGCGGCCAAATCCTTCCAATTAGAAATTACAGATCAGGTGCCGCTGATGAAAGCTGAAGTGGAAAAAATTCGTGAACAAGCCCAAAACATTGAATAAAGGCGAAGTTTTTGTGATCAGTGGCCCGGCCGGCGCTGGTAAAACAACCCTTGTCAATCGCCTAGAAAAAGACTTTCCAGACAAAGTCGCTGAAAGCATTTCCTGTACGACCAGAAGACCCAGGGGCGCTGAAGAGCACACTAAACATTACCACTTCCTATCTAGAGATGAATTTATCAAGCTGCGAGATCAGGGCGCTTTTTTAGAGTGGGCAGAGGTTTTTGGTGAGCTCTATGGCACGCTTAAAAGCGAGGTTGAAAATATTTGCACCACTGGCAGGCATGCTTTTTTGGTTATCGATGTGCAAGGAGCTGAGCAACTGATGGGCAAAATCGATGCAAATTTTATTTTTATTTCACCCCCTTCTATGGAAGAGCTCAGGCGCAGACTTGAATCTAGGCATACTGAGAGCCAAGATGCTATGGAGCTTAGGCTCAGCTGGGCAAAAGAAGAACTAGCAAAGTCAGGCGATTTCGATTATACTATATGTAATAACGACTTAATGACAGCGTATGAGGAACTCAAAACCCTCTGCGGTGTCTAAATCAACCAGGACGAGGGCATGAAAGAGATCAAACTGACAAATGAAATGTTAACTAAGCTTTTTCGCAATAATTTCGAGCTTGCGATGTATGCCATTGAGA
Organism: Chlamydiota bacterium; assembly: GCA_021772435.1. Classification (GTDB taxonomy): domain Bacteria; phylum Chlamydiota; class Chlamydiia; order Chlamydiales; family JACKPQ01; genus JACKPP01. Next base: position 74,100 of record JAJFLZ010000017.1, on the reverse strand, counting down.
TTGGACGCCGCTACATTCGCGCTGGCAAAGAATTCACACTGACAAGCCTACTCAAAGAGGTGCAAGACCACCCAATGAAAGGTAGCATCGAAGACTTGTTAAAAGAAGCAGAAGAGGCTAAGGTTTCAAGGGATGCAGCAGAGAGAGCGGGCGAGGATGCCGCCTAAACGCTATCTTGTTACCGCAGCGCTTCCCTACGCCAACGGTCCATTGCATTTTGGCCACATTGCTGGGTGCTATCTCCCAGCCGACTGTTACTCTAGATTCTTGCGCCAAAACGGCGAAGATGTCTTTTTCGTCTCTGGCTCTGATGAATATGGCGTGGCGATCACCTTAAGCGCTGAGCAAGCAGGCCGCTCGCCTAAAGAGCACGTGGATCACTTTCACGCGATCAACAAAGCTTTTTTTGAAACGCTTAAAATCTCTTTTGATCACTATTCCCGTACCACCATCGATATTCACACAAAAACAGCTCAAGAATTTTTTACCACCCTTCTAAACAATGGGTGGGTCGAAGAGCAAATGAGCGATCAGCTCTACTCCGAAGCAGATGGCCGCTTTTTAGCTGACCGCTATGTCGAGGGCACCTGCCCCAAATGCGGGTTTGATAAAGCAAGGGGCGATGAATGCACCTCCTGCGGAGCCTCATACGAGGCCACTGATCTTAAAAATCCCAAATCCAAACTCACTGGGGCACCACTTAACACAAAAGCGACAAAACATTGGTTTCTTCGCTTCGACAAATTCAAAGACCAGCTTATCCAATGGATCCAAGACAAGCCCTGGAAAGCCAACGTTAAAAGCTTTGCCAAACATTACATCGATGAGCTTAAACCCAGAGCTATCACACGTGACTCGAATTGGGGTATACCCGTTCCACTCGATCATGCTGAGGGCAAAGTTCTCTACGTGTGGTTTGATGCGCCCATCGGCTATATCTCCATGACCAAAGAATGGGATGAAAACCGCTGGAGCGACTTTTGGCAAAATTCTGATACCCAGCTCACACACTTTGTTGGTAAAGACAACATCCCATTTCACGCCATTTTCTTCCCAGCCATGCTGATGGGCATGGACCAAAACTACAAACTCGTCGATGATCTACCTGCCAACGAATTCTTGCAATATGAGGGCAAGCAATTTAGCAAATCGGCAGGACACACCATCGACCTCGAGCGCTTCTTTAAGCAATTCACTCCCGATCAGATTCGCTATGTCCTAGCTGCAAATGCGCCCGAAACCCAAGATGCAGACTTTTCCTGGGACGATTTTCAGACCCGCTGCAACTCTGAGCTAGTTGGCAAGTTCGGCAACTTTGCTAACCGCTCCCTTGTCTTTATTCAGCGCAAACTAGATGCTGTTATTCCAGCTCACGGCGATCTAACTCCAGACGACCAAGACTTTTTAGACCGCTGCCGCGAGCTCAAAGAGCAAATCCACGCAGCCTACAGTGGCTACTCCTTACGTAAAGCAACCCAGCTCATCATGGAACTGGCTCAAATAGGCAACATCTACTTTGATCACAAAAAACCCTGGAAAGATTTAGAAGGCGCCAAAACCACCCTATACTGCTGCTTGCAATGCCTGCAAGACCTGGCCATTGCGGCCGCTCCCATCATCCCTACCTCTGCAGGAAAGCTATGGGCTCTTCTTGGCTACGCCACACCACTCACCACCTGGAATCACGATCCCATCCTAGCTGGCCAGCCCTTGCCCACTCCCGAAATCCTCTTTGCCAAAGTCGAAGACGACCAAATCCAAGCTGCAAAGTAATCATTATTATCCCTTCGGAAAGATTTAGATTTTAATCATCTGTTTTTGTTGTAATACTTACAAAATTCATTTTATGAGGTAAAAATGTCATCAATTCAAAAGTTAGAAACATCTTGTGAAATAGATTATATTTCTAAGCAACCGCCAGAAATTTTGCAGATGATATTTGCGCACCTTTCTAACAAAGACTTAAGAACCTGAACTCTTTCGTTTATATCATTCATCTTCAGGCATCTTAGCCGCCATCTTGCACCCTTTTTGTGCTCATCTATAGCGCCTTGGCTATAGAATCGCAAAAAATGGCACAATCTGTCACCTAATCTGCTCTGAATCTAAACAATCAAAATCCAGAGTTCAGGTTAATAGGCTGGAAAAGCCTGCAACTTATTGGTTGTAAGTAAGTTGCTAGCTCCAGTCGAGTGAAGATGACGACTGGTATTCTGTAACTCTTGTTTCGAAAAAGTTTTTCTCTTTACCAAGATCGATTGTTTCACTCATCCATGGGAACGGGTTTTTAGCGTCCGGATAGAGGGGAGCAAGGCCAATGCGTTCGCAGCGACGGTTGGCAATGTATTGCACATAGTCGCGGAACATCGGTGCAGTGAGGCCGAGAATGCCACGAGGCAGACAGTCTTCCGCGTAGTTGATTTCTAGCTCAACAGCTTCCTTAATCAGGTCGATGATGTGATTTTGGAAATCTTCAGTCCAGATTTCGGGATTTTCTTGCTTGATGCCGTTGATCAGATCGATGCCGAAGTTGAGGTGGATGGTCTCATCGCGCAGGATGTACTGAAACTGCTCGCCGATTCCGGTCATTTTATTCTGACGGTGGAATGATAGAATCATCGCAAAGCCGCTGTAGAAGAAAAGTCCTTCCATAATGACGTAGTAGCCGATGAGGTTTTTGAGGAAGATTTGCTTACCTTCTGTTGTATCAGTTGTAAAGTGAGGGTCGAGAATTTCACGTGTGATTTTCATCTCAAACGCATCTTTTTTGTGGATCGCCTCGATCTCGTTGTACATGTTAAAAACCTCACCTGCATCTAGGGCGAGCGATTCAACGATGTAGTGGAAGGTGTGAGTGTGGATGGCTTCTTCAAAGGCTTGACGCAAAAGGTACTGGCGCGCTTCCGGGTTGGTGACGTGTTTGAAGATAGCTAGTACGATGTTGTTGCCAACTAAGCTTTCAGCAGTGCTAAAAAAACCGAGATTGCGCATGATAACCTGCCGCTCATCATCAGATAGGTTTTTAGATTTCCACAGTTCGATGTCCCTTGCCATTGGCACTTCTGAGGGCATCCAGTGGTTGGCGCAGCCGTTGAGATAATGCTCCCATGCCCATTTGTATTTGAGGGGCATGAGCTGATTGACATCCACTTGCGTGCAGTTGATCAGGCGCTTGTCATTGACTCTGACACGTTTTGATGTGTCAAGGTCTGCATCTTCAAATCCGAGGGTTTGTTCTTTTGTTGTCATGGTGCTTTTCTCCTATTAATTTATTATTGGCAGCTCTCGCAGCCTTCTTCTAGATTACATACTGGCGCATCTACCTTGGTGCGGTCGACTGTGATATCAGCTGATGCTGATGCATTTTTCATCCAACGCGGCTGCATGCCGCGCTTGTTGACATCCGTTGTTGATTTTTCGATTTGAGTGGCTCCCATCGAACGGAGGTAGTAGGTCGTTTTAAGGCCTTTTTTCCACGCCATCATGTACATGTTGTTTAGCTTCTTGCCACTTGGCTCAGCCAGATAGAGGTTAAGTGATTGACCCATGTCAATCCATTTTTGTCTACGGCTTGCGCATTCAAGCACCCACTCAGGATCAATTTCAAATGCGGTAGGGAATTCAAGCTTGATCTCATCTGGAACGCGTTCAATTTCTTGAATCGATCCGTCGAAATACTTGAGATCATCGATCATCTGCTCGTCCCAAAGCCCTAGTTTTTTAAGCTTTTTAACTAAGTAGGTGTTGATGATTGTAAACTCACCTGAGAGGTTGGATTTCACATACAGATGCTTGTAGTCAGGCTCGTTAGAAAAGGAGACGCCGATGATGTTAGCAATTGTGGCCGTTGGTGCAATTGCCATCGTGTTGCTGTTGCGCATGCCGTTTTCTTTAATCGCTTCTCTAACTGGCGTCCAGTCCATCTTAGCTGATCTATCCATCTCAAGTTTTTCTCCGCGCTCTTGCTCTAGCAACTCGATACTGTCGATCGGCAAAATGCCACGATCCCACTTTGATCCTTGGAAGCTCGTGTAAGGACCGCGCTCTTTAGCTAGCTCTGTCGAGCCTAAAATAGCGTGGTATGAGATAAACTCTTGGCTCTCGTCTGCAAACTGCACAGCTTCGTGGCTTGCAAAGCTTATGCTTTGCACGTGCAACGCGTCTTGGAAGCCCATGATGCCAAGGCCGACAGGTCGGTGTCGGAGGTTAGAATTGCGCGCTTTTTTAATCGGGTAGAAATTGATATCGATCACGTTATCGAGCATACGAATAGCTGTGTGAACCGATTTTGCAAGGCGCGTTTCATCGATGCCATTTTCATTCACATGTTTTGGAAGATTGATCGATGCTAGATTGCAGACAGCGGTCTCTTCTTTTGATGTGTTGAGCAGAATTTCAGTGCACAGATTTGAGCTGTGGACAACGCCGACGTGATCTTGCGGCGAGCGCACATTCGATGGATCTTTAAACGTGATCCAAGGATGGCCTGTTTCAAATAGCATGCTTAGCATCTTGCGCCACAGATCCAGGGCTGGAATTTTTTTGAATAGTTTTAGCTCGCCTGTTTCTGTCATTTTCTCATATTCGGCGTAGCGTTTTTCAAACGCCTGCCCGTATAGATCGTGCAAATCGGGAGCATCGTTTGGGCTAAACAGCGTCCAATCGCCCCCTTTTTCAACGCGCTTCATGAAGAGATCGGGAATCCAGTTAGCAGTGTTCATGTCGTGCGTGCGGCGTCTCTCATCGCCTGTATTTTTGCGCAGCTCTAAAAAGTCTTCAATGTCGAGGTGCCATGTTTCCAAATAAGCTACTGCCACACCTTTGCGTTTGCCACCCTGATTGACTGCAACGGCTGTATCGTTTGCAACTTTCAGAAAGGGGATCACGCCTTGGCTTTGGCCATTCGTTCCTTTAATGTGAGCGCCCATCGCTCGTACTGGTGTCCAATCGTTACCGATGCCACCTGCCCATTTCGAAAGCTGTGCGTTATCGCCAACCACTTCAAAAATGTTTTCCAAATCATCACCAATCGTAGAGAGGAAGCAAGAGGAGAGCTGCGAGTGGTTGGTTCCTGCATTGAACAGCGTTGGTGTGCTGGAAACGACATAAAATTGCGATAGCGTATCGTAAAACTCAACCACGCGGCGTGTTTTATCTTCTTCGTTGATACAGAGGCCCATGGCAACGCGCATCCAGAAAATTTGCGGCGTTTCCAAGCGTTTCTGCTCTTCGTGAATAAAATAGCGATCGTAGAGGGTTTGCAATCCTGTGAATTGGAATAAATCGTCACGCTCTAAAACGAGTTTTTCGGCAAGCGCATCCAAGTCAAAATCAAGGAGTGCAGGAGATAAACGATCGATTGTCACAGCGTGTGCAATGTAGGATTTAAAATAGGTTCGGTACGTTTTTTCTAGCTTGCTATCGGTGGATGAAACGCCCAGTGTTTCGCGGTAGCACTTATCAAGTAAAAGGCGCGCTGCAACGGTTGCATATGCAGGCTCTTTTTCCACTTGTGATCTAGCTGCCATAATGAGCGCCGAATCTATTTCGTGCTCTTTAATGCCGTCGTAAAAATTGGCAGTAGCAAGTGTGTGGAGCTCATCTGCTGACGCCTCTTTTAAATCGCGGCAAGCGTGGCTAATTGTCTCTTTAAGCGAATCAGCTTTTTTCTTCTTCGGTTTTTCGTTTGCTTCTACTGCAGGAGCTGGCGCTGGTGTTTGTTCTTTTTCAGCGCGTTGCAAAATAAAATCTTTGGCAACATTAAAATAGCCCTCGCGCATCAACTCTTCTTCAATCATATCTTGAATGTGTTGCACTTGAAGCAGGTGGCCGGACTTGCTGAAACTTTGGGCTGCATTTACCACTTTTTGCGTCAAAAAATTCACTGCATCAATGACAAGTTGTGGGGAGGCGCCCTCGACTTTATGGACGCGTCTAAACGCCATCTCCAATGTCTTGGAAATCTTCATCGGGTTAAAGCGCACAGGAGCATTTTCGCCTTTGCGTACGATCTTCATGTGGCGAGGAGAATCTTGGCGCACTTCCTTGTGCTTATCGCGGTAGATGATATAGTCTCTTGCGACATCGTGGTAGCCATTTTTCATCAGCGTGACTTCGACTAAATCCTGAATGCCTTCCACATTTAAGCAAACGCCTTTATGCGATAGGGAAAACGCTTGATCGATCACTTGATCTGCAACAGATCCGCATGCCTCCAAAACATCTTCAGGTAAAATTTCGGGTTTGGGCATCTTCTTTGTATCGCGAAATGCAGCTTCTAGCGCTCTAAAAATACGTTCGCGTTTAAACGGCACGAGTGTGCCATCGCGTTTAACAACTGTGAACTGACTTTCCAAAGACCCAGTCGCCTCTTTTGCGTTACTAGTCTTGAGCATTGCCATCAGTTCGTTTGTTGAATCTTTTGAAGAAGTGAACCCTTGCGTCATTGTACACCTTATCCCTTAAATTATTATGTGAATTTTCCTTAAATCAGCGCTAATCAAAGCTTTGCTGATTTCAGTCCCCGCTACTACATCTTGTAGTACCCCGCTTCTGATTCTACTATATATTGTAGCTGCACGCAATTTGTCCACCAAAAAAACGAAAAAGATTTCGCCCGATTTCAACCGCATCAAAACGAGGGATTTAGATCTGTAGTTTTTTTCTTAAATTCATTATTACTAAAATAAAAGGAGATTCAAAATGTTAAGCGGCATTTTAATTTTATGGTTTTCACTAACTTTACTATCGCTAATATTTGTTATTTATGATCAAAAAGTAAATACACCATCGATGACTGTCATGAAGTGGGCGTGGTATCTTGTGATTTTGTACACAGGTCCGATTGGATTATTTTTTTATCTTCTTTCTTGTCGCCAGCCCATGCCAAACACACACGATGAATTTATCAATGTGCACTGGAAGCAAGCGCTCGGCTCTGAAATACATTGCGTGGCAGGCGATGCCACAGCGATTATCATTGCAGCTATCGTTCTCTACTTTTTCCAACTTCCAAACGGTTTAGAGTCGATCATCGAATACTGCGCCGCTTATCTCTTTGGCCTCTTCATCTTCCAAGCGCTATTTATGCTTTCGATGTTTAAAAACTACAAAGAAGCGGTCATCAAAACCATCTTTGTTGAAACCGTATCCATGAACATGGTTATGGCTGGCATGCTACCCACCATTCTCATCTTAAAACACATTTCCAGGTCGGGAGACGATCCTGCAACGCTTCTTTTTTGGGGAATTATGAGCGCGGCTACCATCGTTGGATTTATCTTCGCCTATCCGATCAATTCCTGGATGGTACGCATTGGGATCAAGCACGGCATGATGAGCAAGCCGCAAAAAAAGCAAAAGCAACATCATCACATGAAGATGGGCAAGCCCTTGTCCCTTGGCAAGCAAATCCTGTGGGTTGCCACGACCTTCGTCTTCCTATTTCTTGTAACCTGGATCACCGGCCAATTTATCCCGATCTATTTCACTTGAAGAGTCATGATTGAGTTTTTTTGCATACCATTTCTGGTATTTATCTTTTGCGTTTTTTGGGGGCTTTTGGGGGAAGGGATAATGCGTAATCAAGAGATTTGGCGATCCAGGTTTTGAGTTCTGTGGAATTTTCGCGCACAGATAGGGGGATCTTGATATACTCTTTCATGATGCGGCCAGCCATCGGCTCGAATTGCTCGGCCTCGTGCGATACCATCACTTCTTTTCGAAAAGCTTCCGGAAGGCGCAGCACCCAGTTTTCCTCATGCAGACCGGTGAACATATTGCCCTTTGCAAAGCAACATGGATAGCCAAACATCTTTTTGCGATCGACGTTGTCAAAGTTTTCCATCGTCTCGTGAAAATGATCGATAAGCTCTTCAGATGAACGTTTCCATGCCATGCAAAAAGTGTACCCTGTTTTCCAATTTGCATTCAATCAAATGATTTGACATCATGGCAAATCGTGAAATATTTAATCTTATACCTGCTTGCCTTTTCATCGCTATTTTCCATGAGTCTAGAGGAAAAAATCGGGCAAATGCTCATGGTTCACTTTCGCGGCGAAAAGATCAATCATGATGCCAAGCGCCTCATCGATGAAGCTTATGTTGGCGGTTTTATTTATTACAACTTTTGTAATGGCAATTTGCCGATGGGCATAGCAGCAGATTTAAGCGCGCAGCTTCAGAACTACAGCCAAACACCTCTTTTGATTGCTGTAGATCACGAAGGGGGACGCGTTCAACATCTCAAAGACGGCTTTACGCTTTTGCCTGCGCCAAGTACGATGTCGCAGCCGCTTGAGATGGGCAGCTTGTGTGGTTTTGAACTGAGATGTGCTGGCGTCAATCTCAATTTAGCTCCGGTTGTTGAGCCTTACCTAAACGATCGCAGCCAAAACAATCCCAAAGCCTTCATTGCTGGTATGAAAAAATCTGGGCTTTTATCATGTGCCAAACACTATCCCGGCCATGGAAAAGGTACAGTGGATTCACATTTTGGACTGCCAGTTTGCAATGAGTTAGAACCTTTTTCCATTTCTGGTGCCGACTTAGTCATGACAGCACATGTTTTAGTTCCAGATGTTGATCCAGATAAATGCGCTACGCTCTCAAAAATATGGATACAGCGCCTGCGCGAGAAATTTGATGGGTGTGTGGTCACAGACTCCTTGACAATGGCCGGTGTTTTACAAAATGCAGGCAGCCTCAAAAAAGCAGCTTTAGAAGCGATCAATGCTGGCGTCGATATCTTGCTCGTTGGAGGAAAAAAGCTCACAGGCTCCATCGAGGTGATCACGCCAGATGAAATCATTGACTTGCATCAATACCTAGTTCAGCGCACTCTAGCAGGAAAGATAGATGAAGCTCTCATTGACCAAGCGGTAGCTCGTATCCAGAAATTAAAGGCGAAAATATGGTAAGATCAAACCAAAAAGGAGTATCTATGCGGCGGATCAATCTGCTACCCAATCTTATCACAGCTTTTGGCCTCGTGTGCGGACTTTTTGTCATTTTTCGCACCTTAACCGACGCTCCCCACATCACAACCTACCAGTTGCTGCAGACCTCTACCATCTTACTCATTGTTGCTGGGGTTGCCGACCTGCTTGATGGAGCTGTGGCAAGACTCATGCACCACGAAAGTGAATTTGGAGCGCTGTTTGACTCACTAGCCGATGCGATCTCCTTTGGTGTGGCACCTTCTGTCCTGATGCTTAAGGTCTTAAATCCAGAGCAGGGGACGCCCCTTAGCTTCATTTGCATTGTCGCTGCGCTTCTCTACTCTATATGTGGAGTCCTGCGCCTTGTTCGTTATAACGTCAAAGCAAGCGTGGCCAAAAAAGAGTCTACTGCGCTGGACTACCACAAAAACTTCTCCGGCCTGCCCATCCCAGCTGCTGCAGGCGCTGCTGTCTCGGTTAACCTTTTTCTCTTCTCACCCTTTGCAGATAAATGGCTAGCACCCACAGATACGATGCGTCTTTGGATTTTAGTTGCCGCCACGTCCATTATTGGTCTGCTTATGATCAGTAAGTTACGTTTTCCAAGCCTCAAAACCTTCCAAACAAGAGTCCGCTCTAGCACCTTAGTGATGTTAACGGCCCTTGGAGCTCTAATCTTCCTTTACGGCTTGCTCCACTTCTTTGCGCTCTTTATCCTTGTTATATCCTGGATCTATGTCCTTTTAGGCTGCATTCTTACTCTTATTCGCCTCATAGCTGGATCTAAGTCAAAGACGCTTAAGGACTTCGAGCCTGAAGATCTGGAGTAAAAAAGCAGCGATTTGACTTTTAGAACCTAAAATACACCAATAAGCTAATTACCCAGCTTTGAAGCGCTCTTAACCAGTTAATTATAAACCACATACATCAAATGTAAATAAATTATTTAATTTAATTAAAATATTTGTTATAATTGAAACTGTTAGTAAATAAAAACCAATTAATAATGAGGTAATAATTATGGGATTTTTTGATAATTTTTTTAGTGTTAGCAGCTCTAATACAGCGGTAACCACAGCCAAAAATGAACAACATATAGATCAAACAGCTGAAATGAGAGGTCGTGTTATTACGGCTACAGCAAAAGCTGAGAATGGTGAGCAGGCAATGATGTTAGCTGCAATTTTTCGCAACGCAAGCTCAGGAAATGGAAGCAATTTAAGAGAAACAAGACCTGAGAAAAAGCCTTTGATGTATTCAGAAGCTCCACCACAAGATCTAGGACAGGTTACTGTTAAAGATATTCCGCATACTCCTGTAATGACTAAAAATACTCCAGTTCAAAAAGTTGCTCAGAATTTACCCGCAAACAGGCCAACTGTTGATATGGGGGCTGTAGCAATGGCTGCAATGGCAAGACGTGCAGCACAAACCAAGTCGTAAGGAATAAAGTCCCTGCTACGAGCAGGGAAAAATTTTAGAGGTATATGATGGATAATACAATTCAGATAAATTCGCCAGCAGCGGTCTTTTTACCCTTATGTGGCGTTGCAAAAATGAATGAAAGTGATGTGCTCTTACAAGCTATTACGTTGATTGTGGAAGTTGTTTTTAATTATCTGGCTACGCAATTTACAGTTCATTTTATTTCCAATACCGTTGACTTTATGCCTACAGATATTGAAGAAAATCTAGCCCTTGCAGATTCGCAGGGCGAGCTAACTGACTATCTGACTGATCTTGACAATTATCTAACCGACTATGACACAGATACTAGATCGTCTTTTGATCTATTATCGGATGTTGATGAATCAGATACAGAGGATATGTTTTTTTAATCACCTAATAAAATAATAAGAGGTAATAATATGTTAGAAAATTTAACTTTAAGAAATTATGCAGAATCAGTGGAAAATAGACCTGATTTGAGCGTTAAAGAACAGAATTATTTCGTTGAAGAAGGCTTTAGAAGTGTTTTGCAACAGCCGCTCACGGAATATCGATTTAAAGCGGTAGAGCTATCTGATCAGGACATTCTTACAATGATCGACGCTCAATATGAGGCTGGGATAATTCAGAATTTTGTGAAAAAAGCTAAGTTGCTGAGTCAAAAAGGTTCTCTAACTCCTCTTGATGTCACAGCCATTAAAAACATGGCTTTAAGATTGCATGGCAACTACAATGCGATTAAAAATAGTACTGCTGTCAGTGCATCAAAAACTATTGAAAGCTTTAAAAACGATGTCAATACCCTTAAAGAGTTAATTGGCGAAGCACCTGTAAAATAACAGCCTGGATGGTGACCTCGTCTTGAGGAACTACCTGGCCAGAGCCCGGATCGCGGATACGCGATAGGCGCAAGTGCGGTCCCTGGAAATCTATTTTCCGTAAAATTAAACCGTATTCCGTTTGGGTGAGGGCAACCTCACCCGTTTCTATTTCAGATCTGGCCTCAATGATGAGGATATCGCCATCTAAAATGGCATCTGATATAAGCTCATCACCTCGTACTCTAAGAGCGTAGCAGCTATGCGTTGTCTCGGGTAGGTGAATGGGGATTTGGGTCTCTAAGGAGGCGGAGATCTCTAAGGGCTTTCCATCGGTAAAGTGACCGATAAGGGGCAGGTACGTGATGGTGCTGTCTGGTGTTTTTTGAGGCTCTAGATGTCCTTTTTTATGGAGGGCGGCCATATGAGCTGCCACGGTGCTCACTGACGCATAGCCCATCGCACGCATGATTTTTCTGTAAGATGGGATGATACCGTTTTGCGATCTCTCTTGTTGAATGTAGTCTAGGATGGTTTTTTGTTTTTCGGTTAGGGCTTTCACAAGTAGTACCAGGGAATGGTTTGGATTGATTTGGATTTGTTTAAATGGTCTTTGCCTGTGTAGATAACCAAGCCCTTATCGCTGGGGTTTTTTTCGATCTCTAGCCAATTTTTCATGACTTTTTGGAAATCGCTGTGAAAAACTTGTGAGAGCTTGATTTCGATGGGAAAGCATTTTGTTCCCATATCAAGCAGTAAATCGATTTCGTTTTTGGATTGGTCGTGCCAAAAGTAGAGCGGGGGAGTTTCGGCTAGGTTGTAGAAGCGCTTGTAGCATTCGCTGATGATGAAGGTTTCAAAAATGTTGCCAAGAAGTGGATGAGATTTGAGCTGGCTGGCGTTACGAATAGAGAGGAGATGGCAGAGAAGGCCTGTGTCGACAAAGTAGATTTTAGGCATTTTGACAACGCGTTTGGAGAAGTTTTTGAAGTAAGAAGGCAGAATGAAAATCAGGCCACTTGCTTCTAAAATGCTTAGCCATTCTTTGACTGTTGATACGGAGATTCCAAGAGCGCCGCTTATAGTGCTGTAGTTTAACAGGGCGCCGGATTGAGAAGCGCAGAGAAGTAAAAACTGCTCAAAAAGCCGTAAACTTCGAACATTGAGAAGCGATCGGACATCTCTTTCTACGTAGGTGAAGATGTAGTTTTCATACCATTTGTAGCTATCGAGTTTTTTGTCGTGAATTCTTGGATAGAGGCCCCTCCAAAGGATTGTGTAGAGTTCTGTTTGGGATATGGCTTTTCTTTTGGTGTGAAACTTTTGGTAAACAGAATTGAAGTTAGCGTCGGGAGGGAGGTGATATAGCTCTGTAAAGGTGAGCGGATAGAGTTTGAATGTGATAATCCTGCCAGCTAAGCTTTGTGTGATGTTTTCATTGAGAAGGAATTGAGATGACCCCGTCAGTATATATTGGGCAGGGTCTTGCTTTGTGTCGACGAGCTGCTGCAAATAGGAGAACAGCTCGGGCACTCTTTGTATTTCATCTAAAATCACATACGGTCCAAAATCTTCTAAAAACCCGCGAGGATCTTTTGTTGCACGCGTGCGCATATCTATGTTTTCTAGGGAGATGTACTCGTAATCAGGAAATAGAGCTTTAGCAAGCGTTGTTTTGCCACTTTGCCTTGGCCCAACAAGGGCTATGATTGGGTACTCTTTGGCGTATTGGCGAATTTTTTTTTCAATATGTCTAGGGATCATATTAGTAATATTACGATCGAATCGCAAATTTGTCAATGTAATTTAGTTAAGTAAATAACAATAAACTACTTACAAATTACTAGTTTTTTATCAAATTGTGCATTATGATGCGGGCATGGAGATAGGATTAATTGTAGGTTTAGCCTTGGCTTTAGGGCTGGCAGGCGTTGGCTGGTGGCGCTATTTAGTGGCGAGATCCAAGGTAGCCGTGCTCGAAGAGGGCGCTAAACAGATGAAGGGTGCTTTTTCAGCCCTGTCTAGCGATGCGCTTGCACAGAATAACCAGGCGTTTATGCAGCTGGCTGAAAGCGTGATGGGCAAGTTTCAGGAGCGAGCCAAAAATGAGCTGGATCAGAAAGAGAAAAGCGTTGAGCAGATGGTTAAACCCGTGCAGGAATCGCTGAGCAAGCTCGATCAGGAGATGCGTAAGCTGGAACTTGAGCGAAAGGGTGATCATGCTGGTTTAAGAGCTCAGGTGAGTCAGCTGATTGAGACGGAAAAATTACTATATTCTGAGACCTCGAATTTGGTAAAGGCATTAAGAGCTCCAATTGTGCGAGGCCGGTGGGGAGAGCTGCAGCTAAAACGAGTTGTGGAGCTAGCGGGTATGCTGAATCACTGCGATTTTTTTGAGCAGCAGCAGACTAGCGATGGAACGCTTAGGCCTGATCTGATTGTTAAGCTGCCGGGTGGTAAGCAGGTGATTGTGGATGCTAAGGCGCCACTCGAGGCGTATTTGGATGCCCATGAGCTAGAAGATGGGCATGCGCGAAAGGAGAAGCTTGTGGCCCATGCAAGGCAAGTCAGACAGCATATTGCGAGTTTGAGTAAGAAGTCCTATTGGGAGCGGTTTGATAGTCCTGAATTTGTGGTGCTGTTTTTACCCTCTGAGACATTTTTTTCAGCAGCGCTTGAGTACGATCCAAGTCTAATTGAGGTGGGCGCAAATGAAGGCGTGATTTTGGCCACACCGACAACGTTGATTGGACTGCTCAGAGCCGTAGCGCACGGGTGGAAACAAGATTCCATTTCAAAAAATACGCAGATGATTTCCGAGCTTGGACATGAGCTGTATAAACGAATTTACGATATGACGAGTCATTTTGGTAAGGTAGGTAAGTCACTATCCCAATCGGTTGAGGCCTACAATAAGACGATTGGTTCACTTGAGAGTCGCGTGCTAGTCACTGCAAGAAAGTTTCAGGAGCTGGGATCTGCAAGGAGCGACATCGAACTCAAGCCACTCGAGTTTATCGAAAAGATCACTCGCACAGGCGATTGATCCAGTCCTCATCGATGCCGGCTTTGCGGCGATGCTCTGGATGGTAGATGGGACCCCTAGCATGCCTAGGAGTTATGAGCGGTGACAAGCTATCTGCCCACATCTCGTAAGCTGTTTTTTCTTGTGGTTTGAATTTTTTCAGCCAGTTGTATCCAAATGAGACGTGGGAGATTTCATCAAGGATGATGCGTTGCATCAAGTTTTCTGCATCAGAATCTTCAAACCGTTTAAAAACTGCTTTGTACATGGGGGCAAAGTCGAGGTTTGCCATCTCAAGTGTTAAACACATCGTGCTAACGTAGTCGACGGGATTTTGAATGTATTTGGTGTGCGCCCAAAAGTGACGGTAGAGCGGCAAGTCGCCAAACTGAATTCCAAGACGTTTCATTTCGATCATGTATAGGCGCACATGCTCTTGTTCTTCTTTGAGTGTGTTTGCGAGACCTTTGCGAAAATGCGTTGGGGCGTTTGGACAGGCGAGCAGGGTATAGGCCATGATCTCGACAGCGAGCAGTTCATGGCCAGCAAATCGGTGTAGACAAATGGCTCGTTTGTTTGGATCGTGCAGATCGTGTAATGGGGGTAGTTTTTCGCTTTTTTTGAGTTTTTTAAACTCCATGCCGATGGGGCGGGTAGGCTCATCCCAAAGCAGGGGCGGGCCAGGATTTTGGTCGGTGAGTTTTTCTGGAGCAAAAAGTTTGCCATCCAGAGTATCAGAGCTCAAGATGCTAACAGCCCACTCCCTCAATTCAAGCGAGTGGGCCATAGATAATTTATTCTGCCTCTATAACGTAGTAGGCTGGAAATGCGAAGCTGTTATTGGGTCTTGCCGATGCCATCACGGTGACTTTTTTGCCAACGAGTGCTTGCAGATTCACAGTCGTGCTGTAAAGGTATGCCGATAACACGCCATCTTGACGTAAGACGTAGTCGCCGGGCTTGCATTTAACAGGATCTGTATAGGCTTCGATAATACCGGTTAGCCTTGTCGATTTCACTTTTTGAGAAACGTAGAAGTCGTCCATGGTTTTAGCATGGTGCATACCTGACCATGTCAGGTAAAGAGCTTCTTCTAGTGGCTCCCACATTTGCATGCGGTCTGTTTGCGTGTGAACTTTTGTTTGCTCATCAGTTGAAAGAGCAATTTCCCCGGGCAAATCGATGCCTTCTGCTTTTGCTTCTAGGTAAGCGATTTTCTTTTGCAGGTATTCTTCTTGCAGTTTAGCTAACGCTTTACTTGCTTTATCGCAGAGCGCTGGAAAGTCAACGTAATCTTGGATAATCGTTTGGTAGCTGCGTGTCACACGAGCAATGTCGACATCGTTGAAAACTTTTCGCATTTCAGCTTGAGTGAGCAAGTTTGCCGAATCAAAGAGCTGGTTCACAGTAGCGCAACGCTTGTCGTGAATTGCTTTTAGATCAGGACCGCCAGCGTGGTCGATGTATTCTTTAGCGATGAAGAAACGTGCATCTGCAGGGGGATCGATCTCTAACCATTTGTGGTTGTTTTTGCAGATTTCACCTTCGATTTTAGCGCCGCTAGATAGGTGCGCAATAATCGGCGCTTCTAGATCGGGGTGCAGCCGTACGTTAACGCGGTTGCCTTCGACAACGCCATCTAGAATGAAGCTGCGGAAGATGTAGGCGCGCTGATCGTTTACAGGTTGAACAGCGTAAAAATCACCTTTTTGCCCTGTGACGACAACGAGGTCGTCTTTGGATAATTCTTTGACAACGCAGGAATCTAAATCAGATCCTGTGCGCATGCGGACATTTTTACCATTGATGCGGCCGGTAAAGGCTTTGTATGAGCTGTCTAGCATGTAGACTTTGGGAGTAGTATCTTTTTTTGTTGCAACAGACTCGACAGGTTTTTCAGCGATAACCGAAATTTCAGCTTCTTCTGCAAATAAAACAAGAGGTGCAGCACACAATATTAACCATAGCTTAGACATAGTATCTCCTAACCTTTCCTAACTTTACCTCATTCTATGCATACGCCCTATTTTTGCCAAATGAATTTATCTAAATGGGAAAGTGGTTTTTTGCTACGCCAATTCTAAATTGTGGGTACTGAGGTTAATGCGATTGATTCAAAGCTGAGATAGAGGCTTATCTTTCCCCAGATATTTGGGTGGACCGATTGGTGGGGGTAGTAGCACCGAGTTGTAGAGTTTCGAGTAGGAGAAGGGCATTTTCAGCTTCGGCAGATGCAACTCGTTCTTGCAAAAATTGTTCATAGGCCCAGTCAGTTCTTGGCAGCCTATGTGCAAAGAGGTATTCGGTATACTCGTTCACATCATCTTCATCTTCTGAATCGTTAGCGATAAGACTTTCAAGAAACCGTCTGGCATCGTCTCCGTACCGATCTTCTACAGTGTCCTCACGTTCTTCGTCACTTTCATAAGCTTGACAGCCGTCAATGAGGGTCTGCTCATCATCGCTAAATAAAGGTGAAGATAAGTCATCTGGAAATTCGTCTCTTTGCTTTAAGACGATAAATGCTGTGATATCGTTTGGGTGGTCTTGGGAATACTCGACAAGACTTTCTGAGGATATGCGCGCTAGAGAATAGTCAGAAGCTCGTTGATCAATTGCTCTCGAACGAAGGGCTGTGTTGGGCACTCCGTTAATGTGGTGCGCAATATATCGAAATACTTTGTGACACTGCTCTTTTTGCTCTGGAGTTAAAGCTGCTTCTTCAGCTTGGATGCAGGCTGCTTGCGCACGTTGCAATTCACCCATTTTAAAATAGTTAACTGAACCTAATAATAACTCTGTACTCATATATACCTTTGTGTTCTTTTAATCAAAGTTAGCAAAGATTTTATCATTTAATTGTAAATTTTACAATAGCGAATTTGGTTGTCTATTCGGTATGTAATGGCACGCTTTAAGTTCAGATTAGAGGACTTTTGCGAAGGGTTAGCTGCTCAAGACAGCGCGGATATGCTCGCAGTTTTTCTCGCCACATGTGCATCCAATCGGCTCGCCCAAGAAAACAGAGTACTGCTCTTTTGAGTTAAGTGGATTGGCAACGATATAAAGCTGTTTGTTGCCCTCTGTTGGATTGACGATCCAATCTTCGCGGAATTGAAGTTCTTCATCAGAAACTTCGATTTCTTCAGGGTCAGGTGAGAAGCCTTCATGCGAGCTAAGTTGAAGAGCTCTAGCAATTTGACAGTAAAGGCAGTTGCAATGAGGTTCAGCAGGCGGCAGATTGATAGCTTCATGATCGACACCGAGTGCTTGCGAGACGGTGACGATTTTTTCGAGCACGTCAGGTGGCATGTCGGGCGCATCTTTTTGCTCGGGATTGTGCTGCATCGGAATTCCCATCCCCTCCATGCCTTCGGCCATGCGAAAGGGCATGCCAAGGCTCATCTCGACTTTGGCTGAATCCTTTGGAGTATCGGGTGATAGGGACGCCTCGTGAGCTGAAAAAATGATCTGCAAGTCTTCGTCTTGGAGGTTGGGTACTTCATGAGAGCGGCCAGATTTGAGATGGACGAGTAGTCGGCCGTTTTGGACCTCGAGCGACGAAACCTCGCTCCAGGCAACGGATAGGTGAGGTGGAATACTTAGAATTTTGGGATTAACGCTCATATTACTGCTCCTTACTTAGTGCTACATCTTTTATTATAGTGCATCGATGAATGAAAGTCAAATATTTTAGCACTTGATGTGTTGGATTGCTGAAAATATTTATAAGTATTTATAAACCAATTGATAACGAAAAGGTAAAATTTGCCTAGTTTCCAAAAATATCTAAACCAGGTATTAGAAAAGAAAAACCTCTAATCCAAAGTAATACTATGACTCGTAAGACTTATCTTATTGATACTAATGTACTTTTGCATGATCCAGAAGCGATGCACACGTTTAAAGATAGCGATGTGGCAATCCCGGTCACTGTGCTAGAAGAGCTTGATTCGAAAAAACACCTTACATCAGAGCTGGGCCGCAATGCTAGATCCGCTGTGCGTTTTATCGACGGTTTGGCCGAGCAGGGCAGGTTGCACGAGGGGGTCGGATTAGACCACAATATCAATTTTCGAACACTCATCGACCATCCAAATAGTGACCGAAAATTACCGTCACTTTCGTTTGATTGGGCGCGCAATAAGGTTCTGTTTTCAGCGTTCCAACTAAAGGAGAAGGGTGTACCGGTCGTCGTTGTCTCAAAAGATTTTGTGATGCGCGTCAAGGCCCAGTCGCTTGGACTTGAAACACGTGATTATACGCTAACCGAGGGTGGTTTTGACCATCTTTATCCCGGCTATCATGCAATCGAGAGTACTAAAGCTGAAATCGATCTGTTTTACAAAAATGGGTTTATTGAAAGTCGGTCTGGCGATTTTTTAGCGAATGAGTACGGTGTGATGAGCAGCCCTGAGAAGTCATCGGCTATTGTTCGCTTTGACAAAAAGCAAAACAAACTACTTCCACTGCAATCGATTAAACGTGATGTGTGGGGCATTCACCCAATCAATGTGCAGCAACGCTGCGCGATGGATCTTTTGCTGAACGATGACATTAAGCTAGTCACACTCATTGGTCCTGCTGGTACTGGTAAAACGATGATGGCTGTGGCTTGCGGACTTAGAAAGGTCTTCGATGAGGATGTGTACAGCCGCATTTTAATTAGCCGTCCAATTATGCCGCTTGGTAAAGATATTGGTTATCTGCCTGGCACGAAAGAGGAGAAGCTTTTTCACTGGATGCAACCCATTTACGATAACCTCGAGTATTTGTGCGAGACGACATCAGGCGAGGGAAATGCTCAAGAGACGCTAAAGTTTGTCAAGGAAAGTGGTAAGATTGAGATGGAGGCTGTCACCTACATCCGTGGTCGCACCCTGCCTCGCATGTTTATCATTGTCGATGAAGCGCAAAACTTAACGCCGCATGAGGTTAAGACAATTGTTTCTCGAGCAGGCAAAGGTACAAAAGTGATCCTAACGGGCGATCCGACTCAAATTGATAACCCTTATCTTGATAAGGATTCAAACGCGCTTACGTATATTGTAAATAAGTTTAAAAACGAGTCGATTTTTGGTCATATATCGCTGGATCGCACCGAACGCTCGCAGCTTGCTGCCCTTGCCGCTAAAATTTTATAAACTTAAGGACTTTAGAAAATTTTCGGCTTTGAGAACTTGAATTCCATTTTCTTGTTTTTCGAGTTTGAGATCTTTGACAACCTGCAGCGCTGGTAAATTGTATTTGTTGTGAAAGTAAATTAAGCTTGGATTGGTCGAGTGGCTAGAGTACTTAGCTTCGATAATTTTTTCGATTTTGTAATCGCAGGCTAAGGCGAAATCGACTTCTTTTCGCTCTTTTGTATGCAAGTAGTGTAAATCGTAGTTTTCTGCTTCATAATCGATTTTGTAGTGCGCGTATTTGAGCAGACTAAGAGCGACAAGATTTTCGAATTTTTTCCCCTCGTCGCCTTTTACAAGACCTGTGTCAAAAAAGTAAATTTTAGGCTCTTTTAATAAGCTTCGCGCAATATTTTTGGAGAAAGGTTTAATGCGAAAAATGATGTAAAGCGCCTCTAAGATTTCGATGTATTTCTTCACCGTATTAGGGGAAATTCCAACATCTTCTGCAATAGAAGAGAAAGAGATGGGAGAGCCAACTCGCTGCCTTAGCATCTCAAAAATAAGGCGAATCGCATTGATATTTTGTATGTTTTCGAAATTGAGGACATCTTCATGAAGAAGGCTATCGGTATATTGATTGCGCCAGCGTTTTGCATCGATATCACTCTCTGTTAAAAAAGGTTCGGGAAAGCCACCTCGCGTGATAAGCTTGTCTAGCGTGTAAGGCTCATTCACTTTACTTAGCTCCGCTGGCGTTAGGGGAAATAAGCGATGTAAAAAATATCTGCCGGCGAGCGAATCACCAACCTGTCTGAAAATTTCAAGTCTAGCGCTACCTGTTACCAGAATTTTTTGATGAGCCTCTTTTGTGTCGAATACTCCTTTTAGGTAGTTTTTCCATTCTGGCATTTTATGTATTTCATCTAGAACGATGAGTTCGGTTGAAGATAACCATCCTTCGTTTTTGATGATTTTCCGATCTTCTGCATGGTCGTAATTGAGGTATGTGGTGTGTTCAAAATGTGAACGAATTTCGTGAGCAAGAGTTGTTTTGCCAGCTTGACGTGGGCCAGCAAGCAAGACCATTTTTTTTTCGAGGTCGCGTAAAATCGCTTTTTTTTGCCATCTTTCCATATTGACTATTATGCACGTAAATGCGGAATAGTCAAGACTATTCTGCAAAGCGTTGCGGAATAGTCGAACTCAAAAACACTTAAATATTTGATGTATAATTAGATGCGGTTTTCCAGTGTTTGTGGATATAAACATGTGGAATTTTGACGGTAAAAGGTCCATCTGCATAGCTACCTGCTACGTAAGGCTGGAAAATAATAATCAGAAAATTTTCATCTATAACAAAGGTATTTAACTCATCATGCTTGAGGTGAGTTTTGAGCGGGTCAGGTGGAAAGAAATAGCTGGTTTTCTGAGTTTTCAGGTCGGATTCACAATACGTACACAATTGTTCTATTTCATTATAATTTGGAAATAGATCATTAATCATTAATTCTTTGTATTTTCCATTTTGTTTGACATAAGTTTTACCTTCGTAATTGCCACATCCATGAGGTAAATTCGTATATTGATGCAACTCGCCATAAAGGCTGATTATTTTTTCTGAAAAATAGATAGTTTCTAAGCCGTAAGAAAATTTAAAAGGACCTTCATCTGGCTGAGCTTCTTCAAGTAAGTTTAGAAAAAGACTCTTGCGATGCTCTAGGTTGAAATTGGATTTTTGACAGCTAATTGCACAACAAATGTTAAACAGTAGAAAAAGATTTTTTACCATATTTGGGCCGAATGTAAAGCTTGTTACTTCCTGACCGTGCCAGTGTAGCATGTAAATAATGGTTTTTTGCAAGCTCAATCGCTTCTTTTTTTGAAATCCACTTACTGGTTTTGCTGTTCCTAACAAAGAACTCGGTAATAGTACCTGAATGTTTTTTGACACTGGTGATGTACCAAACGTCGATAAAATCTTCTCTGCCGACTTCCCAATGTTCAACTTTTTCAACAGCTTTGCAAAATTTCTCAAATTCGGTTGCATTTAGGGATTTAATTGTTCTTTCCGGATCAAGAGCTGTAATTGCGATAATTTGATTGATATATTTTGGATTCGAAGGATCGTATTTTTTCATGGCATTACGCAAGGTTAAAGGTGAATAAATCGACCCTCTCATCATGACTGTGAGCGCTTCGCGTCCTGTCTGATAGTCTGGATAAACGGCGTAAGTATGCCCTGCATCACCTGCTTTTCCGATAGCTTTTCGTTTTTTACTCATAGAATAGGAGGAAGCGATGAGGTTTCCTGGGTTATTACAGCGCCATGCTCGCGTGCCATCACTGCGAATATACATATTTCCGTCTGAGTCAAAATAGTGAACAGTAAATTTGTTTTTTGAGTCCCCGTAATTGGCCGGGCCTACTTGTGCTTTAATGTATGTCATAATAACCCTTTTTATTAGTATTAAAGTTTGCATAAATTTAATATTTATGTAAACAACAATAATCAATTGGTGTATTTATGAGTGTTAAGAAAATTATCACTATTATTGTGCTGTAGGCAAGTATTTCGGCCATATGTGTAACCCTTTGACAGAAAAACTAATTGATTGTAAATAGAAATTAATAAGGTTCTTTTATTTGGAGATCTATTTATGAACACTAAACAAGCTATTGGTTTGATTGTCTTGCTGGCGGGTGTTACTGCGCTATGCTTTGGCTTTTATGGCAGAAGCCGCATGTCGTCTGCCAGACGTGACATCGATACCGCAACTGGTTTTATCCCTGAAAATCGTGTAAAAGGTGCCGTTTCTGGCGCATTGCATGGTGAAGTGGATAAATACAAAGGTCAAGTGACAGCGCTGTTTGTCGGCGGTGTGATTTTGATCATTGGTGGCGGCGCTTTGATGTACTTTGGAAGAAAAAAGCGTTAATTAGCTAGGTTTTGAATAATTTCAGCATTCGGTAGCTCTGCTAGGGCTTTGCCAGGTAGGCGGATTTTCGATTTAAGTAGCCCAGACCCAATGACAAGTTGCTTGGGAAGGATGCACCTTTCATCAATGAGAATCTTCCAATCGGTAGGCAATCCAATAACGGTGATACTACCATACTCCATTTGTGTTTTCTCAAGGATCAAGTCTAGTGGTGCAAGTGAGACACGTCTTGCACTCAGAGCTTTTCGAACGGTGCTGTTGAGGTTAAGACGTGAACCTACTGGGGCAAGACAAGCTGCGATTTGTGATGTATCGCCACGAGTACCGATGACGATGACGCAATTAGCTCCATGCTCAATAGAGTAATGAGTTAAAAAGTCGCTGCCTCCTGCGTACTGAGGATCGATTTGTGCAGCCTCAATTTCATGGACAGGTGTTTGCCCTGGCCAGTTTTTGAGTAGCGTTGTGACCGTGTTACTGACAAGGTCAGGGTGATCGAGCGCTGGCTCAAAACTTAAAGTTAGCATAGGCGCATTTTATCGATGGATTCTGTTTTTTGTCACGTACTAAAATCTTTTGTAGACAATTCTTTCTCCCTGGTGTAAAGACATTTAAATAGTCTTTTGCGCTAGGGGGAATGGAGTTTGAAAAAGTTTAGAGTCTTTTTTGTCGCGCTGCTTTTTATTGCCGTCATTGGTTTGTCGTTTTATTATCTTGGCACGCACAATATCGCTGTATTGAATCCAAAGGGGATTGTTGCAGCTAAGGAAAAGCAGCTATTCATTACAACGTCGCTGATCATGCTGATTGTGGTGATTCCAGCGATTGTCTTAACGTTTGTTTTCGCTTGGCGCTACCGTCATACCAATAAGAATGCTAAATACACACCTGACTGGGCACATAATACGCTTGCTGAAATCATTTGGTGGGGCGTTCCTTTTGTGATCATCGTGGTTCTATCTTTTATCACGTATTTTTCAACTCATGATTTGAATCCGTTTAATCCAATTAAGAGTGATAAGAAGCCCTTGAAGATTCAGGTTGTGGCTCTGCAGTGGAAGTGGCTGTTTATTTATCCTGAACAGGGAGTGGCCTCTGTGAATGAGATTCAGATTCCAACGGGAAGGCCGATCTTTTTTGAAATTACAGCTGATGCGCCGATGAATTCGTTTTGGATTCCGCAACTTGGCGGCATGATTTATGCGATGCCCGCAATGAGAACTGAGCTGCACCTGATGGCAGATGAGCCAGGGGAGTTTAGAGGGTCGTCGTCTCAAATTAGCGGTAAGGGTTTTGCCGATATGTATTTTAAGGTAAGAGCCGGCTCAGAGGTGGAGTTTAGCAATTGGGTGTCAAGGGCAAGGAGCTCTGGCCAGACGCTCGGCGATTCGACATATAAAGGTTTGGTTATTCCAAGTACGCAGAGCACACCTCTCTATTATTCACTAGGTGCAGCAAATTTGTTCGATCAGATCATTGATCAGTATAAACCACAGCCAAAGGCAGGACATTAATGGATTGGATGGGAAGATTAGATGATGCGGCACTAAAGCACGATTGGATCGAGTATATGGCTGGCGTGTCGATGTTTTTGGGGTTGCTAGCCATCGTGGCACTTTTGACTTATCACAAGAAGTGGGGATGGCTATGGAAGGATTGGTTTACGTCGGTTGATCACAAGAAGATCGGTGTGATGTACATTGTAGCTTCAGCAATCATGCTAGCTAAGGGATTGGTTGATGCTTTGATGATGCGCGCACAGCAGGCGGTTGCATTTGGCGACTCGAGCGGTTATCTGGGCGCAGAGCACTTTCAGCAGATTTTTACAGCCCACGGCGTGACGATGATTTTGTTTGTCGGCATGGGCCTGATGTTTGGCATTATTAATATTGTTTTGCCTCTGCAGCTGGGCGCAAGAGATGTGGCATTTCCGTTTTTGAATAATTTGAGCTTTTGGCTGTTTTCATCTGGGTCGCTCTATATTTTGGTCTCGCTTGTGATTGGGGTGTATGCAGGGACCGGCTGGAGCTCATATCCTCCCTTAGCGGGACTCAAATATAGTCCGGGGGTCGGGGTCGATTATTGGGCGTGGACGATTCAGATAGCCGGCGTTGGAACGCTGCTGTCTGGTGTGAACTTTTTGGTAACGATTTTGAAGATGCGCTGCAAAGGCATGACAATGATGAAGATGCCGATTTTTGTCTGGTCGGTGCTTGCTATGATGATTTTAGTGGTTTTTGCTTTTCCGATTTTAACGGCCAATTTAGGGATGCTTACATTTGACCGTTTATTGGAAACGAATATTTTTACGTCTGGAAAGGGTGGAAACCCGATGATGTTCATCAATTTGTTTTGGGCTTGGGGTCATCCAGAGGTGTACATTTTGATTTTGCCGGCATTTGGCATTTTTTCTGAGATCGTGCCGGTGTTTTCACACAAGAAGTTGTTTGGTTACGCTACGATGGTGTGGGCGATTGTTGCGATCACGTTTTTGTCGTTTGTCGTTTGGCTGCATCACTTTTTTACAATGGGCGCGGGCGCCAATGTCAATTCGTTTTTTGGGATTATGACGATGGTGATTGCCGTTCCAACAGGAGTGAAGGTTTTTAACTGGATCTTTACGATGTATAGGGGAAAGGTCACGTTTTCTACTCCCATGATGTGGTTTTTGGGATTTATTGTGATTTTTGTCTCGGGAGGAATGACAGGCGTTTTGCTTTCTATTCCAGGGTTTAACTTTCAAGTGCACAATAGCCTGTTTTTGATAGCCCATTTCCATTCGGTGATTATCGGCGGTGTGGTGTTTGCCTTTTTTGCAGGGTATACGTACTGGTTTCCAAAGGTTTTCGGATTTAAGCTCAGCGAGCGGTTTGGTAGATATGCATTTTGGTGCTGGTTTATTGGCTTCATGGTTGCATTTTTGCCGCTTTATGCTTTGGGACTGATGGGCGCTACCAGACGCCTAAATTGGTATAATGTCGCTGAGTGGCGCCCTCTCTTTGTGGTGGCAGCTGTCGGCGCTGTGATTATTGCAACAGGCGTATTTTTTACAGCTCTGCAGCTAATTGTGAGTATCAAGCAGAAAGATAGTACGCGCGATACGACAGGGGATCCGTGGGGCGGTAGGACACTAGAATGGTCAACGACCTCACCTCCACCGTTTTACAATTTTGCAGTTGAGCCTGAAGTGAGCGATAGAGATACTTTTTGGGAGATGAAAAAGTTAAAAGTTAAAAAAAGCACAAGTTATGAAGAGATCCATATGCCGAGTAATACGCCTAGTGGATTTTTTATCGGAGCGCTCAGCTTTGTTTTTGGTTTTGCCGCGGTGTGGCACATGTTTTGGCTAGTTGCGGTATCAGGCGTTGGCATGGTGGCATTTATGATCATGCGTCTCTATGCTAAAAAGGTCGATTATTATGTTCCAGTAGATCAAATTAAGCAAATCGAGGGGGCCAAAGCATGAGTAGTCATACCCACCACGAACATGAGACGTATACAAAGACCATTTTTGGTTTTTGGGTTTACTTAATGACTGATTTTATGATGTTTGCAACGCTGTTTGCGGTGTTTGCAATACTTAGACACAGCTATTTTGGCGGACCGCACCCAAGCGAGCTCTTTTCGATTCAGTATACCTTTATTCAAACGGTATGTTTGCTTTTGGCTGGCTTTACAAGTGGCCTCGGTGGGATGTATGCACACCGCGGCAGCAAAAAGGGAACGATTCTAGCTTTTGTCGCCACATTTGTGCTAGGACTTGGGTTTACGATGATGCAAACCCATGAGTTTTTAGACCTCATTGCAAACGGAAATGGTTGGCAGCGCTCGGGATATTTATCTGCATTCTTTACGCTGTCTGGCACGCTGTGGATACATATGCTATTTGCCTTAACATGGGTGATCGTGTTATTAGCGCCTGTATTGAAGCATGGACTGACGCCTGTCTCGGTCAAGCGACTAACATGCTTGCGAATGTTTTGGCAGTTTTTATATGTGATTTGGATCTTTATTTTTGCGTTTGTGTATTTGTTGGGGGTAAACTAGATGGATTTGGAACAAGAATGGAACACAAGTATGCGGCCCCTGGTTTGGGGCCTTGTCATCTCTACAGCTGCTCTAATCGGCACGTACCTATTTGCTCAGATCAACTGGCTAGTTATGCTTTTAACTTTTACTCAATCTGTTGCAGTGCTCGTTTACTTTTTACACCTCGGCATTGAGAATAAACCACGTTGGAATTTGATCGTATTCCTATTTATGCTCGTGCTCATCATCGTCGTCATTGGCGGATCGATGTGGGTCATGTACAATATTGACTACAACGTTATGGTTAAGTAGTTATTTGGGGCACTTACTGCAACCATTCGTGCTGCCAGAGCAACTTCTGCAAGTTTTTGACTTAGCAGGCGCGGGCTTAGTTTCGCACTTGGTGCACTTGCCTGATCTTGGGCAGCTTTTGCATGGTGTCTGCGCAGGAGCAGGTTTGCTCTCGCATTTAGTGCATTTACCTGATCTTGGGCAGCTTTTGCAAGTCTGCGGCTTAGCTTTTGTGGTCACGCATTTTTTGCAGCAACCGCAGCCATTTTTCATATGGCCATTTTGTTGTGTTGTATTGCTTGGGCTATTGCATGCGGCAAAAGAAAAAGCAATTAACAGAATAGAAACTAACTTCATAATAAACCTCCATACTTTACAATTAACATAATTAGGATTTATATGGATAGTATTTTAAAACCGACATTATCGCTTCTTGTTAAAACTTATTGTCCCTTAGCAAAACCGCGCATCATTTTAGGGAATGTCATTACAGCCGCTGGTGGTTTTTTCTTAGCCGCTAAGGGGCAAATAGATGTGGTTTTACTCTTGGCCATGTTGATTGGCATAGCCTTTGTGATTGGATCAGCGTGTGTTTTCAATAACTACATTGATCGTGAGCATGATAAGAAGATGCATCGCACCAAAAACAGAGCATTAGCAACAGGACAAGTTCACGCGTTGCGCGTGCTTTTGCATGCAACTCTCATGGTCTGCTTAGGGCTTTTAACGCTCTATATCTTTACAAACACTTTAACAACAGCTATTGCCGCTTTTGGGTTTTTGGTCTACGTTTTTGCCTACAGTTTTTTAAAATACAAAACCGTCCATGCTACACTTATTGGTAGCGTAGCTGGAGCTGCGCCGCCCGTTATTGGTTATTGTGCAGTTAGTAACCGCCTCGATATTTCGGCGCTGATCATTTTTGCAATTATCACCTTATGGCAAATGCCACACTTTTTCGCCATTGCGATCTACCGCTTCAAAGAATACGCAAACGCAGATGTTCCTTTGCTCCCCATTAAAAAGGGCATCTTTCGGACTAAAGTCCAAATGGTCATCTATGCGATCTTGTACCTTTTCGCGGTAGCGGCATTGCCAATCATGCGCTTAACGACATGGCCTTTCCTGATCATCAATGGCCTGATCGGCCTGCGCTGGCTCTACCTATGCGTGATCGGCTTCAAGGCAAAAAGCGATCCCATCTGGGCTCGTCAGGTCTTTCTCTTTTCCCTTATTGTGGTGACAGCCCTTTGCCTTTCAGTTCCGTTTACTGCTTAACAGTATTTAAATAATTAATAATTAATGTGTTGCGCACTTTTTTGTTAAAAGATTAATACATTTAAATTGACAAAAATAAATTAAACTATTAATATTGTATTAAAATTTATTAAATTTGGTATTAAATATGG
This sequence comes from Chlamydiota bacterium, assembly GCA_021772435.1. Lineage (GTDB taxonomy): Bacteria > Chlamydiota > Chlamydiia > Chlamydiales > JACKPQ01 > JACKPP01. The sequence goes on along the minus strand of JAJFLZ010000017.1, from coordinate 46,076 downwards.
TTGATGTTAATTTTACAGCAGTTACGTGTCGTGTTGCAAGGGTCGTTACTGACGCGGTCTATTCGATTTTAAGAACTATTGTCGTAGTTGCGAAATCTGTCTTTGCTTTTACTGCCAACATCTACAATAACATTAAAGATGGTTTGTATCATAAACTAGTCTATTCTTATCAAGCTCCACAATTACCTAAAGGTTGTAATTGGGTGCAAATGAAGCCAGGCTTCGGCAACCCAATCATTTACGTTCATGGCCGAGGTGCTCTATATTCTGATAGTTTGCCACTGTTCAATTGTATGGCAGACATGGGTCTAAATCGACCTATGTATGCAGTTCAAGTTCAAAATAATACAAAATTAGGAATTGAGGATTGCGCTGCTCAAGTATCAACTGCAATTGAACAAATTCTTTCTGAATCAGATGATAAAGAGATTAGTTTGATTGGTCACTCGTATGGTGGGCTACAGGTTGCTGAAATTGCCCTACAAGGAAAGTTTAGTGTAGATCAAATCACAACTATAGGCTCTCCAATGCAAGGCACGGATGCTGCTGACTGTTTGCTTGCTCCGTCAATTGTCCAAAATAACCTAGGACGTCATTGTGAGAAGATTCAAGACCTCAATGAAAAACTCAAAGAGGCATCATTTAAAATTAATCATGTTATTTCTAACTGGGATTTCATGGTCTTTCCGCAAGAAGTGATGTGTAGTAAAGCTACCCATAAATGCTACTGGTATACTGGAAGTCACGGCCATGCTGGCCTTGTCGATGATGAAAACATTGCACAGTGGATATATGATTTACATAAAGTCAAAAAAACTTCCATAAGCACCATAATTTTTGACATTGGTGCTTTGGCAATGGCTACCTTTCTATTCTTTTCTCTAACGGACTAAAGCCCAATAGTTATCTATGTGCTCTTGTACCTTTTCGCTGTAGCTGCATTGTCAACACTCACCTCTGCACGTAACATCAGTTATCATCAACTCTGATTCTAAATAATCAAAAGGAAGGAACTCAGGCTTATAGCAAGAAATATATTTACTGACTATCAGTGACTTGCATATTTATGCCCCCATTTATCTGCATAAACTGCTTGAAATAACCCCCATTTTTCTGCATAATAAGGATATGAAACGGAAAATTGATCAAGCTCTTTTAGACTGGAAAAACGACCCAGATCACATGCCTCTTTTGTTGCGAGGTGCAAGGCAGGTTGGTAAAACGTACTGTGTTCGCAGGCTGGGGCAAGAAGCTTTTGATGACTATTTTGAGTTAAATTTTGAAAAAGATCCCAAATATAAAGAAATCTTTGACACTTTTGACCCTCGTGAAATTCTAGTTCAAATTGAGGCTCGATTTCAAAAAAAAATCCGACCTGGTAAGTGTTTGGTTTTTTTTGACGAGATTCAAGAATGCCCGAGCGCTATTATGGCTTTGCGTTACTTTAAAGAAGAAATGCAAGAGTTGCATATCATCGGGGCGGGATCTTTGTTGGAATTTGCTTTGCATGCTCCTGATTTTAGGATGCCTGTTGGCCGCGTTCAGTTTCTCTATCAGTATCCTTTGTCTTTTCACGAATTTTTAATGGCTTTAGAAAAGGATTTTTTACTTGAGCAATTAGACGCCGTTTCTTTTGAAAATCCTCCAAGCTCAGCCTTGCATGATGAGTGTCAAAAACTTCTTCGCTTGTATTTTGTCTTAGGGGGCATGCCAGCTGTTGTTGCAAAGTACAAAAATACTCAAGATCTTTTAGCTTGTCAGGATATGCAATCAACATTGCTGCTCGGCTATCGAAAAGATTTTGGAAAATATTCAAAATATACCGAGCATAAATACTTAGAGCTATTGTTTGAAAAAGCTCCACTTCATATTGCAGAATGGTTTAAATATTCGAAAATTGCTCCTCATATTCAGTCACGTACGCTTAAAAATGCTTTAGAAAAATTAAGCGACGCGGGATTGATACACTTGGTACATGCAACGACTGCAACTGGAGTGCCGTTAATTGGCACAATGAACGAGCGCAAATTTAAGCCTTTGTTTATTGATATTGGTTTGGCTCACCGGGCATGCCACATTGATATTGAAAACATTATCAAGCAAGACATCATGCTGATGAACAAAGGGGCTTTAGCAGAGCAATTTGTCGGTCAGGAGTTGTTGTGTAACGGTCGGCCAATTGAAGACAAAAAACTGTTTTTTTGGCACCGAGAAAAAGGCACAAATAGCGCAGAAGTTGACTATGTGTTTCCCTTTGATGGAAAGATCATCCCCATCGAAGTTAAAGCGGGTGCTACGGGAAGGCTGAGGTCATTGCAATTATTCCTTGAAGAAAAGCAGGCTCATTTTGGTCTGAGGTTATCAGCACTTCCTCTGAAAAAAGAAGGCAAGATTTTGTCAGTACCGCTCTATTTGATGTATCGATTAAATGAGCTATTGCAACAATCGACTCGGTAACCTGAGCTCTTTTGTTTAGATTCAGAATACGTGTAGAAAGGAAACGGTGTTATCTGCCGTGGCGTCTTTTGGTGAATCGCTTGTTTTGACCGTTACTTGGTCCACCTGGTTTTTTGCCAAAGGGACGTCGTTGTCTGAAGTTTCTTGGTTCGCTGTTTTGGTTCTTCTTGGGCGCTTTAGGCTCAAGACCTGTAATAACGAGGGGATCGATGATTTGGCCGGTGTATTTTTCGATTTTTTTGATAAAATACGACTCGCCTCTGGTGACAAAAGATAGCGCAGTGCCTTTTGCTCCAGCACGGCCTGTTCTGCCGATACGGTGAACGTAATCTTCCACGCTTTGCGGCATGTCGAAATTGATGACGTGGGTGATCGATTTAACATCGATACCACGTGCTGCCACATCAGTTGCTACAAGAATGTTGATTTTGCCATTTTTTAGCTCTGTGATGGTGCGTGTGCGCTGTCTTTGGCTCATATCGCCGTGCATTGCACCTGTTTGGTAGCCTTTGTCTTGCAGCTCGCGAAGTAGCTTGCTTGCATGGCGCTTTGTCGATGTGAAAACAATCGCGTTTGAAAGCGATTTTTCATTCAAAATGTGGTCGAGTAAGCGGTTTTTGTGTCCTAGATCATCGGCATAGTGCAGATTTTGCTGAATATTTTCGTTTTTGTCATGCTGATGGTGGATTTTAACTTCGGTTGGGTCACGCAGCAGATGCTCGGCGAGTTTGATCACACTTTTTGGCATGGTGGCTGAAAAGAGGAGTGTCTGACGATCACTTGGTGTTTTCGCTGCAATTTTTTTGACAGGATCGATAAATCCCATATCTAACATGCGGTCAGCTTCGTCAAGAACGAGCACTTCAATCCCAGTGATGTCAACTTTTTTCCGATCCATGAAGTCAATCAGTCTGCCGGGCGTTGCGATCAATAGATCAAAGGGTTTGGATAGTTTGCGCATTTGCACGCTCATAGGGGCTCCGCCAAGAACGCAAACCGTTTTAAAGGCTCGCAGATAGCGGCTGTATTTTTTTGCCTGCGTTTCAATTTGCAGGGCAAGTTCACGCGTCGGAGCTAAGACAAGGGCTCTAGGGCCACCTGTTCTCTCACCTGTAACGATCTTGTTTAGTATTGGTAGTAAAAAGGCTGCTGTTTTGCCGGTTCCTGTTTGTGCTGATGCTAAGAGGTCTTGCCCCTCAATCACCAAAGGTATCGCTTGCTTTTGAATATCTGTCGGCTCTGTGTAACCTTCGGTTTCTACTGCCTTTAAAATGTCATTATGCAAATTTAGCTGATCAAAAAATTTATCCATTAACCCATTGTGTCAAAAGGGTGGATTAAATGCTATCTAATTCAATATTTTAACAGATCCGGTTTTCAGATCGTAGTAAGCAGCATTGATGGAAATTTTTTTAGATCGCATAAGAGGTTGTAAATCAGGCGACTGTGTTAAAATGTTAGCCATGTTGATAGCATTTATTTGAATGGATCTTTTGAGCAGATCAGATGTGTTTTTTTGTTTTGCACGTTTAACAGCAGGGTAAATGAGTTTTGTAATCTCTGGAATATCTTTAGTGTTATTTTGAATCACGGTATCAACGGCACCGCAGTTTTCATGGCCCATGACGAGGATTGTTGATGACTTGAGATAAAGGGCTGCATATTTGATGCTTTCAAGCTCTGTTTCGCTAATCACATTACCGGCAACGCGCACGACAAACAGATCGCCCAAGCCCTGATCAAAGATGATCTCAGGGGCGACCCTGGAATCAGAGCAGCTCACAACAACAGCAAAAGGAGCTTGCGCATCGGTGAGCTCTTGCCTGCGTTCTAGATTGCGGTTAGGATGCTCAGACTGATCGCTCAAATAACGTTTATTGCCATCCATGAGCTCTTTGACCGCCTCTTGAGGCGTCATTGCCCAAAGGCAGCTTCCAAAAATAAGACTAATGCAAAAAAACGCTTTCAAGGTAAAGATCCTTTTGTTTCTTTACCCATAAAGCGTTTTGATGTTTTTTTGCTAGTATAGGTTTTGAATAGCTTCCAGTTGATCTGGGTGAGCTAGAGTTGCAGTTGCTTGAAAGCATTTTGAATCTTATATCTGTAGTTTTGATGAATATGTACGGACGTATCAGCAAAAGAGGTGTCTAAACAGTCTTGGGCGTTTTTGCACTTATGGCTGTACTTAAAAAATGTAAAGCCATAGCGATCACATTCTGCTTTGAGCAAATGATTGAGCGTTTTATTGTAGTGGACTCTTTCAACAGTTGTTCCAATCACTGGGAAACTGCATTTTCTTAAGGCTTTTGCTCTGGCAGGGTCTTTGGAAATGTCGATGGGGGGAATGATTTCGCATATCACGACTTGGTGTGGATTCAAGCTTTTCGTAATTGTTTGAACACCTAATCCAAAACGATTTACTAGATCTTGGATGATGATGTCCGGTGACTTATTTGCTTTTTCGGCTATTTTTTTGATATGGCACCGCATATCAATTTCTCCAAATACCATAACGACAATATCAGATTTTCTAACATTGAATTTGTTTAACGAAATCAATTTTTGATTGTCTCGTCCTGCTCTATGCATCGTGACTGGGCCTAGATGATGAATTTTAGTGTTCGGGAAGCCTGTGAACATGCGAGAGTGGGAATCGCCAAAGACATGAACCGTGGCGAAAAGGGATTGAGAGAATGCAATGAGCAAAAGCAAAATTTTTGCCATAATGTTCTACCTTAATGAAGGAGATGGAGGTGGAGAGAATCGAACTCTCGTCCTTAGAATACGCCCCACTTGTGACTACATGCTTATCGTCTTATGCTTTTAAAGATCAATCCTGCCGTAAGACGCCCCGCTTAAGATCAACCTGCTTCTTAAAATCTCGAAATACCTAGCAAAAAAGCGACTCTAGGCACTCACACCAAGAAATATAACGATCAGTCTAAAACCCTTGGTTTAATTTTAGGTGATCGGGCACTTAAAACGGTTAGGTCTTAAGCAGCCATTTGTTCAGATGCAGAAAAATCTACGTGAACAACTTTGCTTTCTTTAGCAATTATCGTTTTACCGGATTTTTTAAGAGGCCAACCGATATCCTCTGCATGCCACAGGTGCTTTGCTCCCAAGTCGAAACCGGTGCACCCCCAATAGTAATTATACCATATTTTGGACTTTTTTGCACATCTTTTGGTCATTGATAATCAAGGGTTTATAAAAAATTGTCCCCTTCATAATCAATTACTTATGATATGCAGGACCAGTTTAATCGGTATAGGGGTAATTTTCAACTGGAAAAAAGAGGTTTTTTTAGTTACGCTAGCTAGGATATGTTTGAGATTATAAAAGAAGGCTTTGCCGAGCGTGAAGAGCGGATTTTAGCGCTTTGGAAACAGGCCGATATTTTCCGTAAATCGATTGATCAGCGAAAAGGTGAAGAGCATTTTGTCACATTTGATGGGCCGCCGTTTGCAACGGGCTTGCCCCATTATGGTCACATTTTAGCTGGAACGATTAAGGATACGGTGCTGCGCTACCAGACAATGCAAGGCAAGTATGTGCCGAGGCGTTTTGGCTGGGATTGCCACGGCTTGCCGGTGGAAAATGAGATTGAAAAGGCCAAGGAGCTGTCTGGCGCGCCTTCGATCGAGGCATTTGGCATTGATAAGTTTAACGAAGAGTGCCGCTCGATCGTGATGCGCTACTCAACTGAGTGGCAGGATACGGTTCTCAGGACGGGTCGCATGCTGGACTTTAAGGACACTTACAAGACGATGGATCCAAAATTTATGGAGTCGTGCTGGTGGGTGTTTAAGCAGCTGTGGGATAAGGGTCTTGTCTACGAAGGCTTTAAGGTGATGCCGTTTTCGGCAAAGTTGGGCACGCCGCTATCGAATTTTGAAGCGAATTTAAATTACCGCGATGTGGATGATCCGTCGCTGACAGTGAAATATGCCTTGAAAGATGAGCCGGGCGTGCATCTTTTGATTTGGACGACAACGCCTTGGACGCTTGTTTCGAATATGGCCGTCATCGTGCATCCTGAGCTCGATTATGTACAAGTGGAGCACGAGGGTGACCAGTTGATTTTAGCTGCAGCATGTGTGGGATCCTATTTTAAGGACGAGCCAAAAATTATCAAAAAGATGAAGGGCTTTGAGCTTGTAGGTCGCAAGTATTATCCTCCATTTGATCTGTTTTTGGAAGAGGCGAGCGATAATGCTTTTCAGGTGCTTGCCGATGAGTTCGTTGAAGCTGGCGGCGGCACGGGCCTTGTTCATGCAGCGCCAGCATTTGGTGAGATGGATTTTTACGTTTGCAAACGCGAGGGCATCGAGCCGGTATGTCCCGTTGATCAAAACGGAAAGTTTACAAAGGAAGCCGGTGAGTGGGAAGGGCAATTTGTCAAGGATGCCGATAAGGCAATCATGCGCAAGCTCAAGGGCGAGGGCAAGATTTTTAAGCAGGCGACAATTCGCCACCGCTACCCGTTTTGCTGGCGCTCCGATACGCCGCTACTTTACAAAGCTGTCAGCACATGGTTTATCGCGGTTGAGAAAATTAAAGATCAGCTGATTGCTGCAAATGATGAGATCACTTGGGTACCAGGACATATTCAAAAGGGGCGTTTTGGTAAGTGGCTAGAAAATGCTAGAGATTGGGCGGTATCGCGCAATCGTTTTTGGGGCACGCCCATTCCGATTTGGAGAAGTGAAGATGGCGAGTGTATCGTGATCGAGAGCACAGATGAATTGGAGCGTCTATCAGGCAAAAAAGTCGAAGATCTGCACCGCCACTTTATCGATGACATCACATTTGAAAAAGACGGTAAGGTTTATAAGCGCATCTCAGAGGTTTTCGATTGCTGGTTTGAATCAGGTTCAATGCCGTACGCCCAGGATGGAGAAAAGGAGTGCGCAAAAGTCCCTGCTGAGTTTATCGCTGAGGGGCTGGATCAGACGCGCGGGTGGTTTTACACATTAACTGTACTTGGCGTGGCGCTCTTTGGTAAGCCGGCGTTTCGGCATTGTATCGTCAATGGCATGATTTTAGCTGAAGATGGTAACAAGATGTCAAAGCGGCTGAAAAACTATCCTGAACCAGGTCTTGTCATTCATAAGTACGGCGCAGATGCCGTCAGATTATTTTTGCTAAATAGCCCTGCTGTTTATGCTGATGATTTGCGTTTTTCAGAACGGGGTGTGGAGCTTGTTCTCAGGCAATTTTTAATCCCGCTTTGGAACGCGTATGTGTTTTTTGCCACCTATGCCAACATCTACGAGTGGAAACCTGGAAAACTAAAATCGCCAGAAGGTATCGATGCGTGGATTTTGTCTAAATTGCAAACACTTATCGTTGATGTTTCGAGCGCGATGGAAAAATATACTTTAGCCGATGCTGTGAATCCATTTACAGCGTTTATCGATCAACTCACAAATTGGTATATTCGCAGATGCCGTCCCAGATTCTGGTCAGATGAGGATTCGCCCGATCGCAGAGCGGCTTTTCAAACGCTTTACCATGTATTAAAAACACTTTCAAAAATCGCTGCGCCGTTTATTCCATTTCTCTCCGACAGCATTTACCAAAATTTGAAGACAGATGACGATCCAGAGTCAGTTCACTTGTGTGATTTTCCAAAGGCTGTTCAAGATTTGCAAGATAGCAGCCTAGAAAGGGAAATGAGAGCTGCGCAGACTGTCGTCAGCATGGGTCACGCCCTACGGAAAGAAAATAAAATCAAGGTCCGCCAGCCCTTAGCCTTAGCTCATCTGGTTTCTAGCGATGCCGATACTATTGCCGCTTTAAAAGAGCAGAAGCAGCTAATTTGTGATGAGCTCAATGTCAAAAATTTGGAATTCCATACGGATGAGACAGAATTTGTTGAACTGCTTCCCAAGCCCAATTTTAGATCACTGGGTAAAAAAGTAGGCGGCTTGATGCCGTTTGTCAAAGCAGCGATCGGAAATTTATCTGCGCAGCAATTGGGTGCACTTAGCGATGGGCAGGAAGTTGAACTTCCCGTCGATGGAGAAATCATTATGCTAACGCCTGAAGATGTAGAGGTTCAGCGGCAGGTAAAAGGGGATTTGATCGCAGATAGTCAAAATGGCATGACGATTGCACTCGATACTAACCTTAATGATGAGCTCAGAGAAGAGGGCCTAGCCAGAGAAATTGTGAATAAGCTAAACACGATGCGTCGCAACGAGGGTTTTGAAGTGACAGACCGCATCCACGTTTCGATTGAGACGAGTCTGGCTGTGCAAAAATGCTTTGAAAAATATAAAGAGTACATCACATCAGAGACGCTGATTACAAAGCTTGATTTTCAGGATACGCAAGGTACTAAATGGGATTTAAATGGTGAGCCGGCGTTGATCGCCATAACCAAGGATGGCTAGATGCGGTTTCCCATTTTGTATATTCGCACTTGTTTTATTTTTACATTAATTGAGGCTATTCCGTGGATTTTTAGTGCTGGCCAAAATATCCTGCAAGGCAAATCTATTCTCTGGGGCTGTGTTTATCTTATTTTGTACGGCATGATGGCCGTTTTTGCTTTTCGCCTATTTCGACATCACCACATGCCGTCTGCCAAGGGATTGATGGCCCTGCGCGTCGGCCTAGCCTTCTCATTGATCGTACACTACGGCATGACGCGTCCATTGCCACCTATTTCGATTTTGATGGCAAGGGAGCTCCTGCCTCTTTTTCAGCTATTTTTAGCATGCAAGGCTAAGCAAAGCATTTTAAAGCTTGCTAGCGGATAAACCGCTAGCTCATTGCCTTATGAAAGGTTTGCTTCTTCTGAGATATGATAAACCGTTCTATTATCTGTCAATTGCTTTGATTGATCAAAGGTTTCAATGGCAACTGTGGGTTGCGTGCGGAATAGGTTTAGGAAGAATTGCAAGATTTTTACAAAGAAGCCAGTTTCCTTTGCTGTCAATTTTTGGATAACAGGTATATGATCGCTTGGGTTTGTATCATTTTTGAGCGTTAATTCCTCAGGTTCACTGATTCTTTCGCTACTTAAGTTGCCTGATTTAAAGATAAAATCTAATTGACGTTCTTTAAGATCAGAACCTGGTATTTCATGAAAATTTGTAGGTTCTGTATCTGTGGTATCGTAAGAGTAACCCGAATTTGTAAATTGCTTGTGGAAACCATCATAAATAGTTGGAATAGAGTTTGTGTCAGAACCAATGATTGTGTGATCTACTTTATTGCCTATTTTTAGATTGGTTAAAAATTCATCAACAAGTTTAGCCTGCTCTGAAGTGTTATCTTTTTCGACTTTCTGATTTTGATAGCTTTCGAGGCTATATCCCGGGATGTGTAATGAGGCAATGCGGACGATTTTTTGACTTTGTTGATTGTAGAAGTCTGCAACCAGGTAATTTTGATTTCGTATGACAGAACCTGAGACATAAGTCATTTTGTTCTTGTTCCAAACTAGAGCTATGCCTTTTGTATTGTGGATATAGTCATGATCGTTAGATAACCAGCTGTCTGATTTATGAAATACATCACCTGAATCATACGTGAATGCTTCTTGCATGCAAAAAACATCAATATTTTGGTTACTTAGAGCTTCAAATGCGGTTTTTCCCATTTGAGAGGTTCTTTGGTTGCTGTTATGAATCATTGTATAATCAGAATTTGTTCCTGTATTATAGGTGGCTAGTTTTAAGTTAAACGTCATTTTTATCTCCCATTTAAAGTTTATTAAAATATAGTTTATACTATCTTAAAAATTATGTCAAATATTAAATTTAAGAATCAGCATAAATAACTTATTATTAATTATTTGTGCTAATAATAAACATGTTATGATGCAGATCAATATTTTGAAAGATGCATTGGGGAGTTTTGACGGATTCTGTTAAAACAGAAGGGTTTATACTGGCGCGAATAAATAAAGGTTCATTCTGGTCTATCGCCAAAATCTAGTGGAAGGTGGTTTGTACGCCTGTGGTGGCGGTAGGCAAAGAATATAAGGATTGATTTCGTTGCGCGTGGGATTAGTTTTTTCACTGGTTGTGCATTATGGGATGACGCGCCCGTTGCCACCTATTTCGATTTTGATGGCAAGAGAGCTCCTGCCACTCTTTCAGCTATTTTTAGCATGTAAGGCTAAGCAAAGCATTTTGAAACTTTCAAAAATATAAGCGCCTTTTTTATTTGAATCTATGTTCTTCGACGAGTTGGCGCTGGTGCTCAGCAAGTTCTTGTGGGTCTTGATTTAAACATTGCGCTGCAATGGTAAGTTCCTGCGATAAAGTGGTTATGAAAGGTAGTGTGTCATCGCTACAGAAAATACAAGGATGGCCATTATGATATAGCTCATAAGCTGGATGTTCGTGATAAGAAGATATCATGCCAGCCATTACGCTACTACTAGGACAGCATTCAATGGGTATCTTTTTTTCCACTATCCAATTTTTGGCTTCTTGGGTTAGGTGGACGGCATGGCCAACGCGTTTAGGATTCAGTGTTTGAAGTTCAAAAAGTTGTTGAGAAATTCTATTTCCGCCGACTTCAATTGTTTGGGTCAATTCTTTTTTATTTTCTCCGATATGTAGTGTGATAGGTAGATGCTCTTGTTTAGCTCGTAGTAATTCAGGCATGATGTTTTGAATATTGCCTTTTGTGATGTCTCCCGATATGTCTAACCCAACAACGCCATGTTCTAAAGCTAAATCAACGGCTTCTTTAGCTTCTTCTTGGCTAGAATTACGGCGTAAACTTAAAATTAAACTCACTTTTAAGTTTGGGTTATTTTGAGCACCGCGATGCATTCCCTTCATGACCGCATTGAGATAATCTTCCCAGGTTGAACCACCCAATTGTTTTAACCCAGTGCGGATTTCGACATAAGTCACGTGGTCTTTTGCAAGCTCATCGCAAAGAGCAACAACTCCATCTTCAACTTGGCGGTTAGTGATCACAATTTTTTCAATTAGAGGGAAAAACTGAGCAAAAATACTTTCATAAGACATATCACGATTTCTAATCTGTGCGATCAAGTCCTGCAACTGTTGGGCTTGTTGGGCGGTCGCGATTTTTGTTAAATAACTTTGAGGATACGACCCTCCCAAATGCAGATGGATTTCGGACTTTGGCTGTTGTTTTAGCCTATTGTAATTATGGAGTGCTGGTACGAGTTGGTCAATAAATGTAGATTGAATAGAAACTGTTGACATGCGCTCTCCAGGATTAAAATAAATATAAGCGCCTAACTTTAGGTTTGCTGTGAATTAATATCAATAGGTAATTATTTTGGCCTCTGGGACTATGTGTATTTAGTGCTAAATAGGATGACACATCCTCTGCCTTCGATATCGATTTTGATGGTAAGAGAATTTTAGCTTTTATTCTGGCCTATCGCCAAAGTCGAGCGGCAGGTGATGGGTACGCCGGTGATGGCGATAGGCAAAGAATATGCCGATGAGAGCTAAAATCCAGACGACGATGTTGGGAAATGAGAAGATAGGTGCGCTGTTTTGGATGGGCAAGCCAAAGCGAGAGCCTGGTGGCCAGAAGATAAAGCTTGCTTGACCGCGCAGATTTCCAGCTGGAACAAAGCCAAAGTCGCGTGAATCGGCCGACATAGGGTAGTTATCGCCGAGGACGAGATAGTGACCTTCTGGAACGGTGAGGCCATAACGCATGAGGAAATCATCTTGACCAGAAGGTGGCCCCTGATCGTCAAAAGGGTGGTAGGGAGCGTAGGTCGGTGCGTTTTGCTGGCGGATGTATTCGCTGTGCACAAAACGGACAAGGGTAGGATCATCTGCTTTTAAAATAGGCATGTTCATCGAGTAGAGATTACCGTGGCGGAAGTATGCGTAGCGAGATGGCAGCATCTGATTTGGATGGGAGGGTTTGAAGTAGGTGTTAAATTCGATGCCGAGGTTGTAAAGAGTGAGTAGGCGTTTTTCATCGTATTGATTGAGTGCGTGATCTGGAGGGAGTTTGCTTAAAATAGCTCCAGGACCTACTTTGAAGGCGATACCTTGTTGGAATTGGTAGGTGCCATCGGGTATGTGCGGCATTTGAGGATAAGTAGGGTGTTTCATTTTAGGTGCACCGTAGCGCCTGGCAAGTCCATCTGAGACGATGAAACGTGCAGTGGTGAGTGACTTGTAGAGGTGATAGAGGTGGGGAGTCTCGAGAGGTAAGAGCGTTTGGGATAGATTGATCGCGGGCATGTAGTGGCCCTTGTAGTTTTGAACTAGGTGAGCATTTTTGATCGATGGGTGGTGAGTGAGCTCTAGATAGAGGTTAGCAGTTTCCAATTTTTGCTGAGGATAGAATTGAGCAGCTTTCGAAGGTGTTAGAAGGCGGCACATCGCGTAGTTTTTAAAGCCCCAGAGATCGTAATAGTCGCCAATTGTTGCAGGCGTGCCTTCAGGCTTGCCCGGATTGGGCAGCATCTGACCTTGGATATGCCCGGTCGAATAAGCGCTCAGTTTAGCAACGGGTTGGCCTGTTTGTTTGATTATCAGGGGAGTGTAGATGCCGTTTTTGGGGTGAGAGGGAAGTTGTGGTTTGCCTTCAAAGTGAATGAAAGGCACGTGATTGACGTAACCTAGTTTGGGGTTTTGCAATTCTTTGTCGATGGAGTTACCAAATCTGTCGATGCCGTAAATCTGTCCGCCGTAATAATAGAGTGTATCTCCAGGTTTTCCAATCAGGCGTTTCACGTATTGTTTTTTTCCTGGAAAGATGTAGAAGTAGAGCATGTTGCTATCGGGAATGTCCATGCCTGCAGTTGTGAAAACGACGGTATCGCCTCTTTGGACTAAATCGGGATTAAAGTAGAAGTGGTCAGGGGTGAGTGGAATATTGATTCCAAAGGGTGATTTGGAAACGATGAGACGATCTTTTTCTTGAAGGGTGGGACGCATCGAGCCTGTCGGAATCTCGTACAGCTCAAACCAGACTTGCCGAATCAAGATGGCAAAACCTAGTACGATTGCTAAACCAATTGCACTATGCATAAATCGGATGGGCATAGATCTTTCAAAGTGAGCATCGTAAAGAGCTTCTAGTGCATGGGCTTTTTGGTTTGCGTCGGGTTTGTCTTTAACGATGATGGCATCTTGCAGAGCAACCATCGAATCGAATATGTTGGCGCGCGTTTCCACATCCAGCTTTTTTCCGCGCCTGCGGTACTGCTTAAATGTATGCCGGAGAATATGTTTGCACTTGCGTAAACTGTAGACTTTATCCATAGCTAATCGAGTTTAGGCGAGATGGATTAATTTGGCAAGGGTGGCAAGTCGACGAAGATGTGGGGATGGCTATCGGGGGTGAGCATGAGGGGCTGGTCTGGTTGGACGTTTGTGGGGTCGATCTCTAGTATGAGCTCATCGTTTTGTTGAATGAACATGCAGGGAAGCTGCCTTGATCCGTTGTAGAGCTGAAAATGTTTGTAGTAGAGGGGCGTTTGCAATGTCAAACGCAGTAATGATTCGTGTTTGCGGTAGCTGCCGAGCACTTGAGGATAACGTCTTGGCAGATGCGTGCGTGGCGATTGCATCTCATTTCCTGAGTCGATGGCGTGGATATTGCTATCTATTGTGCCTTTGATTTCGATCCAGTAGGGAAAAGGGAATCCTGTTTGGTCAAAATAGAGCTCGATTTTTCTTTCCGCAATTTCAGATTCGTCACTTGGCCAGTGGGTTTTTAGAGCATCGAATTTGGCGTGCTTGATTTGCGAGCCATGGACAAATTTTGGAGGGTTCCAGATGGGGCGGATATCGATGGCATGGTGGGGAGGCGTAGCACCGATACGTTTACGGTTATTTTCGGAGATGGGTTTAAGCTCTAAGTTGAGAAGGGTAGAGAGCAGTCCATCATTGCCTTTCAGCCAGCCTTCTTGTGTGAAAGAATAGCACTCGAGAAGATGACCACTTTCTGAGTCAAATTCGTATTGGATCCAAGAGGTATTTCCTGGCGCGCCTTTAGAGACCCAGGATTTGTAGTCCCAGCTTTTATTTATTGTAGAGCTTGGCGCCGAGATCTCTTCTAGAATTATTGTTGAATCTTTTTTAGAATGCAGGCTCAGTACTGTTACGGTTTTTTGACTCTCGAAAACAGCATAGCACCCGGGCTCGGCATCAGATAGCTTAGTTCGCATCGAGCCAAATAGGGAAAAAGATAAGCAGATCAAAACAAGTAATATTTTCATGCCATCATTTTACCATAAATCACTTTTTCTCTGGTTTTAAAAAAAAGAATTTGTATATTGAGGCTTGCAATTTATCCTTACAGGGAGAATAATGCGATCATATTTGGACAACTTTGATAACAATTGGGAATTAAAATGTTTCTCTTAGCACAAGCAGCTCAGGTATGTACTGAATCACTCGTTCAAGATACTCCGATGACCTCTGTGCTTGAAGATGCCGCATTTAGCTCTTTTCACGTCATCTCATTAATTATTTTTACTTTAGCTATTTTGCACACATTTTTTGCTAACAAATTTACCCAAGTGGCTAGACGTTTTGAGGTCTTACACGAGAGAAAGAAAAGACACAAAAGACCTAAAGCCGATACCGAGATTTTTGATGGAGCAAGCGTTTCCGATAAAAGCTTTTTTGCTGAGATTTTTTATTTTTTAGGCGAAGTCGAAGTCATTTTTGGTATTTGGGTTGTGCCACTATTTATTGCCATCACCGGTTTTTATGATTGGCGCACCGCTGTAGCCTACATTGATAACCGCTCCTACACCGAACCCATTTTTGTCGTTGTTGTGATGTGCCTAACTGCTACACGCCCGCTTGTGCGCCTGGCTGAAAATGCCATGCGCCGCGTTGCTCAAACACTAGGTGGCAGCGTGTCTGCTTGGTGGTTTTCGATTTTAACAATCGGTCCTTTGCTAGGATCTTTTATTACAGAAGCCGGTGCCATGACACTTGCTGCCCTTCTTCTCGGTCGTCAATTTTACCAGTACAAGCCCAACCCAAAACTTGCCTACGCAACCATTGGTCTACTCTTTGTCAATATCTCTGTTGGTGGCGTTTTGACAAACTTTGCAGCTCCACCTGTTCTGATCGTTGCTAAATGCTGGGGTTGGTCCTCGTGGTACATGTTTTCTCATTTTGGATGGAAAGCGTTCATTGGTATTTTGGCGTGCAACTCTGCAGGCTGGTTTATCTTCAAAAAAGAATTGCGTAGCTTGGAGAGGTCAAAAGCTCATATGAAAGGGCACACGCCAGCTGAAGAAGATAAAGAGCCCGTTCCAATTTGGATTACGATCACACATCTTGTGTTACTTTTTTGGATTGTCCTGAACTCCCACTATCCACCTGTATTTATCGGGAGCTTCTTGCTTTTCCTTGGCTTTCATCATGCAACAGCGCCGCACCAGTTTGCGCTCTCGCTCAAGCGCCCCGTTTTGGTCGGCTTTTTCTTGGCAGGGCTTGTCATTCATGGCGGGCTGCAAGCCTGGTGGATCGAACCTGCCCTTGGCGGTCTGGCGCAAGGTGCGCTCATGCTCTCAGGTGTGGTACTTACCGCCTTCAATGATAACGCAGCGGTCGTTTACCTCGCCTCGCTCCTACCAACCCTGACAGAGTCTCTTAAGTACGCCATCATGAGCGGTGTGATTATCGGCGGCGGTCTCACCGTCATTGCCAACGCACCTAATCCTGCTGGTCAAATGATCTTGCGCAAATACTTCCGCGGCGGCGTCTCGCCCCTCTATCTCTTTATCGGCGCTATCGGACCAACGCTTGTCTTCCTTGCCATCTTTTTCTTCACAATGAGGTAGATGACTAATGAGGGGGATATTTCTTACGCTAATTTGCTTAGCATCCTTACAGGCGGTTCCTAGATATTTTGTTGAAGGCGGGCCTTTGTTTTGGTATCCGCATCAGTCGGGTCTCGATTATGTCGTGACGAGCAAAAGCTCGTCTGGAATCATCGATGGTTCATTTGAAGATATCTCGTTTGATTGGGGCGTTGGTGGTCGAGTGGGTGCTGGGTTTTTGATTCCCGCCAGAGATTTTGTAGTTTATGGTTTGTGGACGACTTTTTGCGGCAGCGGAGATGGACAGGCGAGTGCAGATAGTGTGTTTCCAATTTGGAATGCGTGTGCTGCCGATTTGATGTATGCAACGAGTGCCAAAGCTAAATGGGATATAGCATTTAATACGCTAGATGTGGGCATGCGGGCGAATTTTTACCCGCGTGGATGGCTAGAGTTAAGTCCTGGCATTGGTATTAAGACTGCATGGATTGATCAGACGTTTGATATTGCGATTTTAGATGATCGATTGAAGATGGATAATGATATGTGGGGGATCGGACCCCGTTTTACTTTTGATTCACTGTGGAAGTTTAATTCAGCTTTTGGTCTGAATGTGAATGTTGCGGGCGCGCTTTTGTGGAGCTGTTTTGATGTGACGCAAAAGGAGACGCAAGATGGCAGTAGCCTAGTTAATCTGAAAAGCGATACTAGCAATTTACAGGCGGTGCTAGAAATCTTAGCTGGTCCTTATTACCAGTACACGTATGCCGATTTTTTGATGCGCATTACGGTTGGCTATGATGCCCAAGCTTATTTTAGCCAAAACCAATTTCGCCCTCTACTGCGAGGTGGAGCTAATAATGGAAATTTATTCCTTCAAGGCGTTTTGCTAAATGTCCTCTTCGGCTTTTAGCTTTTTATACACAACGTCTTTCCCTAATCTTTTGACGAATTTGTAATTTTTGGATTCTAAGAATGTTGTAGGGTTTTGCGCGTAAGGGTGTACTTCTACACAGATCACGTCAATATTAAATTTGTCGTAATCAATCGATTGTAAAATCTCAAACTCGCCACCTTCTGTGTCGATATCGAGAAAGTCGATATGATACATGTTGTGCTCTTCTAGTAAGTCATTGAGTTTGATACATTGTACGTCGATGACTTTTGTGCGGCCTTGCTTGATGCTTCCACTGACATTCCATTTTTTTGCGTGCTGTTTTTCATATTTGCTCAATAGGCCACTTGTCCAGCCAGCATGCATGTCAGCAAATTTCATGGTTGTGTTTTCATTGGCAATAGCAGCGTTAACGCAAATACAATTTCTTCCGTTTTGTAATTGCTTGAATCTAATGGGAGATGGTTCGATGCAAATCCCTGCCCAGTTTAGGTGCTTTTCGAAAAAGTACGTATTGCTAAACAAAATGCCGGCATGTGCCCCAATATCGACAAAAACGCCATCTCTTTTATTTTTGAAAAATACTTCATTTACAAATTGATCTTGCTGTTCAATTGCAAAATAGTCGTTTTTTGTATAGGTTCGAGCATCTACTGTATGCGCAAAGCATAATAAGATGGTGAAGGCAATAACGGCTTTTTTCATAACAGGCACCTGGGTAAAAGTTGGACGCCAGTATCAGAATTGCGTAGATATGTGTCAATCGAATTATTTATTCGAGGATTAATCGTTAATGGCTTAAAATGGTTGGATGACAAATTGGAAAGGAGTGATCAGCGGTAGCTTGCTAATTGCTGGAACGACGATTGGGGCTGGGATGCTGGGCATTCCGCTTATTACTGGCCAAGCTGGTCTTTGGCCAGCTCTTGCAATCACAGGTGTGATTTGGCTTTATATGCTAGCGACAGGCTTTTTGTTTCTAGAGGTGATGCTCTGGATGCCCAAGGGTAGCAATATTTTGTCTATGGCTGGCCGTTTTATGGGAGTCAAAGGGCAGTGGCTAGCTGGGGCTATGTTCATTTTTCTCTATTATTGCTTGATGGTGGCTTATTTTGCAGCGGGCGCCCCCCTTTTAGGTGATTTGCTTGGTTTGCCAGCGGGATTTGGAAGCTATTTGTTTTTTGCTGCGGTGTTTGGAGTTATTGTGGCGATTGGTACGAAAATGATCGATAGGGCAAATATTGCTTTAACTGTTGCCATGGTCGTTTTTTTCTTTTTATTGATTGTAGATGGATCGCAGGCCGTTTCAACTGAAAGGTTGATGTTTGCTAATTGGAGGCCGCTGCTTTTCGCGCCGCCGTTTTTGTTTAGCGCTTTTGGCTATCATAATATTATACCCCCGCTTACTGAGTATTTGAAGCGGGATGTGAAGGTTTTAAAGCTCTCGATTTGGCTTGGGACGTTGATTCCATTGCTGTTTTATGTGATGTGGCAGTGGCTAGTCATCGGAGCGATTCCACAAGGTGTCTTGCAAGAGACGCTAGCTGCTGGGCTACCTGTGACCTCGGCGTTGCAGAAGGTGACTGGCAATGTGACGTTGAAAGCTATTGGGGCGCTTTTTGCCTTGTTTGCTATTGCTACATCGACAATTGGCGTGGCGTTTTCTCTCGTGGATTTTTTAGGCGATGGTCTTAAAGTTGCTAGAAAGGGCATAGCTAGGTGGGGCCTGTGCTTTTTAACGTTTGCACCACCTCTTATTCTTACCTTCATTGATCCGACGATTTTTGATAAAGCATTGAGCGTAGCCGGAGGTTTTGGTGAGGCTTTTTTAAATGGTTTTTTACCCGTGGTGCTGGTTTGGCTCGGTCGCTATAAATTCAGACTTAAAGACCAGAGACTTGTAATTGGTGGAAAAACGTTGTTGTTAATTTTGTTAATTGGAAGTATAACAGCAGCTGTTTTGGAAATCATTTATTTAGTAACCTGAACTCTGGGTTTATATCATTCATCTTCAGGCATCTTAGCCGCCATCTTGCACCCTTTTTGTGCTCATCTATAGCGCCTTCGCTATAGAATCGCAAAAAACAGCACAATCTGTCACTTAATCTGCTCTGAATCTAAACAATCAAAACGAAAGAGTTCAGGTTAGTAACCTGAGTTATGGGTTTATACCATTCATTTTCAGGCAGATTAGTCGCTATCTTGCACCCTTTTTGTGCTCATTGATAGCGCCTTGGCTATCAAATCCGCAAAAAATGGCACAATCTGTCACCTAATCTGCTCTGAATCTAAACAATCAAAACCCAGAGTTCAGGTTAGTAAGGATAAGCGTACGATCTCCAAACATATACAGAATATCTTTAAAGAAGCAGAGCTACCTGAAGAGGCAGTTGTCCGGAAATTCCGGACAACTGCAGCAGACGGGAAACATTATGAAACTCTCCACTACAATCTTGATGTTATCATTTCAGTGGACTACCGCGTTAAATCCCATAGAGGAACGCAATTCCGCATATGGGTAACAGCTCGGCTGAAGGAGTATCTTATCAAGGGATTTGCCTTAGATGAGCGATTAAAGAGGTTAGGTGGTGGGAACTATATGGCCTGCAGTTGTTTTGCCAGAGCCACACGTGCCAATTAAAACAATTCTCTTCATGAAACTATTTATTTGAGCTTTCCGAAATTTTCGTACAACTGATTAAGAATTGGGGCAAGAGGGACTTGAACCCACGACCTACGGATTATGAGTCCGCTGCTCTAACCGCCTGAGCTATTGCCCCCAAGCAATGCTATTTTACCATTTAGCCATAATTTTTGCCGAGGCTTTACTCATTTGATAGTATACGGTGTCCTTAGTAAAGGTATAAATCTGATTTGCCTTTTTGTCCTCATCTATGAAAAAAAAGTTTTTTTTGTTTGAGATGGTGCTTTTTTCAAAGGCGTCAACGATTTTGTCCATGGATAAAGGCTTTTGTGGTCTATTGGGAGCTTCAGACCATTCAGGTAATTCTTCTGCTTTTTTACATTTTTTTGCTAGTTGTGTATAAAGCACAAGGTGGTTGACGATTTTGCGTTTGTTTGATGCAGTTTGGATCTCTTTTAGTAGTAGATTTAAATTCGTTTCGAATAATTCGGTGTCAGCTTCTTCTACAACCCCCATAAGAGTCCCGAAGTTGTTAGTTTGTAAAAGGGCTGAGTGAATGACAGGTTTTCGCTCTTTTTCGCTTAGATGGGCAATGAAAGCGTTAATCGCTGGCGTGCGCAACTCTCCAGGCTCTGTAGATGTTATTTTAGCAAGAAGTGAGGCTTTTTGCATGGTGGAAGCACTTGGGTCTAATCCTTTAGCTTTCAATGCAGCTAAAATGCGCAGTGTTTGATAGCCATTACAAATTTTGACTGCAACTGTGTTAGGATCGTCATAATGCTTTGTATAAATGTCTGGATTTTGCTCTAAAATTGTACGAAGAATAACTTGGTCTGCATCGACCATTCCTTTGCTTAAGGTTTTGATAGCTCCGTTTAGATCTTGTGGCAGTCCATTATCAAGATAGATATTACGCAGAATTTTTTTAACATAAGGTTCATCTAATTGTGTCGCCGAAAGTAGCTGGCTTGTTAAATGGTTTTCATGTTGGACGAGAGCTTTCCAAAGGATAGTTGCAGCGACAAAAGCTACAGCGCAGGCAATGGCAATATTGCGGGTAGTGAATTTTTGGTAGAGTTTAGCGATTGGTGCATATTTTTGCCCTTTGCCGAGATAGACTAGGGGTGTGATGACTCCTGTGAGTAAAGAGCAGCTTGCAGCTGCGTATTTTGCATGCCGGCGTTTGCGAGCTGCTGCTGCACCGTCCTTAAAGTAAGTTGTTGCCAGGTCGCGTATTTTGACTTCGAATTTCATTTGAGGTTTTTCTGAAATCGCTTGAAAAAGATTTTCATCGCCTTTTTCAATGCTATGCTGCAGGTTTTTGGAAAAGCAGGCGTGTTTTAATCCAAATTTTGTGGTGAGGTCTTTGCCTGCATTTTTAGCGGCAAAAGGGTGAGCTTTAGTTGCTGCTTGCAAGCGCAGGTCGTCGTTTTCGATTAGAAGAGCTGCTAGCGTAATGCCAATTTTGTTGTCTTTCATCGCAGCTTCTTTCATCAAAATGGCTGGTGGCATGCCGGATTTTTGGTAGGCTTTGATGATGGCATCTACATCGTCACTTTCTAGTGCGTCGCGCAATGCGTCGGTGTTTTTGAATTCTGATGTGTGACACCAGTAGGAAAGAGCGGCAAAGAGAATGCTTGCTGTTAAAAGGCTGACTGCCACGTAGCGTGGCGTGCATTTGTCGTAGAGTTTGGTTATGAATTCGTATTTTTTTCCGATGGAGTAGTAAGCTAGACCTGCACCCACACCGGTAAGAGCACAAAGGGTTTTGCTCGCCATATTAAGACAAGAGGTTGTGAAGTAGGACTTTTGTGCAGATTTAAAATGCGTTTGGGCAAATTCGCCGATGTTTTTGCTGTAGACAAAGTTGCCAACTGTAGGCGTATTGAGTGTTGTTTTGAGTGATTCTAGAGTTGCCATGCACAAATCTCCTGTTAAAAAAATTGAAGACTCAACTTTATGTTAGAGGAGAATTGTTCACAAGTTTAAAAAATATTTGTCATTTTGCGCGTTTTCTTCTATATGGAAAGAGTGATGCGTTGTGTTTTAATTAGTTTAGCTTGTAGTTCTTTATTTTTCGGCAAGGGGTTTGCCGAAGAAGAGATGCTAGCGCTCGGTGAAGTTTTGTCACGGAGCGATTCGATTCCTTACGAGAGTGTTGAGGATGCGACCGACCATTATATGGAAGGTTATATCCAGGCTTTGATCGATATGCATTATTATGAGTTTAATGTGCGCGTGCGCGTTGACGGCTGTACGGTTTATCTCGCCTGCCTTCCGAAAAATGATTTGATTCGCAATTCGATTATTGCGTTTGTCGAGGATTTGCCTAATGTTGGTGAGGTTATTGAGGTAGCAAGCATCGATGATGCGCCGCTCGCTCGAGAGGAGAGCTATATGGTGAAGCCGCAAGTTAGCGGCACGTGGTTTCCACAGCAGACGATGCTGTTTCAGCCACTCCTTGCCGCTCCTCGTCAGCCGATGTATTATGCTGAGTACCGCATGGGTGATAATATTTTTGGAACGCGCACGGTAGGTATTGCTCTTGGGGATGAGTTTCCGGTTTTTCGCTGGAATGATGTGTTTTCTGTTCATGGCGATTTGCAAATTGGGATTATGGCGGGCATTTGGTCGGTGTTTAATATGAAGACGTTTCCAAATGGGGAGTTTTCAGAGCTTGCTAATACGGATTATTTGCTGGGTATTCCGCTGTCTTATGCTTTTGATGCTTGGTCGTTTCGCTTTATGCTTTATCATGTTTCGTCTCATCTCGGTGATGAGTTTTTGGTCAACCGCCCGAATTTTTTACCGGAAAGGGTTAACCCCAGCTTCGAGGCTATCGAGCTTATGAATTCGTACCAGGTGAATACGAGTTTTCGGGTTTATTTTGGTCCTGGTGTTGTGATCCACAGCGATGATTCGTTTTCGATGCAGACACTTTATGTGCAGTACGGGGCAGAGCTTCGTATGCTTGGTAAAAAGCATCATTATCATAAGCTGTATGGGACGCCGTTTTTCGCGATGAATTTGCAGAACTGGCAGGTGAATGGCTGGAATTTGGACGCGACTTATATGGCCGGTTATGAGTGGTCTAAGCTACAAGGTGTAGGACGGAAGCTGCGGCTCTATGCCAAGTATCGTGATGGGTACGGCGAGGGGCAGTTTTTCAAGCTGAAGACTTCCTTCTTTGCCCTGGGCTTCTCCTGGGGCTTCTAAGTTTCGGGCTTATCTTTCGACGCATTTTGAATCCTTGCTCGGGGGCAGTACTAATGTACAGCACCCACTCGCGACGGACGCTGCTAGCCGCAGCGCCCTCGCTACTTGCGTGCTCGGGTTCAAACTGCATACGAAATCTAGAGCCCTCTTAGGGAGATTGTTTATTTATATAAATGTTTATTATTATGATTTAATAAATGTTGGTTTATAATATTTGGCATGGATAAGGGTGCTTTGAAGAGTTTTGGTGTGGCTGTGGCGGCGGAAACTGCTATCGCTACTGCGTTTACGGCAGTTGCTGTTCTCCACGCAAATGTCGATGTGCGCATGGCTATTGTCTCTGCTTGCGTGTTTGTGGTGCTAAAAAATGTCGCTCTTAGGGGTGTAAAGTTTTTTGTTGACTGGAGGTGCGGCTTAGCTGAAGGATTTGAGCGCACAGTGATTGAGTATGCTTCAATGGGATTGAGCTCGCTTTGCGCTTTGCAGTTGGCTAACATCGATAGCCTGACAAGAAATGTTTTGGTTCATGAGTATGGCCACGTTGCAGCTGGTCATTTGGTCTATTCGAATGTGCGGTTTAAGGTGGCCATTACTGGCATGAGCCAGGGAGTGACGATGCCACATCCGATTTCTGGCAAGAGTGTCATGGGTTTTAAATTCAGTCGGCCTGTGATGTCAGCTGGTGGTCCACTTCTTTCTCTGATTTGCGTCTGTGCCATGGTGGCTATCGCGCATTTTTACGGCGATGCCTATGATGGTTTTGACGGCTTTCTCTATACAGCAGCTTTTATGACGATTTTTCAACACATTAAGTATGCTGCCTCAGCATTAACCCACGTTTGCGGCGCGGGCCATGATTTCGCTGTCATGGCAGCACACGGTATTGACCCACGTCTTTGGATCGCAGCTTTCGCTTTGATTCCTCTTGTCACCCTCATCGCTCTAGAAATCCACAAAAGCTGTTTTTCAACTAGTTCGAATTGCAAATAATGAAGCCGTGCTGTGAAATAGGCCCTTCTTTTCCAATGCGAAGTTTTCCTGAAAAATAGTCTTTGTAGATGGCAAGGGCTTGATGCGCGTTTTGTATGCAGAAGAAGCAGTTGCTAACCCATTCCGAGCCTTTGATTGTGCCCATGTCTAGATTCTGCTGGAAACGCGATGTCACTTTGTTCTTCCAGTAGTCTGGAGTTCCGAAAAGGAGGACGGGTGTAGGTGGACAGACGCCTGTTTTTCGACGCACTTCTTCTAGCGTGTATTCAAAGTCCGTGCCCATGCCACCTTCGAGAAAGATCGGTAGGTCGAGATAGAATTCAGCTTGCCGCTCGACGAGTTTGTCAAGACGGTAGGTCATTTTGATGTCGACATAGGGGTTTTGTTCTTGTTCGTTGACGACGGCTCCACCTTGCGATGTGAAGTCGATGATGTTGGCACAAGAGAGAATGCCGAGCTCTTTGGCCACGCGATTTCCTACACTCATGGCGCCGGGGCCACCGCCGGTGACCATGGCAAGTGGTTTGTCAGGGGAGAGGAGGGGGTGGTTGGCTTTGGGGCGCAAGGCGAGTAGGCCCTCGAGAAGGTTTTTGAGCTCGCCGCTGAAGTTGCCTTCAATGAGGTTGGAGCCGTAGATGCCGATGAAGGTGGCGCGCATGAAGTCGTCGATGAGATCGAGTGGTACGAACATTCCAGAATCTTTTTCGGTTTTTGGCACGTATTGTAAGAGGCGCTTTGTGCGCGGGTCTGCCCAGAAGGTGGGGATGCCAAATTTAGCTAGGTCAAAAAGAAGAGCTCTGTCTTCGTGAGAAAAGTATTCGCCGCCGTCTTGAGAAGGTGTGTGAAAGTAGATGCCTTTGAGGTTGCGTTGCACTTGTTCAGAGAGGAGCATGCGTTTGTTTAGAGGTGAGGGGAAGTAGCGGTTGAGTAAGATGCCTTGACTTGTGATGTGCCCATCTTCGATGGCTTTTAAAAATGGATAGGATGGTTGTTGGTGTATGTAGTCTTCGACAAGTTCTGCTTGGCGCACAGAGTGGAAAATGCCAGGAAGCTCGGCTTTGTGCGTGTCTTGATAG
This sequence comes from Chlamydiota bacterium, assembly GCA_021772435.1. Classification (GTDB taxonomy): domain Bacteria; phylum Chlamydiota; class Chlamydiia; order Chlamydiales; family JACKPQ01; genus JACKPP01. The sequence goes on along the minus strand of JAJFLZ010000017.1, from coordinate 21,036 downwards.
ATCCAATCGTCAGCTTTGAGATTTTGAAATTGCGTGCCTTTTACGACGAAGACTGAGGCTTTGTGATTGGGCGGTGCTGTAGCAGATTCAAAGGCTTTGAAAATGGTTTCTTGGTTGTCTAGGCATGAGAGGAGCTGGTCGCGATCGGCAAAGGAGACGTGCTCGCGGTAGGGCTCGAGGGTGTAAAATTCTAGCGGGATATCGCAGATGGTTGTGTCGCTATTGCCGTAGAGCTCGTACACATCTCCCGATGCAAAGGTGTCGGGCTGGAGCACAGAGGCGCTGGTGTGATTGTAGCCGTGGGGGAGTAGGCTGTCTACGACTTTGCCAAAACAGGTGCGGATATGCAAAGGCGCTGTTCTAACGAGCAGGACTTGATTGTCTTCGACAGTTCTAGGCGCGTCTTTTTCCCAGATTTGATGGATTTTGAGTATCTCACGCATGTAGAAGTTGGGGTCAGAGAGCGCTTTTGCAAGGGTGGGAAGAAAACCTTCGATATCCGGGTCGTAGGTGTATTTTCCAGAGAAGAGGTGGAGAAAAGCAACGAGCCTGCCATCGATTTGCTCTAAATTGAGGTTGCCATTGCCAAAGGCAAGAAGAGGATGGCCGTAGCGATCGGACCTGCCGAACATGCGAGAGAGGTAGTCGGGATTTTTTACGCGCCGGCGATCATCTGCAGCAAAGAGTTTGCCGACGAGCGCTCCAGGCTGTAGGAGAGCTAAGAGTTTTTGACTTAAAGGATCGAGACCGATGAGTTTTAGGTTGACCGTGGCGCTCCCTAGCCGCTCTTTGAGCTCGATGTGATCGCAGATGGCATTCATTCCAAGCTGGGCTAGCGTGCTTTTGAAGTTGAAGGTGACAAGGTGAGGGTCTATTTCAAAGCCGATGAAGTTGGGGTTGATCCCGGTGATTTCAACTTTTGCTGTGCGCTCGTTTCCTGAGATATCTGATAGCTGGGTAATGTAGCCATCAGGTGAGACGAGGTCGTGATGTGATCCGAAGATGTATTTGTGCATGTTTTTTGTATACCTTAAGCGGGATAAAAAAGCAGGCGTTCTGTTTTTGTTCGATAGTTTTTGCTAAAGTCTTGGCTTAAAGCAGGTTTTTCTGTGGAAAAGTTGTCGACAAGTACACGGCTGGTTGGCGCAAAGGACTTTGCGGTGTTGTCTTTAATGTTTTAATTTTCAGTTAGTTATAAGTTATCAACAAAAAGTCCACAGCGGTGGCCAAAGAAATGTTGATAACTAATGGTTTTTTTACTATCCTTGTTCGATTATGGCGAGTTTAGGTGTACATGACGGAACGTTCCATGCTGATGAGGTCACAGCGTGTGCTCTTTTGATTTTGTTTGGCAAGATCGATGAGAAAAAAATCGTGCGCACACGTGATTTAGCTGTTTTAGCTAAGTGTGATTATGTGTGTGATGTCGGTGGTATTTACGATCCTGCAAAAAAGCGTTTTGACCATCACCAGTCTGATTATACAGGGCTACTGAGTAGTGCTGGGATGGTGCTCGAATTTTTGCACGATGAGAAAGTGCTGGATGACCCAATACACGCGTTTTTAAAAAACCACTTGGTCGATGGTGTTGATAGTATCGATATTGGCGCTTATACACCTCCTAGCGGCCTCAGCACATTTTCAAATGTCGTCTCAGAATTTATGCCGATCGATCACGAAGCGAGTAGAGAGGAGCACGATGCGGCATTTTTTGAGGCGCTGCAGTTTGTTAAACGCCATATTGAGCACATGATCAAACGATCAGACTATATCCAGCAGGCGCGCGGTTTGGTTGAAAAAGAGATGGCTAAGGGAGCGAATGTGTTGTATTTTGAGCGCTCTATTCCATGGCTTGATGCGTTTTTTGAATTGGGAGGAGAGGCTCACCCAGCGCAGTTTTTGATTATGCCGTCGGGAGAGCATTGGAAGCTTAGAGGTATTCCGCCGAGTTATGAAGAGCGGATGGCCGTTAGAAAACCTCTGCCAGAAGAGTGGGCCGGATTGCTCAAAGATGAGCTTGTTCAAAAAAGCGGAATAAAGGGCGCTATTTTTTGCCACAAAGGACGTTTCATCTCGATTTGGGAAACAAAAGAGGATGTACTCAAAGCCTTGGAGGTCACTCTTGGAAAAAACAGTCTTTGAAAAAATTATCGCAAATGAGCTTCCCGCAACTAAGGTATTTGAAAATGAGCGTCTAATTGCCATTAAAGATATTGCGCCAGCAGCGCCGGTGCATATTCTGATCATCACCAAAAAGCGCATTCCTAGCATTCAAAAAATGGAAACAGATGATTTGCCCCTTTTGCAAGAAGTGGCAAAAGTTGCGCAAAATTTGGCAAAAGAAAACGGTGTGGAAGAGTGCTATCGCTTGCTGACCAATTGCGGAACCGATGCAGGACAGACCATTTTTCATTTGCATTTTCACTTAATCGGCGGCAGACCACTTGGCCCCATGGCGTGAAAAGCCTTTTGTTGTTACCTTTAAATCATGAAGACACTTTTTCTTATTTTGCTTATGGCGCAAGGGCTGTTTGCCTCTAGCTTAGATGTACACCGGCGTGTGCAGTGTCATCTGCTCATCGGCGATGTGACCTCGGCTATCCGTGAATGCCGCGAAGGTCTAAAAAGCTACCCAAACGAAAAATCACTACAACGTCTTCTTGTGCAATCGCTAGCAAAGCGTGGCTATGAAAAAGATGCCTTGAAAGCGTGGCATGTGGTAGCAGCAGAGCTGAAAGGCGAAGAGAAGCGAGCTGTGCTAGAGACACTAGCATGGGGAGTGTTGTCGCGGGCTTCAAATTCCAATCAATTTGTTGTGCAGTATTCATCACTGATGGGCGCGCGTTTAGCAAAAGATGCTGCTGCTGTCGAAGTGATTAAAAACAACATGCAGGGTCAAAATGCACTACTTAGAGCGCTTGCTGTCAAACTGGCATGTGAATTTCGCGATGCTCCGCTCATCGATGAGATCAAACGATTGTTTGAAAAAGAACACCATTTTTATGTGCGCTTAGAGGTGCTTCGTGCTATCGGTTTTCTGGGTCTAAAAGAGATGACAGAACAGCTCAAGCAAATTATTACCGATGACCATGCGCTTGCTGAGGAAAAAGCATGTGCGATTGAATCGCTTGTCAATCTCTACGAGTCGGTCACGGATGCGGATTTGCAGGAATTAATTACAGCCAATCGCGCGGGACTCAGAGCGATCTCTCCCCAAATTGTTCTTCATTTGGATAAATATGATCAACTACCCCTGCTTGTACCCCTGCTCAAAGACAGCTCAAGCATGGTCAGGTCGCTGGCATTGGGAGCATTTGGCCATTTGCAGAAGCGCGATGACACATACAAAGACCATATTCTACCCCTCTTAGAAGATGAGGATCCGCTTGTTGCGATTACGGCTGCTTGGGCTAGCTTATCGCTCGATCCGCTAAAAGCTGAAGCCAAACTATCCCAATTATGCGAGCATAAAAACGAAGACATTCGAATTGCAGCATGCGGAGCTTTGGTAGCAGGAGGGGATGCGGGTAAAAATCTTTGCTATCACTTAGCCAAAAAAAGCACAGATCCCTTCGTTAGACTCAATGCGGGACTTGGTCTGATTCTCAAACAGTTTCATGTGGAGCGGGGTCTAAAGGTTTTAGAGCGATTTGTTGCAAAGCATGAAGGCAAGCTGATGTGGAATCAAGCGGGGCTATTTCGCGTTTTAGCGCCATCGCGTGTGCACCATATTCCGCAAGTACCCAACTACCCCGAGCATGTAGATGCGCTCACGCGCCTGGAGCTGCTCAGCATTTTAGCGACATTTGATTACAAGAAAGCGCAAAAGGGGATTGAGGCCTTTTTACAAAAAGAAAACTGGGGTATTACGCATGCTGCTTGCGCGATGCTAGCCGGGGAAGGAGCTTCTGAGGCGCTCGATGTTGTCCGGAATCTGCTTACATCGAAAAATGCTAAAATTCGTGTTCAAGCAGCGCTCGTTTTGGCATTTATGGGGAGAGAAAAAGCAGCTACAGCCGTGCTTGAAGAAGCCTATTCAACTGTTTCACGCGATTGTAAAATCACGATTTTAGAAGCGTTGGGCGCCATTGGTGCAGAAGATTCCTTGCCATTTCTCGTCCGCGTTTTAGGCGAGCCATTCCAGATCAATCGCGTTGTTGCCGCGAGCTCCATCATCCAGTGTTTGTACCACTAATGCAGCTGACTAGACGATTCAACTGACCCAGTAAATAAAAAGGAAGAGATAGTAATTCATATTCGACCGGTGTTCCAGTGGAATCTTTGACATTAACTTTGACTACGCTAGGATAATCCGAGTTGATTCTTATAGCTAGCCGCTTCTTTTTTTCTTTCATGAAGCGATGTAAAGATTTTAAACTTCCCGTAGCGCCTGCTTTAACTTCGATTGGAATGACCTGATTTTGGTGTTGGAAAATATAATCGATTTCAGCATTCGATGCTTTTTCTGTCCGTTGCCAGTAATAAAGCATTGGCTGTACAAAAGCAGGATGAATCGCTCGAAGGATTTGGCCTACATACTGCTCCGCTATTCCTCCACTATTTATGAGTGTCAACTCTTGAATAGATTGCAACTGATGCAAAGTAAGTCCTAAAGATGCACTACATAATCCGCAATCTAAGAGAAGTGCTTTCACGTATTTTTTATTTATCTCAGCGCCTAATGGAACTCCGTTAGCGGCTGTCGAAACTATTCGATGGCACACACGTGCTTTAGTAAGTAAGTCAAATCCTTGCTTGAGGGATACAGAAGTTATTTCTGAATTGATTTTAGTGTAGACAAGTTTGTTTCCAAGTTGTTTTGGTACAGCTTGCATAACATCATCTAAACGATTGATGTCTAGTCGACCTCTATACTTATTAAAGTCATCTCGATAAGTTGCTAAAAGATCAAAGTGAACTTGGCTAACTTTATCCAGGCTACGGGTGTTTCCCCAGGTAAGAATAGCAGCTGGCATACCTCCTACAATGATATACTCATTCAGTAACTTCATCAACTGAATATGGACTGCTTCTGGAATGTTTTGAGTTAATTCAAACTGTTCAATGTACTCCTTAAGACCGGTTTCTTCTAAAGCGTCTAAAAATTCTTCAAAAGAAAAGGGTTCTAAATGCATATAATTAATTCGCCCCACAGGCATGCTAAATTCATATTCGGAGAGTGTAAATTCGAGTAATGATCCGGCAGCAATAACAGGAAGATCTGGCATATCCTCTGCAAACCAACGCAGTTTTGCCAGAAGCTCTGGAGCGGCTTGAATTTCATCGAGAAATAAAAGGCTTTTCTTTGGATCGATATCACCCTTTGTCAAAGTTCTAAGATTGAGTAAGATGTCTTTGGGGTCGTTTATCTGAAATAACGATTCTAGCTCAGGTTGCTTTTCAAAATTGAGTTCAATCAACTCTAGGTTTTCCATACGAGCAAAATGACGGACTAGCCATGTTTTGCCTACTTGTCTTGCGCCGCGAATAACCAATGGCTTTCTAGTTAACGAGTTAAACCATTCTGAAAGAAAGTTAGTTCGCATTCTTTTCATAATTTCATGCTCCTAATCTATATCCCTCATTATAAGGACATATACTCATTAAGTCAATAAAAGAAGGGGTTGTTTTTGAGAGCTACTCGTGAAAAGAGGGGGTTGTTTTTGAGGGCTGCTCGTGAAAAGAAGGGGTTGTTTTAAGTCCCTATCGGGCGCCCTTTGGGGTCTTTGGCGGTGTCTTTGATGCGAGGAGGTTTTTTCGGACGGTTTTTGCGGCCTCGGTAGGCGTAGAAAAAGAAGACGGGTAAGACCATGAGGATGTTGCCACAAGCGATTAGTAGAGCGTAATAGGATGTGGAAACAGCAATGTCCTCGGGAGGGATAAAGCTAATGGCGAGTGTAACAAGGCAGCCGAAGATGCCGATCAGGACAACTGCCCACATGCCGATTTGCTTGCCCGGGATGCGAAAGGCGAGGGGGCTGTTTTGGAAACTATAGCGGAGTTTAAGCGCGCTTAAAAACATCAGCACGTACATCAAGATATAGAGATCTGTACTCAGACCAGTTAAAAACCAATAAAACGCATTGACGCTTGGGACTAGCAAGAAGACAAGGCATAGAAGTGAGACAAAAATTGCTTGGGCAATCAATATATTATGGGCTACGCCGTATTTATTTTTGCGGGTGAAGAAAGGATGCAAAAAACCGTACTCAGCAGCGTGCAAAAGGCCTTTAGCGGGTGAGATAAGCCAATTGATGATGCCGCCGATGCTGCCGATCAGAATAAGAATCGCTAAGATGGGAATGGCCCATTCCATGTGAAAAACGCGGAAAAAATTGGTAAACACCTGCATGACACCGGAGACGAGATTGATGCGGTCTGAGGGCAAGACAAAAGCGATGGCAAGCGAGCCAAATAGCATGGTCAGAACGAGAAAAGAAGATGAATATCCGAGTGCTTTGGGAAAATTGCTTTGCGGGTTTTTGATATCAGCAACGTGCACCCCGGCAAGCTCAATTCCTAGAAAAGCAGCCATGATAGCCGTGAGTGACACCCAGCTCGATTCGAGATGCAACGATGGAAGAGCATTATCCCAAGAAATATTGATTTGAGGTGTGTGACCTTGAAAGAGCCAAATACCTGCTAGGAAAATAAGGAGTAGCATGGGAAACATGGTACCAATTAAGCCGCAAATGCTGTTGACCCTAGCAGAAAGTTCTAATCCGAATAGATTGATAAATGTCAGTCCCCAGAAGACGGTTAGAATGACGGATATCAAATAAATTTTATTACTCGCAAGAGCGGGATTGATCAGATAAGCGCCTATTCCTGCAATGAACGAGAGGATAGTGGGATACCAAACCATCGTGTTGATCCACTGAAGCCAGATAGCTAGCATCCCCGCCTTATCTCCAAAAGCCCTTGTCATCCAGTGATAGACACCGCCCTTATCCGGCATGGAAGCTGAGAGCTCGGCAGAAACAAGCGCTGTGGGGATGAGAAAGACAATGGCAGCAAAAATAAAGAAAAAGATGAGCGTTGAGCCGAAGAGAGAAGCTGCAGGCAGGTTGCGGATACTGTCGATTGCCGAAACAATCAGCAAAACGAGCAAAAACAGGCTAATTTTTTTTTGAGACTTCTTCACGATCTGTTCAGTCTAGCTTATGCGGTCAAATATTTTAAAGCGTGTTGTTGCATGCGAGTGAAAAGACTCAGAAGACCATTGGCACGGCTTGGCGATACGATGGATGGGATGCCAAGGTCCTGTAAAATGACAGGTGAGCATTTAAGGATAGTTTCAGGGCTTTCTTGGTTATATATGAATAGGAGCAGAGCGGCGAGACCTCTTGAAATTAGGGCGTCTGAGGTGGCCCGAAAATAAACCAGTTCGTCATTATAAGAGGAGATTAAATACATCTGGCTTTGACAACCGTGGACCTGATTTTCGGGGATTTGATCGGGGAGAGGAAAAAGAGTAAGGGCTTTTCCAAGCTCAATAATCTTTTGATACTTTTGTTCGCGGTTCAGGGGAGAGAATATTTTTTTTAAAGCGTCTTGCTTTGCTAGGCATGAGTCATACATTCTTCAAGATTATACCAAATTCGTATATTTTTTGCCTGCGATGTCAAAAAGTATTGACAGTAAATTACCTGATGCGCTTTTATAGTCTTATTTCGGAAATAAATCGATGGCAAAAGAAGAAACCCTACAGATGGAAGGCGAGGTCATAGACCTTCTGCCCAACATGACTTTCAAGGTGAAACTTGGCAATGGACTAGAAGTTCTAGCTCATTTGTGCGGCAAAATGCGAATGCGTAACATTCGTGTTCTTGTTGGAGACAAAGTAACGCTGGAGCTGTCGCCCTATGATCTGTCAAAAGGGCGAATAGTCTATCGATTAAGATAAAAGGCTTGCCTTTTAGAGCGGAAATCCGGTATGCTGCGTGGTCGTTTTACGCGCTATTTGCCCGGATAGCTCAGAGGTAGAGCACTTGCATGGTAAGCAAGGGGTCGTAGGTTCGATTCCTATTCCGGGCAAGCTAAAAGATTAAAATTGAAAGTTTGATTCGAAGGAGAAAAGTCAAATGGCAAAAGAACAGTTTCAAAGGAACAAGCCCCACGTTAATATTGGGACGATCGGTCACGTCGACCACGGTAAAACTACTCTAACGGCTGCGATTACAAAGACTTTGGCTGAGAAGGGCGGCGCGAATTTCCGCGATTACGCTTCTATCGATAATAGTCCTGAAGAGCAAAAGCGTGGTATTACAATCAACGCATCTCATGTTGAATACGAAACAGACAACCGTCACTACGCTCACGTTGACTGTCCCGGACACGCCGACTACGTCAAAAACATGATTACAGCTGCTGCTCAGATGGATGGTGCTATTCTCGTGGTAGCTGCAACAGATGGTGCGATGCCTCAGACAAAAGAACACATCCTGCTTGCTCGTCAAGTTGGTGTTCCTGCAATCGTTGTCTTTTTAAATAAAATGGACCAAATCAGCAGCGGTGACGAAGAACTCGTTGAGCTCGTTGAGATGGAACTTACTGAACTTCTAGAATCAAAAGGTTACAACGATGTGCCGATTATCCGTGGTTCAGCTCTTAAAGCGCTAGAAGGCGATGCTTCTTACACTGAAAAAATTCTTGAGCTTATGGCTGCTGTGGATGAAAAAATCCCGACACCAGAGCGTGAAGTAGATAAGCCATTCTTGATGCCTGTTGAGGACGTTTTCTCAATCTCGGGTCGTGGTACAGTAGCTACTGGTCGTGTTGAGCGCGGTATCATCAAGATCAACGACAAAATTGAAATCGTCGGTCTAAAGAAAGAAAAGATGGATTCGGTCGCGACCGGCCTTGAAATGTTCAATAAACTGCTAGACGAAGCTAGAGCTGGTGAAAACGTTGGTGTGCTTCTTCGTGGTGTTGATAAAAATCAAGTTGAGCGTGGAATGGTCCTGTCAGCTCCTGGAACGTGCAAACCGCACACAAAGTTCAAAGGAACCGTTTACGTTCTGAAGAAAGAAGAAGGTGGCCGTCATAAGCCTTTCTTCACAGGATACCGTCCTCAGTTCTACTTCCGTACAACAGATGTTACGGGAACCGTTACTCTTCCTGAAGGAACAGAAATGGTCATGCCAGGTGATAACGTCGAGATTACAGGTGAACTTATTCAGCCTGTAGCGATGGAACTAGGTATACGTTTTGCGATTCGCGAAGGTGGTCGTACAATCGGTGCTGGAACTGTAACAGAGATTATAGAGTAATTTAAAATGTCCACCGTTTAAGCGGTGGACATAATGGGTGAGTAGCTCAGTTGGTAGAGCGACGGTCTCCAAAGCCGTAGGTCGGGGGTTCGAGACCCTCCTCACTCGCAAAATAAAAAAAAAATTAGAGAGAAAAGCATGAGTGCTTCGCCAAGATTAAAGCTCGCTAAGCAAAAAGCCAAAAAACTTCGGAAAGGTAGCTTCATTCAAGATACCAAGGAAGAATTGAAAAAGGTTACTTGGACGACCAAGAAAGAACTGATTAATTACACAAAAGTTGTGATTATTTCTACGTTTGCATTTGGGTTTGCGATTTACTTAGCCGATTTATGTATTCGTGGTGGTTTGAACGGTCTCTCTAATGTCGTACGCTGGATGGTAGGATGAGCGATTGGTTTGTAGTTCAAGTTCTTTCAGGACATGAGAAAAAAGCGAAGAGAGTACTCGAAGAAAACCGCGCTGCTCAAGGCATGACTGACCTAGTAGAAGAGGTCATGGTGCCGACAGAAAACGTGGCAGAAGTCAAAGCCGGTGAGCGTAAAATTACTGAGAAACGCCTCTGGCCTGGATACATTTTAGTGCGCATGACTCTAACAGATGAGTCGTGGATGTACGTGAAAGATTCGACCAGCGTGATCGATTTTTTGGGTGGTGGAAAGCCCGAGCCGCTTACGCAAAGAGAAGTCGATGAGATTTTAAGTGAGCTTAAAGATAAAAAAGACGAAGTCGTCTTAAAGCATCAGATCGAAGTGGGTGATGCAGTTAAGATTACCGATGGTGTCTTTATCAATTTTGTCGGAAACGTGATTGAAGTCAATTACGAAAAAGGACGCGTAAGCGTCATGGTTTCGATTTTCGGTCGTGATACCCGTGTCGATGACCTGGAATTCTGGCAAATTGAAGAAGCAACCGATGATGCTGAAGTCTAACATTTAGGAAAGAAGAAATGGCTAAAAAGAAACTTATAAAAGTAATTAAACTTCAGATTGAAGCTGGAAAAGCCAATCCTGCACCACCAGTTGGTCCAGCGCTTGGTGCTGCCGGTGTAAACATCATGGGCTTTTGCAAAGAATTCAATGCAAAAACAAAAGATGAAAAAGGCACTGTTCCTGTTGTCATCAATGTTTATGCAGATAAGAGCTTTGATTTTATTACAAAGGTTACACCTGTTCCAGGTTTGATCAAAGACGAGCTTAAAATTCAAAAAGGATCAGGCGTTCCTAACCGCGACAAAGTGGGAAAACTCACTATGGATCAAGTGAAGAAGATCGCAGAGAAGAAAAAATCCGATCTAAGAGCCCGCTCCATCGAAGCGGCAATGAAAGTTGTGATGGGAACAGCACGTTCGATGGGCGTTGATATCGTTAAAGGTGGTTAAATATTATGGCTAAACAAAGTAAACGCTATCGAAAAAATGTAGAAGGCCTCGATTTAGAGAAGTCTTACACATTTGAAGAAGCAGCTGAAATTTTAAAAAAAGCAGATCATGCTAAGTTTGATGAGACAGTTGAGCTCAACATGAAAACAGGTGTTGATCCTAAAAAAGCTGATCAGCTTGTCCGAGGTACGGTTTCACTGCCACACGGTACAGGTCAGAATATCGTTTTAGTTGTCTTTACAAAAGGGGACAAGGAAAAAGAAGCTCTGGAAGCTGGTGCTGATTACGTCGGTAACGATGAGCTCTTTGAAAAGATTAGAGGCGGCTGGACTGATTTTAATGCGGTTATTGCTACTCCTGACATGATGCGTGACGTAGGTAAACTGGGTAAAATCTTAGGCCCAAGGAATTTAATGCCATCGCCGAAAGCTGGGACAGTTACAACAGATGTAGCAAAAGCTGTCAAAGAGATCAAAGCTGGTAAAGTCGAATATAAGGTCGATAAAAGCGGTAATATGCACAACGCTATCGGGAAGCTCTCGTTCGATGGAAAAAGTCTTGTAGAAAATGCTAGAACTTTGCTCACGGCAATTATGAGAGCAAAGCCAGTTAGTGTTAAAGGGACTTATCTTCAAACTCTCTTTATGTCATCGACAATGGGCCCGGGATTAAAAATCGATATCAACTCTGCAACGCAGGCGGTGAGCTAAAATGAAAGCCGAAAAACAATTTCTTTTAGACGAGATTAAGGAAAAGATTACTAACAGCAAAGCCATGGTTTTTGCTAGCTATTCAGGATTTGAAGCGAATAAAAATGCTGAATTCCGGGACCTGATTGCTGAGACGGGTGGAGATTTTGAAGTTGTGCGCAAGCGTGTCTTCCTGAAAGCTGCTCTAGAGGCTGGAATCGAAGTGAAACGTGAAGACCTAACTGGTCATCTTGCTGTAGTATTTGCTGATTCTGATCCCCTTCAAACAACCAAGGTGTTGTACAAATTTAAAAAAGACAACAAAGACATCATCGATGTGCTCGGAGGCCGTTTTGATGGCAAGAGTGTCACAAAAGATGAAGTTAAGCAGCTATCTGAACTTCCAAGTATGGATGAGATGAGAGCGCAGCTTGTTGGTCTGTTCCAAGCACCGATGCAGCAAACATTGAATGTCATGCAGTCTCTGCTTACATCAGTGATGCACTGTTTGGATCAAAAAGCAAAAAAAATAGAAAATTCATAAACAAAAAAGAGGTTTATCGTGAGTGAAGCAAACATTGAAAAACTGGTAGACACCCTTAGTCAGATGACGGTTTTAGAGATGTCTCAACTAAAAAAAGCTTTAGAAGATGCTTGGGGCGTTGAAGCTGCTGCTGCTGCTGTTGTTGCAGCACCTGCTGCTGACGCTGCACCTGCTGCTGAAGCTGCTACTGATTTCCAAGTTACTTTAACTGAAGTTCCTGCTGACAAAAAGATCGCTGTCATTAAAATCGTCCGCGAAATCACAGGTCTTGGTCTAAAAGAAGCAAAAGATATGGTTGAGGGTATTCCAAAAGTCCTAAAAGAGAGCGCTCCAAAGGCAGAAGCAGATGAGATCGCTAAAAAGGTTGCAGATGCTGGTGGTAAGGTAACGCTAAAAGGTGTCTAACCGCGTTATTTTTCTCAATAATATTATGGCAGAAGAAGTTTGTAACTCCTTCTGCCTTGGGCTATTTTTAAAGTTTTTTTAGGAGGCAACTCAATGCTACAGAAAGCTCCCGAACGCCAGGGATATAAGAGTCATGAAGATATCATAGATCTTCCGAATCTAATTGAAATTCAGATCAAATCTTTCCGTGAATTTATTCAAGCTGAGGTTTCCCCGCACGAGCGTGAAAATGCAGGACTCGAAGAAGTTTTTAACGAAATCTTTCCGATCAAATCTTACGACGAAAAAACTGTTTTAGAATATATTTCCTACAACCTTGGTGTACCTAAATACTCTCCTGAAGAATGTATCCGTAGAGGCATCACTTATAACGTCACGTTGAAAGTGAAATTCCGTCTCACTGATGAAACAGGAATTAAAGAAGAAGAAGTCTACATGGGCACGCTGCCTGTCATGACAGATCATGGAACATTTGTGATTAACGGTGCTGAAAGAGTCATTGTCTCTCAGCTGCATCGCTCACCTGGTATCTCATACGAATCAGCGCGTCACCCAAAAGGCAATGTTCTTTACTCATTCCGCATTATCCCTTATCGTGGTAGCTGGTTAGAAGCATCTTTTGACACATCTGACATGATTTATATCTACATCGATCGTAAAAAACGTAGAAGAAAGACCTTAGCGACATCCTTTATTCGTACATTGGGTTACTCGACAGATGCTGACATTATTGAAGAATTCTTTAATACGTGCCGCGTCAAAGTACGCTCTGAAAAAGACTTTACCCGACTAGTTGGTAAAATTTTAGCTGAAGATGTCATCGATGAAGACAGCGGTGTTGTCTTTGGTAAAGCTGGTGAGAAACTGACAACGGCGATGCTTAAGCGCATGGTCGATGCAGGTATTGCAGCTGTTCGTATTGCTGAAGATGCCGATGAGACAAGCCCAATCATCAAGATGCTTGCTAAAGATCCGACGGACTCATATGAGTCTGCATTGAAAGACTTTTATAGAAAGTTAAGACCAGGTGAGCCAGCTACTCTTGCTAATGCAAGATCGGCTATTATGCGCCTGTTTTTCGATCCCAAACGCTACAACCTAGGTAAAGTTGGTCGCTATAAGCTTGCTCGCAAGCTTGGCATGGAGCTAACGGATGAAGCATTTACTCAGGTCACTCTGCGCAAAGAAGACATCGTTGAAGCATTGAAATATGTGATTCGTTTGCGAAATGAAGATGAGACAGCTTTTGTCGATGATATCGATCACTTAGGCAATAGACGCGTACGATCAGTTGGTGAATTGGTACAGAACCAATGCCGAGTAGGCTTGGCTCGCATGGAAAAAATCATCAAAGAGCGCATGAATCTGTTTGATTTTACATCTGATACGCTAACTCCAGGTAAATTGGTTTCGGCCAAGGGCCTAGCTGGTGTACTAAAAGACTTTTTCGGAAGATCCCAACTTTCACAGTTTATGGATCAGACAAACCCGGTTGCAGAGCTTACCCATAAGAGAAGACTTAGTTCGCTTGGGCCAGGTGGCTTGAATAGAGAGCGCGCCGGTTTTGAGGTTCGTGACGTTCATGCCAGTCATTACGGAAGAATTTGTCCGATTGAGACTCCCGAAGGACCCAACATTGGTTTGATTACGTCTCTTTCAACATTTGCAAAGATCAACGAATTCGGCTTTGTAGAAACGCCTTATCGTATTGTAAAAGACGGTGTTGTTACCGAAGAGATCGGGTACATGACAGCTGACCAAGAAGAAGGCTGTGTCATTGCACAGGCCTCTGCTCCACTTGATGAATGCAATATGTTTGTCGATGATATTTGCTGGGCGCGTCATCGCAGTGAATCCCTTAAAATCGAAACAGCTAAAATTACGCACATGGATGTGTCGCCAAAACAGCTCGTTTCCATTGTCACAGGACTCATTCCGTTCCTCGAACATGATGATGCTAACCGTGCTCTTATGGGCTCGAACATGCAACGGCAAGCCGTTCCTCTATTAAAAACAGAAGCCCCGATTGTAGGAACAGGAATCGAAAAACGTGCCGCAAGAGACTCTGGCGCTGTGATTATCGCAGAAGAAGATGGCATTGTGGAATATGTTGATGGATTTAAGGCTGTGATTGCGGCAAAATCTAACCCACTTAAAAAACGCACGTATACACTGAACAAGTTTATGCGCTCAAATAGCGGTACATGTGTTAACCAAACACCTCTTTGCTCAATTGGCGATGAGGTAGTTGCTGGAGACGTGATTGCTGATGGCCCTGCTACTGATAAAGGAGAAGTGGCTCTTGGTAAGAACGTACTTGTCGCATTTATGCCGTGGTGTGGTTATAACTTCGAAGATGCGATCATCATCTCGGAGAAACTCCTACGTGAAGATGCCTACACTTCGATTTATCTCGAAGAGTTTGAAGCATCTGCTCAGATGACAAAGCTTGGAAAAGAAGAGATCACACGTGATATCCCAGGCCTTTCTGAAGAGCAGCGTCGCAATCTAGAAGAAGATGGCACGATCCGCATCGGTGCTGAAGTAAAACCTGGTGATGTCTTGGTGGGTAAAATCACTCCTAAGTCTGAAACTGAGCTTGCTCCTGAAGAGCGCTTACTTCGCGCGATTTTTGGAGAAAAAGCTGCTGACTTTAAGGACGTATCTCTTACTGCATCTCCAGGAGTATCGGGCTTTGTTCAGAATAAACTCAGCTTAAGTAAACGTGATCCACTTTCGAAAACAGACGAGCAACAAGTTATTGAAACCTCTGCTATCAAAGAGATCCATGCCGATTTCAAAGAGAAAGAAACAGAGATTTTGATGCAATTGCACGATCATCTCGGAGCATTGCTACTCGATATCCCATCACCTGCAGCGGTTATGCATCGCAAAACAGGGGATTTGATCATCAGTGAAGGTGAAGAAATTTCTCAAGAAATGATTGAGCAACTCGAATCTGAAAACCTGGAAGATTTGATTATCCCTGAAAATGATTTATTTTCTGCCGTGAAAAAAGTCTTACTAGAGCATAAAGATGCCCTAGAGAAGCTCTACATGGAGCACAAGACTGAAGTTGAGCATATGCGTAAAGGGGATACAGAACTTGATCCAGGCGTCATCCGTCAGGTCAAGGTTTATATCGCCACAAAGCGCAAACTCCAAGTTGGTGATAAGATGGCAGGTCGCCATGGTAACAAGGGTGTTGTTTCTAACATCGTGCCAGAAGCAGATATGCCTTACTTGCCAACAGGTGAAACGATCGAGATTATCTTGAATCCACTTGGCGTACCCTCTCGTATGAACATGGGACAGCTTTTGGAAACGCATCTTGGCTATGCAGCGAAAAAAGCTGGTATCTACATCAAGACCCCTGTATTTGAAGGGTTTCCAGAAGACCGCATTTGGGAGATGATGGCAGATCAAGGCTTGCCAGATGACGGTAAGCTGATGTTGTATGATGGACGTACAGGCGAGCGCTTTGATAATCGCGTTGTTGTCGGTTACATCTACATGCTGAAATTATCACACCTTGTTGCAGATAAAATCCACGCCCGTTCAATTGGACCTTATTCACTTGTGACTCAACAGCCTCTGGGCGGTAAAGCACAAATGGGTGGCCAGCGTTTTGGTGAGATGGAAGTGTGGGCATTAGAGGCCTACGGTGCGGCTCACCTACTGCAGGAAATGCTCACAGTGAAGTCCGACGATGTTGAAGGGCGTACTAACATTTACGAAGGCATCGTCAAAGGCGATAACACCTTACAAGCGGGCACACCAGAGTCCTTTAACGTCTTGATTAAAGAGATGCAAGGCTTAGCGCTAGATATTCGGGCGCAGCACGCTGAAGATGAAGAACTTTTAGAATTGATTGGAGTATAAGTCGATGTTTGACGAAGAAATAGAAGAAAAGCGACGGTTTGATAAGCTAACGATCAAGATCGCATCAGATGATGTCATCCGTAACGACTGGTCACGTGGTGAAATTAAAAAGCCTGAGACGATCAATTACCGAACGTTCAAGCCTGAAAAAGGCGGTCTCTTCTGCGAAAAGATTTTTGGTCCAACAAAAGACTGGGAATGTGCTTGCGGAAAATACAAAAAGATTAAGCACAAAGGCATCGTTTGCGATCGCTGTGGTGTCGAGGTAACCTTGTCTAAGGTGCGTCGCGAGAGAATGGCTCACGTCGATTTGGCCGTGCCAGTTGTCCACATTTGGTTTTTCAAAACACAACCATCGCGTATCGGCAATATTCTCGGAATGACAGGCTCTGAATTAGAGCGTGTGATCTATTACGAAGAATATGTCGTTGTCGATTCTGGTCGTACTACGCTTGAGCGCAAACAGCTTCTTAATGACGCTGAATACCGCGAAGCACAAGAGAAGTGGGGCCCTGATAGCTTCACAGCAAAAATGGGTGCTGAAGCTGTTAGAGATTTACTTGAAAAAGAAGAACTTGAGCATCTAGTTGTGGAACTCAAAGAGAAGCTGCGCAAGACAAAATCGATGCAAGCGAGAATGAAGCTTGCTAAACGCTTAAAAATCATTGAGTCTTTCCTAGCATCGCCCAACCGTCCTGATTGGATGGTGATGAGCTGTGTTCCTGTGATTCCTCCCGACTTGCGCCCGCTGGTTCCTCTAGATGGTGGTCGCTTTGCTACATCTGACTTGAACGACCTGTACCGCCGTGTGATCAACCGAAATAACCGTCTAAAATCGATTCTAAAGCTTAAAACACCTGATGTCATCATCCGTAATGAAAAGCGAATGCTGCAAGAAGCTGTCGATGCTCTATTTGATAACGGTCGTCATGGCCATCCTGTCATGGGAGCTGGTAACCGCCCGCTAAAAGCCCTTTCTGAAATGTTGAAGGGTAAGCAAGGACGTTTCCGTCAAAACCTTCTTGGTAAGCGTGTCGATTACTCGGGTCGTTCTGTGATCGTTGTTGGTCCTGAGCTTAAACTGAACCAATGTGGTCTTCCTAAACAGATGGCGCTAGAGCTCTTTGAGCCGTTTATCGTCAAACGTTTAAAAGACCAAGGTTTTGTCTATACGATCCGCTCTGCTAAAAAGATGATTCAGCGTGAAGATTCTGAGGTTTGGGACGTTTTAGAAGAAATTATTAAAGGACATCCTGTCCTTCTAAACCGTGCACCAACGCTACACCGTTTGGGTATTCAGGCGTTTGAGCCAGTCCTTATCGAAGGTAAAGCGATTCGCATTCACCCGCTTGTTTGCTCGGCCTTTAACGCTGACTTTGATGGTGACCAAATGGCCGTTCACGTTCCGCTATCGATCGAAGCGCAGCTTGAAGCCAAACTTCTGATGATGGCTCCCGATAACATCTTCTTACCATCGTCTGGTAAGCCTGTTGCGATTCCATCACAAGATATGATTTTAGGTCTCTACTATCTTATGCACGATCCTCTCTACATTCCAGAAGATCACGGCAAGAAAATCAAAGCATTTTCTAGCACACAAGAGGTTCTTACAGCCCTTTCTGCTGGTGGAAGTTACAATTGGGATCATGATGAGGCCAAAGAAGGTGAGCGTCGTGACGAACTTGGCCGAGGCTTGCACATTCACGAAAAGATTAAATTGCGCCTAGCCGAAGGGATGATTACAACCACACCAGGTCGTGTTCTATTCAATACGATTGTTCCAACAGAACTCGGTTTTCAAAACTATATGTTGCTTCGCAAGAAGATGGGTGAGCTTGTTTTAGATACCTATAAAAAGATCGGCTTAGAACGCGCGGTTAAATTCCTCGATGACTTAAAAGCACTTGGATTTGCTAACGCAACGAAAGCATCGCTTTCGATGGGTGTTAAGGACGTTTATGTCCCTGCAAACAAAGAAAAAGTTTTAGCTGATGCTCATAAACGTGTAAACAAAGTCAAAAAGCAGTACCAAGACGGTGTTATCACAGACGGTGAGCGTCACTCTAAAGTCGTGAGTATCTGGACCGAAGTTAACGATGCTTTAGCTGAAGAGCTCTTCAGCATGATCGAAAAGCCCGATGGCACGATTATCAATCCGATTTACTCGATGATGCACTCTGGTGCACGTGGCTCCAAGCAGCAGGTTCGTCAGCTCGGTGGTATGCGTGGTCTGATGGCTAAAGCGACTGGTGACATTATCGAAGATCCAATTACAGCGAACTTTAGAGAAGGTTTGAGCGTTCTAGAATACTCAATCTCCTCACACGGTGCGCGTAAAGGTCTTGCCGATACAGCTCTTAAAACAGCTGACTCTGGTTACCTAACACGTCGTCTAGTTGACGTATCGCAGGATATGCTCGTGACTGAAGATGATTGTGGAACACTTGGCGGTATTGAAGTAGCGCCGATTAAGCAAGGTAATGAAGAACTCCTGCCGCTCAAAGATCGTCTCTATGGCCGTGTCGCTTCAGATGATATTTATCAACCAGGTGATCGTACAAAACTTTTAGCTAAAGGTGGCGAAGTCATCACTCTTATGCAAGCAGAAGCAATCGATGACGCTGGCGTGGAAAGCGTGCGTATTCGCTCGACACTCACTTGTGAGTCTCAGCGCGGCATTTGCTGTAGATGCTACGGTTTAAACCTCTCTAACGGTCGCATGATCGCTAAAGGTGAAGCTGTCGGTATTATTGCTGCCCAGTCAATCGGTGAGCCCGGAACGCAGCTCACGATGAGAACATTCCACTTAGGTGGTGTGGCCTCTGCAGACTCTACTCCTGAGCACTTAGCAGGGCATGATGGTATTTTGGTTTACGAAAACATCCGTACTGTTCAAAACCGCGAAGGTAAATTCGTTGTATTGAACAAGAATGGCATGTTGAACCTTGTCAAAGATGAAGGACGTCCATTAGAAGAAGTCAAGAGCTTGTTACTTGCTAAATCGCTAGAGCCCTTGCAAACATTTAAAATTGAGCTTGGAACTCAAATTGAATTTTCTGATGGAACAGCAGTCAAAAAAGGGACAAAAGTGGCTGTTCACGAGCCGCACCACATGCCGATCATCTGTGAAAAACCAGGCTACGTTAAGTATGAAGACCTCGTTGAAGGAATTTCCACTCAGCGTGAGATCAATAAACAAACGGGTCAAACCGAACTTGTTGTTAAGCAGCACCGTGGTGAACTTCATCCGCAGATCATTATCTTTGCGGATAAAAGCTGCACAGATCTCATCGGAACTTATGCGATTCCATCTGGGGCTTTCCTATCTTCTCACGAAGGGGATAAAGTGGAAGCTGGTGATGTTTTAGCGCGTCTTCCAAGCGGAGCGATCAAAACCAAGGATATCACGGGCGGTCTGCCACGTGTTGCTGAGCTGTTTGAAGCGCGTCGTCCAAAAGAGGCTGCTGAGATTGCTAAAATCGACGGTATCGTTGAATTTAAAGGCGCTCAGAAAGGAAAACGTATCGTGGCTGTACGCGACGAGGCGACTGGCATGGAAGAAGAGCATCTCATTCCGATGAACAAGCACTTAGTTGTCCAGCGCGGCGACTCTGTGATCAAGGGTCAACAGCTGACAGACGGCTTAGTCGTTCCGCAAGAGATCCTAGAGATTTGTGGTCCTCGAGAGCTTCAAAAATACCTTGTCAATCAGGTTCAAGAAGTTTACCGCTTGCAAGGTGTTGATATTAACGATAAGCACATCGAGCTTATCGTTCGTCAGATGTTACAGAAAGTGCGCGTGACCGATCCAGGTGATACGACACTGCTTTACGGTGAAGATATCGGCAAGAAAGCCTTCCATGAGACTAACCGCAAGGTGATCTTAGAAGGCGGCCGCCCAGCTACCGCTGCGCCAGTGCTTCTGGGTATTACTAAAGCCTCACTTGCCACAGATTCGTTCATCTCAGCGGCTTCCTTCCAGCAAACAACCTGGATTCTTACCGAAGCTGCTTGCGATGGCAAGACGGATTACATGCTCGATTTCAAATCGAACCTCATCATGGGATCGCCGATTCCTGGAGGAACAGGCTTCTTTAACTACAAAAAACGTATTGAGAAGTTTGCGCTTGATAAACACGATGCAGAGCTTGTCTTTGACTTCACATCTGTTGCGTAAGACATCCTTATAAC
Organism: Chlamydiota bacterium; assembly: GCA_021772435.1. Lineage (GTDB taxonomy): Bacteria > Chlamydiota > Chlamydiia > Chlamydiales > JACKPQ01 > JACKPP01. The sequence continues at coordinate 675 of JAJFLZ010000017.1, read as the reverse complement.
TGCGGGCTAAAAAACCCGCAGTTTTTCTTTGCAAAAAAAATTTATCTAATCTTTATGGTTGCCTCTTTTGGAGGTGTTATGAAAAAAATCTTTGCTGTATGTCTCGTTTTTCACATTGCTATATTTGCAGCTTCCGGACCGACTGAACAGTCCGTTCTTGTTTCGCACACAAGATCAGGAAGGCATTGGTTTGAATATTCTATGAAAGAATTGACGGGTAAACCTGTAAAATGGTTTGTAGTCCAGAAAAATTCGTTATTTTCTCCAAAAAAGTCATTATGGTGCAGCCATAGCCCTAGGTTGAAATCCCTTCTCTCTGATATAACTAATCGCCTTATTGTCCCTTTGCGTAATTACAAAGAGCTTATTTTGCGCCACACGCGTCATTTAGGTGAACAAGAGCTGCTAGAAGCCTTGAGGGATCCCAAATACTACCAAAATTACCTTGTTTACTTAAGATACTATGATTCTTGGAATGAAGACACTCGTCTTTTTTATTATTAACCTGAACTCTTTCGTTTATATCATTCATCTTCAGGCATCTTAGCCGCCATCTTGCACCCTTTTTGTGCTCATCTATAGCGCCTTGGCTATAGAATCGCAAAAAATGGCACAATCTGTTACCTAATCTGCTCTGAATCTAAACAATCAAAACGAAAGAGTTCAGGTTATTAC
>JAJFLZ010000016.1 GCA_021772435.1 Chlamydiota bacterium | reverse complement strand
TCCGCGCATCTTAGCCGCCATCTTGCACCCTTTTTGTGCTCATCTATAGCGCCTTGGCTATAGAATCGCAAAAAATGGCACAATCTGTCACCTAATCTGCTCTGAATCTAAACAATCAAAACGAAAGAGTTCAGGTTATTTGCACTATTTTTGGGACTGTGTCGATTTTAGTTCTACTTTATATATCGAAACTTAAGCTTATCAAAAAAAACTCTAATTTGCAAGATCAGGGCAATTTATCCCAAACCTATGACCAGCTCTCCTTTTTCAAGGCCAAAGTGGTCAGATGAATGCTTTAAATCTTTTGCAGGATAGGCGATCGCCAAAGAGTTTCGCATTTTGGACATTCGATGAAGTGATCGGCTTCAGCTTGCCAGGCATTCTGGCACTCGGGACATTGCACCCAATCCCCTTCTAGACTTATTGCTTGTGGCAAGAAAACTTTCGATGAGCATTTTACAAGGAGTTGTCGATAAACGTCTCTTGCTGAAATAAAAATTTGCTTTATTTCGGCATGGCTCTCAAAAAATTCGTAATCGATGTACAGCGACAAAAGCTCTTCAACTTCAACGCGGTTATTTATTTCGGATATGGACGGTCTTAATAACCAAACTGGTTCGTGCCCAATGGGAAAGCCAAGTTCTTCGTACCGATTGATGACAGTGATCGCATATTTAAAAAACTTGATATCTTCTGGATGCATAGAGGCTTGGTATAGCTGCTCAGCTTGGTTTTTTAGCTCTGTGATCCCAGGATTGGAAATTTGGCAAAATTTAGCTCTTTGAATCACAAGTCTTGTCGCCTCTAAAACCTTGGTTACGCATTCTTGAATGGGAATAAGGGCTATTTGATCTTGGCTTGTGATTTTGAACTGATAATCGATGCGCTCAATGGTGAAAAAAGCATTCTGAACCATTTTGTCTGGACCGTCTAAAAGCAAGCGTATGGATTGTGTCCAATTTAAAAGCACATCGCAAACATCATCGCTGTGGTCTAGGTGAGGGATCGCCTGAGCATTCATTTCGAAATAGATAACACCGATAGGAAAAGCGATTGTCTCGGGTTTTACAACAATTTCAAAGCTCATTTTCGAGCTGATCCATGAGGGCATCAAAGCGCTGTAAAAGCGCTGTGACAGGCTCCTCTGAGCACATGTCAACGCCTGCTTTCTTGAGAACTTCCACTGGATAATCGCTGGCGCCAGCAGAAAGAAACTCGAGGTACTGACGAGGACCTTCTTTGAGCACCTTGTCAACTAAGGCAAAGGCTGCGCTGATACCTGTTGAATACTGGTAGACGTAAAAGTCGTAATAGAAGTGGGGCACACGCATAAACTCACCTTCTAGCTCTGCATCAAGGGTAAGCTCCGGGCCAAAGTAGTGCGCGTTGAGCTCGCTGTAGGCTTTGCGCAGTGTAGTCGGTGTGAGCGGAATGTGCTTTTCAGCCATCTCGTGAATCTGCTTTTCAAATTCAGCAAACATGACCTGACGGAAAAACGTTGCTCTAATGCCATCGAGTTTTTGCAGCAAAAGAAAGATTCTTTCATTTTTGTCTTTGGCATTTGCTAGAAGATGGCGGAAGACGAGCTCTTCGTTGAAGGTCGATGCCACTTCCGCAACGAAAATCGAATAACGCGAGTCGTGATAAGGCTGGCTTTGGTTGGAAAAGTAAGTGTGCATGCTGTGACCCGCCTCATGCGCGAGGGTCATCACATCGTTTAGAAAGCCTTGATAGTTGAGCAGGATATAAGGATGGCTCTCATAGCAACCAGAAGAATAGGCACCTGAACGTTTACGGTTGTTCTCATAGCGATCAATCCAACGCTCTTGTTTAAGGCCTCGTTTGAGCACATTGCAGTAGCTGGGGCCAAGAGGTTTGACAGCCTCGAGCGTGACATCTACAGCTTCATCGTAGGTGAATTTCATTTCGATCTCTTCAGCTGCCGGTGCGTAGAGATCGTAGGCGTGAATGTCTGGCAGATTCATGAGCTTTTTACGCAGAGCTATAAAACGGTGCAGCTTGTCTATATGCGCATGCGTTGCCGAAATAAGGTTTTCATAAACAGCGGTATCGATCTGATGCGGATAAAGCGCTGCTTGCAAGCTTGAGTCGTAATGCTTTGCCTGAGCGTAAAAAATGTGTTTTTGGACGCTGCCAGAGAGCAGCTCACAAAGCGTATTTTCAAAACTCAAAAACGTCTTGTGCAAAGTTTTAAACGCATTTTCGCGCAAAACGCGATCGCGCGATCGCAAATAAACGTGGTAGAGGCCGTGAGACAGTTCATGCTCCTTCCCTTCTCCATCTTTAACATTTGGGAATTTGAGATCAGCATTATTAAGCGCGCCAAAAGCTCTATCTGAGACTTGCAGAGCCTTACCCCCAAGCGCCAGCAGCTCTTCTTCTCTGGCTGTGAGCGTGTGGGGCTTAAGACGCGCCGTTTTATCCAGCACCATCTTATAGTCAGAAAGATCTACTGATTCAGCAAGTTTTTTGAGTTTTTCTTCTGGAAGGCTTAGGAGCTCGGGTTCAATCCAGGCTGTTGCTTCCGAAAACTGATGCAATAGAGTTGAAATACGGTCGTAGGCGGTCTTATGTGTCTCATGCGCCACATCTTCATCGTGCCTTAAATGGGCATAGGTATAAAGGTTCATGAGCTCTTGTTCTAGACCAAACGTTAAATGAAATAATTTCTTTACATTTTCAGGTTGGCTAGCAACTTGACCTTTGAGCTCGGAAATCTCGTCCCAAAATTTTTTCTTTACATTTTCAAATGATTCTTCCCACGCCTCGTGCGATGCATAGAGAGGCGATAGGTCCCAGGTATCAATTGGTGGTGTTTCTGTGCGTTCTTTTCCCATTCCTACACCATAACCCAAGCCAGATAAATCATGCAACTTAGCACTTGCGGCGTCTTTTTGCTAAATTGCTTGCAAAAATTCATAAAACAGGTTAACATAGGGCTAAGAACTAACTAAAAACCTTTTTTAAAAGGAGAAATAGCAATGACTCAAACAGTCAAAAAAACGAAACTCAAACCCCTTGGAACGCGTGTCATCGTACAACGCCTCGAAGAAGAAGAACATCTAGGCGGCATTATCCTGCCAGATTCAGCGAAAAAGAAACAAGAAACAGCTAAAGTGATTGCTGTGGGCTCAGGCAAAGATATGCCTGATGTCAAGACAGGCGACACGGTCCTAATGGACAAATACGCTGGTCAGGATGTGACTGTTGATGATCAAGAATTTACTATTTTACGTGCTGACGATGTCATCGCTGTAATTGAAGAATAAAAAGGAGTAAAAAAACCAATGGCTAAAGATATCAGATTTAAAGAAGAAGCACGTCAAAAAATGCTTAAAGGCGTGCAAACACTCGCAAAAGCTGTCAAAACAACACTTGGTCCAAAAGGGCGCAATGTTGTCATCGACAAATCTTACGGCGCTCCTCATATTACAAAGGATGGCGTCACTGTCGCTAAAGAGATCGAGCTTGAAGACAAGCACGAGAACATGGGCGCTCAGATGGTTAAGGAAGTTGCTGAAAAAACCAACAGCAAAGCTGGTGACGGTACAACAACGGCAACAGTTCTAGCTGAGGCGATCTACAGCGAAGGCTTGCGCCTTGTAACTGCTGGCGCTAACCCAATGGACCTAAAGCGCGGCATCGAAAAAGGTGTGGTCACAATCACTGCTGAGCTTAAAAAAATGAGCAAAAAAGTGGCTAGCAGCAAAGAAATTACACAAGTAGCAACGATTTCTGCTAACGGCGACCAGGATATCGGCGAAATCATCGCTAAAGCGATGGATAAAGTCGGCAAAGACGGCACGATCACTGTTGAAGAAGGTAAAGGCTTTGAGACAGAGCTAGAAGTTGTTGAAGGCATGAACTTTGATCGCGGCTACCTTTCTCAATACTTTATGACCAACCCTGAGAATCAAGAAGCTGTTTACGAAAACGCTTATGTGCTTATTTGCGAAAAGAAAATATCGGCTATGAAGGATTTCCTTCCTTTGCTTCAAGCAGTGGCTGAGAGCGGTAAGCCGCTTCTAATCATCGCTGAAGATATCGAAGGCGAGGCACTAGCTACTCTTGTTGTAAACAGAATCCGCGCAGGTCTAAAAGTTGTCGCAGTCAAAGCTCCTGGCTTTGGCGACAGAAGAAAAGCCATGTTAGAAGATATCGCTATCTTAACTGGCGCGACATACATCAGCGAAGATCTCGGCATGAAGCTTGAAACAGCTAACATCGAGATGCTTGGTCAAATCAAAAAAGCGATCATCAAAAAAGATGAGACAACCTTGATCGAGGGTGCTGGCACAAAAGAAGAGATCGAAAAGCGTGCTAGCCTTATTCGCGCCCAAATCGCAGAGAGCACATCTGACTACGATAAAGAAAAGCTGCAAGAACGTCTAGCACGTCTGACGTCAGGAGTTGCTAAAGTCGAAGTTGGTGCAGCTACAGAAGTTGAGCTAAAAGAGAAAAAAGACCGCGTTGACGATGCTCTGCATGCGACAAAAGCCGCTGTAGAAGAAGGTATCGTTCCTGGTGGTGGAATAGCTCTTATCCGCTCGATTCCTGCGCTAAAAGCCTTAGCTGAAACGCTAACTGGTGATGTCCGCCTCGGTATCAATATTGTGATCAAAGCGATCACCTTCCCTCTTCGCCAAATTGCTGAAAATGCTGGTGAAGAAGGCTCGGTCATCGTACAAAAAGTCTCTGAAATGAAAGGCTCACAAGGCTGGGATGCAAGAGAAGATCGCTTTGGCGACATGTTCGAGATGGGCATCGTTGACCCAACGAAAGTTGTGCGTCTAGCAACAGAATCTGCAGCATCGATTGCAGCATTGCTACTCACAACAGAGGCCATTATTACCGACGAGCCAGATAACGACAAAGCAGCACCAGCTGCTGCCGGCGCTGGCATGGGTGGTATGGGCGGAATGGGAGGCATGGGCGGTTTCTAAAGACCAATCTTTGTCCACTTATTCGGTATCATAAAAAGGCGTCCTTTACAGGACGCCTTTTTTTTGTTATGTAATCAAATATGAAGTTTATTAGTTGGTTACTTGGCACAATCATCGCTCTGTTAGTGGTTCTAGTAACCATCGCTTTTATTCTCTATCCCATGCTGCCAACATATCTATCCAAAACTCTATCAGATAAATTCAAAGTCCCCGTCAAAATCGAATCTGTAGAGCTTAGGTGGAATAAAGTTGTGATCAGCGGCATCGATATTGCCAACCCGAAAGAGAGCAAACTGCCGACCGCGCTAAAAGTCCAAACCATGACAATGAAAGCGCCAGCACCCAACTACCTAAAAGAACACATTGCCATAAACGAAATCCGTCTCGACAACATCTACGCTAGCGTCGAGTTTTATAATAGCAATAATACAGAAGGCAACTGGACCGTCCTGATCGACAATCTCGATGAAAATAACTCATTTGGAGCAACTGAACGCGGCGAGAGCACAAAAGATAATGAAGGCCGCACCGTCCTAGTCAAAAAACTCATCATGACAAACATCACAATCGACCTTCTGCGCCATGGCAAAAGCGTCAATCGTCTCTCTCCTATCAACCGCATTGAGTTTGATAACGTCAGCAGCGAAAAAGGTTTCCCAACTGAAGAGCTAACAGAAATCATCATCCAAAAAATGATGGAGCAAATCTTCTCCATCCACGGCCTGACTAACATGTTCAAAACCATCATCACCTCGCCTGCCAGAACAGCCGGTGACATCCTCAAAGGCATCTTCGGCGGTTAACTTTTATCTAAACACCTTATTTTTAATTATTTAAACTTATAGAGCCTTATTTATATCAGTTGACAAATAATAAACAATCGTGTATAATAAATTTTATTATTAATTAACTTAATTTATACATGAGCATTTTACACATAAAAAGACCTACGTATATTGATTTGGTTCGTGGGCATATCAAACATCAAAGAACTGAAAATCTCATAGACGGATTGTCGTACAGCTTTAAAAAAAGAAGTCTTTCTTTTTTAGGGGATTATCTACAAGAACTTGGCGTAGTCAAATACGGTAGACTTATCATACCAAAAAAATTCAAAGCTGTTGTGGATGAAGAGTTGCATATTGCTGCTAAGCATCAATTTTATGATTTTGCAGTGTATTTACTGTCTATAGGGTGTCCGCTAAATGTAAGAGATCGATATAAATTCACGCCTCTACACTACGCGGTTATTCGAGGCGATCTGGATATGATTAAACTATTTGTAAAAAATGGAGCTGATATAACCATTGTTAATCGAGAAGGATTAACCCCATTAAACTTATCTATAGCACGAAATAGATATCCTAGCACCATAGAATGGCTTTCCTTATATAATAACACAACCAACTCTAACTCATGGACTCCTCTGCACTTAGCAGCAGCAACTGGCGACATCGAAAGCCTGCAGGTAGGAGGAAATTTAGATGTAAATACTGTAGAATCAAATGGAAACACACCTCTTCATCTGGCCATTTTATATGATCAACGAGATGCTGTATCCTTTTTACTCAAATGGAACCCCAATCTACGCATCAAGAATGATGAACAAATGACTGCATTTAAGCTAGCCGAACTCTGCATTCAAGACAAAACCATTCAACGACAAAATGCGAAAACCATTTACAAATTCATTAAGTGGCATATCACAGGATTAAAAGATCTCAATCCACATTTAAAATAACCTGCAGCGACGATATAAACCCATAACTCAGGTTTATACTGCATGACCACATGAAATCAGCAAAAAAAGCCTAAACCAGCTACAATATAAAGCTGATGATGAAGCGGTTCCCATCTGCTACTAAACTTAGTGAAACATTATGGCACACACAAAAAGTAAACTCACATTTTTTTTCTCACTTCTCTCTGTCGGCATCCTAGCTTTTATTTTTTGTTTTTCTCCCAAAGAGCACAAACCAAAAATTTACGATTGCTTTTTGTTTTTTAATGAGCTGGAAATGCTCGATATCCGCTTAAACGAGCTCTACGACAAAGTCGATCATTTTGTCCTTGTGGAAAGCACTGAGACGTTTCAAGGCAATCCAAAACCACTCTATTTTGAAAAAAACAAACAGCTCTACGCTCCCTATCTGGATAAAATCATTCATGTCGTTTTAGATGAGCACTTTGAAACAGACAACCCGTGGCAACGGGAATACCACCAACGTGACCAGATCTTGCGCGGCCTTAAAGGGTGCCACAGGCGTGACATCGCCATTATATCAGATGCCGACGAGATTGTGCGCAAATCTAAAATAGATGAACTAGTCCCTAGCTTAAGCGATGCTCAAATTCTTTCCTGCTCACAAAAATGTACCTTTTCTATCTCAATCGACCCACGCGTCAAGTGTGGAACGGCTCGATGGTTACCACTTATGATCATTTAAAAACGTTAAAACCACACGCGCTCCGCAAAATGCGCAACTTATCACCCAAAAAACTCAAACGTTTTAAGATCCACAAAGCCCTATCTCTAAAGGATGCTGGCTGGCATTTTAATTCGCTGGGTGGTTTTGATCGCTATTTGCAAAAACTTGCATCTTTCTCGCACACCGAGTGTACCGTTCCCAAAAATTTACAAGAGATGCGAAAACATTTAGTTGATGTGGACACATGTCAAATCGATGAGACCTATCCACAATATATCACAGAAAATTTAGACAAATTTGATCACTTTTTAGACATCCACTGATTCATCAAAGGAATATACTCTTCAAGCCAATCAAATACCTGTTTAGATACAACAGGTCTGTGAATAAGCGATGTAAGCATCAGCTTTGTGACGTTAATTTCAGAGCTAGGAGAAATTAGCCATTGCTCATAGACTGCATGCATAATAATAAAAAACCGCGTGCGGTTAACCCCTCCAGAACAATGAACAAAGGGGATTTCATCCTTATCTGATACACAAGCGTGAAAAAGCTCCATCAGCTTCCATAGCAGATTCGGATGGGGCTTGCTGCCAGAATCGTTCCATCCATTTAAATGCAAATGACTAAATTCATGCATGCCATATTTGATACGCCTTTCATAAAGAATTTGAGAGGTCTTTTCAGAATTTATGACTGCACAATCTGTTACAAATCTTCCCCAATAGGGCGCGCATCTCTTACTGAGCTTATCTGTAGTGCTTGATAAACACACCCAAACAGGGGCCTGATGTAAAACTACAGAGTAAAAAATTGCTTGTACTGTCTCCCTGGTAGGTTTTTGATGCATTACATAAGTTCTACCAAGTCTAACATAACTACCCGGTATTCTAGGGTTTCTTAAATGCGTATCTTCCGGACCTTGTATATCCGGGTGAGGACGGTCATCAGGTGGGCACCTCAAAATATTACATAGCCTCACCTCCTTTGATAAGCTTTGCGCTCGCTCTATCCATTTTTCCTTACCGAGGTTTCCAGGTACCTCCTGCATACTCTCTGACAAAGTAGAGACAAGTTCAAAAAAATAGGCTCTTGGAGCCACATAATTTTGTTTAAGACGGATGAACTGAGTCTGAGGATTGCCACGAGGAACCTCTTGTTCACCAGTTTCGGGCCTATAACCGCACATCCCTCCTATCATCCAAAGTTTACTAGCCATCTGTATCTCCGTAATTTCTGGTGATACTAAAGACAAAGCCTTTTAATGACTATTCAGAAAATATTTTTGAGCGATAATGACAATAAGGCTGCTTGTTATTTTTTACGTAGTAATCCTGGTGATAGTCTTCGGCAGGGTAAAACTTAGATGCTGGTACCACTTCTGTCACAACATCAAACCCCTTCCCCTTCAACTGGTTGATGAGCTTTTCAGCAACCTCTTTTTGCTCTTTTCTCAAATAAAATACAGCCGAGCGGTACTGCGAGCCAAGATCCGGGCCTTGCCCATCTTTTTGTGTTGGATCATGAATTTCAAAAAACGCCTTTAGAACATCTTCATAGCTGATTTTTTCTGGATCAAACACCACCTGCACAGCTTCAGCATGACCGGTATTTCCACCACAAACTTCCTCATAAGTGGGATCTGCCACCTCACCGCCAGAGTAGCCGCTCACCACATCCAAAACGCCTGGCAGATCTTTCAAAAGATGTTCCACGCCCCAAAAACATCCGCCAGCAACGATAGCAATGCCCTTCCCGTTTTCAAAATCCAGCGAAAGCGAATTGATGCAATACCGCCTGTTTTTTTGAGTCAAGCCCTCCCCATCAAATACGTGTCCCAAATGCCCCGTGCACCTTGGGCAAACAACTTCCACTCGGTCCCCATCTGGCCGTTCCTCGCAACCCAGGGTATCATCAAAACTTGGCCAGCCGCACCCGCAAGTAAACTTATCATCTGATAAAAACAGCGGCAAATCGCACTGCCTGCAAATATACACTCCCTCATCATCATGCTCAAAGTATTCACCACTACCAGACGGCTCTGTTCCCCGCTCTAACATCACATGGGCTGTTTCTTCTGATAATTTATGGTATCGATGCATGTTTTACTTCCTTGACAAAACGAAATTTTCATCATAACATGACCAAAAAATTTTACCCAAGGTAGACGATGCCATCAATCAATATTCGAAACAAAAAACTTCATTATCAAGACGTTGGAAAGGGGTACCCTCTGCTCTTTGGGCATAGTTACCTGTGGACATCAGATATGTGGAAGCCACAACTTGAAAGCCTTTCAAAAAATTTCAGATGCATAGCAACAGACCTTTGGGATCATGGACAGTCAGACCATTTAGGTGAAGATGACTACAGCTTAGAACAGTGCGCTGATGACCATCTTGAACTTATGAGAAAACTTGGCATCAACGAATTTGCTATGATCGGTCTTTCAGTAGGCGGTATGTGGGGCACACATCTTGCTTTGCGTTATCCACAAGCTGTCAGCCATCTCATCCTCATGGGCACCTTCGTAGGCTCTGAGCCAAAAGCAACCCTAGACCAGTATTTTTCCATGATAGACAGCTTTGAATCTGCAGGCTGCTTCTCTCCTGCCTTTGTTGATTCCGTAGTTCCTATGTTCTTCTCACCTCACACCCTAGAGCATAAAAAGGAAATGGCCGAAGCATTCCATCATCATCTTTGTAATATCAAACCGGATCAAATTCCGGGAGTTGCAAAACTTGGACGCATCATCTTTTCCCGAGAAGATTTAATCTCTAGACTGAAAGAAATTACCCAGCCAAGCTTGGTTATTGTCGGACAAGACGATATCGCAAGGCCCCCTGCTGAGGCAAAACTTATGGCAGACAACTTGCCAAACAGCACGCTACACATCATCGAAAATGCCGGTCATATTGCAAATCTTGAGCAACCAGACCAAGTCACAGCCATTTTACAAAAGTTTTTGCAAGATGTAACTGCACAAATTGCTTAAAACGATTTTGACCAACGTATCTATCCCATATTCAACCAATAGCGGGTATGGCGTAAAGATCCTGTCTTTAGCAAGACCTCTTTATTCACTAAGTCAAGCAAGTCTCTTGTTGCTGTTGCTCTCGATGTTTTGGTGATTTTGACGTAATTTTCAGCACTCAGGCCACTTTTAAATCCACTGGGCCCTTCTTTAAACATCCGCAGTAAAGTTTTTTCCTGGCGGGGGTTAATCAATCCAGATAAGCGATTTAGAACTTTGGATTTTTGGATGATAAAATGCAAAAGTTGGATAGATTCATGGTGCGCTTGCATAATAACTAAACTAAAAAACTGGATCCAATCTTGAATATTTAGCGTTCGATTGCATCTCTCGAGTTCTGTGTAATAGTTCTTTTTTTGCTTTTCTAGCACTTTGGATACCGCAATAAGCACAGGCCTACCAATACCCTGCGAGAGGATTTTTTCTACCAGCAAGCGACCTAACCTGCCGTTGCCATCTTCAAAAGGATGAATGCATTCAAAATACAGGTGTGCAATTGCAGCCTTAGCAAGTAATGAATCATTAGGTTGGGTAGAATTAAACCATTTGATAAACCGTGCCATCTCTTGTTCAATAGTTTGCGATGGCGGGGCTTGAAAAAATACTTTGGTTTGATCCAACCGATTAGACACGATTTGCATCGGCTCTTCATGTGATCGATAGAGCCCTCTGTCTTCGATAACATTTGAGTTTTTAAACAACACAAAATGCCACTTATGCAACATCTGGTGCGTGAGAGGTTCATCAAATGTATCATAAACATCGCATAGAAGCTCGGCCATTTGAGCTTCTTTATCAGAGGTAAATAGAGGTCTTTTTTCTAACCCAAAATGTTTTCGAATCGACGATTGCAGACTTTTTCGATCGAGAATTTCCCCTTCGATCTTAGAGCTTTCCATTCCTTCCAAGCTCAAGATTTCAACCACAAAATTTTTATACTCGTCTGTATCCACTGCCTTTAGATACGCAAATGCACTCCCAGCACCCATCAAAAATTGCTTATCTAGTGCCGCAACAGCGTTTGCGTCATACTGAAAATGCGGCCAATCTGGCAGCTGCCAATTCCAATCCATGAGTTATAGACCTTCTTTCTATAACTCATAGATATACCAAAATGTGAGTTATAGAACAAGCCTCTATAGCTCATTTTGACATAAATGTATCCTAAAGGATACAAACGTAAGTATGGAAATAAAGTCGGGGGAAAAAATTATGACAAAAAATAAAAATTATCAAGATTGGCTCATAGAGAAATTGAAAGATCACGATGAGGCTGTAGCTTACCTAAATGTAGCCCTAGAAGAGGAGCCTTAAAGGCGATGCCGAATCTCAACATCTTTTTCTAGTAACCTGAACTCTGGGTTTTGATTGTTTAGATTCAGAGCAGATTAGGTGACAGATTGTGCCATTTTTTGCGATTCTATAGCCAAAAGCTATAGATGAGCACAAAAAGGGTGCAAGATGGCGGCTAAGATGCCTGAAG
>JAJFLZ010000015.1 GCA_021772435.1 Chlamydiota bacterium | reverse complement strand
CATCTTCAGGCATCTTAGCCGCCATCTTGCACCCTTTTTGTGCTCATCTATAGCTTTTGGCTATAGAATCGCAAAAAATGGCACAATCTGTCACCTAATCTGCTCTGAATCTAAACAATCAAAACCCAGAGTTCAGGTTATTAGGGTTTGGTAAGAAGAAGAAATGAATGTCGTCACCTCACATCGCACGGTCTCAGCCTTCACGTTGGCAATGATTAACGTTGCAGCAGTTTGTAGTATTAATTTTTGGCCGCTACTTTCTGCATACGGATTTTCTTCACTTTTCTTTTATTTAGTTATAGCAGTTTTTTTCTTTTTACCTGTTGCCTTTGTCTCAGCAGAGTTGACGACTGGATGGCCTGATCGGGGAGGCGTCTTTACTTGGGTTAAGGAGGCTTTTGGTCACAAGTGGGGCTTTTTGGCTATTTGGCTCCAATGGGTAGAAAATGTGGTTTGGTATCCCACAATTTTATCTTTCATGGCAGCAGCGTTAGCTTATTGTTTCAATCCAGCGCTTGCAAACAGTAAAGCTTACATGGTCACTGTGATTCTATCGGCTTTTTGGGGTGCAACTTTAGTCAATTTACGTGGAATGAAAACAGCAGGTCGCATTAGCTCTTTCGGTGTTTTATCGGGAACAGTACTACCAGGTGTGATCATTATCATTTTAGGTTTGGCTTGGGTATTTTCTGGAAGACCTATTCAAATTGATCTAAGCCTATCTAGCTTAATTCCAACTGTAGACTCCCCATACCAGCTATCCTTAATTGCAGGAGCTTTGTTTAATTTTGTCGGAATGGAAATGTCCTCTGCTCATGCTAAAGATGTATTGCAGCCAAGAAAAACATATCCAAAAGCGATTTTGCTATCAGCCGCTATCATTATTTCTTTGTCTGCTCTTGGGACGTTAATGATAGCGCTTATCATTCCACAAAAAGAAATTAGCATCGTTGCAGGAGGATTAGAGGCTATTGCCTCTCTCTTGAGAGCATACAAATTGAATTGGGCTGTTCCAATTTTATCTTTTTTAGTTGCAATCGGCGCACTAAGCAGTATGAGCACTTGGACAGCAGGACCATGTAAAGGGTTGTTGATTGCAGCTCAAAGTGGTGAATTCCCTCCTGTTCTTCATAAGGTAAATAAAAATGATATGCCTATTGCTATGATGCTTATGCAAGCAATCATTGTGACAATTTTATCCTTAATGTTTTTGCTGATGCCCGATGTCAGCAGCTCTTTTTGGATTTTACTTGTATTAGCCTCACAACTATATATGGTCATGTATATCATTTTGTTTTTAGCAGCGATTGTTCTGCGCTATAAACGTAAAGACGTTATTAGAGCGTACGAAGTTCCATTTGGTAACAAAGGAATGTGGTGCATAAGTGGTCTCGGACTGATTGGCTCTTTATCTGCCCTTATTGTTGGTTTTTTTCCCCCTGCCCAAATCGATTCTGGAAACGTTATTTTCTATGAGTTATTCCTTGTGCTAGGCTTACTTATCACATCGGCTATTCCCTTTGTCATTTTAAAATTTAAAAAACCCAGTTGGAATATTCCTTAACAGTTGTTAAACTGCCGTGTATGAGCACAGACTCGCCATCGCGCGAAAACATCCACGAAATGTTCGATACAATTTCGCCAACTTATGACCGCGTCAACCGCGTGATTACACTTGGTATGGATCAAATGTGGAGACGCAAGTTTCGCAAATTCATGCCCACGGGCAAATCTAGATTGCTCGATTTAGCAACCGGCACCGGTGATCAGATTTTAGCACTTGTCGATCTAGTCGATGAGGCTATCGGGTTGGATCTAGCCGAAGATATGCTTAGAATCGGACAAGAAAAATGCAGACAATATGGTGATAAAGTCAAAATGGTCTGCGGTAGCGCGCTCAAAGTGCCTTTTGAAGACCAGTGTTTTGATGTCATCACAATGAGTTTTGGCATACGCAATGTCACAAACCCAGAGATTGCCTTCCAGGAAATGGTACGCGTACTAAAACCCGGCAGCAGGGCTCTGATTTTAGAAGGTGCGATGGTAAAAAACTCGTGGATTAAACCCTTTCATCTGTTTTATTTGCGCAAAATATTGCCGCGCCTAGGCGGGCTATTTTCAGGCCACAAAAGCGCCTATAACTACCTCAATCAAACGATTGAAACGTTTCCTTGTGGCCAAACTTTTTGTGATTTGATGCTAAAAAACGGTTTCAAACAAGCAGAGTGCCACAATTACACGTTCGGAAGCGTAAGGTTGTATGTCGGATACACTTAATTGGCTAAAGGAGCAAACGCTTTACCCGAAAATCATGATCGGCGAGCAGGCAGCTGCCGGCTGCGCTCAAGTTTACTCAAAAGCTCCAGCGCCATCTGATGAGCGTATCTGGGGCGGTATGGAATTTGACGGTCCGTGGAAAGCGTTTTGGCTGCCGCAGATCGATTTAATCGATGGGTGTGAAGTTAAGCATTCTGGCCTGGCTAAATTTCCAGCACTTCCCGTTATGGACCGAGGCGAAAATATCACGCAAACAGAATGGATCTCTCAAATTGAACAGTGCTTATCTAGAATAGAGGCTGGAGAGTTATCTAAAATTGTCATGGCCAGGAAAGTGCAAATTGATCCCGTGGTACCCAAAAAACTAAACTTTTGGTTTCAACCAAATCCCGATGTCACCTTTATGGGAAATACTCCAGAGCAGCTATTTTGGAGAGAGGGCAAAACACTTTTTAGCGAAGCCTTAGCTGGCACACACACTGATGAGACTGCTTTGCTAGCTAGTGAAAAAGACAGGCGAGAGTTTGAGTGGGTAAGATCCGATATTCTTGCCAAGCTCAAGCCTTTTTGTACAAGCGTTGAGTCTGGTCCTGTGGGCACAAAACGCGCAGGTAAAATTTGTCATTTACACTCAAGTATCAAAGGGAATTTAAAATCAGATGTCACCGATGGTGACATTCTTGAACTGTTACATCCAACTCCTGCGATGGGCGGCGTTCCCTGGAAAAACGCGCGCAAAGTTATATCTGAGCTCGAAAACTTTAATCGCGGCTTGTATGCTGCACCGCTAGGTTTTTATTCAAAATCATGCGCAAACTTTATTGTTTGTATCCGATCTGCACTACTAATAAAAAATAAGATGCATCTTTTTTCTGGAACCGGTATTGTCAAGGGGTCGGACCCAAAAATGGAATGGGACGAGTTAAATCGGAAGGTGGAATTATGGACACAGGTTTCTTGAATGAACAGGCCGCTAAAACAATTATCAAAGAGCTCATTCACCAAGGAGTGCGCAAATTTTGCATCGCTCCGGGGTCTAGATCAACACCTCTTGTCACAGCAGCCGCCGAGCATCCACTCGCTGAAAATGTCGTCCATTTTGATGAGCGTGGTTTAGGCTTTTACGCTCTTGGTCTTGCCAAAGCTAAAAAAACGCCCGTTGCCATTATCGTAACATCTGGAACAGCACTTGGTAATTTGATGCCAGCTGTCATTGAAGCCCACCATGCGCATGTACCGCTTATTATTTTAAGCGCAGATAGACCTCCAGAGCTACTTGATTGCGGCGCTAACCAGACGATTGATCAGACCAAGTTTTTTGGAACATTCGTGGGTTGGGAATGTCATCTACCTTGCCCTTCTAATACGATGAAATTTGATTATGTTAGCTCATCAATAGCATATGGCGTACATAAAGCAAAATCTGCGCCGATTGGCCCTGTCCACATCAACTGCGCTTTTAGAAAGCCTTTTGCTTCTGAGACAACCCCAAACCTAGAAATTCCATCAAATGTGAAACGGTTTTACGCAAGCTTGCATCAAATGCCCCACGATGACGAAATATCGATGCTAGCGGACTGCCTAAGTCCTATCGAGAACGGAGTCATTATTGCAGGCAGCCTGCCCTATGACACGCCTCCTGAGTCTCTCGAAACATTATCAAGGCTTTTGCAGTGGCCAATTATCGCCGATATCAATTCTGGACTCCGCTCGCAGGGCGATATTCACGGCTTAGCTAAGTACCACGACTTGATCTTGAAATCGCTGTCTACGCACGATGAATTGCGTTTAGATGGTGTACTGCATTTTGGCGGTCCGGTCGTATCCAAAGCACTAAACGAGTGGATCACAAAACATACACCTGAATGCTATTGTCACGTTACCGCAAGCGCCAAACGACAAGATCCCCATCACATTGCAACGCACTATTTCGATGCAAAGCCGCAGCACTTCGCCAGTGAACTTACACAATATTTGCCTGGACGCGGCCCATCTAGCTGGATGGCTCTTTGGAATAACCTAAGCAGCACCCTTCACGAGCGCATCCATACATTTTTCACAGGCAGCTCTGAGATCTCAGAGCCGGGAGTTGTGCGTCTCTTAAATGATTTACCAGCACAAGCTGCAGTCTTTGTTGGCAACAGTATGCCTATTCGCGATGCCGATAGCTTTTTCTACCCAAAAAAAGAGACAGCGCCACTCTTTGCCAATCGCGGCGCCTCGGGTATTGATGGAAATATCGCGACAGCTAGCGGCATTTGTAAAGCACTAGATAGGCCCACACTAGCGATTTTGGGCGATCAGACAACATTGCACGATCTGAGCTCCCTTAGCTTAGCTAAAACGCTTAATCAACCTCTTGTCATCTTAACGATCAACAATGGAGGCGGTGGCATCTTTTCGTTTTTGCCAGTAGCCAAAAAACAAAACATCGTCGAAGAGTATTTTGCAGCTAGCCACGAATTACATTTTAAAGCAGTAGCGCAAACTTTTGGATACGCCTACCACCTGCCAAAAACGATCGAATCCTTGAGCGAAATTGTTTTAGATGCGCTAGATAGCTCAGGCCCATGCCTGATCGAGGTCATCACAAATAGACAACGCAACTTTGACCTACACGAGGAATTGCAAGCGCATCTGACCGACCTAAATCCCAAAGCTAAAACCGCAAGCTTCCCATGTTATGCCGAAGCGCTCCAATAATTGCTCTGCATGGGTTTTTAGGCTCGCCTAGAGATTTTGATGGATTTGATGCCTTGGGTATTACCATTCCGCCATCTTTAGATGATTTCAACATTCCCAAAGGCGCCATCTTGATGGGATATTCGATGGGTGGGCGTATCGCTTTGCAACTCGCAAAGCAAAATCCAGGGCACTTTAGCGGACTGATATTGATCAGCGCCAACCCAGGGCTTAAAAAGCATCAGATCCAAGAGCGAGAAAAATTCGAAAACACCTGGATGAATATTTTTGAAAAAGAAGCCTATCCTCAAGCTCTCACTAAATGGTACAATCAACCAATTTTTGACAGTTTGCGCAACTCCGACCAATTTAAAAAGATTTTCGATAGACGCCTAAATGATCCTTCGCCCTGGCAGTACATGAAAACTTACAGCATATGCAAGCAATCGAACATTTTACCTAACATCCCAACTATTTTCATCTATGGCGAAAAGGACCAAAAATATGTCGATATCTCACAGCAATTCACAAGCCGATTTAGCTTGCCAGACGCTGGACACGCTCCACATTTAGAGCAGCCTGAGCTCTTTTCACATCTATTGTGCAAGGTTCGAAAGCATTAAAATGCTTAAAATGGAATAATTTGAGAGTGGGATGTGTTTTCACCTCTTGCATTACTCTATAATTACGTTCCTTTCCCATGTAGATCCGGTGATCATTCAGATTAAGCTCTTTTAACCCTTGCAGACTAGAAATAAGCCCTTCAGAGACCAATTCAATGCGATTTTTACTCAAATCAAGATTTTTAAGCTTTTTGTAGTTTTTTAAACAAATTGGCACCGAAAACAAGTCATTACGACTCCAATCAATCTCCTCAAGATTCTCTAATCCAGATGGCAATTCTTCAATGCGATTCCCTGCGATTTTCAAAACTTTAAGTCGTGGACATAATTTAGCAAGATTTTTTGGCAGGCCTGTTACATGTAAGTCACTTAGATCAAGCATTGTACAATGATGGTTTGAAATAGCCGCTACCACTTTGTTAAAATTAACCTTTTCTCTATAGTCTTCAGGTGGATCATTCACCATCACGCTAAATGCCAATGATTTATCTATGCACATTTTATAACTCCTTAATTACGAGGAGTACACTTTATGAAAGCAAATTATTTTTTGTCTATTAAAATCATTTGTTTACGATTGACATTTTTGTGAAATTTTGTTATAATCATTGCAATTAACTTTTTAAAAATGAGAGAAATATGTCATTGCCTGTCCCTAACTTTAGTTTTCTGCGATCAACAGGTGATTTAAACTCTGAAAATACACCACCGCCATCTCCTGATAAATCGTTAAAACGCAAAGCAAGTCAAATTTCAGCAAGTATTTTATCTAATAGCCCTGCTTATGACAGTAGCGGATTTTCAAGTGATGAAGAACCTGTACTTGCTCTTTCGACAAGAAAAATACGTCTTACAGAGCCAACTCAACATTTCTCTTTTCCGGAGACGACAAGACCAAACCTACATATCACTCAAGAAAATTACAAAACCATCGGAGATGCTTTACTAGAAGGCTTTGATCCTGCTTATCGTGATATGGTTCTAGGTGAATTTGATGTTCTTCTAACTGCATGCTGGCAAGCTCTCGGCCCTGACCTTCCATATTCAAATACCTATCCCCTATTTTTAGAAAAAAGTTCTCAGGGATTTACCAATGCAATGATTCTTAAAGAAAATGTTTTTTGCTTACTGGGTAAACGGCTTGGTAAAGGCTGTCAATCAGTCGTTAAGCGAGGAGTTTTAATTCGCTATGATGAATCTGAAGGTTTTAAATTAGATCCAGAACATCCAACTGTCGTGATCGCTCACGCATCTCCTGCTGAGCTAAAGCGCATCCGCAACTCTAAGACCGTCTTACGTTATTCTGAAAGTGTGACAGCCCTCTTAAACGAGCTTGGAGAGCACACAAACATCGTTCCCAAGCCACTATACATTTATACAAACCCTCAAAAAGTGATGGAGCGCGCTAATCACCGCGGTATCACTCTAGGTCAAGTTTCAATCGAACCCATCAAGTTTGATGGTAGCAGTGACAATCACAAATTCGCATCTGTTGCCGAGATTAAAATGAGAGCTCAACACATTGCGCAAGGTCTAAAACATATTCACGATCATCATTCCATTCACAGAGACTTAAAATCAGATAACATTTTTATCGAAGGCAACAACACTCGCATTGGTGATCTTGAACTCCTCATTAAGGAAGATCAAAAAGACACCTCCGGCCGCGTAATCCCAACACTTGGCCATATTATGAAGATCAAAAACCAAGCACACGAACGAATGGCATTTGGCTATCTGATCAAAGAATGGCTAGGTCAATACTTAAAACAGCAGCCTATGGCCAGAAGCGAATCCAAAAAAGAAGCGCCTCTCATGCCTCTTCCATTCTTCCCAAACTCTAGCATGGAAAAGCCAGCCTTCATCAAGAGATCAGAAGCAGGCAAATACACCTTTGATGACAAAGACGCGTGGCTATCATTATATGATTTTGCCAATTCTCTCACGCATAATTCCCAAAACCTACCCCGCAGCACCAAATCACACAACCTGGAAGCCCCCATTTCTCTAAATCAAATCATCGAATTACTTACCAACTAACTTTCGTTCATAAATGCGTTCTTGAACTGAATTCAGAAAATACCTAAACTGGCCTCCAAACAATCCTAGGAGGCTACATGTCTACACTCACAGAAGAGATCAACTGGACAGAGTGCGGTAAGTATGAGGATATTTTATATCACAAGTTCGATGGTGTTGCCAAAATCACAATCAATCGTCCACACATCCACAACGCTTTTAGACCAGATACTGTAAAAGAGATGATCCACGCTTTTGCAGATGCTAGGCACGATGAAGAGATTGGCGTGATTATTTTGACAGGCGCCGGAGATAAGGCTTTTTGCTCAGGTGGCGATCAGAAAGTGAGAAAAGAAGCCGGCTATCAAGGTTCAGATGGCACAGAGAGTTTAAATGTTTTAGATTTTCAACGAGATATCAGATCATGTCCAAAACCCGTTGTCGCGATGGTTGCAGGATATGCAATTGGTGGAGGGCATGTCCTGCACGTGATTTGCGATTTAACCATAGCAGCTGATAACGCCGTGTTTGGCCAGACAGGACCAAAGGTGGGTTCTTTCGATGGCGGATTTGGCGCGTGTTACTTAGCTAGCATTGTCGGCCAGAAAAAAGCGCGCGAAATTTGGTATTTGTGCCGGCAATATAACGCACAGGAAGCTCTCGATATGGGACTTGTCAACTGCGTTGTGCCCCTCGAGGATTTAGAAGCCACAACGGTGCAGTGGTGCCAAGAGATGCTTGTGCACTCGCCGCTCGCGATGCGTTGCTTGAAATCTGGTTTTAATGCCGCAATCGATGGGCAAGCAGGTGTGCAAGAGCTCTCTGGCAATGCCACATTGCTTTTCTACATGAGTGACGAGGCTCAGGAAGGCCACAAAGCCTATTTAGAAAAGCGCAAACCTAACTTCAAAAAATTCCCTAAACGCGCATGAAGCTATGGCTAGAGGCGATGCGGCCTAAAACGCTCATCATTACTCTATCTCCGATCTTAATCGGAACGGTTCTATCTCCTATTTGGAACCTTCTCACGTTTTTGATGACACTCATCTGCGGTCTTGGCATTCAAATCGGCACGAATTTTGCTAACGATTATTTCGACCACAAGCAAGGCAGCGACACAAAAAAACGCAAAGGGCCAAGACGCCTGATTGCATCGGGCCATGTATCCCCACAAGCAATGCGCTTTGCCATGATCGTAGCTTTTGCCATCGCATTTTTAGCTGGTCTCTATTTAACCGTGATCGGCGGCTGGGTCATATTTGCACTGCTGCTCATTGCAATTAGCTCAGGTATCGGCTACTCAGCTGGAAAGTGTTCTCTTTCTAGAACGGGGCTTGCTGATCTGTTTGTGTTTTTGTTTTTTGGTCCAATCGCCGTCTTAGCGACATTTTATTTGCAAACAGGCGCTCTTAGTTGGCTTTTATTGTGGGCCAGTTTAGCTCCAGGATTGATTCCCGTGGCTGTGCTCACCGCCAATAATTTACGCGATCGCACTGAGGATAAAAAATGCAAAAAAATGACGCTCACAGTGCGGTTTGGAAAGACTTTTGGCAGGTGGGAATATACGCTGTGCTTGCTTGTTGGAATTTTGCCTGTTATTCCTCTTACCGCCATAAAATTTTGGCTGATTTTACCTCTTGTTGCGCTCATTCCAGCAGTTTTTTTAATCAGACGCATTTGGAGTTATAAGCGATTAAGTACTTTGAATGATGTGCTAGCTGACACAGGTAAAACGCTTTTGCTCTACACTGCTTTATTTATTATTGGCGCCCTTTTATGATTGAGGTTTTCATCCAGGATAAAAGCTTGCTTTTGCACGCTGATGATACAGACTGCTGGAGCGAGATTACCCCCCTTCCCGGATGGAGCGTTGAGACAATTGAAGATGTATTAGCTGCGGTTTTTGAAGAAGATTTTGATCGCTACCCATCGGTTGCCTTTGCAACCGAGATGCTCTACTGCGAAAATGAGCCTGCAATTATTCCATACGCAATTTTGCTCTCTGGAACACCCGAACAAATTTTAAATGATGCTAAAGAAGCAGTTTCTCATTTAGCAAAAGTAAAAGTTGGTCATCTTGACCTTAATGAAACAATCGATCTTTGCCAAAAGCTCTTTGATATGGGTTTTAAGCTGCGGCTCGATTTTAACCAAGAGTGGTCCGTATCCGATGCTTTGGCCCTGAGTCATCACTTTCCCAAAAATCGGTTTGAGTATTTTGAAGAACCAACAAAAGAATTAGAGATTTTTTGCGAGCTTACAACGCAAAGGCTTGCAGTCGATGAGACAATCTACACTTGCGATTTCTGGCACCTTCCCAATATCAGTTCAATTATTTTAAAGCCGCCGCAGTGGGGCGGTGTAGGCGATTGTCTGGAAATTGCCCAAAGGGCGCACAGACAAGGCAAGCAAATTGTGCTTAGCAACACGTTTAAAACACGTGTCGGCCTGCAAAGCCTTTTGCATTTTGCCAAATTGCTCAAAGAGCCCATAGCTCCGATCGGCTTGGGATTCTTAGAGCTTCCCGATGAAAAACCTAATCTGGAGAGAATCGGTGTTGTGTCCTTTGAACCGGCGATCAAGTGATTTTGCGATCATTGACAGAACAAATAGCTACTCATATCAAGACTGCGATGCGCTTTGCTTTGGAATCGTCAAAGACTTAAAAAAGCAAGGGGTCAAGCCTGGGTCTGTTGTTGCCTTTATCGCTCATCCCACAGTGCCTGTCATATTAACACTCTTTGCTCTCATGCGCCTTGGAGCTATCGCTTGCCCCTTATCTGCGCGCCTGCCAAGCATCGATAAAGAAACCCAGCAGATCCGTGCCACACATGTGATCACACCTAAGCTCAGTGCTACAGCCACAGGATCTGCAGAGCTCGATATTTTAAGACCTGCCACCTACCTCTTTACTTCGGGTTCGAGCAGCGCACCTAAAGTTGCAATCCATAACTTAAGCAACCACATCTACAGCGCTCTTGGTGTCAACAGTAGGCTAGGGTTTTCATCCCAAGATTCTTGGCAGCTGTCATTACCCCTTTGGCATGTGGGCGGGCTGGCCATTTTATTTCGCGCGTTTTTAGCTGGCGGAGCAGTTGCTCTCAAAGCGCCGGCCTCACACGCTTCCTGGGTGCCCACTCAGCTCATGCGAGCACTAGATGAAGATGTTAAATACAAAAAAATCTTAATTGGCGGCGCACAGCTCTCAATTCAACAAGCCTTAAAAGCCTCGCATCTACCTATTATCCCCTCCTACGGCTTAACAGAAATGAGCTCAACTGTGCTCATACAAAACCAGGTATTACCCTACAGACGTGTCAAAATTGAAAATGGTGAACTCCATGTATCTGGAGCCACTCTTTTTCAAGGTTATTTAGATGAGGAACCTCAAAGCGGCTGGTTTGCAACTGGCGATTTAGTCAGATCTGATTTAAGCATCGTGGGTCGCAAAGATCGATTATTTATCAGCGGCGGCGAAAATATCCAACCCGAAGAAATTGAACAAGCTCTGCTCAAACTCCCTGGAATTGAGATAGCATGCGTGGTTGCTGTGCCCGATCCCGAATTCGGCGAGAGGCCCGTGGCTTTTGTCGACAGGCCCCATGGATGCAAAGACCAGCTTGCAGACCTGCTACCCAAATTCAAGCACCCTATTCGCTACTTTCCACTGCCAAAGATGTCTGGCAAGCCTTCTCTGCCTGCACTAGCCTTGAGAGCACAAGCTTTAATGCAGGGCTGATGGGCTGCTTGTTACCCTTTTTATCAGTAAACACATGCACAATTTGCACCCGGCCATATCCGGAAAGCTCACTTTCCATCACAAACGATGTTGTGCCAATTTTAGTGCACGACAAAGAAATCGTCACCTCATCCCAAAGCTTTAGCGGGGCGGAAAAATCCGCTTCAGCATGCACAATGGGCAGCAAGAAGTCTTTTAGCACCAGCTCTGATTCAGCTAGATAGCTCTCAAAAGCCTCCAAGGCTAGCCGAAACTGGCCCGCAAAGTAGAGAGCACCTGTAGCATCGGTATCCCCCATGTAAATTTTTCTTTTAATTGTGTGAATCATAAATTTTCCGTTAATTTAAATAAAAATCAAAATACTCATAGTAAATGATTAAGATAAATAAAAAAAGGCCTAGAGCACATTTTAAAGCAATTTTGGGGATTGAGTGAAATAGAAAAAGGACCTATACTGGGATCCTATGGCACAAGATTTATCTACATCAGTTAAGGCTAGCCCTAAAGAAAGTTTTATTGAGTCTTTGATGGCTGCAGGTGAGCGCCGGCTGCTAGACGGGGACCAATCAGGCCTTGAGCTTCTAGCCACCGCCGCCGATTTAGCACCCAATGAGCCTCAGCTTTTCCATAAACAGGGTCTGGCCATCTTCGATTATGCATGCAACGGCAATCCCAAAGCACTGCATATTGCCAATAAAAGATTTAAAAAAGCCACCGAACTCTCCCCTCAAATGTTTGAATCGTGGCTATCTTGGGCCAATTGTTTATTTTTACTTGGCAGCGCTACAGGCGAACAACACTACTTTTTGAGCGCCAAAGAAAAATTTGAATTGTCACTTCAATTTGCTGAAGGTCAACCACCCGAATTTTTACTCGATCTCCACTGGAACTACGGCCTCTGCATGGGCCGCATTGCTATGCACTCAGAAGACCCCCTCGACTTGCAGCTGGCGTATTCTGCTTTCCAAAAAGCTTCTACCCTAAACGAAGAGCAACCAACAGAGTTTTGGTGCGATTTCGGGCATTTAGCCTTGCGCCTTTACGGCACATTAGGAGAAATCAAATATTTGCATCTAGCTGTTGATCACTACAAGCTGGGCACGCAAACAGAAACGGCAAGCCAAGCTGCTTGGACGTATTTAGGCGATGCACAGACAACGTTTTACGGCGTCACAAGTGAACCGGAACATGCCGAACGAGCAAGCGACTGCTACGCCAAAGCTGCTACGCTATGTCCCACCGATGCCAAAATCTGGCTGAAATGGGCTCACCTACTTTGCGTCCTCGGAAAAACCACAAATGAGCCCAAAGCATTTTGCGCCAGCATAGAAAAATGTCATAAAGCGAGATCTTTTGGTGCAAATGAGGTGGAACTCACCTGTATTTGGGCAGAAACCCTATCGGGGCTTGGCAGCGCCAAAAACCGTTTAAAACACCTGCGAAAAGCAGAAGATATGCTCGATGAACTCTCCTTAAAGAACCCCGACGATCCTGCTGTCTTTGCATCATACGGGCGTGTCCTTTTAGATTTAGGTGATTATTTCAACTGCGTCGACATATACTTCCGCGCTGTCGAGGCCTTTCAAAGCGCCACATCGCTTGATCGCACCTTTCACAGCGCTTGGCATGCGCTTGGCACCTGCTACATGACACTTGCAGAACACGAAGATGATTACACACTTCAGCTAGAGCGCGCTGTGCGGTTTTTCTCAAAAGCACTTAACCTAAGGCCAGATCCGACCTACCACTTCGATCTTGGAGATGCTCTGTATCGCTTAGCTGATGAAAAAACCGACAAAAACCTCCTTGAGCACGCCCTTCATCATATCGAAACAGCCCTTGAAATCCAAAAAAACGCGCCCTACACCTGCATCGATTGGATCTACACCCACGCCAGCGCTTTAGCCCTAGCAGGTCAGCTCCATGAGGAAGAATCTTACTTCATTCAAAGTCTCGATCTATTGCATCACATCCTGA
This sequence comes from Chlamydiota bacterium, assembly GCA_021772435.1. Taxonomy (GTDB): domain Bacteria; phylum Chlamydiota; class Chlamydiia; order Chlamydiales; family JACKPQ01; genus JACKPP01. The sequence goes on along the minus strand of JAJFLZ010000015.1, from coordinate 591 downwards.
TGGCAAAGCCCGACTATCCCGATCTCAACTACCGCTTTGCTCTTGTCTATAACGCCTATGCAGACACTGTCTCTGATACAGACCTCTACTATCGTAGCTTCCATCACTACCGCATCGCCCACATGCAAGATCCCGACAACGACGTCTTATTACACGACTGGTCCCTAGCTCTTATGCACCTGCACGAGATTCAAGACACTCCACAGCTGATCTCAGATGCTGAAAACAAACTCTTTCAAGCCATTAAACTCGGCAACAGCGACGCCTACTACACCATAGCAAACCTCTACACCACGCAAGGCAAACTCGACTTGGGACTCTTTTACCTTGAAAAAGCCCATAAATTTCTTTCCTTACCTGATATCGAAGAGCTCCTAGAGGATGAATGGCTAGAGCCGCTTCACGATGTGCCAGCATTCCAAGAATTCATTGCACGCGTTCAAAAAGATCCTAGTAACCTGAACTCTGGGTTTTGATTGTTTAGATTCAGAGCAGATTAGGTGACAGATTGTGCCATTTTTTGCGATTCTATAGCCAAAAGCTATAGATGAGCACAAAAAGGGTGCAAGATGGCGGCTAAGATGCCTGAAG
>JAJFLZ010000014.1 GCA_021772435.1 Chlamydiota bacterium | reverse complement strand
CATCTTCCGCGCATCTTAGCCGCCATCTTGCACCCTTTTTGTGCTCATCTATAGCGCCTTCGCTATAGAATCGCAAAAAATGGCACAATCTGTCACCTAATCTGCTCTGAATCTAAACAATCAAAACGAAAGAGTTCAGGTTAAACTAAGATTTTTTTTGGCTATTTTCTTTTCTAGCTTTAAGAGCGCCAGCTATTGTAATATCGACGAGGTTTATTTTTTCCCCTTTACACTGGACTTCTGTTTTAATGTTATATTGTCTTCTGGTATTTATATCATCTAAAAATGTTAAAATGTCTCTACATATATCATTTCCACAAAGATAGGCAGCATAAAAAATAGGAGGCCAGCCCTGCCTACTGTCAACGATATTAGGATCAATATTTTTATTTTTTAGCAAATGTTTTACTGTGTGGAGATGTCCAGAAGTAACTGCTGCGTGCAAAGCAGTGTGCCCCATATAACATTCTTGATAGTTAATATCGACACCATTGGGACCTTTCAACAGTTCATCGATAACATCATTCCATCCAAGCCGCGTTGCCATGATAAGATAATGTCCGCGTTTGGGCTGCTTATGTGTAGTTAACAATGAGAAAATCGTTTTTTTCACGTTATTGGATAATCGGTCGTCCTTCATTGCAAATTCTAATGCGAAAGTTATAGGCGTTTGCTTGCGCTTGTTCTCTGCTGCAAAATCCGCACCTTTCTGTATCAATTTTGAAATAACAGATTCAATTCCATGCGAGACCACATGGTGACAGACAGTATTATCATCGGCATCTATCGTTTTCAAATCGATCCCATCTACTTCTAGCAAAGCTCCAAGAGCTTCCCATCTTTGAGACGTTACAGCAAGTATTAGAGCATGTTCACCTGAAGCAGCTTTTTCATTAACATCAATTTTAGTGGCCAAAGCTTTGATTTTATCCGGATTGTTTTCAAACACAGCATTATGTAGCAAGTTCCTTCCTACACCATCGACAATATTTACATCAGCACCTTTTGCTACTAACTCATCAATTGCCTCTTTCGTGCGAACATATTGAATAGGATAATTGCCCAGCTTATCTCGAGTATTGATTTGGTCTTTGGTGAATTTTTTAATTATTTCAACTTCGTTATTCATCACGGCCATTGAGCAGGTCAGATCTTGATGATCATTGTCACTAGGCCCACTTGAGATCATCTCATCGACAAACTCATTCATCAGCTCATCTTCAGTCTTGTCCGCTTCTCTGCAAGCCTGATAGGCAGCTTTTGCCTTCTCAAGCCATCCTTCGTCTTTAGTTTCGTGCTCTTTCACAGGTTTTGTACTTTCTGAAGATGAAGGTGGGGCGATGTAATCATGAATGATTTGCATCTTCTCAATGAAAAATTTTGCTGTACAACCTGTCGGTGTCTTTTCTCGCATTTTTTTCAGGATGGCAAACTGAAAACCAAGTTGTGATTTGCTGTTATTATCACCAAAGATGAGCTTTTCTATATCTGTCCATCTCCGATTACTAATTTCTAGCGTGTCGTCATCTGTAACTTTAGGTTGGTATTTGCAGAGTTCGATCACACAAACGCGATTGCCTCGTATCAATGCGCGCGATAGAGGCGATTTTTGCCCATGATCCAAAACATTGACATCTGCCCTTGCTTTGCAAAGCTTTTCAACGATACTCACTGGGCCGTTTTCAGCGCCGTAGTGCAAGGGTGTTTTCCCGTCTCGGTCTTTCACATCTATTTGCAAGTCAGAGCGCTTTAAAAGCTCAGGAAGCACATCTTCGCAATACAGACAGGCGTAGTGCAGAGGTGACAGACCATCAGCAAAAGGGCTATTTACATCACAGCGCGAATCGGATACGAGCAAATCCAACACATCCATAGGCCCAATGCATAGGCTAACATCGTCTTCCAGACTAAAGTTTTTCATCGCAGCTCTATACTGCTCCAAAGCAATACAGAAAAGCGAGCGCCCATAGTCAAAAATATTGAGACTAACACTTTCATTTTGGAGAAGCTTAGCGAGTTTATCAGCATCGCTACCTTTAACAGCATCCAAAATCTCTGTGCGGTAATCAATAATAGGAAGTTGATTTTCCTCCACAGGCGTAGGCTCTTTTACAAACCACCAGATCACTCCGATGGTAGAGGCTATAGCAAGAAAGGCAAAAACAAATAGTGCGATCTTTTTAGTGCTGCTACTGCCCGATAAATCAATGGGCTTTGGTGCTGTCGACTGTCTTAGAGCGGTGATAATATCCATGGCAAAAAAACTAGCACAGGAAGAAATCTAAATCAAATAAAATGTATGAATACCTAAATATTTACGTGCCAAAAATGCCCGCACAATCGCAGATAGAATAATTGCCACTGTCAAAACGATCGCGGCCCCTTGAATATGATAGAGCGGAATAAAAATTACATCGAGCACAATGATAAAACCCAGCTGGATAATAGACAGCTTAAAATTAGTGCGCTGGTGTCCTGAATACAAAAGGAGCGGACCAGAAGAGCTCAAACAAATCCCCCAAAAGACGCCAATGACGACGATCACAAGCGAGGAATAGGCGTTTACATACGAATCTCCAAACATTCTCAGCAAATCCTTGCCAAAAATAATAATTCCTGTGGTGAGCAAAAGTGCTGGAAAAGCTTTAAACAAATTCATGATGTGGATCACCGACTGCAGATGACGATGGTTTTTCTGCTCGATGCAGGGGCTGATCATCGGATTGACTAGCATATCTACTGCAGAGCCAAACACGCCAATTGAGCTTGCTATCACCAAAACCGCTGCAAAGTGCCCCACTTGCGCCTCATTCTTACCCAAAACCTCAAGCATCACAATATCGATCGCGAGCAATCCTCCAAACACAACCGTGCTCGACATCATCTCAAAGGCCACCTTTGACCATCGCTTCACTTCAAACTGCGGCTTTACGGTAAAATACCTTTTCGGCATACACTTTTTCAGCCAATAAAACTCGCACATAATCATGATCACACATGCTACGCCGATACAAAGCAGCACGCTAAAAGAAGCACGGTACAATCCAATCCACGTCGACTCAAAAATCGTAATCAAAAGCGCCACGGTCACAATAATCAAAAGCGTAAATGCTAAACCGCTAAACAGCGCTGAATGGTAATACTTCTTCATCGCCTGAAACACCTGCGCTAAAAGCATTACAAGGGAAAACAGCGGCACTAGCCAAAACGCGGTAATGATAATATGAAACTGATCAAAAAAATGGATATGCGTCTTTGAAAAAACGACAAAAACAAGCAACACCAAAAGCCCCACACCCAAAATCACCAAACTAGAGATGATATAAGTCCTTTTCATCCACTTCAAAAAACCTGCAATCAATCCTACCTTACCCTGCTCCATATACATGGGCAAAAAACGCATTACGGCAAGTTCAGTTCCCAAAAGTGCCACCGGCGTTGCAAAAAGCAGCACCTGCCACACAACAGAGACATCGCCATAATTCTGGGGGTCCAAAATTTGTGCCAAATAAAAATTTAAACCATAACTTGCTAAATATGAGAGAAGCACAATAGCAAGAATGAGCGAGTGCGTCCGTGCTAAATGAAGAAATTGCTTAACATCTTTAAAAAAATACTGAATCAGGCGCATATACACCTATCTATAGCTGCAACATTTTATTTTAATCAAGACTCTGGTATAATCAATTTTTGCTGGAGGGCTTGAAAGGCGGCGAGCTTTCGAACCAGGTCAGGGCGGGAACGCAGCAGCCTTAAGATAACTCCCGGGCTTTTAAGTCCCCTTCAGCTTTTTACAGCCAGATATTTCCAAATGGATGATTCTTCTGAAACATAGCCATTAAGGTGCTTTTTCCAGCTTGCCTAGGCCCGTGTAAAAATATAACTGGCGTATCTTTAACGGCTTATAAAATCTTGTTTTCAATATATCGTTTATACATAATCAAAATTACAGCCACCTCGTGGCTATAATTCAACCACTTCGTGGTGATTTTTCACATATTTGGTGGTGATTTTTACAAAAACAGCGTTAATGACTAATTTCAAGTGAGTTGTATTAATCGTTTAGTAATTGCTTCTCAAATCGCCTATACCACCATTTCTGGGCATAGCTGTTCGATCTGGTTGGCTTGTTGCAGCTTTCAGCTTTGTAATGAATGTTTCTTTTGCCTGTAGGTCTTTGGGGTCAATTTTAGCGTTTTCAACTAGCTGAAGCAGGGTCTTACCATCATCGCTTACTGCATCGTCAAATTGATAGTTATCCCTAAACAATTTATTTCCCCAGTGAACAAACCCGTTGCGGCACACCCATTGCCAGGGATTATCATCGTGCGGATCTTGAATCTTAGTATTGAGATAGCTAATCGTTTTATAGAGTTCATCCGAATTTTCAGGCTTCTCTATCATTTGGCGATATATTGCATCCACTGCTTCTTTTAGCGCCTGATCTAGATCATCCCCATCTTTAATCGGGATCTTTTTTTCATCTAACAGTAGTTTAAGCAATGATTTATCTTCCATGTAAGCAAACAACCAAAGTCTATCCGCTGAAAAATTTATAACGAGATCTTCCTCCAACATTTCTCGTGCTAAATCTTGAAAATCCTTACCTACACGATTACAAAGATTAAAAAACTCATTTGTGACTTTCTTTTCAGATTTTTTCAGCTCGAATAGTCTGCGAGCCGCATGTATATTGCGCCAAATTAAAGCTTCTTTAAAGGCTTTACTTGCATCTGATGCTCCAAGCTCAAGCAGTTTATTGATGTATTTGAGATCGAGCTTCTCTCGAACACAATAAACTAATAAAGATATATTAATATTTATTCCGTAAATGAAATCCATCTTAAGCTCATCGAGTAAAAACTCTAAAACATCAACTGGGCAGTTGCCCATTAAGGCTTCTTTTATAGGAAAAATTGGTACAATTTTAAGACGATGCAGCTCTTTAAGCATATCTTTATTCTCGATGGCTTTTTTCCAAAGTTCGCTTTCTTCTTTAATCCACTCGCTGACGTTTTGCACCGTTTTTAAAAGATCAATATTTTTATTTTCGATGATATTTATAAGTGTCTTGAAAGTCTCACAAGCACCGAGCTCACGCAAAGCTTTTGCTGCTTGAACCAAATTATTCTCGACTGAGTATTCAAGTGGCGTTTGACCGGATGGCGTTTGACCGGAGTATCTATATTCAGAATATTTCTTCTTTTGGAACAGCTTCTTGATCAAACTTACGTTTTGCGCGTTCACAGCAATCCACAGAGGAGTTTTGCTATGAAATTTAGTTGGGTCATGTAAATCTCTTCTCTTCAAAAAAAACTCGATTAATTCTGGTGCTTTTTCACAAACGTCACAAAGACAACCACCATCGTTGATATTGATACGTGGCTCCTCACACAGGATCTGTATCACGTCTTTAAGTTCGATAACGGCTTTTTTCATAGCTTCTTTTGATTGATCTCCGGTTTTTAAATGTAGATAATAACTAACAGCGTACCGAAGATAACTCTGCTCATGTTTATTTTTTGCATTCGGTTGAAATTCAGGAGATTTGAGATGGTCTTTGATCCGATTAGCATCGTGCTTGCTTATCGCATCAAAGATAGCTTTCGACCGCGCTTGTTCTTGCCATCTACTCAAGGCAACTCCCAACTTGACAGCAACTCCAGATAGCAAGATAATACACAATCCTATTCGGATTGTTTTCATCGTCTCGTAGTCTTTAACCTTTTCCTGAATTGGTTGAATAAGATTTTTACTACTTACTGGACTCGTCATTTGATTCTCCTTTGCGCAAGGAAAAAATATAAGCGATATAAGCGTTTAGTAAAAGAATTATATCAGTTAACTTGAGATTTAGTGAATTCTTGCTCGTATTTGGCAAGGGTTTGTCTAAGTAAGGTCTCGGGGTCATGGCCAGCTTCTTGGCAGCGATTAATCAGCTCGATGAACGCATCTCCTAAATCACCTTGGTTTGGAGCATCTAGAAGATCTGGATTTTGGCGGCGGATGCGTTTGATCACTTTGGCAGCACGCGCTAGCGCCGGCAGGTTTTTTGGAATGTCGTCAAAGGGGCCGCTTATCTGCCCTTTTCTCTCTTCTTTTTTGATCTGCTCCCAAAGGTGAGTGATTTCATCATCGTTTTCGATTTTAATGTCGCCAAAAACGTGCGGATGGCGACGGATGAGTTTTTTTCTCAATGTTTCGATGATATCAGCGAGGTGAAAGCGGTTTTCTCTTTCGGCGACTTTGCCGTAGAAAATGACGGTGTAAAAGAGATCACCGAGCTCTTCTAGCGTATGGGGATCATTGCCGTGATGCACAGCATCGACAACTTCATGCGCCTCTTCTAGCACGTAGCGAGAGAGGCTCTCAAATGTCTGCTTGATATCCCACGGGCAGCCATCTTCCGAATTGAGAATGTCGGCGACTTCGACCAGGTCACTAAAAGCTTGATTTGCATTTTTTTCCATCAACACGTAACATAATGCCAAAAAATTTAAAATTAGTGAAGTATAAATGGTTACAAGCGTTGGTAAAATCAAACCTGATGGATGGTTAAAGGTCGACCTGCCAAAAGCTGGTCCGAAAGTAGATAACACCAAGCCCAGCATCGATAATTGGGAAACGGTGGTCAAAATTACAGCGTTTTTAGCATCAGAAGCCCTAGCATTCGGTTATCAGTTCGTTGATAAGCCTTTAATTGACATCGCAACACTGCAATTTGATCCAGCAACCCTCTGCTTGAGAGATTTCCTGCCGTTTGCTGTAGCTGGTGGCGCTAACTATCTTGGGCCTAAGGCTGCAAAAAAAGTCCAGGATTTCTGGAAGCAAAACAACCCCAAAACCGTGCTTTTAGGAACGCCTCCAGATAATCTTATTCACATGCACAATTGCTTAGAGCAGATGCAGCATAGCGATTTTGATAAGTACGGTAAAGCCAGGGCATTTTTAAAAGCTCTTAGTCAAGATCCCAAGCATTTTGAAATCGAAGGTTGGAATGACGAAGAAAAAAAAGAGCTGAAAGGTTTAGTCGAGCTGATCCCGACAGATGGGTCGTTACCAGACCAAACAAAATGTGGTGAAGCAACAAAAAAAACGTATGACTTGATCCATACGAGATACCGTAACAAGCTCGGTTATATTCCCAGTTTAGAAAATGCAACACCTCAAATCGCCCTAGACGCACTGAATACCCCATTCCAAAAACTTTTTGGACTCATTAACAACTCAGATACTGGTGACGATCATTTTTTGAAGCCACTCCTTGTTAATTTACTCCAAAAGACTGTTAAAATAATCAAAGAGAATGGAAAGAATTATATTGTTGATAAAGACGAAAAAAAAGCCTTCGAAGACATGTGTGATGATTTTGACGAAGCAGTTAAAGATAAGCCAATTGATGAAGCGGTAAAAGAGCTATTTGGTCAGCGGATCGCTTTGATTTTCGGCTATAAAATCCCCTTCACAAGTCCTGCACTGAAAGATCCTGATCTTGGAAAACCTAAGCGAAAAAAAGAGATCATTTTAGAAAAAGTGCCAACTGTTTCTGAGCTCAAAGTTGAAACGGCAAAAATCCAAGAAGAATGCGTAGAAAAAGGATCTTTGTTTGCTTGGCACTGGCTCCTTATTCACGTCATCGGCGGCTCAGAAGACGTTGAAATCACTCCTTGCATCCAACAAGCATTTGCAAGCCCTGATCCTATGACCACTTTTAATGAGGCTATTACAGCGCAGCTCAATAGCAATAAGATTCCCGCATGGAGACGGATTACAGCTAAATTCTTGTGGCATTTTACGCCTTTGTATGGCCTGACCAAGTTCATGATGCGACGCAGCATTCACGCAACAGAAAAATGGTTTAACGAGCAGCTTGAAGCTAAACAGGCAAATCAATTTGATATCAGCGAGGCTAAAGCTGTCGAATCGACTTTAAAAACATGGGTCAAAGCCAATAGCAAGGTCACCGATACCGGTAGTTATGAGGACGAAGTATCTGAAATTTTAGCTAATGGAAGAGCGCGCAAAATTAGGATTAACCAGCTGACCAATGTGCTTGTGGACACCTGTTTTCCCGCGATTAACTTAATCGGTTGGTGCGAATGCTGGGATAAAACCATTGCAAATAGCCACCTACACGCGCCCTATTTTTTCAGGCCCTTTGTTTGGCTGGGATCCTACCCAGTGCGCGGAGCACTTAGCTTGTTAAAATTCGGGCTTTTGGGCGCACAACGAGCTTTAAATTTTATCGGTCGCTTTTTCACAAAGATGCTGCTCAAACGCTTAGGAGTTGTGCATAAGTTATTCGATTTTAGATCCAGACTTCAAAAAGGAGACCATTTCAACATTGAGACAAAGCTAAAAAGCTTCTTTTTAAGCATGATCACAGAGCTAAACGCCACTGATTTTAATACAGATCCTACATATGAAGAACTCAAACGTTTTAACCGAGTGAATCATAACGTCGAGCAATGCGCTTATGCTCTACTACGCGTTTTGGATATGCATGAGACCAGCAACTGGTCAAAAGAAGGCATAGCAAAAGCCCTGAAAGGGAATTTTGTCGAAAAAGAAATTCGAGAACGCGCGTTGCCTACCGTGATAGAAAAAGGCGTCGTTTTGTTTAACGAAATTTATCATGAATTCATTTTAAAACCCGAAAAATACGAGCTCGTTAGGCGTAATCTGTTCAGGGCTTTCAGTGAATCGATGACTGATACATCGCCTCCACCTCCAGAAATCGATGAAGACATCAAAACTGAAATTCACGAATTTAGGACAAAGGTGATCAGGCACATCGTGCTTAGAACACTCTCAGAGCTCGGTGAAGATGAGAGAACAAAAGCTTGTTATTACGTCAAAGAATTGCAAAATCAAAAACCAGTCTTTACTGAACTTGAAAAAGAATTGAAAAGGCTAAAAAATGCTGTGGGATCACAACCTGTTTACAATACATCCAAAATCACAAGTGAAACTAAAAAAGGCCTGACCACATCAGATAGTATTTTCAAAAAATATCAGCTTCCTCTTCGAAGCGTATATCCTAAAGTGTCGGAGATCTACAATGGGTTTTTAATACCTTTGCAGGATATAAAAGATCGGCAAAGCACTTTAGATGGCCATTTGGAGAATGTTTCAGAACACTTAAAAATAAAAGATCGTTTTACGAATTTGCGTGATACAAGCTGGGGCAGCTTAAAACTGCACCTAGGGCTTGGTAAAAAAAATCCGACTTTTGAAGAAAAAGCCAAATCTTTTGATTCCAGACAGGTCACTGAATTTATCGAATGCGTTGGCAAATTGGATTATCAAACAGATCAAACCACCTTAACACAAGCAAGAAAACGCCTAACGGCTTTTGTTAATATGCAACTTTGCAATCAAGCTATTGCAGACATAGAATCTCTAAAAACGTTAAACCGTTGGCAGCAAGCCAGAAAACGAACCGCTGTGCAACATGTTTTACATAAGCTCAAAATCACACAAGATCCAGACAGCTGTCTAGATGCTCTAAAGCAGAAAAAAGAAGCTTTAGAAAAAATCATGCAGACCCTAGCGTTTTCTAACTCCCCTGATGATTTTGGCAAACAACTCGGAGCGCTAAAGATCTTAGCTCTAGAGCAGGGACATAAACTCAATACATCTAACCCCTACATGGACAGGCATAAGCAAATCAAACTTCTCTTAGATACGCTTCTTAACGAAATGGGCAACACAACCCCACTTGAGCGCTGCTTTGACAAACACAATGACTCAAATGAAACAACAGAATCCTCATCCCTCCCAGATGTCAGAGACGCTCTACAAAAGCTCGCCATACTCTCCCCATCCCGTTTTCTGCAAAATGATTTATCGTGCTGGTTAGATAATAAAGAGGCCTTTGCTAGAATCCAACTCTCACTCAAAGAAGAACTTGAAGATCTTGGCTTAGCAGATAGCCAATATCAAGCATCTCATACGATTAGCGCACGCGCTATCCAGCATCTTTTAGACGACTGTGTCACACACTGTGAAAATAACTTCGATCATTGGAAAGATGCTGCTACAAGCCAGATAGATCTAATGCTTGAAAGCACTCAGAAACTGATTGATCAATCTAATGATAAAACCCTTTCGATTCCCTATTTTAACTTTGTCTATTCTGCAACGCAGGGCAATGATCCTGTACCCATTCAGATGCTCAATTGGTTTATTGGTGAAAATGTCGAGCGAACAACACAAAAAGTCCTCGATCTGGCCAAGCATCCGGTATTCTTACCCTGGGCCCTCAGAGAAGCTGTTCTAGCGGCGGTGGCTCCAGTAGCTTAGATGGTTTCTTCTTGCTGAAATTAAACGTTTGCTCGATGATGATGGGATGAGTAAAAAAGCCTTTTTTATTGCCTCTACCGGCCAACACGTCGGAAAAACCACAACGTGTTTAGGATTGGTTTCAGGCTTGAGGTCTTACTACCACAAAGTAGGCTTTCTAAAACCTGTCGGTCAAGAACATGTGGAAGCAGAAGCAGGTGTTAGGGTCGATAAAGATGTGGTTTTGTTTAAAGAGACCTTTCAACTCCCCTATTCGTATCAATCCATGAGCCCGGTCCTCTTTCCCAGAGGATTTACCAGGGACTATTTGGATGGAAAGGTCAAGCATCAAAATCTGATCGATGCAATCCAATTGGGTTTCAACGAGATTGCACAAGATTCTGACTGCATCGTCGTTGAGGGCACAGGCCATGTGGGCGTGGGATCAATTTGTGATTTGAATAACGCAGAGGTTGCAAAATTACTAGGCCTCGATGTGATCATCATCGCCTCGGGCGGTCTTGGGTCATCATTTGATGCCTTAGCGCTCAATAAAGCTTTGTGCGATGCATATGGGCTTAAAATCAAAGGCGTCATCTTAAATCGCGTCTTAGAAGACAAAAAGATAATGATCGAAAATTATTTCACTAAAGCGCTTAGCCGTTGGAATATTCCACTTCTTGGCAGCATTCCGTTTGATCCTTTTTTGAGCAATCCGACGATGAAAGATTTTGAGATGCTATTTAGTGCCAGTTTACTCTCTGGAGAAAAGCATCATTTGCGCCATTTTCGCTCACATCGCCTGATCGCGACACCGCTTGAAACGTATAAACGCCTCATTTTGCCCAACCAGCTGATGATTACCCCTGCGAGTAGAGAAGATGTGATTATGGAGACGATCGAATACCAAAAAACACATGGTGAGCTTTTAACTGGCTTTATTCTAACAGACGATAGTCCGCCTTCTCAGGCTGTTATTGAGGCGCTGAAAAAAGCCGATATCCCCATGCTGCACGTGCCTGTACCTAACTACAAAGCACTCAAAAAAATCACTTCCTATACGGTAAAAATCCAGCAGGGAGATATTGAAAAGATTCAAGAAGCGATAGCGCTTGTCGAAAAAAATCTAGACTTTGACAAGATTTGCAGCTAGCCACTTATCAAAAGCAACCTTGAGCTCTGATCGTGCAATCTCTTTTGTGCAAGCGCCTGTTTTGCAAGTGCGCAGGTGAGGGCAGCGCCTGTTGAATTGCACCTGATAGGGACATTTTCCCCAAAAGTGGGCATGCCTATCACCTGCTGGTTTGTAAATAGCGGGATTGGACGGGCCAAAGATTGTAAAAGACGATGTATTGGTTGTGGAGCAAAGATGAATGCTAGATGAGTCCACGCAAACCACACCGTCGACCGTGCGCATGAGGGCTTGCCATAAGCCAAAGGGTAATTTGCCAAAAAGCGTAGCATCACCCCCCTTTGCAATCTCTTCAGCTAGCTCTTGTTCTTTTTCACTGCCCCAAATGATGACGAGGTGGTGGTCAACATCTTTGAGCAATTCTCTCCATGTTTGAATGCTCAGCTGCTTGTTTTGCCAGTTGGATCCAGGGCAAATCATGAGTGATGGCGCTGGCAGATCAGGGAGCGTTACATCGTTTTTTAGTTGCACGCCAGGATAGGTAAACGGCTCAGCATCGCAGAAGAAGTTTTTGACTAAGTCCAGAGGCTGATCACCTGTATGCCGATGCGTAGCAACTAGGCTACTTGGCCACTCGGGCGCTGCTTTATACGTAAATCCCACTTTGGATTTGGCCTTAGCAAGCAGTGTCACAAGGCCCGATTTGCAATTACCCTGTAGATCAAACAAGTAGTCATAGCGTTTTTTTCGTAGCGTCTTGCGCAGTTTAGATAACCCATTAGGCCAATCTTTAGATCGGATGGTGATCACCTGATCGATGTCTGGATGAGCGTGCAGTAGCGGCGCAAATCGCTCCTCACAAACCCAATCGATGTGCAGTTGCATCTGCTTGAGGTATGAGACCACTGGAAATGTTTGTAAAATGTCGCCTAAGCTAGAGCATTTGACGATTAAGCAAGACATGCTTCGATCGTGTCAATCGCAGTTTGAAAATCTTCTGGGACAGCAGCCTCTACACGGATGAGCTCACCTGTAACAGGGTGAATAAAAGCTAGGCCCTTAGCATGGAGCATTTGCCTTGGCGCCACAAACGGAAGGTCGATTTCTCTTCCATATTGGCGGTCGCCGATGATTGGATAGCCGATATGACTTAGGTGTACGCGGATTTGATGCGTACGGCCTGTTCTTGGTTGGCAGCGCAGCAAAGTTAATCCTCCGCCCCATTTTAAGCGTTGCCAATAAGTGGATGCGCGCAAACCTCTGCCAGATGGTGCAACACCCCACAGAGAGCCACCATCGTAGGAAGACACTTTTTGAATGCTATTATCTACTAAGCCGCGATCTGTATCGACTTCTCCGGCTACTATAGCCAGATAATCTTTTTTGACTTCGCGCTTGCGAAAGAGTTCTTCGAAATATTTTTGGACGTTTGGCGTTTTTGCTAGCACCATGACACCTGTTGTGTCTTTATCTAGTCTGTGAACCAAAATGGATCCTGGAAAACGTTCCTCGATTTCTTCTTGGACAGAGACCATGCCAGCTGGCTTGTCAAACACGAGCACGTGATCATCTTCATAAAGCACTTGAGCTGATCTCTCTGGCGCTTTTTCAGCCATCTGGCTAAGCACTTCCATATCGACGGTGATTTCATCACCATAGGCTACCTTGTATGAAGAAAAACACTCAGTATGACCATTCACTTGAGCAGCACATCTATCAATAGCACGCTTGACAGCTGATAATGAGTATTTCCCACCTAGTTGGAAGCGAATGAAACTCGATAAACGCACGCCTTCATCGTCGCGCGATACAGAAAAATAAGTGATATCTTTAGTTTTGAGCATTTTCTAGCATGTTGATGAGCAGGCGTACACCGACGCCTGTTGCTTTAGTTGGATGGTAGGACGTTTTTTTGTTTGGAAAAGCAGTGCCTGCAATATCGATGTGAGCCCAGGGTGTTTTTTTCACAAATTCTTGCAAAAAGATGGCAGCTGTAATGGAGCCAGCTTCTCTTTTAGCACAGTTTTTGATGTCGGCAACATCAGATTTTAAGAGATCTTTGTACTCAGGATCTAGCGGAAAACGCCAAACTTTTTCACCACAGCGATTACCAGCTTCTTCTAGCTCTTTAGCAAGCTTGTCGTTATTTGAAAATAGGCCCGAGCGCTCTTCACCAAGAGCAATCACAATAGCGCCGGTTAGCGTTGCAAAATCAACAATGCGCGTTGGCTTTAATTTCGCCACGGTATAAGCGAGTGCATCTGCTAAAATTAGGCGCCCTTCAGCATCGGTATTGAAAATTTCAACTGTTGTGCCTTCGTAGCTTTTGTATACATCGCCTGGCTTATAGCTCAGAGCATCGATGCCGTTTTCAGTTGTGGGCACAACGGCTGTTACATTGACTTTGAGATTAAGAAGCGTTGCAGCTTTGATCACACCGAGCGCTGCAGCAGATCCGCCCATGTCGGTTTTCATCTCTTCCATAGAGCCTGTAGGCTTTAGGTTAAGGCCGCCCGTGTCATACGTGACACCTTTACCCACTACAACAGTGTGCTCTTTATCTTTTGGTGCGCCTTGGTAAGACACAATTAGCAGATGAGGATCCCGATTTGAACCGCGATTCACAGCTAAGATAAGACCCATTTTTTCTTTTTCAATGCGTTTTTTATCAAATACTTCGGTTTTTACTTTGGGATGTTTTCCAAGCTCTTTAGCCACTTTGGCAAGATACTGCGGATTCACATCGTCGGCATTACCGTTTACCAAATCACGCGAAAAACACACCGCTTCAGAAAGCTTTCCTGCTCGCTTAGCATCATCTAGCTGCGCTTTGCTAGCGCCAATAAACGTCACTTTTTTGATAAAGCTAGCTTCCTTTTTGGATTTGAGCTCTTCAAATGCGTAGTTATTGAGTGCAAAGCCCTCAGCTATGGCAAATGCATCGCCATCATCAGGAAGCACGACGTTGACAGATTTAAGTTTAAGGCTGCGCGTCCAGCTACTTGCTGAGCCAAAAGCTTTACGCAGAACTTCAGCGTTGCATTCGCTTTTTTTACCTAAGCCAAGAAGCAACATGCGTTTTTCCTTCTTGCCGCCGTAAACAAGCGTTGTTTCGCTTGCAAGGCCTTTAAAATCTTCTAAACCATCTTTACCTAATGAGCCGATGTCCTTAGCTGCTGGAACTGCTTTGTTTTTTTCATGCCAAAACGGCAATACCAAAACGTCAGCTGAAGATCTTTTAGAAAAAGAGGTAGTTGTAAACATTGGTTAAAAGGGAATCTCGTCGTCTGAAAAGTTTTGAGGTTCAGGTGCTGACCCGTAAACAGGTGTCGCGGGTTGACTAGCTGCTGCTGCAAAAGCATTTGGCTGAGGGGCTGCTTGCGCTCCACCCATCGGTTGTTGCGTCTGGCCTTCACTTTGTCCTTTGCCAAATGGCGGGAACGACAATTGCTGCACTGTCAAATCAAGCGAAACTTGAGGATTACCGTTGCGATCGTTGTATACTTGTGGCTTTTGCATTTCACCAAAAGCGATAATGGCACTACCTTTTTTTAGGTAATTCATCATTTTTTCGAAATTGTTATCCCAGACAGTTAATCGCCACCAAATCGTTTCTTCTTGTCCGCTGCGTCTTGAGTTGCACGCCACGCGCAGTGTGGTGACTTTTTTGCCATCTTTTGTAAAACGCACTTCTGGATCGGCACCCAAATGCCCAGCTACCATTGTATGATTCATAAAAACGCTCCCGTAGTTTTTCCCAATTATGCGCAAAGCGTGCGTACTTCGCAAGTTTTTTCTTCACAACAGGCGTAAAGCCTCTATGCAAAAAAAGCTTCTTACTTTAAATAGAAAATATAATATCAAATACAATTGATTATGTTAAAGCAAAATTTATTTATCGATGATAGAGATGAGGTACACGATCCTTTTTGTGATATGCATCTTTTTCTTTCAGGTAAAATCACCAGATTTCTACAAACTGTCAGTGAAGAAACGAGCTGGTCTCCGCGCATGCAAAGCGAGCTTTTGCGTTATTTGCACACCGAATTTAAAGAGCGCTTTCCAACTTATCGCTTAGCAGGCCCTTGCTTAAAAAAAGTATTTGAAAAAGTGACCTATTTTCGCAGCTGGCTTTGCAGCCATTCTAATTTGCTTAAGTCAAACGGCAGCATCAATACCGACGCCCTCATTCGCCACCACTTAAAAAGACCCAATACACACCGCGATGAACACCCCTATTTGTGCGCAAGTCGCATCGCCTACAAAGTCTCTGAGTGTATTGCAACCTGCGAAGGAAAGCGCCCTTCCATTGACAACCTAACGCGTAGAGTTTGGGCTGCATACAAAAACACACTCAAGCATGAGTATGAAACGAATTTCGATCACATCGAGGATATCGATCGCTTTATTGTCAAAACGCAAGCCGATCTTTTAGCTGATGATCCACTGCTCAGCGAAAAAAAATTGCGCGCTGCCATTACAAAACGTACCTTGCTATTTGCGAAAACTCCGGCCGAATTTTTTAGCGATGATGCAACGCTCATCAGCTCGTACTTACTTGCCAAATCCCAAAACTTCTTTCAAGCTCACACGGATTTGGAAAAAAAAGCTCTCAAAAAATTCGTGCGCTGCCAACAAGAGCTCACAAAAGGAAAAATGCAAACATGCGAGGTCGGCAGGCGTTTGCTTGCTTTATACCCCCTTGCCGTCAAACTCCCCTTTCCCATTTCCGAGGAAAAGCTGCGCGCTGCCATCCGCTACATCTACTCATTAAGCTGCGGACGAACGTTACCTGCATGCCCCATCCTCAATCCTGCGATTTATGCGCTTTTAAATGCTCAAGTGATTGCTCTCATTGGTCGCCATCCTATGCCAACTGAAGCAGATGTGACCGATCTTTTGCTCAAACTGTTTGATGCGGCTAAAAATCTGCCCAAACTAAAAGCTTTTGAGCTAGAAAGCACGCTATGGCTACATCTTATCGATACCATTCCTTCATCGGAGATAAGCTATCTGATCGAAACAACGCTAGCAGAAACCTATCTCTCTAATCCATCCCTACAGTTTGAGCAAATCATTTTAAAAACAGTGCGATCGCTTCAGCAAACAAAGCGTATCGTCGATGAGTTTATGCTTTCTGGCTGTGAATTAAACGGCCGCATCCGCGCCTGGAGCGTCCAAGGTGATATGATCCACCGCTGGCTTAAATCTCAAATAGCACCCGCTTCTGATTCATCAGTGCCATTTGCAACCCACGCCCAAAAACAAATGACCATCTCTTCTAAATGCGCCTTTTATAGTCGTAAAAACCAAACACCGTTTGAGCAGCTCAAAACGTGGCACACCGAGCGCCTCATCAATCTCTATCCTGGGCTGCCTAAAAAAGAAATCAATCAGAAGATGCGGGCTTTAACCCGTCAGCTTGCTCCCTTGTGTCCATAATCAGCAAGATTAGTCCAAATAAAGCCAGCGGAATACTCAGCCATTGACCCATTGTTAGCCAAGCCTCATGACCAATCAGCACGCTTTGCTTCTCCTTGATAAATTCAACGAAAAACCTAAAAGTAAATGCGAGCATAAAAAAAGTGGCACCCCTTCTCTTTACACCTAGCAAGAAAAAGCCGATCGCCAAATACGCAAACGCCTCATATAGCTGCACGGGATGGCGAGGCGTAGGCAAAGATCCATCAGCGGGATGACCAAAAACAACGGCCCACGGCACACTTGTTACCGTTCCCAAAATCTCTTGGTTGATAAAATTACCTATGCGAATGCAACACGCTGCGATACAGGCTGGAAGAACAAGCATATCGACCAGATGTAAAAATTTAACGCCAGTCCGCCTCGCAAAAAGAAGCAAACTGACAAAAATGCCGAAAATGCCGCCATGGCTAGCTAGACCGCCTTCCCAAACGCGAAACAAAATAAGCGGATCTCGGGCCAACTCACTCAGCGGTTCGTAAAACAGCATGTGACCGACCCTTGCACCTACAACAGCTCCCACGATCACATATATTGAGAGGCGCTCGCAAAAAACCTTGGCTTTAACCTTATTTGAACGGATAAATCCAGCGCGCTCCATCTCAACTCGACCGAGCAAGGGCAAAAGTATCTTTTTCCATCTAGCTTCAATCTCTTGTCCCCTAGCCCAACTCCGCATCCGCTTCTGCATCACAGGATCAATTTGTGACCAAATGCCTGGCATAGCTCCATTTTGAAGCTTAGCCATGATACCGTCCCACGAAGTCACATCCTCCATTTTCACAGCACCTGACAACGTTTTTTTATAAATCCAAAACAAAATTTGATACCCTAGCCAAAAGCCCAAGGCAAACAGCAAGCCATACCAGACAAGTGGTCTTTCAATGATTGGCAAAGTAAAAATTTCTTTTGGTGGATCCCATATTAACATGGCCCCACTATATCACAAAAAGCTGTTGTCGTAAATCCACATAAGAGCTAAAATTTGAAGGCATATGATTAATCCAGCAATAAACGTGATCGGAAACGTTCAAAATGCAATGTTCAACTCTCCATCTTATTCAGTAAGAGGCAAAGAGCTGATGTTTAAAGTTGCAAATTTTGGCAAAAAATACTGGCCTCAAATCGCCCTCGGCGTTGCAGGAGCAGCAGTACTTTATGGCATCGTGTTACACGTTCAAGATCACCGAAATAACAAACCGTAAAGTGCCAAAAATCAGCATCTATACCGTTGGTAAAACCAAAGAGGTATGGCTGCAGCAGGCTCTATCTGAATACGAAAAACGCTTGCCGTTTTCAATCGATTGGCACATCTCCAAAACGCTCACACTCCCTCCTACCTACGTTGCACTCGATCCAACCGGCACCCCTCACACTAGTGAATCCTTTGCCTCTTGGTTTTACGCCATCTCTCCGCGCGCCTTTGTCATTGGCACAGCAGACGGCCTCACCCCAACCGAAAAAGCCCAAGCGACCCATCTCATCAGCCTCTCCCCCCTCACCTTTACCCACCAAATGACCCGCCTCATTTTATTGGAGCAAATTTATCGAGCTACCCAGATATATAAAGGTTCGTCCTACCACAAGTAACTTTTTGGCGAGATAATCTTTTAGAGCATTTCGGATCCTTGCTCGGGGGCAGTACATTTGTACAGCACCCCTCGCGACAGACGCTGTCTTCGCAGCGCCCTCGCACTTGCGTGCTCGGGTCCAAACTGCATCTAAAATCTACATCTCGTATCACTAGCTACAACTTCAGAACTAAAAGCGAATTCATCATGATAACGAAATGTTTGTTAACTTATGAGTAATTGGCGATACGAGATCTAGATTTTAGATGCAGTTTGAACCCTAAGAGTGCCGAAGGCACCGTGGGCGCTGCTCTGGCAGCGTCCGCCTTCGAGTGGGTGCTGTACTTTAGTACTGCCCCCGAGCAAGGATCCAAAATGCGCTAAAAGATAATCTCGCGTATTTATTTATTCACTTGGATTGGCGTTCGCGCTTTAGCGCTAGCGCCAGTCTAAAATAAATTAACGAGCCGTTGATGAGTGCAAAGCCGATGGCGGTGTCGACGAGTCCTCGTATATCACCTCCGATGGGCAAAAATCTGAGCGTCATCCCAAGTGCCATCATTCCCAAGATTAAAGCCAGGTAACCGTTGGTATAGATGTGTCGGAATTTGATGGGCGAAGGCTGAATCACAATGCCTTTCACCACGCGACGTACAGTTTTAATGAGAACATAACGCCCTTTAAAAAACCCAATGGCAAGGCCCGCTGCGATGATGAACAATATACCATTTTGAGCACTTCCGAGGCTATTTGATAGCCAAGAAATCATCGGCGGCATGTCGATGATACAGGTAATGGTGTAATAGAGCCCTTTGTAGAGGAGGTACATACCCATGATGAGCCAAGTGATACCCGAGACAAATATTGCTTTTACATGTGACATAGGCCAGAGTGTAAACCCTTTTTGGACAAAAAACAAGTGATAATTTAAGGTTAGGCCATATACTAGAGGATAATAAAAATGAATAGATCTGTTGTTTTTACACGTATATTTTTTGCTTTTTTGTGTGTGATATTTATCACCATCTACACCTTATCGCTACCTGGTATCTCGATGGGATCAGGTGTAACGATAGGGATTATCGGTGGAATGGTTTTCATGGCGCTACTCGTCGGCTTTGATATTGTTTTTCGAAGATTTAATTTGCGCTCTTTCAATATCGCAATCATTGGCCTTTTTATCGGTTATTTGATGGGCCAGGCCTTGGTCCTTGTTTTTGATGCGGTATTGGATTTTACGCGCATCGCAGATACTTTTGGCCCGCAGACAATTGAAATCATCAAAATAGCACTTTTCTTATTCGGTCTTTATTTAGGGACGGTAATGACTCTTAAATCATCAGATGAAATTTATGTCAGTATTCCTTTCATCAAGTTTGCACCGACTAGCCAACAGAAAAAAGATTTGCTCCTAGACGCATCTGCATTAACCGATGAGCGCCTCATCGATTTTTGCGCAAGCGGCCTTGTGGATCACCATTTGATTATCCCAAGATTTGTAATTAAAGATCTCTATGACCAATCAGAATCTGCCGATGAGCATGCAAAAATGAGGTCGAAGCAAGCGCTCGATGTCGTCAAAAAATTAGAAGATATGAATCATCTCGGCATGCGCTATAATGATACAGATTTCCCCGAGACGCCAGAACAGGTAGGGAAACTTGTTAGGCTAGCTAGGCTAATCGATGGAAATATTTTGACATCAGACATCTCTCAGATTCAAGTGGCTTCGGTTGAGGGCGTGCAATTTATCAATATGCATGGCCTATCAAGCGCGCTAAAGCCGCTGATGCAAGCTGGCGAGCAAATGCAGATCAAAATCCAGCGCCCTGGAAAAGAACCTAACCAAGGTGTCGGTTATTTAGATGATGGCACGATGGTTGTGGTCAATGGCGGTGGAGATTTCATCGGTGAGGTCATCGAGGTGCAAGTGCTATCTGTGAAGCACACAGCCTCTGGCCGCATGATTTTCTGTAACTCAATGGAAGAGCTGGAATGATCGGCACAGATATTATCGAAATCCAGCGCATCAGAGAGTCAATTAAAAAGCACGGCCAGCATTTTCTCGACCGACTATTCACAAAGAAAGAACAGGAAGATTGCAAGTCGCACAAGGATCCTAGCATCCGCTTTGCTGGTCGTTTTGCAGCCAAGGAGGCCATCGCTAAAGCCCTGGGCTGCGGCTTTGGTGTGGATTTATCTTGGCTCGACATTGAAATAACCAACGATGAGCTGGGCCGCCCCCATGCAACACTTAAAAACGGCAAAGCGATTGCCATCTCCATCAGCCACTGCAGATCGTTTGCCACAGCTGTTGCACTCTTGACTAAATAATTTCTCCTCTATACATTGAACCTCTTTCTGGAGGTTTTAGATATGAAATTGTTAATGTTTTGCTTACTTGTTGCTTCGGTCTTTGCAAAAGAGATTCCATCTGTCAGCATGACACAAAATTCGTGTCAAATCGATGGGCAAGAGGTCGAGTATACAACAAAAACTGGCACTTATACTTTAAAAAATGAAAAAGATGAACCTCAAGCAGAAATATTTTTTATCGCATATACAAGAAATGGTGAAGATCAAGCTGAAAGACCCATTACTTTTTGCTTTAATGGTGGCCCAGGCTCATCTTCTATTTGGTTGCATATGGGAGCACTTGGTCCTAGAAAAATTGTGACAGATGATCTAAAGCCAGAAATTCCACCTTATAAGTATATGAATAATTCCCACTCCATATTAGATGTAACTGATTTAGTGTTTATCGACCCTGTTTCAACAGGCTATAGCCGCCCAGCAAAAGATGTGACAGCTAAGCAATTTCATGGCATTGATGAAGATATTCAATCGATTGCAGAGTTCATCCGTCTTTATGTCACACGTAACGGAAGATGGAAGTCCCCAAAATATGTAGCAGGTGAAAGCTATGGCTCTACCCGTGCGGCCGGACTTGTTAACTTTTTGCAAGATCGGTTTTATATGAATTTTAACGGTCTAATTTTGATTTCATCTGCATTAAATTTCCGCACATTTGATGTCACATCGGATGGCAACGATCTTCCTTTTCAAACTTATCTTCCCACATATTCAGCATTGGCTTGGTATCACCAAAAATTACCTGCTCACCTGCAGGGGTTGCCGTTAAATGATGTCGTCGAAAGATCGAAAACGTTTGCTCTTGGCGCGTATCGTCAAGCTTTGGCCTATGGACATACTCTATCTGATGATGAAAAAGAAGCAATGACCGAGCAATTGTCAAATTTTACAGGCTTAAACATTCAACTCATTCAGAAGCACCACTTGCGTATTTTGCCAGAGACGTTTTTTAATGAGATTTTAAAAGATCCTAAACAGCGTATCGGACGCATGGATGGCAGAGTTGTGGGCTTTCAAGCGCCGCCTATGCAGTCTTTGTACACAGACCCAAGTACGGATTCTATTGCTTGCTCCTTTACTGCGGCTTTTAACGATTATGTAAGATGTGAGCTTAAATGGGAAAAAGATGAGCGTTACGGGGTTTTGGAAAATGTCTTTCCCTGGAATTGCTTGCGCAAGGAGCTTTATGGCTACCCAGCTACCGATCAAGATTTAGCATGTGCTATGATGCGGAATCCTAAATTGCGTGCAATGGTAGCTTGCGGATATTACGATTTAGCGACACCTTTTTTTGCAGCTGAATACGTTATCAACCACTTAAATGTGGATGCATCGCTCCGCAAGAATGTGACAATGTCGTATTATCCTGCCGGTCATATGATGTTTCTTCACTTGCCAAGTCTCGCTAAGCTAAAACAAAACATCGCAGCTTTTATTACCGAAAGAGACTAATTATTGACTGCTTTGGCAGGGCGGATCGAAGATTTGAGTGATTTTTTCCAAATGTTCTTGCGAGTAACGTCGTCTGTTTGGGCGTGCAATCTGATCAGCAGTCATTCCCTGTCCATCAGGAGAGTGTACTTTTCCGTGTAATCTTAAAAATTTTAAATCTTCAATTGCTTCATCGATATGCGGCTCTAAAACCTCACGTTTAACCCGCTTGAGAACTCTGCTACTCTCGTTGGGATTACTGATTCCACGTTTTCTATTGGCTTGGCTGCGAGCAACAGTTTGGGTTGAACGCACCAAATTATCACATTGTACAGCTACTTTAACAAGCTCAGGTGTGTTACGTCCTCCCAATTGCTGAAACTCTTTTGTTAATTGGTCTACTGTTTTCTGGGTGCTTGCGATATCACACGGCAATGCGTGTGGTTGTTTTTGAATGAGTGAAGAAACTCGGGACAAGAATTTACTTTTAGCAAGACTTGTAACGAGATTTCTTCCATCAGTAAAAGCCGCTTCAGGAACTAATTGATCTAACCGATCAAGCCCACAGCGCCACTCAATATGGTCAATATAGTTCATCACTAAGTGAACTAAGTGCTTGCCATTTGAATTCACAAGCTCAAGATCTAAACCACTGCGCCACCAAACTTTTAGATTCACGCGCAATGGATAGAGATAAGCAACTAGTGCATAAGTGTCGTTTGGATTAAGCGAATTTAGCAGCTCCTTTACGCAAGATCTGGGCATCTCTTCAATGTAGCGTTTAAGCGAGTAGACAAGCATCCAGTCCATATTGAGCTGCGGTGTCAAATAGCGCCCGTTGCGGGCCACAATCGTATGAAGGAGCGTTTCGACGATGGCTTTCGGATCAGAAGAAAGGCGTCTTTTGCATAATTGATACAAGTCGTGATCGCGGCGATTTTTAAGAGCCTGCAGAATTAATTGATCATGAGGTTCAACGTTTTTAGCGTCGATAAAAGCGTTATTTGTCCCATCAGCCCTACCCGTTGTTTTAGCGTTGTAAATACAGATGCGTTTTGCACAGCGCAAAGCCTTTTGATAAGTATTCAAGTTTAGGCCGTCATCACGCCCTGCAACAAGCGGAAAGTGCAGACGCAAGGAATCTAACGCTCCAACATACAGCGACGGATCCCTTGCTATTCTAAAAAAACGCGTGCAAACCTGTTTAGTTACTGATAATTCTTGGATCGAAAGGTAACCAAAGATTCGCAACAAAATTTCGTCAGGCTGATAGTATTGACAAGGATTTATTGCCATCATCCCTCACATATGTTTTAGGCGATACTGCTAGCTTGCTTTTGGTGCGCTTTTAAAAATTGCTCGAGATGCGCAGCTAAAAGCGGCGGTGTCTCCTGCATAGGATAGTGTCCGCTATCGACAATTTCGGTAATGGTGCAGTTCGGGAAATAGACTTTAAAGCTATTTTCCATCGCCTCGCGATTATGCCAATCAGAATCAGACCCACCAACGATCACGTGGTAAGGTGTTTCAAGCCCTGTGACCATGCTGGAGATGTCGTTTTGTGTGAACATGTCAAGGTAACCAAGTCTCGCATCAATAGTTGCCGTTTTTCGGAATTGCTGCACCTTGTAGCGTAAAAAAGCTTCGTTGTAGCGGTTGCCGCTTGCCATATCCACGATGTTTTGAATGATTGCATCATCACCTCGAACGCCAGCACGCGTCACCTCTAAAAAATCTTCCGGTATGGGGGATCCCGTTGCAGGAACAGGTGTAATGGCAGTAGCTGTCAGAATTTTATCGAATGCTGTCGCATTTAGGTGTTGAATGGTAAGCCCTGTCATGGAGTGACCCACAACGTGAAATTCTGCCCACCCCAGTTGCTCTGCTAGGTCTAAACAATCACAAGTGACTTCTTTTAATGTATATTCGCCTTCGACATTTTGAGATTGTCCATACCCTCGAAGGTCAAAAAAGGCGTAGGTAAATGTTTCCTGGTCGAGATAATTTTCCAAAGATTTATAACTTTCGGTACTGGCAAAAAAATCGTGCATCACAAGCACCTTTTCTGCTCCATTTCCCAATAAACGACAACGATTCAACATAAGATGCCTCCCTTTTGTTTTTGAGTAAGGTATTTCAAAACAAAGAAAATGGCAAGCGGTATTCAACGCGCACGGTGTGGGCGTGCTCGGGATAGTTGTGAGCAAAAACTCTGAAGGCATAGACAGCAGAAAGTGCTCCCCACACATCGAAGGTGTAGCGGTATCTGCCGCCAAGGTCGATGGATTGATGGCTGATATTGGCATACGAGTGAAAATTGCTAATATTGACACCACTCTTGCCACCTAATCCAAAGTAACCATCGGCAAAGGCGCAAAACATGTTTTTAGGACCTGCGCTACCCTCAAGGTTGAGCATGGCCTTGATCCAAGGCGCGCCGCGATTGCCGATGCCAGCACCGGCCAGACCCCAGATGCGAAAGACCCATCTGTAGAGCTCGTCAAATTCTTTGCCGATCGCTGTGTTGAGCTCGAGGTTTAGATTGGCGTGATACGGAATGCTTACATCGTTTAGAAAATGACTACTTGCCAGCCGAATGATGCCACCCAGAGTCCAGCTGATCGGATCCCCTGCTACATCGTCAAGCAGCAAATGGCGCACGTAAAACGCCGTCGATAAATACGACCACGAATGCAAATGCGTATCTGCAAAATTCATCTCTATTTGAGCATCTAGTGTAGGGATGGGTGAAATTTGTAAACCCGTATCAATCCACTGATCGGTGGAGGAGTATTTCTTGGGATTAAATCCATTTTCAACAGCGTTATAGTGTCGCCACGTGTAGGCGTTTTGCCACTGAAATTCTAGCAACTCATGAAACCATGGTTGATATTCAAAAGCAGTTAAGGATAATGTGCATAGACAGGCGGCTAGAAGCCGTCTCATAGGAGGCCTTTGAGTGTTAGCCATCGCTCGGCATCGAGAGCTGCCATGCAACCGCTGCCTGCTGCAGACACAGCTTGCCTATAAACGTAATCGTAAACATCACCTGCACCAAACACGCCTTCGACACTCGTTTGTGTGCCACCAGGTGTCACGTTGAGATAACCGTTGTCATGTGTTGATAGTTGTCCGTTTAAAAATCCGGTATTGGGCTGATGACCAATGGCAAAGAACAACCCACCTGCATCTCTTTTTTGTTCTTGCTTCGTTTTCACATTTTGAACGGTCACACAACGCACGACGTTATCGCCTTCGACTTTGGAAATAACGCTGTCGTAGAGCACTTCGATTTTGGGATGTTCGATGGCTCTTTGGGCCATGATTTTAGAAGCTCTGAGCTCATCGCGGCGGTGAACGAGAAAAACTTTGGATCCATATTTGGTTAAAAAGAGCGCCTCTTCCATCGCGGTATCGCCCCCGCCTACAACGTAGAGCTCTTTATCTCGAAAGATCGGCATGGCTCCATCGCAAACAGCACAAGCTGTCACGCCTTTTTGCCAAAATTCCCCATCGCCTGTACCTGGAATCTCTAGACGCTTGGCCGTTGCCCCTGTTGCTATGATGACGCTATCTGCTTGCACTTGCGTTTTGCTCCCGATGATCGTGAAGGGGGGGGTTGAAAAATCGACTTCCTTCACATCTTCGGTTAAGATTTCGGTCCCAAATCGCACGGCTTGAGCGCGAAAGGCTTGCATCAGGTCAGGCCCGGAAATTCCCTCTGGAAATCCAGGGAAGTTTTCCACATCTGTAGTGGTCATGAGCTGACCACCTGCTGGTCCCGAAAAGAACCCTTCGTAAAGTAAAGGTTTTAAATTAGCCCTTGCAGCGTAAATGGCTGCGGTAAACCCTGCTGGTCCTGATCCGATAATGACAAGTTTTCTTTTTTCCATAGCCTCGCTATTCTAGCGAACGGGTTCACTAATTGCAAGCTTTTCCCCCTCCTGCTATAGATCTAAATAGAGTGATTTGTTATAATGCGCCTGAATACGTATGAGGTTCACCATGTTTTCAAGATATTTGGATCCTAAAAACGACTTAGCTTTTAAAAAGATCTTCGGTCAAGAAAAGCACAAAAACCTACCTATTGGCTTTTTAAATGCTGTGTTCAACCTAAAAGGTCCAGATACAATTGTAGACCTAGAATTTATCAATACGATACAACCACCTGAGATTGAATCTCGGAAAGAAAGTGTCGTCGATGTCCTAGTAAGGGATCAGTCTGGCACCCAATATATCATTGAAATGCAGGTTGCCAAAGTCGAAGGTTTTGAAAAACGTGCACAGTTTTACGCAGCTAAAACATACTGTTCATACTTTAATGAAGGGGGAAAGTATCAAGATCTAAAAAAAGTCATTTTTTTAGCTTTGACATCTTTCGTTCTTTTTCCAGATAAGGATTCTTACAAATCAGATCACATTATCCTCGATAATGAAACGTATGAAAACGATTTAAAAGATTTTTCCTTTACGTTTGTAGAGTTGCCTAAATTTACAAAGACAATCGATCAATTAGACAGCATCGAAGAACAATGGTACTATTTCTTTAATCATGCAAAAGACGATAAAACAATTAACGAAATCTTGGCTGCAAACCCAGATATTAGAGAAGCATACGATATTGTAGACAGATTTCAATGGTCTGAACAAGAGCTTTTAGCCTACGACAACCATTGGATGGCAGCTGTAGACGCCCAGTGTGCACTAGATGCCGCTATTAATGAAGGTATGGAAAAAGGCCTAAAGCAAGGTCTTGAGCAAGGTCTTGAGCAAGGCAAAAAACAGAGCCAAATTGATATGGCAAAGAATTTGCTTGCCTTGGGTCTTTTACAGGACCAAATTAAAAATGTCACAGGCCTCTCTGAAGAGGACATCGCTAAGCTTTCTATATCCAAATAAAAGAATTTGTATCTCCTGAAATAATACCTAAAATAGTGTATACTGGTCCTCATGCGCGAGATTGTTTTAAAAGGTGTTAAAAAATCGATTAGCAACAGCTTTATGTTGGATGAAATCGATCTCAAAATACCCTCTGGGGAGTTTTTTGCCCTATTGGGACCGAGCGGTTGTGGCAAGACAACCCTGCTACGCTTGATCGGTGGATTCGAAAAAGTGGACAAGGGAAAAATATTTCTTGGCAATACCGATATCACAGACCTGCCTATCCACGAGCGTAGTATCAATACTGTTTTTCAAAATTATGCTCTTTTCCCTCATCTTAACGTCTACGACAACATCGCCTACTCAATGCGCGTAGAGGGCAGATCACGCCATCAAATAAAAAATAAAGTAGAACGTTTACTAAGCGCGTTTCACCTAGATGACCACGTCTACAAAACGCCCAATCAGCTCTCTGGCGGCCAGCAGCAACGGGTCGCTATTGCAAGAGCCATACTGAATGAGCCTGACGTGCTCCTATTTGATGAGCCTCTAGCTGCGCTAGATTTTAAGCTGCGCGAGCGGCTACTTCTGGAACTAATCGAGCTGCAAGATGAGCTGCAGACCACATTTGTTTACGTCACACACGATCAATTCGAGGCCCTTACTGTAGCAGATCATATGGCGATCATGAACCATAAAGGGGAAATCGTGCAAATTGGCACGCCTAAAGAAATCTACGAGTTTCCCACTAGCTCATTTGTCGCAAAATTTGTCGGCACGACCAATATTGTTCACGGCATCTTGCGCGATCTTGATAAAAAGCCCTGCGCTGAGGTCCCCGAGATCGGATTCCATGAAATCTACGTCCCTCAAAAGCGCGAGTGGATGCGCAATGGCGCTAAAATCACGATGAGCATCCGTCCAGAAAAAATCTTTATCTCAAAAAAACCCGACGTTTACAACTTTTCTAACACAACCAAAGGCACAGTGCACTCAATTGTCTACCACGGCAGATCGACTCAGTATAACATTCTTTTAAAAAACCATATGATGTTGCAGGTGTTTGAGCAAAACGAAGAGCATTTTCCCCAAGAGCATATCGACTACGACGATGAAGTTTACCTTTACTGGCAAAAAGAAAACGTCGTCCTTCTGGAGTCTTAAGCGTGAAAAAACACATCCCCTTTGCAATTGGCTCTCCAGCCCTCATTTGGCAAGTTCTTTTTTTCTACCTTCCATTATGCATTCTCATTTTTTCTAGCTTTTTAGGCGGTGAGCGCACAAGCGGCTGGGAACAGTTTACGCTAGCTAATTTTAGGCCTCTTTTAAAAGCCTCTTATTTTGGCATCATGCTCAGTTCCTTCACCCTTGCTATCTCAACAACATGCATTTGCCTTGTGGTGGCTTATCCTCTCGCCTATTTTATCGCTTTTTCAGCTAAGCGGTTTAAAACGCTGCTATTGATTTTACTCATCGTGCCATTCTGGACCAATTTCCTCCTTCATGTCTCTGCTTGGTTTTTTGTATTAGAGCGCCAAGGTTTTGTAAACACCATGCTGCTCAATTTTGGTATCATCAAAGAGCCAATTCACATGCTCAATTCCTGGTTTGCAGTAGCACTCATGATGATTTATTATTATCTGCCCTTTATGGTCTTGCCCATTTACTCATCGCTAGAGCGTTTTGACAAAAGGCTTGTTGAAGCCTCGCTCGATCTGGGCGCAAATTTTAGACAAACATTTCTAGGTGTTGTGCTTCCCCTAACCATGCCAGCTGTCACTGTTGGTTTTTTCCTTGTCTTCATCCCAGCTTTTGGCGAATTCATCATCCCAGAAGTGATGGGAGGAGATAAATTTTTCTTTGTCGGCAACGTGGTCACGCAATACATTCTAGGCGAGAGCACCGTTGCGCTAGGCGCTGCATTTACCCTTTTGAGCTGTTTATTTTTGCTCACAAGCTGCGCTGGACTCTATTTTGGCCTCAAACAATTTAAAGCTTTGCTCGTGAGAAGGTACACATGAGGCGCGTTCCTGTCTTTCTCACCTACCTCTTTCTCTATGTGCCCATCGTTATCCTCATTGCTTTTTCATTTAACAGCAAAAGTTTTCCAGCTCCTTGGGACAGTTTTACTCTTCACTGGTACAAAGAACTCTTTCACGCCAAAGAGCTTTGGCATGCTTTTTCCAACTCGCTCATTATTGCCCTCTCATCGACTTTTATCAGCCTGATGATGGGCGTTTTGCTTATTTTTTTTAGAGCCAGTGGCGGACGCGTCGGCAAATTTCTATCTCTCTATTACGGCAATCTCATTATTCCAGAAACAGTACTCGCCGTCGGGCTACTCGGCTATTTCACAATGCTGGGCATACCGCTTGGCATGCCGACACTCATCGCTGCCCATACCGTGCTCGGGCTAGGATTTGTCATCCCCGTGCTCTACTCGCGCTATCAGAGCCTTGACCCGCGTCTGGTTGAAGCCTCGCTTGATCTCGGAGCCAGCCCCTTACAAACATTTTTTAAAATCACCTTACCCCTTTTACGCCCATCCATGATTGCCACGGGTCTTTTGATCTTCATCATCTCTTTCGATGACTTCATCCTCTCCTACTTTTGCGCAGGCTCAAAAATTCAAACGTTATCGCTCTACCTGCTAGCTGTCATACGCTCTGGGCTCAATCCCGTCGTCAACGCCCTCTCTGCTGTCCTCTTCCTATTCAGCTGTGGCCTCGTTACGCTCTTTTTCTCTCCTAAAATTCGCACGAGGATTTTTTGATGAAAAACAAACAGCCCCACCTGCCCATTCGCATCTTTTTAGTCTTTTTCTGGATAGCGTTTATTTTCTTTCTGCTCCACACACCAAACTTCAGCAAAGCACACAACACGCGTACACTCAACATCTTTTCCTGGAGCGATGCTTTTGATGATGAACTGATCAAACAATTTGAAAATGAAACAGGGATTAAAGTTCATTTTAACTACTACGAAACCAACGAAGAGCTTCTCGTTAAACTCAAAGCCACCAAAGGGCGCGGTCACGACCTGATCATCCCCTCTGACTACTCCACAAAAATCCTCATCAATGAAGAGCTCATCAAACCTATCGATTACTCGCGAATCGACTTTAAAAGCCGCCTACATCCCAAACTCCTTGACCACGACTACGATCCTAAAAACATCTACTCACTCCCCCTCTACTGGGAAATTTATGGCCTTAGCTACGATAACGAATATTTTGGTGGCCAGCTCAAAAAACCGAGTCTAAAATACATCTTCTCACCTAAGGGCCATCGCGTTGCGATGACCGACGATCCGATTGAAGCCTTTAACATTGCAAGCTTTCACCTGCATGGCAAACAACAAAAACTCACCCCTTCACAGCTCTCTATTGTACGTGAAACTCTCATCGATCAAAAAAAGCACATCGAAGCCTACGGTAACTACCGTGTTGCCTACCTCATTGCCACCAAAAACTGCCCCCTTGCCCTGACAGCTAGCTCATACAACTTCCGCATGGTCAAAGAATACCCAAACTTCTCTTTTGCCATCCCCAGAGAAGGATCCTTTGTCTCCATCGAAAACATCGCCATTCCAGCCGTCTCAGAAAACGACGATCTCACCTACGCCTTCCTCAACTACATCTACCGCAAAGAAAACATTCAAAAACACTGCGCTAGATTTGCTCACTTCCCTCCTGCCGCTGATGGCCTGCCCTCGATTCATCCCGAATACACACAAACCTTCAACCAAGCTCTTTCCAGATTTTCTGAATTTTGCTTCTTTGGTCACCTCGTCCCTGAGCAAACCCTGCGCGACATCTGGATCGACGTCAAATCCTAAATACAGTATAATAGTCGTATGCTATGCGAAATGGAATTTACCACTGACGAGAGTGGACAAGAACTTCTTTTAAAAGACGGCGAATTCCAAGTCATGATGGAATGGGAAAAGCCCTACATGCAGGCCTGTATCGATCTCTTAGCTCCCTCTGGCGATGTCCTCGAAATCGGCTTTGGTCTTGGCTACTCAGCAAACGCTATCCAAGCCTACGCTCCAACTTCTCACACCATTATCGAATACCATCCCACAGTTGCCGCCCGTGCCCGCCAGTGGGCCCAAGACAAACCAAACGTCACCATCCTAGAAGGCACCTGGCAAGACCTGCTACCCACCTTACCAAAATATGACACCATCTTCTTTGACGACTATCCTCTCGAATCAGCAGCTGATGTGGCTTCAGTCAAAGAAGCACAAACTGAATCTCTATCCAACCTTAAAGAGCTCTCTGCCATCCAGCAAGAAGTCGCCCAGTTCAAGCCCAAGTTCTACACCGATGCTGACCTAAAATATCTCTTTGACAACATGAAAAACACCAAACACTTGCCTCCATCCTTCTTCCAAACATTCTTTACCGACCTTCTTACCAAAAACGAAATCACGCCAGATCAATTTGACTGGGTGCAAGCGCAGCTAACTGCTCGCGGAATCAAACTCGAAGAAGCGCCCCAACCTCGCGGCCCCGGTGACCGCCTCATCCAGTTTCTCACTCCCGCGCTCAAAAACCACCTCAAGACCCATGGCCGTTTTTCCTGCTATCTAGAGCGCACTGAATCCCTCTACCAGGACAAAGCCTTCAAAAAGCTCGTCATCAACGATCCCTTCTTTGACTACGCTGAAAAGACCATCCCCATCAAACCCTCACCCCACTGCAAGTACTTCTCACACACCACCGCCATCGTGATGTGCATCACTAAGTTCTCTTGATTAACTGACGTTAAAAAAATCACCTTGTATAACGACCACGAAAAGGTAATAATTACCTTGCTTTGTGACCATGAACATGCTACAACTACCTTGTATAACGACCATAAATATTTATAGGTGATTGATTATGAAAAGGTTAGCTGATTTTCACCTCAAAGAGTGGGGAAATCGAGAAACTCGCAAGCCCCTGCTCATTCGAGGGGCTAGGCAAATTGGAAAGACCTTCGCAGTTAGAAAACTGGGTAAATCCTTTAAAAATATAGTCGAAATTAACTTGGAACTTGCAAAAGATGCCCATCATATCTTTGAAAAAAATCTAGATCCAGAGCGTATATTGAATGAGTTGCAGCTGTACTCAGGAGACAAAATCGTTCCAGGTCGGACACTTCTGTTCATTGATGAGATTCAAGCAGTGCCACAAGCTCTCATCGCGCTGCGCTATTTCTATGAGCAGATGCAGGGGCTCCATGTTATTGCCGCTGGATCTCTTTTGGATTTTGCTATTGAAGAAGTTGGGGTTCCAGTTGGTCGTATTTCAAGCCTTTTTATGCATCCACTCTCATTTATGGAGTTCTTGGCTGCACTGGGGCATGACATGCTTATCGAAGCCATTCTAGATCATCAAGAGGGTGAGATGCCCACAACGGCTCACAATAAATTGTTGGATCTACTGGGGCAGTATTTGGCAATTGGAGGGATGCCTGAGGCTGTTGCTAGGTGGGTAAAAACCAAAAACCCAAAAGAGAGCTTTGAGGTGCATCACGATATTATTGAAAATTACCAGATGGATTTTCGAAAATATGCCGAAAAACATCAGGTCAAATATCTGGAACAATTGTATGCGCAGATTCCTCATCTTGTCGGTCAGCAATTTCAGTACAAGAATGTGCATGGTGAGTATCGTAAGAGAGAACTTGCGCCCTGCTTAGATTTACTATGTATGGCAAATGTTGTGCATCGGATCTACCATACAGCAGCTCAGGGTCTTCCTCTTGGAGCAGGGACCAATCTCGAATGGTTTAAATTAACTTTTTTGGACGTTGCTGTTTGCCAGGCAATATTAGGTTTAGATGTGTCTACGTGGTTTTTACGCCCCTCTGCGACATTTGTCAATCGAGGTATGATTGCAGAGAGTTTTGTGGGTCAAGAGCTCTTGTGCTATTCTCAAATCTTTAAAAAACCCCACATCTATTTCTGGCGTCGCAACCAAAAGAGCAGCACCGCGGAAGTTGATTACATTCATGAACACGATGGAAAAGTGGTTCCGATTGAGGTTAAAAGTGGCCCTACTGGAAAACTAAAAAGTCTCCACATATTTTTAAAAGAGCATAGACATGTGCCTGTAGGCCTTCGTTTTGCAACAAATAATTACACTCAAAATGATAAAATTCTTACGCGACCTCTGTACGATGTTGTTTCTTTAGCCCATCCTGATCAAAAAGCTGCTTTACGCAAATTAATTGCAGATTAACTGCGTTTATTGTCATGATATTTTGACTGCGGCTCCTAGAGACCTGAATTTCTTCGTTTATATCATTCATCTTCAGGCATCTTAGTCGCTACTCAGTTGCTTGGGTGAGGTGTACCACCTCACCCTTGCTTCTGTCGAGTTAAGCTTTAGCAGACTGCTTGCTTTCGATGTAGGTGATCACATCACCGATTGTTTTAAGCTTTTCAGCTTCTTCTTCAGAGATTTCAAAACCGAAACGCTCTTCAAACGTCATCACAAGCTCTGTGATATCGAGAGAATCTGCGTTTAGGTCAACAAAAGATTTATCTTCAGTTACATCAGCGGCATCGACACCGAGTTGCTCCGTGACGATATCAATTACGTCTTGTTTAATTGCCATTTTCATTCCTTGTTTTGTTATGCCGTCATTCCGCCATCAACGGGTAAGACGACGCCTGTTATATAATCTGACATCTCGCTTGCCAAAAAGAGCGCTGCATCAGCAATCGATTTAGGCTCTCCCATCCCCATCGGGATTTTGTCTGAAATCGCTGCGCGCTGCTGCTCATTTAAGCTTTCCGTCATTGGCGTTTGGATGTAGCCTGGTGCAATGCAATTGACATTGATACCGCGGCTTGCAACCTCTTTAGCAAGGGACTTTGTAAAGCCTACCATGCCAAGCTTAGAAGCTGCATAATTGCTCTGACCAGCATTTCCTGTCAAGCCGACAACTGACGAGATGTTGATAATTTTTCCACTGCGCTGCTTCATCATTGGACGCACAGCAGCCTTGCAAAAATTGAAAATTGATTTAAGGTTTGTGTTGAGCACTGCATCCCAGTCTTCTTCGCTCATGCGCATGAGTAGACCATCGCGTGTGATTCCAGCGTTGTTGACCAAAACATCAACGGGGCCGATTTTATCAAAAGCATCTTGCACGCCTGTTGTATCTGCAACGTCTACAATATAATAGCCAAACTGTTGCTCATCGCTGATTTTAACTTGGGTCATCTCATCAATAGTAGTCTTGGCTCTAGTCTCATTTGTTCCGATAATGGTCACATCGGCACCCTGTGCTGCAAATGTCTTTGCAATCACTTTGCCAATACCCGAAGTACCGCCTGTTACAAGTGTCTTTTTACCTTTAAGTAATTGCATCTAAATCCCCTACCTTTTCAATACTGATTGTGGAGCCTTTGACTCCGATTTTTCGGTTCATACCGGCAAGTGTTTTGCCAGGGCCTATCTCAATATAGCGCTCTATTCCATGTGCATCCATCGCGTGTACGCCTTTTTCCCACTTAACTGGATGTACAACTTGCTCTTTTAAGAAATGGCGCACCTCATCAAGCGATGCAACATAATTGCCTGGAACATTCATCACAAGGCCAACGTTACTTTCACTAAAGGGCGCAGCGTCTACAACAGGCTCAAGTTTGTCTTGTGCTGGTTTCATCAGCTCTGAGTGAAAGGCGCCTGAAACATCGAGTTCCATGTAGCGTTTAGCCCCTTTCTCTTTCATGATGGGCCCCGCTGCTGCGATTCCTTCCTTGGTACCAGCTAAAACGACTTGGCGTGGGCAATTAAGATTAGCTACCCAGACCTTATGCTTACCTTGCATATCATGGATGATCCCATCAACGAGCGCCTCTGGCAAACCGAGAACAACGGCCATTGTGCCTGGATTTTGAACGCAAGCCTCTTGCATAAATTGGCCCCTGGCTTGGACAAGCTTTAAACCATCTTCAAACGAAAGCCTGCCTGATGCCACAACAGCTGAGTACTCACCAAGACTTAAACCTGCACAGGTGTCTGGTCGCACATCGATCAACTGCTTAATTGCCATACTCATCACGTAAATGGCTAGCTGGCTATGACTCGTTTGAGTAAGATCCTCTGCTGGACCTTCAAATATTAATTTAGATAAATGCATCGAGAGTGCATCATCAGCTTGATCAAAGATCTCTTTGCACTCTTTGTAATTGTCGTAAAAATCTTTGCCCATGCCCACATACTGAGCGCCCTGCCCTGGAAAAATCAATGCTTGTTTCAAGCTAGCTCCTTCGTTAGAACGGCAGCGCCCCAAGTAAGGCCTGCACCAAAAGCGGTTAGAAGTAAATGATCGCCAACTTTTGGCGTCTTTTCTTTTTCAAGCTCATCAAGAGCAATACCAACAGATGAGGCTGATGTATTCCCGTATTTGTGAATGGTCATAAAAACGCGCTCCATCGGCACACAAAAGCGTTTTGCTAGCGTTTCGATGATGCGGATATTGGCCTGATGTGGAACGAGCCAGCTAACTTTTTCTTTGCTGAGGCCAGCTTTCAAAAGAGCCTCTTCCGAAGCCGATTCCATGCGACGTACGGCATGCTTAAACACCTCTTTGCCGTTCATGTGAATGAAATGCTCACGATTTTTGACCGTTTCTGTCGATGCTGGCGAGCGCACACCGCCAGCTGGCATATGAAGCAGCTTAGCCTGGCAACCATCGGAACCAAGAGTAATCGCATCGATCACATAGCCGGCACCTTCTTGAGAGATAATGCAAGCTGCCGCTCCATCGCCAAACAGTACACATGTGTTGCGATCTTCGTAATCTGTAATTGCAGACAGCTTTTCAGATGCGATCACAAGTATATTTTTATACATTCCTGACTCAACGAAAGCCTTTGACTGCGCTAAGGCATACAGATAACCAGAACATGCTGCTTGCAAATCTAAACATGGAATTCCTTCTAAGCCAAGTTCTCGTTGAATGATGCAAGCAGTGCTTGGAAAAACATGATCAGGTGAAAGCGTAGCTACTAGAATACAATCAATCTCCGTCTTCTCAATTCCAGCGGATTCAATCGCGCTTTGAGCAGCCTTCAATCCCATATCCGATGTGAACTCATCATCCGCAGCAATACGGCGCTCTTTCATGCCGGTACGCGAGACGATCCACTCATCATTAGTATCAACTATTTTTTCTAAATCAGCATTTGTCAGCACCTTCTCAGGAACATACGAGCCCGTACCGATGATCTTAGCTTTTTTCACTTGATCTCCTATCATATAAAGATCATAGTATAGCACAAACGAAAAAAAAAGAAAAGTAAGGTTTAACGTGAAATACCCCACTGAGCTGCAGTCCCTTATCACCTACTTACGCAAACTTCCAGGAGTTGGAAACAAAACAGCAGAGCGATTTGCATTTGCCCTGCTCGAATGGAAAGAAAAAGATTTACTTGATACCTCGTCCCTACTTGGTACCCTCAAAACTGCTATTAAAGCCTGCAAAACCTGCGGCTGCCTACAAGACCAAAACAAATGCCCTTTCTGCCAAAACCGTGATTCCAACACCCTATGCATTATCTCCTCGCCCAAAGACGCCTACGCCATCGAAGACACCCATGCCTACCGCGGCCTCTACCACGTTATCGAAACGCTGCTCTCACCCCTTGAAGGCCGCACTCCCGACCAACTTGACCTGCCCAAACTCGATCACCGCATCAAATCTCAGAATATTCAAGAAATCATCCTCGCTCTCGACTCTACTTTAGAGGGCGATGCCACGGCACTTTTTCTTAAAAACCATTTCGATAATCAAGGTCTGTCTGTTACTCGTCTTGCTTATGGCATGCCCATGGGTAGTACTCTCGACTACATCGACGAAGGCACGCTTTCCCTTGCCATCACTGGCCGTCGATCTTTCTAAAGTGCTTGCCAGAATTTAAGCTGATCGGCTATGATGGGCAGCTCTTAAGTTCAAGGCAAAAGGATTGTTTCTCTCATGAACAAACTGGTATATCGCGCAGCTGCTGCACTTTGCATGGGCGTGATGTTAGATGCTCCTATCCTTCTCGCTGCTTCTGCGGTTGTTGAGACATTCGAAAATAAAACTGTCGCTAAGATGACCTTGATCATGGAAAGCCCGGACAGCCCATTCGATCCGCAGAGCATGAAATCACGTATGAGCACTAAACAGGGCGATCCATTCCACCAACTGACATTCGATAACGACTTAAAAATGCTTGCTGAAGAATATGATCGCGTCGAACCCTCATTAGAGGTTGTGGGAGGCCAGGTTTATATCACTGTGCGCCTTTGGCAAAAACCAGCGATTAAACGCATCGAGTGGGAAGGCAACAAGAAGATAAAGACTTCCACGTTGAACAAAGAATTAGGCGTTAAACCGGGCGAGGTTTTTGATCGCGATACATTCAACAAAGGCTTCATGAAAATCAAGGAGCTTTACGTTAAAAAAGGCTACTTTGAAGTCCAAGGCTCTTATCGCACCCTGCCACAAAACGATTCAAACGATATTGTTGTTCAAATCAATATTAAGGAAGGACGATCTGGGCGCATCGGCAAAATCGAATTTGAAGGTTTTACGCACGATGAAGAAAAAGAGATCATGCGTAAAATGGTCTCGAAAAAATACAATTTTTTGATTAGTTGGGTCACTGGCAAGGGTATTTATCGCGAAGACATGATCGAGCACGATAAAATGATCATCGTCAACTATCTGCAAAATGAAGGTTACGCTGACGCTAAAGTGTGCATCACTCAAAAAGAAGATCCTGTCGATCCCTCAAAACTCATTGTAGTGATCTCTGCTGAGCGCGGAGACTCCTTTCAATTTGGTGAGATCGGCTTTTGCGGCAATAAGCTTTATAACGATAGCCAAATTAGCGATATTTTTACGATCCACGAAGGTGAAAAATACTCTCCTGATGCATTGCGAGACACTGTTCAAAACATCAAGGATCTGTATGGGCAGCGTGGCTATATCGATACGAATGTATCCTATCAACTGTATTTGATGTCTGATGAGCCGGTCTATAATGTGCAATTCGACATCGAAGAAGGCGAGCAGTATCGCGTTGGCCTAG
Source organism: Chlamydiota bacterium (assembly GCA_021772435.1). GTDB lineage: Bacteria > Chlamydiota > Chlamydiia > Chlamydiales > JACKPQ01 > JACKPP01. Next base: position 14,027 of record JAJFLZ010000014.1, on the reverse strand, counting down.
TTCGAGTACTCGGCAACGTGAGCACAGAAACTCGCGTTATCTTGCACCAAACTAACCTTGTCCCTGGTGAAGTTTTTGACTCCAACAAACTCAAATCTACCGAATACAGACTCCTTGGTACGGGCTACTTCAAATCGGTCAACGTATATCCTGTTAAATCTCAATACGATTCAGATCTTGGTCCAAATTACCGAGACGTGATCATCGAAGTGGAAGAGACCACAACAGGCAACGTCAGCCTCTTTTTTGGAGCAAGTTCTGTCGATAACATCTTTGGTGGTCTCGATATCAGTGAAAACAACTTCAACCACAAGGGCTTGACTAGGTTTTGGAAAGATGGGTTATCATCCTTGCGTGGCGGTGGAGAGCTGGCGTCAGCTAAAATTCAAATCGGTAAAAAAACCAGATCATACACCATCAATTGGATGGAGCCACATTTTAAAGACACCAATTGGCGTGTGGGCTTTGACCTAAACTACACACACAGCACAGTCATTTCGGACAACTACGATATCGACACAGGTGGTGGTACCATCTTTGCTTCTTACCCCTTGAGTGGATACTGGACCTCTACGATAAAATGGCGTTTGCGCAACTCGGTTATCGATATCGATCCCAAACCGCCAAAGCCGATAAGAGACGATGCTGGCAAAATTACAAACCAGAAAGAGATCAACGACTACAAAGATGCCATCACACAGCAAGAGCGCAATAGCGGTCTCGTAATGGGTATTGGAACGACATTCACATTTGACTCTACCGATCAGCCATACAAACCACGTATGGGCGCTAGATCAATCATCGAAGCTGAAGTTTGCGGTGTAAGGCGTCATTCATCTGACGATCGCTACTTTCCCTTCATCAAAGCTGCCTACATCAATACGTTCTATCACCCGATTGGAAAACGCGGCATATTTAAAGCTAGAGGAGACATACGCGTACTTGATACATTTGGTGTGGGAGTACCAGAACTCTTGCCTTTCCCAGAGCGTTATGTTATGGGTGGTGAAAACTCTGTGCGTGGTTATGAACAATTTTCAATTGGTCCTCTGTTAGATGCAACAAATAGTCGGAAAGATGTCGATCCCTTGGGCGGTGCCACCTCCATGCTCTTGTCTGTCGAATACTTGCATGAAATTATCCCTCCATTTCTCGACCTCTTCGTATTCCTCGATGGTGGTAGTGCCGATGAAGACCCTTGGCACTTCAATACCATTCGAACAAGTGTCGGCGGCGGCGCACGGATTGACATTGGCAATCGCGTACCCTTCTTATTTGGGTACGGCTTCCCTCTCAACCCAAAAGATAGAAAGATCCAACAAAAAGGTTTCTTTTTCTCAATGGGCGGACAATTTTAACCCTGGAGTCATGACATGAAAACAACAGCTGCAATTTTAGCTTTAGCATTGAGTTCAACTGCTCTTTTAAAAGCAAACGAAACTAATAGCAAAAAAATTGGTGTTGCCAATTTCGCACAATGCGTTGCTGATTCAAAATACGGCAAAAAAGAACAAGAAAGCCTAGAAAATCTTAAAAACCAGATGCAGTCTCTTGTGCAAGACACTGAAAAAAACTTGCGCGAAGTCGCAAGCAAACTGCAAGATCCAGAGCAGCTAGATGGGCTATCTCCTGAAGCTGAGCAAGAACTTCGCATGAAGTTTCAAACGCTGCAAGAAGAGATGGCAAAATACCAAAATCAGTATTACCAAGTCTTGAATCAAGCTAACATGAAAATGGTACAAAGCATGGGTGGCCGTATTTCTGCAGCATCTGAAAAAGTTGCTAAAGATCATGGTTTTTCATTTGTCATCAACAAAGACGCCTGCTTTTACTTTGACCAAGATGTGACAAGCCTAGTGCTCTCTGAACTTGATCATAACTACGATATTGAAACTCAAGAATCGAATGGCTAAAAGCTTCTCGCTAAAAGAGCTTGCAGATCTCACGCAAAGCACCTTAATCGGAGACCCAACGTTTTCGGTTAAGGGCATTGATACGCTTGAATCTGCAAGCGCTTGTGACGCATCATTTTTAGCTAATCCCAGATACTTAGAAGCGATGAGAGCTTCCAAAGCTGGAGTTATTTGCATAGGCTCGCAAACAGAGCAGACGCCTGGAAAAAACTATCTCATCTCAGATGACCCCTCCCGGACTTTTCAAAAAATTGCCGAGCTCTTACTCGCATCTGTCCAAAGTGGTTTTGAAGGCATTCACTCTACAGCTGTCATCCATGAATCAGCTATTTTAGGTGACAATGTCACGATTGGCCCCTATGCTGTCATCGATAAAAACGTGCGCATCGGCGCTAATACACACATACATGCTCACGTCACCATTGGTCCAGCTGTCCAAATTGGTTCAAACTGCACATTTTATCCTAACGTCACAATCCGAGAACTCTCCATCATTGGAAACCGCGTGATCATTCAACCCGGTGCAGTGATTGGCTCTTGCGGCTATGGCTACACCATGGACGCTAAAGGCCACCACCGAAAACTTGAGCAAATTGGCAACGTCATCATCGAAGACGACGTTGAAATCGGCGCAAATACCACCATCGATAGAGCTAGATTTAAATCCACACGCATAGGCAGAGGCACCAAACTCGACAACCTCGTCCAAATTGGTCACAACGTCAATCTGGGTGAAGACAATCTTATCATCTCGCAATCAGGTGTGGCAGGTTCTGCTAAAACCGGCCGCCACGTCTTCATGGGAGGTCAAGGTGGCATTGTCGGCCACGTTAACATCACCGATAACGTACAAATAGCCACGCGCGGCGGTGTCAGTAAAGACATCAAAGAAAGCGGCATCTACGGAGGCGGTCCTGTCATGCCCATGAAAGAATTCAATACCATGCAAGTCCACCAGCGCAAACTTTCCTCATATGTCAAGCGCATCAAAGAGCTCGAATTGCGCCTCGAGTCAAAAGATTAATTACCTTGCTAGTTTAGCATTAAAAAGTTAAACTAGATGTATGATTACAACATACTTCAAAACAGATGACGATGACGTTTTTCAGGTGATAGAAGAGCCTAAAGCTGGCTGTTGGATCCATGTGGACGAAGCAAGCTCTAACGACGTCACACAGATTGCTAAACTCATCGATGCCGAATATACCGATTTACACGACTGTTTAGACAGATACGAAATCCCTCGTATTGAACGACTTGATGAGCGCACCCTCATCTTTACCCGTCATCCTACCATTCACGAAGCCGGCCTGTTTACCACCACGCTTACCATCATTTTGACAAAAGATTATTTTATTACCATCTGTCCTCAAAAAAGCTATCTTATTGATAACTTCGTCGCTCAAAAACCAAAAATTTCAACCCATCAGACAAATAAACTTTTAATTTACATCCTGCTCAAAATCACACAAGAGTACACCATCAAAATTAAAAAAGTACGTGCAGGCGTTATCCGCAAAGAAAAAGAGATGGCCCAAGTAGAGAGCAAAGACATTACATCTCTTACTGTCCACGAAGAAAACCTCAACCAATACCTGTCCTCCCTCGTCCCTTTGCGCAACGTGCTTGAAGCCATCACATCTGGTCGCTATGCCTTCTTGCAAGAAAAAGACCAGGACTTGCTCGAAGATCTACTCAACGCCTCGCTGCAGTCAGAAGAGATTTGTTCGGTTAATCTACGCTCTATCCGCTCTCTTCGAGACTCGTATCAAATCATTTTTACTAACCAACTTAACAAAACGATTAAGCTCCTCACAGCACTTACCATTATTCTCAGCCTGCCAACCATGATCGCTAGCCTCTACGGCATGAACGTGGCTCTTCCATTTGCAAACAGTGCTCTTGCCTTTGCAGGCATTATGGCCTTCACAGCAGCTATCTCAATCTTTGCTGTTTGGGTCTTTCAACGCAAAAAATGGCTATGACGGCTCTATCAAGTATCATTCCGAAACTCTTTCGAAATATTGGATCAATTCCTTTTAGCGACACTCTCAGAAAAGACCTCATCGAAACAACAACGACAGTCGCTTATGGGGCCCTATTAGCCGGATGTCTATATAGCGCAAGAAAAGCCCCTCTTGTTGGCGCTGTGATCGTCATAGCAAGCAATTTTGTTGACCATGCAGGCACAAGTTGCGGCGTTGGCATAATCACAACCTACCATTCCTACCTGTTTGCAAGCATCGTTTCCCAATTCATCTATGCCGGTAAACCTATTCCCATGCAATTTGGCCTGCCACTCATCTTATGTGCAGCTATTGCCTGGTACTGTTTTAATAAAGCTGGAACGACCAGCCCTGGCTTATTACGATCAGAATAATCGTTAATCTTTGATAGTTGGCTCTTTGACTTTGCCCAAATAGCCAGGAAGTTCAACGCCTGCCATCTCCGCGACATCATGCAGTGCTGGCACAGATTTAACCATATTGCTCAAAAAATTTGACGTTGTCGTTCCGCGCTTTCCCTCGCCGGATTGGCCGCTATCCCAGACTGTGATCTTATCGATCTTAAGATTACTGATAGCTTCTGTTTGCAGGCGCACAATATCTTCTAGTTTTTCAATCAGTAGCATCGTCGAAGTGTCACCACCACAAGAATCCATGAGCTCCTTGAAGCCTTTAGCCTTGGCATCGAGGACTTTTTGCAGGCCTTCAGCCTCTGCAGTGCGCAGGGCTAGAAGAGCATCCGCCTCCCCTTTAGCTTCTAAAATACGTTTTTGAGCCTCTGCACTCGCATCAATCTCTACTTTTCGTTTTGCAATCTCTTGCGGAACCACTTCAGAGGCGTGCAATCTTGATGTTTCAGCTTCTGCTTTTGCCTTTTGAATAAAGACCTCAGCTTCTTGCCTCGCCACCTCAGAGCGCTTTCCTGCCTCAGCTTCCTTCTCCTTCAGGTTAGCATTTGTAGCTGCCATTTCAGCCTGAGCTAAATTCTCACCTTCAACCGCTTTGGCGTGGTGCATGGCTACCTGAATGCGGCGCTCACGATCTGCCTCTGCTTTACCGATCTCACCTTGTTTTTCCTGCTCAGCAACATCGACTTTCGCTTGGTTAACAGCTGTTGATGCTGCTTTTTTTCCGATGCTATCAATATATTCTGACTCATCGGTGATATCGGTGATGTTGACGTTAATCAGTGTCAGGCCGATCTTGTGGAGCTCAGGCTCGATATTGTTTTTAATCGCATCCAAAAACCGCTCACGGTCCTGGTTGATTTCTTCAATTTTAAGCGATGCCACAGTCAAGCGCAGCTGGCCGATAATGATCTCTGTTGCCATGCTTTCAATTTCAGACACAGACAAACCTAGCATACGCACAGCAGCGTTATGCATCACCTCAGGTGTAATGCCAACAGCTACTGTAAATGTACTCGGCACATTGATACGGATATTTTGCTGTGAGAGTGCGCCCTTAAGTGGAATGTGAATTGATCTAGGAGTTAAGTCCAAATAAGCGCTCGCTTGAATCAGCGGCCAAACAAACGTTCCACCGCCATGGTAGCACTGCACCGACTTCTTATTTCCAACCCGGCCAAAAACCACTAAAATCTGGTTAGAGGGACATCTACGGTAAATTTTTGCCAAAAATAAAAACGTTGCAAATACAAACGACACGCAAGATACAACCGCTGCGCTAAAAAATCCTTCTATCATCTTTTCACCTCTACTGTTTGATCATCCACAGCGCGCACAATATTGACACATTCGAATGAATTAATTTCTTCTCCCTCTTTCGAGACAGCTAAAAGCTCATACATGACCTCATTCACCGTCACCTGCACCTTGCCACTACCTTTCTCTGGAATCTTTTGATAAACCGTTGCCTGCTTGCCAATGGCCTCACTAATTTCAAAGTCGCTGCCCTTCGATGTCGCCCTCTGCGCCAAAATAAAAATCCATCTAGTCAAAAACAGCATCGCGCTACCTGCACCGAATGCTGCCAAGCAGCTCCATACAGCGCTCAAATGAGCCTCATTTTTGCATGCCAGTCCGATCCAGCCAAACATCATCGCAAAGCCGCTCAGCGAGTGAATAGTCAATAATTTAAAATCGCCATCGTGGTCTTCATCGCTCAAGCCAAACAGCATAACCACTAAGCGCAAAACAAACAAAAGCGATCCACCAAGAGCAATCGCCCAGTAGAGCTTATCCGTTAATAAAATTTGTTCTAAAACGCTCATCATCATGCTAGCAGTATAGGCAATAACGGATTATTCTTACATAAATTTGATATATTCCAGACATCTTTTAAAAATGAAATAGCCACAGTATCAATCATCTGAAAACCTGTGACTAAAATTAGAGGAGTCCTCTAATTTTTTTTAAGCGGCTAATGGGTCTTGAAGGATGATCAGATTGCTTAATCGCTGTATGCATACATCGATATCCATGCGATCATCGTGCCCTGACTTTTTTAAGATTTCTTCCTGTAACGCTTCGAGGTCTTCCTCTAATTTAAAATCCACAAACGGATCAGTTTTTACTGCTAAAAACCACTCTATTGTCTTTGCTAGTGACCATATGTCAGCTGGCTTATCCTGACCATACTTTATCACTTCCTTATCATTTATATAATTCAAGGGATCTAAATAATCGGCGCTTGGCTTTGTGGGGTTACAAACAAGATCATGGTCTGAAAGTACTCCATAACCATCAGGACCTACCAAAATATTCTGCGGTTTAATATCTCGATGAACAATATTTTGATCATGTAGATGCTTAATGCCTTGGGCTACGCCATATAATATTTTGACAATTTCTTGTTCTGGTCTATTCATAGACCCAGCTGCATCACCATTTGTAAAAAGATTTTGGATCAAGCACTTATCACCGTAACCTATCGATTTATTTAAGTAAGGAAAGTCCCCTTTGATCTGCTCCTCCGCATGTCTATTTCGACTAAATCCCTGATCGCTTTTGTAAAATTTGACAGCAACATCACGCATAGCCCAAAAGCCATCCGTGTGCTCATACAAAAGCCACCCAGCAAACACACGACCAAAACTCCCCTTTCCTAAAAAATTCTTCTCGGATACGGCAGCAACAGCTGTGGCTTTTCTGTCAGCATTGGTTGAAATAGAGACAAACCTAATATTTTTTCTGTATAACGATTTGCCATTACACACTTTTCTTCCAAGTGTTTTATTAGCAAACTCTACCAATCTAGTCGCTATTTCTTGATCAAGAACATCAAATTCAGGCTTTATTTGACCTGGGGTATAGGATACAATCATCTCGCTAGAATCATTCTGAGGTCGATGTTTGATGAGCTTGGCCAAAAACGATTGGCGTTCGTTAATTTGAGGCACCCTAAACTGGTGCTTTGCATTTAAATTTACAATATTAGACATAATTAAACATATTTTTAAGTGATATTATAATCATATATTTAATTTATGTAAAGTGTTTTTATATTATTAAATACAAACAACTTGCAAGATAAAATAATTAGTGTTCGCGACTTCACGCTTCATCTCGAAGCACTTGAAATTTCTGGTTGCTACCGCATCACCAAACTCTTGGCCAAACACATCTTAATCAAAAACCATCATTTTTGAGAGATATTAATGGATAGTTAAAATTTATATCCAACTTATTTACAATGGCTTATAAATTTCAAATATCATTAAATCGTGTTTTCTTGATTTTATGATATGGTCTAACCTTAAATGTCATATCATAAAACCATGTTTTCTTGATTTAATGATATAGACGTGTTATAACCTGTAGATAAAAAGAGGGTTACATGACTGGGTTTATCGGAAGACACGAAGAATTAACGACTTTGCAATCTGTTTTGAAAAAAACAACAGCGAGTTTTGTTGTGATCCGGGGCCGTAGACGCATTGGCAAAAGCAGACTCATTCGCGAATTTTGCCAGGGCAAGCATTTTATATATCTATCTGGAATACCTCCACAAAAAAATACGACAGCACAAAGCCAAAGAGATCACTTCGCCTTGAGCTTACAAGAAAAGCTTCGCATACCTCTTCCTCGCAGTGATGATTGGAGTCATCTGTTTAATATTTTAAGCTTCTACACAGAAACTGGCCGCGTGATCGTTATTCTAGACGAGATTTCTTGGATCGGTTCTAAAGACACAGACTTTTTAGGCAAGCTAAAAAATGCATGGGATTTACAGCTGGCGTTAAATCCTGAGCTAGTTTTGATTGTTTGTGGATCAGTCTCGAGTTGGATCGAGCGAAATATTTTGAGTCATACAGGTTTTGTGGGAAGAGTGTCTATTGATATGCATTTGCAAGAATTACCCATCCAAGATTGTGCTAAATTTTGGAATAGCCAAAAAGCACATGTATCTAGTAACGAAATCTTTAAAGTTTTGTCTGTGACAGGCGGGGTACCAAAATATTTAGAAGAAATCATTCCATCAGAATCTGCAGAAGAAAATATCAAACGCATCTGTTTTAAAAAAGATGGTATTTTGTTTAACGAATTTAATAAAATATTCAATGATCTGTTCTCAAAAGAAAATGAAAAATATCGAAAAATTGTTCATAGATTAGCTGAAGGGAAAGCTTCACTTGATGATATTTACAAAACACTAGAAGTACAACCAAGTGGCGCATGCAAAGACTACATGGAAGATCTTATTCAAGCTGGCTTTGTAGCACGTGATTATACCTGGAATTTAAAGACAAATGAACCCTCAAATTTAAGCTATTTTCGCTTGAGTGATAATTATTTACGATTTTACCTTAAAATGATCGAGCCCCAAAATAAACAAATACGGCAAGACCTATTTACAAAGCGTGGTATTACAACTCTACCTAACTGGTCTAACATTTTGGGGCACCAATTTGAAAATCTCGTTTTAAATAACATTCCATGCCTCATTGAAAAGTTAGGAATCCCTTTAGATGAAATTCAAAATGTAGGACCTTTTTTTCAGAAAAAAAACAAAGCCCAACGTGGTTGCCAAATCGATTTGCTTATTCAGACTAGTTATCAGTGTCTTTATGTCTGTGAAGTCAAATTTTCTAAACATCCTATCACTGCAGGTGTAATTGAAGAGGTCAAAACTAAAATCAAGAACCTAACCACCCCGAAAAGCTTTTCTATTAAACCCGTTTTAATCCACGTCAATGGAGTGAATGATCACGTTTCAGATAGCACTTTTTTTGCTAAGATTATTGACTTTTCAGATTTCCTAACTTGTACCTAGACAAGTAGCATGCATAAATCACAAGATACACGTTCATTATGCCAGCAGTTTACCAAGCGAGACAATTATTTCCGAAAAAGATCTTCTTATGATGTTTTTTAGAAAAAACCCTGTTTAAAACGTGTAAACCCTTTGGAACCTTCATATTTTATATGAACTCATTACAAGTTATTTATGTCAATAAATTGCATAATAATTAAGTAAATGATAACATAATAATTAAGTAAATGATAACACGAAACCAAAGTAAATGACATGAAAGCCGCTGAGCAGATCGCTGAGGCTTTGCAACGCGTTAAAAAAATCGCCGAATCAAACCACGGGCATGTTGTTCAGTCTAAACAGCTCCAAAGGGCAGATCGAGAACTTTTAAAACGCACAGGCTGGCTACAGGAAGTCATAAAAGGCTGGTACTTTCTTGTGCGCCCAGATGCTAGAGTTGGCGAATCCTCCGTGTGGTATGCCCATTTTTGGGATTTTTTAAGCATTTATCTAAATAGTCGTTTTGGCAACCAATACTGCTTATCAGCAGAAAGCTCCTTGGATTTGCATACCCAGGCCACAACAATACCCAAACAAATCATTGTGATGGTATCCAAAGGAGGCGGAGGCCCCATCGACCTTCCGTTTAATACATCCCTCTATATTTACGTCGATAAAAACCTTTCCGAAAATGCAGCAACTCTTCGTGGTCTTCAAGTGATGACCCTCCCGCTTGCCCTTTGCAAGGTTTCTGCTGCCTACTTTGAAAAAAATCAACGCGATGCTGAAATTGCCTTAAGGCTTATTCGCACATCTTCTGAGCTATCTGAAATCCTTTTGCAATACGGATTTAAAGTCGCTGCAAAAAGATTAATCGGAGCTTATGAGCATATCGGTCATAAACAATTGGCAGATGACATAGCTGAGGATTTAAAAACTTTTGGATGGCAAATCAACGGCGAAAACCCTTTTATGCAAAAACCTGTATCTATTCAAAAGACACTATCACCCCATGTCGCACGTATTTACGCTCTCTGGAAAGAATACCGTACTCCCGTCATAGAGATTTTTTCTGATATACAACCTCACAAACAAAAAATACAAACACGTCTTAAAACAATTGAGGATCTCTATAAAGAAGATGCCTATCATTCCCTTTCGATTGAAGGGTATCAAGTGAATGCTGACTTAATTGCTAGGGTTCAAAATCACGAGTGGGATCCAGAAACACAGCCTCAAGATTATCAAGAATTCAATGCTTTAGCAGCTAAAGGTTATTATCAAGCATTCCTTGCTGTAAAAAAGAGTATTGAGACGATGGTAAAAGAAAAATCACCTGGGCGTGTAATAGAACAATCTCTCAAGCGCTGGTATCAGCAACTATTTGCTCCGATGGTCCTTGCTGGACTCATTCCAGACAGGGATTTACTTGGCTATCGTAAACATCAAGTCTACATCCGTAATTCACGTCACGTACCTCTCCCAAATGATGCTCTTATCGACGGCATGGAAGCTCTCTTTGACTGCCTCAAGAACGAAGAGCACGCTATTGTAAAAGCCATTCTCGGGCATTACATTTTTGTTTACATTCATCCCTACATGGATGGCAATGGTCGGTTAGGTCGCTTTTTGATGAATGCAATGCTGCTTTCAGGAGGCTATCCTTGGACAATCATCCACGTAGAAGATCGCACTCTTTATCTCGAGGCACTCGAAACAGCTGGCTGTGACCACAATATCAAGCCTTTTGCCAAGTTCATGAAAGCTAGCTTAATTCGAAAGAGATAATTGATGCTTGAAGATTTCGCTTTTTTCTAAAGAAATTAATGCCGTAATGAGTGATTGCTTACAGTGGTCTTTACGATAGATACGGCCACTCGTTAATAACCCCACAGATCCTTTAGCCTACCCTAGCGTGGTATTGACATGGACTCGATCTGTTAATAGCTGAACATGATGCTTGCGGTAAAATTGAACGTTAAAATCTGGATATCGCTTATCTTTTATTCCTTTTACAGAAAAATCCTTAATGCTTAATGATTTACCATCCACTAAACGCTTAATAGCGATATGAAGCTTCTTTCCATTTACAAAATAGTATTGCGACCCAAAAAACTTATTGAACCCTTTATCTTTTTTAGTAGACTCTTTGTCTATGATTAAAACGTACTTTTGTCCAGTAGTGTCTTCTGTAGATATTATAATGCATTTTAAAGCAAAATACATACGTTTACAATACTCAAAACGCATAATTGGATATTCCATTTCACCAGGTCTTATATCAATAAATACATTGTGTTGACCACGCCCTGTTTCTCCAGGTCTGATATAGCTTAACACATCCGAAAAGTGGCTATTTTGTATCTTTAAAACAGGTATATTTACGGCTGCTTGATGTCCTCCCAATGCAGATATTAAACTTTTAGGAGTTTCAGGGAACATTACCTGCGATCTAAAAAAATATTTACCCCATGAATCACCTATACAGGGATGACCAATTGCTTTATCTTGGGCTTGCTGATACCGCTTTATCATTTCTCTGATACCATCACTATTTGGTAAGATTTCATTAGTGGTATTATCTTGCCAACCGATCTCTTTAAAAAAGGGATCTATACTTGGTAATGCTTTTATTGCCTTAAGGTTCCAGACGGTTTTCATGATTCTATTAATATCACTGCAAGTGCATTCTAAACTTTCTAAATCTCTAGTAGTTAATGTTTTATCAGAATAAATCATAACTTGTAACTCTTCAGGAATAGCACCATTTGACCTTGAGCCTAAATATTGTTTATCCACTGACATAATAAATACTCCTAATTTTTTAAATAATTTAACATAAATGATTAATTAAAATCAATAAAATTTTACGCATTTATTTAGACAAGAAGGATAGCTGAATTTTCGAGATAGCCCTGGACAGATTTGATGAATTTGGCGCCGTCAACACCGTCAACAACGCGGTGATCACATGGGAGGACAAGATCCATGGTTTTGCCGGGAACAACGCGGTACTCCTCGGCTGAATCGACGAATTCAACGACGGACTTATCGACGATGCCACCCACAGCTAGAATAGCTGCTTGGGGCGGGTTGATCGCAGCTGTAAAGCAGTTGATGCCAAACATGCCAAGATTAGAGATGGTAAAAGAACTGCTTTTCCGCCTTGTGTTTTATCCCACTTTTTCATTAACAGAAAAGCTATTGCCGAAATTCTGACAATCCATTGTGATGTGTTTAGTCAAGTCGAAGGGTTTACGGCTCCTGCAAAACTCGCGTACGATTTTGAAAACGAAGACTCAATGTTTTGGAATACTGTATAGCAAGATCATTATTTTCTAGGTCTTCTGTTTGGTTATGGAGCTGAAAATTCAGATTTCCTAACCTGTACCTAGACAAAACTTCTCAGACATTTTTTCTTTAAAGAATCTAAACTTTAGTTTACCGTCGGGAGTGTTACAAAAAAATAGGAGGTTTTTTGTGAAAACAGTTTTGTTTATAATCGTTTTGTCTATAAGTTGCACCCTATTAAGCAGCCCTATTGACAGGTCAGACTTAATAGCTCGCCAATCTAGTATCATTGACCATTCAACCATTGGTCTTGATTTAGTAGTCGCCTTACTCGTAAGAGGGGCCGCTTATTTGGAAAATGGAGAACTAGCACAAGCTAAATATGATCTAAGAACAGCTAAAACCCTTATTCCTAGACTAAGCATTCCTAACCAACACCTTGCTCTAGAAAATGCTCAAAGTCTCTCAGGCTATGTTTATAAAGCAACCCACAACAATAACTATCAAGCTACAAATGCATTCCTTCAATGCTCGTTAAACGAAAATTTCTGGAATGTGTTTACAATTGAGTATTGGGAATGTAACCAATGCCATAATGTATCTCTGAGCAGACCAAGCCAATGTGGGTGCGGTTCAATATCATTTACACGAAAATTTTCAAGTACAGATGATACGATCTAAAGTTCTAATGTGGATGATACCGCTTCTGGCATTATTTGGCCTGGGGCGGTGTTTTTACTTGCAACAACAAAACATGGTTGACTCATTTCTTGAGTACGTTCTTATTCGTAATGGAGGTGCTTATGTTCTTGAGGGGTCAAAGCCTATGATTGAATTTGAGTTGACAGGTACAAATTACTCTCTTTCCTATTTGCCTCGAAACACTCCCTACCATCTCAATCGATCGCGAAAAATGTGGCAATTTTGGAAAGATGTCGAAAAACGCAAGCTAAAAAACCCTAATTTTTGTTTTGTTGAAAGAACAGCTTTTCCGCCTCAACTTTCATCGCATTTTTTCATTAATAGAAAAGCCATTGCTGAAATTTTGACAACCTACCAGGATGCATTCAGTAAAGTAGAAGGATTTACCTCTCCTACAGAGCTTGTGTACGACTTTGAAAATGAAAGCTCAATATTTTGGAACGCTGTTTTACAAGATCACTATTTTTTGGGCCTTCTATTTGGCTATGGAGCTGAAAACTCCAATTATTATTTGGTCTCAGAATATGACCAGCGATGTACTAACCCTTACCAAATTCAGGCTCTAATTAAAAGGCGGGTCAATCTAGCAGATCTTCCTATTCCAAGCTTTAGTTACCCAGAATCAGATAGACAAATGATCGACTATTATCATAATGCTAAAAATCGCATCTTGGAAACATATGGCAACAAACCTTTTATTGCTGCAGCAAAAGAAGCGTTTCTTAAACCGGATGTTTAAAGGGGAAGGATAGCAGGATTTTCGAGATAGCCTTGGACGGTTTTGATGAATTTAACGAGAAGAGGACAGTTCCCGCTTGAAGATTTCGCTTTTTTCTAAAGAAATTAATGCCGTAATGAGTGATTGCTTACAGTGGTCTTTACGATAGATACGGCCACT
>JAJFLZ010000013.1 GCA_021772435.1 Chlamydiota bacterium | reverse complement strand
AGCGCAGCGATCTTCTCTGCGTTCTCCTTGGTGATAGTAGAGTTTTCAGCCTCGAGCTCTAAAATTTTCGTGTCTTTCTCTTTAGCGAGCTTTTCTTTCTCAGCCTGCAGCGCAGCAATCTTCTTGGCGTTCTCCTCGGTGATGGTAGAGTTTTCAGTTTGGAGCGCTTCTATTTTCGCGTCTTTCTCTTCAGCGAGTTTTTCTTTCTCAGCCTGGAGCGCAGCAATCTTCTTGGCGTTCTCCTCGGCGGTAGAAGAGTTTTCAGTTTGGAGCTCTGAGATTTTCGCGTCTTTTTCTTCAGCGAGTTTTTCTTTCTCAGCCTGGAGCGCAGCAATCTCTTTGTCGTTCTCCTCAGTGATGGTGGAGTTTTCAGTTTGGAGCTCTGAGATTTGCTCGTCTTTCTCTTTAGCAAGTTTTTCTTTCTCAGCCTGGAGCGCAGCAATCTTTTCGGCGTTTTCCTTGGTGATAGAAGAGTTTTCAGCTTGGAGCTCTGAGATTTTCGTGTCTTTCTCTTTAGTGAGTTTTTCTTTCTCAGCCTGGAGCGCAGCAATCTCTTCGGCGTTCTCCTCGGTGATAGAAGAGTTTTCAGCTTCGAGCTCTGAAATTTTCGTATCGTTTTCTTTAGCGAGTTTTTCTTTTTCATCCTGGAGCACAGCAATCTTCTCGGCGTTTTCCTTGGTGATAGAAGAGTTTTCAGCTTGGAGCTCTTCTATTTTCGTGTCTTTCTCTTGAGCGAGTTTTTCTTTTTCAGCCTGGAGCGCAGCGATCTTCTCTGCGTTCTCCTTGGTGATAGTAGAGTTTTCAGCTTGGAGCTCTTCTATTTTTGTATCGTTTTCTTTAGCGATTTCTTCTCTCTCAGCTTGTAGAGAGGCGATCTTCTCTGCGTTCTCCTTGGTGACAGAAGAGTTTTTAGCTTCGAGCTCTGAGATTTTCGTGTCTTTCTCTTTAGCGAGTTTTTCTTTTTCAGCCTGAAGCGTAGCGATCTTCTCTGCGTTCTCCTTGGTGATAGTAGAGTTTTCAGCTTGGAGCTCTGAGATTTTCGTGTCTTTCTCTTTAGCAAGTTTCTCTTTCTCAGCCTGGAGCGCAGCGATCTTCTCTGCGTTCTCCTCGGTGATAGAAGAGTTTTCAGTTTGGAGCTCTGAGATTTTCGCGTCTTTTTCTTTACCAAGCTTTTCTTTTTCAGCTTGTAGAGAGGCTATCTCCTCGGTGATGGTAGAGTTTTCAGCTTCGAGCGCTGAGATTTTCGCGTCTTTCTCTTGAGCGAGTTTTTCTTTTTCATCCTGCAGCGCAGCGATCTTCTCTGCGTTCTCCTCGGTGATAGAAGAGTTTTCAGCTTGGAGCTCTTCTATTTTCGTGTCTTTCTCTTTAGCTAGCCTTTCTTTTTCAGCCTGCAGCGCAGCAATCTTTTCGGCGTTTTCCCTGGTGATAGTAGAGTTTTCAGCTTGGAGCTCTTCTATTTTCGCGTCTTTCTCTTTAGCGAGTTTTTCTTTCTCAGCCTGGAGCGCAGCAATCTCCTTGGCGTTCTCCTCGGTGATGGTAGAGTTTTCAGCTTGGAGCTCTGAGATTTTCGTGTCTTTCTCTTTAGCGAGTTTTTCTTTTTCAGCCTGGAGCGCAGCGATCTTCTCTGCGTTCTCCTTGGTGATAGAAGAGTTTTCAGCTTCGAGCTCTGAGATTTGCGCGTCTTTCTCTTTAGCTAGCGTTTCTTTTTCAGCCTGGAGCGCAGCGATCTCAGCTTCTTTTGCTTTGACTAGATTGTCCTTTTCGGTTTTTAGCTTTTCGAGCTTCTTAGCATTTTCGGAAGCAAGGGTATCTTTTTTTGTATTTTCAGAGTCAGTGCCCTTAGGTGGACTGATGTTCTCTTTATTATGAGCATTATTTGTATTGTTTAAATCTTGCCCAATTGTGTTAACCCTTTGTCCTAGGTCCTTATCTTGATCTTGGTTTGCAGGCTCGTTGTTGCTAGACCTTATTACCCAATAGGTGATTGCTAAGCCAGCTAAGACACATGCGGGTAGAATAATCCAAAAGTAGCGCCTGGCAAAGGCTGCTGTGTGTGAAGTGGTTAGCCCAGGTGGGGGAATGCTGCTGCTGCTTGTCGCTTTTGTGATTGCCATGGTGTTTAATTACTCCGTTGTTTTAACGGAGCAGTGTAAAAAATATGTGGAATAAAAACTATCTTAAATATTTTCATTGCATGTGCAATCGAGTTCGGAATGAGCGTGTGTAGTGATTATCGAGTCATTCTCGCTCTTTGCCTTTGTTTTGGCCAGATTCTGATTCGTTAAAAAATGTGAGCTCATTTCCAGAATCTAAGAGAGAATTGAAAATGAGCTCAATAGATAAGATTTATAGACCGATAGGCGCTAGCATAATAAAAGCTGCGATACCGATTGCTATAATAGCAATAATTAGTGCTGTAAGTGCACATAAGCTTATTACAATTAATGCTTTAGCGATTCTATTCGTTTTTTTAGGTGCTTCAGAAGATGCAACGCAAGAATCTGAAATGTCTAGATCAGGAAGAGTGCCTTCGGTTTCAGCTTCTATTGCTTTTATATCACTCTCACTTGCCTCCCACGCGCTTTCATTAAAGTAGCTTCCTTCTAAGACTTGAGAAGCAACCTTTTGAGTGTCAGGGCTTTCTAATGATATTTCATCTAAGTTATCAAAACCTAATGCGTTAGTGCTTGGTAATGTATTATTTACTGTTGACATAATTATATCCTTGGTTAATTTATGTTATATTATAATTATAACTTAATAAAAATCAAGTAAATAAATTAATATATAGTATAGATTTATCGACAGATATCGTTAGTTTGCGTTATAGGGAAAGTATGAAGATGCGAAAAGAACACGATACTATGGGCGAGGTTGAGGTGCCAGCAGATTGCCTCTGGGGCGCTCAAACCCAGCGCTCGTTGAATAATTTCCCTATTGGTGGTGAGAAAATTCCGCTGGAAGTCATTTATGCTTTTGCATGTGTAAAAAAGGCATCAGCTGTGGTTAATTGTGAGCTGGACTTGCTTTCAAATGAGAAAAAAGAGCGCATTAGCAAGGCATGCGAGGCGATACTATCTGGGGAGCTAGACAGCCAATTTCCACTAAAAGTTTGGCAGACGGGTTCTGGCACACAGACGAATATGAATGTGAATGAAGTGATCGCTCATTTTGGAGGGGATTTACATCCAAACGATGATGTGAATAAGTCCCAAAGCTCAAATGATACGTTTCCAACGGCGATGCACATCGCTGCTGTTAAGCAAATTATGGAGCACTTGCTTCCAAATTTGTGCATTTTGCATAAGGCTTTAGCGCAGAAAGCCCATGATTTTGAGCAAATCGTCAAAATTGGACGCACCCATTTGATGGATGCTACGCCTCTTACTCTGGGACAAGAGTTTTCAGGCTATGCGATGCAGATTGAAAATGGGATGAAAGCCATTAAGGAGGCCTTGGTTCATCTGCACGAGCTTGCTTTAGGGGGAACAGCTGTTGGCACAGGTTTAAATACGCATCCAAAATATGCTCAAAGAGCCGCGGAAGTGATCAGCGAGCTGACCGGCTATCCGTTTGTCTCAGCGCCGAATAAGTTTGAGGCGCTAGCCTCTAGCGATGCTTTAGTTGGTATGAGCGGAGCGCTTAGATTGCTAGCTGGTCAGCTTTTAAAAATCGGCAATGATATCCGTTGGATGGCATCAGGTCCTCGTAGCGGCATCGGCGAGATTGAGATCCCAGCCAATGAGCCAGGCTCATCAATCATGCCGGGAAAAGTCAATCCCACACAAGTAGAGTCACTCACAATGGTCTGCGCGCAGGTGATGGGAAACGATGTAGCGATAAGCTTTGGGGGGTCGCAGGGTAATTTTGAGCTCAATGTTTACCGCCCCATGATGATTTACAATTTGCTTCAATCGATTAATTTGCTAGCAGATAGCGCCAAAAATTTTACCGAGCGTTGTATCGATGGCATTAGTCCAAATGAAAAACAGATCGCTCAGCACCTAGATAATTCACTCATGCTTGTCACGGCCCTCAACCCCATCATTGGCTACGAGAAGGCAGCTGAGATCGCCAAAAAAGCGCATGCGGAGCATTCAACGCTCAAAAAAGCAGCCTTATCACTCGGCTACCTAACAGAAGAGCAATTCGACAAAGCTATCAATCCAAAAAAGATGACCCAATCAGAGTAAGAGTTTTGGGCGAGATAGCCTTTCGGCGCATTTTGAACTCTTAGCTCAGATCCAAACTGCATCCAAAATTCAGATTTCGTGTTGCATGCTACCAATTGTTAGGTGGAAATATTGTGTTTTTTTGTGTAGCTAGGTGATTGTGCAGGTGGTGGCGCTTTCTATCTCAGCTTGCATTTCAGTGATGTGTTGTATCCATGATTCATATTGCTGTGTGGGGTGGAGCTGGTTGGCTTTGGTGTAGAAGGCAAGGGCGGGTTTGTAGTTGTCGAAACGCGATGAAGGGTTGTTGGGTCCGTATTTGTAGCAGTGATCGCCGGCTTTTGCGCAAATGTTTGCTGCGAGGGGTTTGAGTGTGGGAGATGGTTCTGGCATGTGGGTGAGGAAGTGGTCGTATTGTTTGTTGTAGTCGATTGTTGAGTATTCAAGCATGAATTGGTAGCATTTGACAGTGTCGGATGATTGGTCGCTTTTCAGGAGGTTAGCTTTGGCAATTTGCGGTCTGTCCATGGATGCGATGGCAAGTTTCAGATGAAAGTTTTGGCGCAGGGGTATGAGCTTTTCGGATGTGGGCTTGTATTTTGAAGCTAAGTTGCAAGCTGACAGGCCAGCTGTGGGATCTGTCTGCTGCTTAGCAAGAGCAAGGTAGTGATCAAAGCAGATCTGTGCAGCTTTTTCGTGGACGTAATCTGGTTTTAAAATCTGCATGGCTTGGTAATGGCTGGTCACAGATTCGATGTCTGGACCTTTGAGCGCGCACTTTAGTTGATAGAGGTGGGATTTAAGCATCACCTCGGTTGGTGGGTTTTTAACGCTTTTTAAGTGTGTATGGATCTCATGCATAATGCCAAAGGGTTCTTGCTCAGCGTAAGAGAGGGCCTTTTTGTAGTCGCCGTTTGATAAACATTGGCGCGCTGCAGCGTGACAAAGAGTTTGGCGATTGGGCTGGTTGGGTTTTGTGAGCGCGTAGGGAAGCGCGCGCAGGGCAATATGGTGCGTTTTGAAGAGGTGTTTAGGGCAGTCAGGGCAGTCTAAAATGACGACCAGATCACAGCTTTTGATCTCTCTAGCGCGCAGCAGTAAGATGAATTTGTGCTCCCGTTTGCAGCCGTTGTAGATTGCAGATGGGATCCAGGTGATTAGGCGCACAGGCAAGAAGAGGATGTCGATGGTAAGTCCTGGTAAGAAGAGTAAAATGCGCAGACAAAGCCCGTTTGTTTTGAAAACACCGTGGATGAGCGTTGGCAGTAATACATCGCTAAGACTGCCGGGGCGGATGGGGACAAAGGTGCGCAGTACTGTGTGAGAGGTAGGTCCCTTTAGCAGGAAATCTTCAAACAGCTCAACTTGCGCTTTTGTCAGATGAATTTGGGTCATTGACATGGACTCCGCATTTCATGAGGATAAAGCGTAAAATCAAATCAGGGCGTTTAAAAAAGGCTCTAGCTAAGATCCAGTATGAAGAATTGGGTATCGGCTCGCGTAAACAGGCTTTTTGCTCTGTTGCATGGTTAAGCATGGTCTCGTATGGCGGAGGTAAGGGATAGGGAGGGTTTTTGGGATCAAAAAAATCCACATTTTGCGTCTCATCAGATAAGCTTAAGCTGCCGCCTGTGCACTTAGCTTCAAAAAAGTGTGTAAAGTGAGATAAACGGTTCATTGGAGTATATTCAGCGATTTTGCGCACGATTTCTACATCTAGTCCCGTTTCTTCTTTACTCTCGCGCGTAGCGCATGCCTCCGGGGTTTCTCCTGGCTCTATTCTACCTCCGGGAAAGACCCAAACGGGAATATCGCGCCGCATGGTGAGTAAAATCTTTTTTCGCTCGCTATCGAAAATGGCAACAAGAACACTTTCATGCATATCTCAAAACCGGTATAATCCTATTTATGGTCAAAGTCAGTATACTTTTTTTGCTCTTTGTTTGCACATCTTGTCAAAAATATTATGTGAATGTGCAAAAGCAGCATGTGGGGCGAGGTAGCCTAGCCTCTACCTTTGTACAAAGCCCCGATCCCTTGCAAAACGATCCGCCTAAAGGCGAGCGGCTCGTTATCAATTGGCGCATCCCTCAGCCGGCGTTTGGCCCCGATGTCTACTTAGAGCTCACGATGATTATGAAAAATTATACTCAAGTGACTAAAACCTACCCGATCAAAACCGCCTTTGGCTATATCACCTTTGATCTTCTAAACGATGAGTATTGCAAAACAGGCGGCCTTTTGACCTACAAGGCCGAGATCAAGGACAAGGCAGCTGTGATGGAAGCATACGAGCAGGTCCTGTGGACAGAGCTGATCGATCCACCTCAACTTGACTACGATGAAATTTGACAGCTAGTGGTTTTTTGCAAAGTGTTGTGCGCCCAGAGGAGTAGATTCTCGGTTTCGGCCCAGTCGATGCAAGGGTCTGTAATCGAGCGGTTTGGACTTAGGTGGGCGCTGAGGAGCGGCTGGTTGCCTTTTTCGATGTGGCTCTCTAGCATCATTCCCATCACGTCTACGGTGCCATCGGCAATGTTTTCTAGCGTGCTAAAAAACACCTCTTTTTGGCGCGTTTCGTCTTTTTGACAGTTATCGTGAGAGCAATCGACAAGAAGCCTGCAGTCAAGTTCGAGTTTGTCTAGTTTGGCTTGGACACCTCGAATGGTGGCCATGTCGTAATTAGGAGAGCTACTAGCGCCGCGCAGTACAATGTGTGTATGAGGATTGCCAGAAGATGAGAGTTTGGCAATGTGGCCGCTATTATCTACGCCAAAAAAAGTGTGGCCTTTTCTGGCGCATAAGATGCCGTCTATGGCCACATCGATATTGCCGTCAATGCTGTTTTTAAATCCGACGGGGAAGGGAGCGTAGGAGGCTAGCTGGCGGTGCGGCTGCGATGTGACGGTCCTGGCTCCGATGCAGCCCCAGGTAATGAGATCAGAAAGGTAGGGGTAGGTGAGGGGATGAAGGAGTTCAGTTGCGATGGGAATACCTAAATCGGTGAGTTTCAAAAAGAGTTTGCGTGTTTCCATCAGACCCTTTTCGATGTCAAAGGAACCGTCGAGATGAGGGTCGTAAACAATTCCTGTCCAGCCCGCTGTAGTGCGCGGTTTTTCAACGTAGGCGCGCATGAGCACGAGGCAAGACGGATCAATCTGCGTCTTTAATTTCGCTAAGTTTTCTGCGTAGGTATAGGCTGATTCGGTATTGTGGATAGAGCATGGCCCTGTAATGATGAGGATGCGCTTATCTTCGCGCTGCATGATGTTTTGCACAGCGTGTCGCTGAGATTGAATAAATTCTCTTTGACGCAAAGTGAGCGGCAAGCGATCATGGATTTCAAATGGCGATGGCAGTGGAATCATCTGCTTTTGATAGCATGAAACGGAAATAATGGGCAACAATATCAAAAAAGTCTTTGTGTTTGCTGGCGCGCTCTTTGTGTTGTTCTGCGCAAGTCTTTTCGGGATCAGAAGGGAAAATAACGCTGTTAAAATCGGATCCAAAGTTGAGACCGAAAGCTCTATTTTGGCTGAAATTGTCTCTCTTATGATTCAAAAGCAGACACATCTAAAAGTTCATCATTTGACAGGTCTTGAAGGCACGTGGGTTTGTTTTAATGCTCTTTGTGCCGGCGATATTGATCTGTATATCGAATACACAGGGACCGCTCTTTCTGCCATATTAAAAGAAGATCACAACCAAGACTCAGCCTTTATTCGAGATGAGATGCAAAAGCGGTATGACTTATGCTGGCTAGAGACATTGGGTTTTGAAAACAGCTACGCCTTATTTACAAAAAATGATGCGATTAAAACATTCTCTCACCTAAAAGATCTCACTTTTCGTTTGGGTGTCGATGCAGAATTTTCGGCACGCAAAGAGTGTGAGCGCCTCATCAGTGCGTACGGTGTGAACTTTGAGATCATGGATCAGGGATTACTCTTTTTAAGTGATCACGATGTGATCGTTGCAGCATCGACAGATGCTCGCACAAAAGACTTTACTCGATTGGAGGATGATGATCACTTATTCCCAAAATATTGTCCCTCGCCTCTTGTTACACATTCCATTTTAAAACGCCATCCAGAGCTATGGGATGTTTTACTGTCATGTAAAAATTTGATTAGCCTAGAAGAGATGGTTCAAATGAACATTGAGGTCGATCTTAATCACAAAAAACCTTATGATGTAGCACTGAATTATCTCCAATCCAAAGGGCTTCTTTGATTGAAACAATCACAGGGTGGCTATGGGGCGCGCCACTCCTTTTATTGCTTATTGCCACAGGTGTCTTCCTCACCATCCGCTTAAAAGGCGTGCAATTTCGCTATTTTGCCTACGCACATAAGCTGGCGTTTACGCGCCACGATGACCAGGCAAAAGGGGATATCTCTCACTTTCAAGCTTTGATGACAGCTCTTTCTGGATCAATTGGAATCGGCAGTATTACAGGTGTTGCTACAGCCATTAGTCTAGGTGGCCTTGGGGCTTTGGTGTGGATGTGGGGGGCTGCGCTTTTTGGTATGGCCACCAAATACACAGAATGCGTTTTAGCGATCAAATACCGCACGCAAGATGCCAACAAGGAAATGTGTGGCGGTCCGATGTTCTACTTGGAAAAAGCTTTAAAAAGTCGCTATCTCGCCATTGCTTTTGCAGCTCTTGCGATGATTACAGCGATTGGTACAGGGAATATGGTTCAGTCCAATTCCGTTGCGGATGCGCTCTCATCGATTGCTGGGTGGCACCCGCTATTGAGCGGTGTGGTTTTAGCGATCCTGACGGGGCTGGCGCTTTTTGGCGGCATCAAGAGTATCGGACGGGTGGCCTCGATTTTAGTCCCAGTTATGGGCGCGTTTTATATCTCATGTGGCATCATTATTATGATCCTTTTTTGGGATCGTATTCCAGATGCATTTGGACAGATTTTTCAAAGTGCTTTTTCCGGGCAGGCGGCAATTGGCGGCTTTGCAGGATCGACTGTGATGTTAGCTATTCAGATGGGTGTGGCACGAGGTGTCTTCTCCTCAGAAGCAGGCCTTGGGATCTCATCGATTGCAGCTGCTGCGGCGAAAACCAAAACGCCATCGCATCAGGCGCTCATTGCCATGATTGGCGTGTTTATTACCACCGGCATCGTTTGCACAATTACAGGTCTCACTATTGCTTTAACTGGCGTGCTGGGTACTACGACTGGAGGCTCGCAGCTGGCGCTTGCTGCTTTTAACGCTGCCATCCCAAAAGGCGCGCTTATTGTCACCATCTCGCTTGTTCCGTTTGCTTATTCGACGATTCTTGGCTGGGCCTATTACGGTGAAAAATGCACGGAGTATCTTTTTGGTCTTCGAGCGGTCAAGCCCTACCGAATTATTTACACATGTCTGGTCATTCCGGGTGCGATTCTTAGTCTCAATGTTGTCTGGGGAATAGCAGATATTTGCAATGGGCTCATGGCGATCCCTAACCTCATCGGTCTCATCTGCCTGTCAGGCGTTGCAGCCAGGGAATTAAAAGCGTTTAAATCATGATTCACAAGATAACAGAATGGCTCTGGGGAGTGCCGCTACTTTTATTTTTAACAGGAACAGGACTTTTTCTTACATTTCGCTTGCGAGGAATTCAATTTCGCTCTTTTTTCAAGTGCCATAAATTAGCCTTTTCTCCACATGCCGATAGAGCTGCTGGAGACATTAGCCAGTTTGAAGCGTTTAGTACATCGCTTGCCTCTTCAATTGGTATTGGCAGCATTGCAGGTGTTGCAGTTGCTATTATAGGTGGGGGATTGGGCGCGCTTTTTTGGATGTGGATAATCGCTTTTTTAGGGATGCCACTTAAATACACAGAATCCTATTTGTCGCTTGTTTTTCGCACAAAAGATTCCAGTAAAGAGATGTGCGGCGGTCCGATGGTGTATCTTGAAAAAGGTTTAAAATCTAAGCCACTGGCCATTGCATTTGCTCTTTTGACACTATTTAGCAGCTTTGGAATCGGCAATGCTGTTCAAGCGCATGCTATTGCTGAAACAATGGAAGCTACTTTTGGTGTTTCAAGCCTAATTTCTGGTGTGTGCCTATCTATTTTAGTTGGCGCAGTCTTGATAGGCGGTATCAAAAGCATAGGACGGATCACTTCAATTTTAGTGCCCGTCATGGGGCTCTTTTTTATAGGCGCTACGCTCACAATCATCGCGCTCAATAGCCATCAATTAACCACTGCTTTTAAGACCATATTTATCTCAGCTTTTCAAATAAAATCTCTATTTTTAGCCCTTATGATGGGTGCAGCTCAAGGCGTATTTTCATCTGAGGCAGGTCTTGGCGTGGCAGGTATTGCTGCTAGTGCTGCAAAAGTATCCAATCCAAAAGAGCAGTCTTTGATTCAAATGAGCACAGTTTCAATCACAACGCTCCTTGTATGTACCCTCACAGGGCTTGTTATTGCAACAACGGGAGTATTAGAATCTGGTTTTACGGGAGCAAAACTTGCTCTTGCTGCCTTTGAAAAAAGCCTGCCATATGGAAAATTTATCCTCATGGGTGCAATCATTCCATTTGGTTACTCGACGATCATTGCCTGGTCTTACTACGCTGAGAGGGGATTAGACTACCTCTTTGGCGTGCGTGCGATCTTGCCGTTTCGCCTATTCTTTACACTGCTCATCATTGTAGGCAGCATTGCTCCCTTGCAAATGGTGTGGGATTATGCGCATCTAGCAAACGGCTTGATGATCATACCCAACCTGATTGGCCTAATCTGCTTATCAGGCCTTGTCGCTAAAGGGCAGAAAACTGTTTTTTAATAACCTGAACTCTTTCGTTTTGATTGTTTAGATTCAGAGCAGATTAGGTGACAGATTGTGCCTTTTTTTGCGATTCTATAGCGAAGGCGCTATAGATGAGCACAAAAAGGGTGCAAGATGGCGGCTAAGATGCCTGAAGATGAATGATATAAACCCAGAGTTCAGGTTAATAACCTGGCGCGTAAGGTCAATGATTTCATTCATGAATTGAAAGAGGCGAGCTTTGCTTTGTGCTCGGCAAGGAGGTTTTTTGTCTGCTCGACAAGGGCTGTGGGAGCTTTTTCTGCAAAGTTCGGGTTTGCCAGCTTTTTTTCTAAGCCGTCGATTTGAGCTTGTAATTTGACTTTTTCTTTTTCAGTGCGCAGCTTTTCTTTTTCACGCATCTCTTCTGGTAGGGGAATGGTGATGGTTGTTGTTCCAACTTTAGTGATGGAGCCATCTGTTTGACTAGAGTGAGAAATGGTGGCGCATTTGACAAGAGCCTTGACGATGTGCTCGATTTGAGACTGATCATCGGAAAAATGGATGTCGGTTGGCATGGAGGGTGGCAGCTGCATCTCAGCGCGGATGTTGCGGATGGCGTAGACCATTTGGCGCACGTGGTTGAATTGCTCTTCGATTTCGGGATTGATGTCCGCTGGATTGATGATTTGAGGAAAGGGAGCGACAATGAGTGCCGGAGTATTGAGTATTTTAAGGGCCGATTGAGTGTAGGGGTTGGCAGACGTGCCTGAGAGGTTAATTTCAGAAAAAAGCTCTTCGGTGATAAATGGCGCGACTGGATGGAGAAGTGCTAGGGCGTGAACGAGAACGATGCCAAGAATTGCTTGTTTGTTTTCATGATTTTTTTTAGCAAAGAGTGCAGGCTTGCACATCTCAACGTAGTAGGCGCAAAATTCATTCCAGAAAAACTCGTAACATCTAGTGGCAAGCTTATCAAAGGCCATATTTTCTAGATGCGTGTTAATATCACGGATGGCGCAATTAAGGGAAGAGAGCATCCACTTGTCTTCTAAATTGAGATCATCAGATAAGTCTAGATTTTCTCCGAGATGCATGAAGACAAAGCGCGCGCCATTGTAGACTTTGTTGATAAAATTTTTAAACTCTTCGAAACGGCGCAGGTCGAGATCGATTTGCGGCGCCCCTGTGACACTGCTAGTGAGCGCGAAACGCATCGCGTCCGTGCCGTAGGTATTGATAAGTTCGATGGGGTCGATCACATTGCCTTTTGATTTGGACATTTTCTCCCATTTAGAATGGACGTCTTTGGGAGGTTTTTGGCCAAGGTCGTATGTTTTACGTTCATCGTAGGAGAGGTATTGGATGCCATTTTCGGTTTGCCTCCAGTACGACTTGCCGTAGATGAGACCGTGCAGAAAGACTTTTGGAAAGGGGAGCTCGCCAGTGATTGTCTCTCCCATCAAGATCATGCGCGCGACCCAGAAAAAGAGAATGTCATGGCCTGTAATGAGGAGGCTATTTGGATAGAAAGCGTCAAGTTCAGGTGTTTTTTCTGGCCAGCCAAGCGTTGAAAATGGCCAGAGGGCAGATGAAAACCAGGTATCTAGAACGTCTGGGTCCTGCTCGCCGTTTTCATCAAAAGCAGGGATGCGGTGGCCCCACCACAATTGGCGCGAGATGCACCAGTCGCGGAGATTATCGATCCAGTGGTAGTAGGTCTGCTCCCAGGACTTGGGCTGCAACTCTACTAGACCTTTGGATACGGCATTTTTAAGTTGGTCTTTATAAGCTGAGAGTTTAAAAAACCACTGCTCGGATAGATAGGGCTCAATTTTGGCTTTGCTGCGGTACGATACACCGACACGGTGCTTGTGGGGTTCTGACTTGATCAGGTAATCGCCAAGATCACCCACAATTTTTTCCCTGGCAAGGTTCATCGTAAGGCCTTGATAGGGCCCGCTTTCGATTTTGCCACCTGGAGTCATGATATTGATCATGGGCAGGCTGTGGCGCAAGCCGATCTCGTAGTCGTTAGGGTCGTGTGCGGGAGTAATTTTTAGCGCGCCGGTGCCAAAAGCAGGATCGACGTGATGATCTTCAATGATGGGAATAAATCGATCAGAGAGGGGCAGGCGCACCATTTTGCCAACGAGGTGCCGGTAACGCTCATCGCCGGGGCTAACCGCAACGGCTGTATCACCTAGCATCGTTTCAGGGCGCGTAGTAGCGATGGTGAGCGATTCATCGGTACCTTCGACTGGGTAGCGGATGTACCATAAATAGGAATCTTCGTCCTCGTATTCAACCTCATCATCGGCAAGGGCCGTTTGTGTTGCTGGATCCCAATTAACGAGATAGTCACCGCGGTAGATGAGACCTTGGTCTTGGAGCTGCTTAAACACTGTTTGAACAGCATTCGATGCGTCATCATCGAGAGTGAAACGAAGAGAAGACCAGTCGCAAGAGCAGCCCACCTGGCGCAACTGATTTAAAATGTGGTCTTGATGTTTTTCTTTCCAATTCCAGACGTGCTTTAAAAACTCTTCACGATCATAATCGGTGCGGCGCTTGCCCTCTGTCTGGATGAGGTGGCGCTCGACGACAGTTTGAGTTGCAATGCCAGCGTGATCAGTACCTGGGATCCAAAGCGTTTCAAAACCAGCCATGCGTTTATAGCGCACGATGATATCTTGGAGCGTGCTGACGAGGGCATGACCCATGTGCAGAGTGCCTGTCACATTGGGTGGGGGCATCACTAGGGAAAATTTGGGTTTAGCTGACTTGGGGTCAGCCTTAAAATACCCGCCGTCCTCCCAGAAAGAGTACCATTTTTTTTCGCAAGATTTAGGATCGTATGCCATAGCTTAAACATCATACCGACTTTTTCATCGGTCTGCAAGTTTGAATTTCTTAACTCATTTGAAATAAAGCAAATAAAATATTAATCTAAATATTTAGACAAATAAATAATCTATAGTTTATATAATTTAATTATATGTTTTATGTAGTTAATATGTGTTTATTGTCTATTTCTGCTAGCGATGAGCTGCCGCCAATTGAAATTGGCCCACTTTGGGGCTCATCTGGAGACATTATAGCGCAACCTCATGGTAAATTTGGCATGCTAGATTATCCTGCTCAAGAAGATGAAGAAGAAGTTGTTTACTGGATTGAATAGTGGTAGAGTATTGCGAGTAACACACCGTCTGTTGCCAGACCTGTTTTCATCTTTTCGCGAATTTCCTCATATGCCATGAGTGTGGATTCAATCCATTCAGCAGGCTCTAGACGTGGCAAGGCGGTGCGTTCGGCTTCTTGCGCTAAAAGTAAGTGAACCTTTTGATCGAGCAGAGCTGGACATGGGAAAAATGTGCCGAGTTCTTTCCAATTAGGGGCCTCAAACCCCGTTTCTTCTAACAGTTCACGTTTTCCAGCTGTGATCGGGTCCTCTGCATCATCAATATTACCACCAGGCACAGACATAACATTATCCCCGATCCCATGGCGATATTCCGTCGTGATTAAAAATGTGCCATCTAGTGTTTCTGCCAAAATAGCGACAGCAGGACTCTTTGTTTTGATCACATTAAACGTGATAATATCGCCAGTTTTTGTGATCAAATCATCTTCTATTAAGTCTATATAGCCCTCATAGATTATGCGTGATGATTTGGTGTCGGGCTTTTTGCTCATTGTTTTTTTTGTTGAGTTAAATTTTTACCATAACCAAAATGATGAAAAGATCTACAAAAAAATTTAGGGGAGCAATGATGAAAAAACTAGGAATGTTAGTAGCAGGGCTGGGATGTGTTAGTTTTACATTCGCTATGCCAACAGGGTTTGAATCTGTTGCAGGTCACGCTGCAATGACAGAAATTGACCAAACAATGATCATTAAAGCCAAAAATTCATCCATCATTCACTGGGATGATTTTTCAGTTTCTTCGCAAGAATCTGTGGTTTTTAAATTGCCTTCATCAAAATCCGCCATTTTAAATCGAGTCAGTACAAATGCTAAAAGTAAGCTGTACGGAAAAATTGACTCTAACGGCAAAGTTTACATCGCTAATCCAAATGGTATCGTGATTGGCCCTAACGCTAATCTAACTGCTGCTGGTTTTCTTTTAACAACAGGTCATGTGAGCGAAGATGAGTTTTTGAAAGGTGGTGCTTTGACTGTACGCAATATCGGTGAAGAAAAAGGGCGCATTATCAACCTTGGTAGCATCGAGTCCCCATCAGGCGATATTTACATCATATCCAAGCGCATTATCAACAATGGGTCACTTATTGCTCCAGAAGGCCATGCGGGAATGGCGATGGGAGATGAAGTGCTGATTAAACCGCAAGGGCCTGAACGGATTTTCATCAAAGCAGGGAATACAAGAGCTGCTGGTGAGCATATCACAGCGATTGACAATCACGGCAAAATTGAAGCTTTGGTTACAGAGTTAAAAACAAATGCCAATATCTATGCGCAAGCAATTCGTCACTCGGGCTCAATTGATGCAACGAGTACAAAGCAAAAAAATGGTCGAGTTTACTTAGTCTCTGAAGGCAGTCGCGTGATCGGCCATGGCAAAATAACTGCTAATGGAGGAGATGTAGAAATCAACGCTCTTAACGACGTTGCCTTAATGGGTGAGGCTCTTGTCGATGTTTCTCATTCTACGAAACCAGGAACTGTCAAAATTGGTTCAGAAACATGCAAGACCGTTTCAATTTCTGAATCATCAACTATCAAAGCAGATGCAACTGTTAAAGGTCATGGAGGCAAGGTCAAAATCCTATCATATGAATCCAACCGATTCGATGGCCATATTTCTGCAGAAGGGAATCAAGGCAACGGAGGCCATGTTGATGTGTCTTCAAAAAGCCAGGGGCTTGAATATCGCGGAACGGTTTCTTTAAAAGGACATGGCGGTAAAGATGGAAACTTAGTTTTAGATCCAAAATACATTATCGTTCAAGGCTTTGATCCATATAGCGATCCAGCTACGGGGCAAACATTTGCAAGCGATCCGACCGGGTCTGTTACGATTTCTTCAACTAATCTATCTGCAGCTTTAGACTCGGCAAACGTGACACTGCAAGCAAACACTGACATCACAATTTATGACCCAGTAGAAGGAACAACGTCGGGTAATGGTTTAACATTGCAATCTGGAAGAAGTATTATATTTAGCACAGAAGGAAGCGTGACATTAAATAATGGTGCTTTTAGTGCAACGATTAACGATCAAAATGCGGTTTCTGCAGACCGAGAAAGTGGGACTGCTCAATTTAATGGTTTGGGATCATTTACGGGTGCACCTAAAATGATTTCAACTCAAGGTGGAGATATCTCGATTAATGTTGGGACGTTTGGTGGCTCACAAGAAGGAAACGTTGTATTAAACCAATCAATTTTAGATGCTGGAGGTGGAAACATTACCATTGAAGGGTTTGGGAGTATGGCGACAGGGAAAGGCGCTGGCGTGACTCTCTATTCGCCGGTTAGCATCAGCACAAATAGTACTGGAACGATCAACATCACAGGCACCGGAGCAGCTAACACATCTAGCAACTTTGGCGTTTACTCCTCAGGATCAGAATTCAATCCTTCGGTGATCACCGCTGTAGATGGCAATGTGACTCTTACCGGCAACGGAGGAGGAGATGGCACAGCTACATTTAACTGTGGCTGCTATTTAAATTCGCTTCAAGTATCCACGACCGGATCAGGAACTGCAACTGTGAACGGTACAGGCGGGACTGGAACAAACTTAAACTGTGGAATTATCCTGACAGGATCTGGAGCTCTTGTGACATCAGAAACGGGTGCGGTTGTTGTCGATGGGACAGGAAATGGCACGTTAGAATTTAACTACGGCGTAAGGCTGGAGGGTGGAGCAAAAATCACATCAACTGGCGCAGCTACAGTTGATGTTACGGGTAATGGAGCTTCAGCTACAGCGTGTAATGTGGGAGTGATCTTGTCAGGCCGTGGGTCTAACATCACATCGACAGGTGGAAATATTACAATCACTGGGGATGGTGGTGGAACCGCCTATCTTAACCAAGGTGTGCGCGTTGAAACAAATGGTGCGATTGAGGCGATAAATTCAGCAGCGATCAACATCACAGGAAATGGTGCTGGTAGTGGTAATTACGACAACGGCATCTATGTGAGTGGGATTGGATCGCACATCACATCAGTTAACGGAAACAATGACCTAAATGGAACAGGTACAGGTGCTGGACCATCCAATCAAGGTGTCATACTTGAATACCCAGCTGAAAATGCTTCTTGCACAGGAACAGGAACATTGACAATCAATAGTACGCCGTAAACTATTGTGTTTAATATTGAAGTTTGTTAATGATGGAAAAATAATAGAACTAGGAGTGGCTAAGTGAAAAATTGTATTTCGAAATTGATCAAATTTGGATTGTTGTCTTCGCTTGCTATTCCTAGTTTTTTAGCCAATCAATTGCACGCGATCGAAATTGATGATGATGTGGCAGTAACAGACGAAACATGGCCGCGCTATCCAGACCAAAGGCGAGAAGTTAAAAAATCCAAACGTCCCCTTGTCGGTTGCATTAATGCTATTGTGTTGATTAAAAACCCGAATCAAATAATTCGGGGATCTGAACTTTTAGTTACTGAAGGTATCGTCATCAAAGGTGTCGATATACCGGGAAATCGCAGGGATTTTGAAAAAGAGCTGCAGCCATATTTAGGCAAATCTCTTGATATGGATAATATCAACGACATAAAAGATTCGATCAATGCCTACTTTAAAATGCATGCCCATCCGCTGATTCTCATTCAAATTCCAGAGCAAGATGTGACAACAGGTGTCTTGCAGATTGTAGCCATGGAAAGTTGTCTTGGCAGAGTATGTGTTCAAGATAACAAGTATTTTTCTTCCAAAAAATTAGCGAACATGGTCCGCGTTAAACCTGGCCAATACATTGACGAGAGTGTCCTAGTTCGCAATTTGAACCTAATCAACCGCAACCCTTTCCGTCATGCTAACATTCTTTACTCTCCAGGGGTTGAAGAAGGAACAACAGATCTCATTCTATCAGTTGATGATCGCCGCCCTCTGCGCTTATATGCTGGATACGAAAACACAGGTGTGCGAGCTACAGGGCATAACCGCTGGTATACAGGATTAAATTGGGGTAATGCCTTTGGCGTAGGCGATATTTTTGCTTATCAATACACAGCATCAGATAACATTAGTTCATTCCAGGCACATACAGCTCAATACATCGCTCCGTTTCGATGGGGGCATGTTCTAAACTTAATGGCTGGATACTCTTCTGTAAACGCTGTTTTAGATGAGTTTGAAGTGGGTCAAGCCGATGGTACAATCCAAAC
Organism: Chlamydiota bacterium; assembly: GCA_021772435.1. Taxonomy (GTDB): domain Bacteria; phylum Chlamydiota; class Chlamydiia; order Chlamydiales; family JACKPQ01; genus JACKPP01. Next base: position 1,106 of record JAJFLZ010000013.1, on the reverse strand, counting down.
GCAACAAATGAAAAACAACGGATTTGCTCTTCAAGGTTCGGCGCGTTACATTATGCCGCTCTATCTTACTCGTAATCTGCTAAATGATTTAGTGCTCGGATTTGATTTCAAACGTACAAATAACACAGTACTCTTTGGCGATGTTGGTGTACCAGATTTTGGTAAAACAGTGAACTTAACACAAGTTGTTTTAGGTTACATTGGTGATTACGATCGCACAAACTTCCGTCTTGATTTTGAAACAAACCTTTACTGGTCTCCTGGAAAATGGATTTCCGATCAAACAGATGCTGACTATCAAAGCTTAGTTCCAAAAGCCAAAAACAAATGGTTATACTGGCGCTCAGCGTTTGCTTATCTGCAACGTCTGCCTAGAGACTTTTCATACTTCCTAAAATTAGAAGGACAGCTCTCGTCTGCCAACCTGCTTCCAAGTGAAGATTTAAGTTTAGGTGGCTGGAATACAGTACGTGGTTATGAGCAAAGCGTTGTAAACAAAGAAAACGTCATACTCGCTAGTACAGAACTGCGCTCTCCGGCTTATCCTATCTTTAGCAAAGGCGGTCGTCGTCCAGCTGATGGTTTCCAGGTGCTTGCATTCCTAGACTACGGTTATGCGCGCAATCAATTTGGTTTCCCAGCCGTCAATGGAAGAACCGTTGAGCCAAAAAATCTGTGGCTCATGGGTGTGGGTCCGGGATTCCGTTATATGTTTGATCCTTACTTTGCAGCGAGAGTTGACTGGGGATTTAAACTACATAAAGACAGGTTTATTGGAACGCGTCCCTATATTGTCAACTTTAACGTTACAGCAAGTTATTAAGCGTTTTTGCGAGATTATCTTGCGGCGCATTTCGTTTGCTATCATTCTTTAGATTATAATAACCTGAACTCTTTCGTTTATATCATTCATTTTCAGGCATCTTAGCCGCCATCTTGCACCCTTTTTGTGCTCATCTATAGCGCCTTGGCTATAGAATCGCAAAAAATGGCACAATCTGTCACCTAATCTGCTCTGAATCTAAACAATCAAAACGAAAGAGTTCAGCTTAATATTGTGGTGCCGTTTCGTTTGCTACCGTTAGTTGGTAGAAATATTGTGGAGC
>JAJFLZ010000012.1 GCA_021772435.1 Chlamydiota bacterium | reverse complement strand
TTCGTTTTGATTGTTTAGATTCAGAGCAGATTAGGTGACAGATTGTGCCATTTTTTGCGATTCTATAGCCAAGGCGCTATAGATGAGCACAAAAAGGGTGCAAGATGGCGGCTAAGATGCCTGAAGATAAATGATATAAACCCAGAGTTCAGGTTAACAAGGTCAATAAGCGATGATGATCTCAAAGTTCATTTTCGAGCTGGTCAATGAGAGTATCAAATCTTTGCAAAAGTGTCGCAATCCGTTCAAACTTCACCCAGTTGTCCTTTAAGTGTTACCTTCCTGTACCAACAGGCTCATCATTTAAAAGAGCTAAAACATGCACAGATTCAGTATGATGTTCATCAACTTCATCTTCTTCTGAGCATCCTTAGTTCTTCGATAAACACCTTCCGACGTATCTCCAAGCACATAAGGTAGTTTTCATCAGTCTCAGCACGGTATACCTTCACACCACCCATTCCACTACCCCTTTTTATTCCAGTGGCTTTCACAACCGCAAAATGCATCCCAAGCAAGACAGTATTCCCGAGATTCTGGCCCTAAAAATTTGGCAAGCTTTGGAAAGTCTATTTTTCCAGCGTCACCAAGATTCATTAAAGACTCTAAAATCCCTACACATGCAGCGCATGCAACCTCTTCATCTCCATCTGTAATCAGCTTTTCGATAAAACCACACAATTTCTTCAGCTCATTTTCAGTCATAGATGGAATGCTATCCTTTAAAAAGTCATAAAATGGGATAAGCTTAATGTATAGCCCGCACTCATCATCCTCCGTATAAGCCCTTAAATAGGGCTCAACATCAGGATACGTCTCTTTTATGAACTTGATTAACTCATCTGATGTAATCGTCATTCTGAATAGACTCGATTTTTGGGATTTAATTAGCTCTTATGGTAGAACAAGCAGCTTATTTTGATCTAGCGAGCTGTTTTTTTCGCTATTCCCTTCCAAAGGAGCTGGGGGCTCTGGCCAGTTTTGATGGAACAAATGGCATTCGATGTACTCGGCATACCACTCTGTAACACTTAGAAATATCTTAGAGACCGGGTTTGTTTTGTATGGCGAGCTCTCAAAGTTTCTTGTGAGCACATCAGATAATCCAGCCCTGAGTTGAATAAACGCACTCTGTAAATGCTCTAAATCAGCTTTAATTGACAGATCACCTGCAGAGTCATTAATCTCTGAGGGCGCTCCCCTTGCTATATACCAATCTATCAAATCAGACAGCTGTTTAAACCGTTTTTCTGCGTATTCTAATCTTTCCTTGCCCTGCACAATCAAAGGATGACATGCCATTGAATCTACCTTTTCATTGTTTACTGTGTGGTAGCTAGGGGTCGCTAAAAGTTTTTTCTCGCCTATTTCTGGACTTGTGTCCAAAGCTACATCTTTTGCAACATAGCTTTCAAATCTACTAGACCACCCTTCTCTAAATAGCTTGCTTTCAATGAAATTGACATACCATTTTGTAGCATCTAAAAAAACAGCAGCCTTAAAGGCATAGCCATACTGATCATTCATCCATTCTCTTGAAAGGACTTTTGTAAGAGCATCTCTAAAAACTTCAAAGTAATCCTGAACGATCTGCATATCAGATACAAGTTCTTTATCAGAACTTATGGCATCCTCAAGAAAATGCCACTGGATCTCTTTCTGCAGCTGCTCGTAGCAGTTCTTAGCAGATTCAAACCTAGTATCCCCTTCCTCAATCAGAAAATGTTTTGAAAACACTTGCGCAACACATAGAATACAAAAAAATAATCTAATCATTTTTCAATCCTTGCTTAATCAATACTCTTTAGCCACTCCTGGAAATCATCGTCATAAAAAGAGCGCCAAATTTCAGGAGCATTGTGTTTTTGAAGATAGATCTCTTTTTCCTCAGGTGATTGACTATTCCAAGAAGGAAGCCAAACGTGATGGAACCAAGCCTCTCCTGACTGCCTCCAAAAAGGGTCTCCTGGCGCGTAACCCGGGTATTGAACCCACGGAGGGTTAATTTCATTCATCGCAATTTCCCTGTTATTTTTTACTTTCTAGTCATATTGAAATCTGGATGAGGTCAATAACAAAAGAAAGCTTCTCAGCGCCCAAGATAACATTAAAGCTCGTTTTCCAACATCAGCAAACTATGAACCTGAACTCTTTCGTTTATATCATCCATCTTCCGCGCATCTTAGCCGCCATCTTGCACCCTTTTTGTGCTCATCTATAGCGCCTTGGCTATAGAATCGCAAAAAATGGCACAATCTGTCACCTAATCTGCTCTGAATCTAAACAATCAAAACGAAAGAGTTCAGGTTATTAGCCCGACTTGTGCTGAAGTGTTCCGTCTTTGTTTTGAGTCGGAGCCTTCAGCAGCTTGATGATTAGATAAAGAAGACGACGATCCTTCACCTCCTTTTTCACCTTTTCTGGAAACGTCTGATAATTTATGTTATGTTGCATAGATGGGTTGATTAAGCGGCTTTCTTAGATTCGTGCACAATCTTAGCCAGCGTCTTTGATGGGTTTTTTCTTCCTGACATCGCATCATTAACGGTCGAGCTAGCTAGTTTGTGCTCATCTATAGCGCCTTGGCTATAGAATCGCAAAAAATGGCACAATCTGTCACCTAATCTGCTCTGAATCTAAACAATCAAAACGAAAGAGTTCAGGTTAATATTCAATGAGCACTGAAAATCGAGAAATCTCTTTTTGAAGTGTTTTTATAATTTGTTAATGTTTAGATGTTTGAATAGTGGAGAACCATAGAGTGCACCCACTGGTCGAGCTCATCACGGTATTTAGCATCTTCTTCAGGCAGCTCTAGTTCATGCATCTCATCAATAAGACTAAGAGCTTTTTTCCAGCCCGGCAGAACCTCTCCTTTGACCAGATCGGGATTGCTGCGAGCTTTGTCGTTTAGCTCAGCTTCGATCTCCAGGAGCTCACTTGCTAGATCGTAGAAAACCAGAGTATCTTGAGCAACTAGGTTGAGGGGATTTCGGACGTTATCGAGAAGACATGCTCCGCACACGATAACAGTGGCAATCGACACGAAAAGAGCGAACTTCCCTACTATGCGCGTTAGCAGTTGCGATTTGAGGATGGGGTATAATGCGTAGCCAAGAATGAGACCAGAGATGAGGCCACCAATATGAGCTGCGTTATCCACACCTGGCTCAAAGCCAAAGAGGACGTTGTAGCCAACGAACATCAGAGCGCTGCTAAGCAGCGGACCGCGCTGACTGGCCGGGATAAGGCGCGTTGTTAAGATGGCAATGTAGACGCCATATAGACCAAAGATAGCGCCCGACGCTCCTGCCGCAACAGAATTGTCTTCAAAATACCACCAAAAGCTGGCAAGGCTAGCCCCGAGACCCGACAGCAAGTAAACCAGCAGGAATTTGCCTCTACCTAAAAAGCGCTCTAGAATAAGCCCAATGTGATAGAGGATAAATATGTTCATGCCCAGATGCATTAGGCCAAAATGCACAAATTGACTGGAGATCATCCGCCACCATTGTCCCTCTAGCAGATGAGGCGCAAAGCATCCGCCCCACTGGATCACGTCTTCTGATCCCGGCTCCAAGGGGTCACTTCCCTGCCATAGCATTCCCCCATAGATGATTAGATTAAGCGCAATGAGAAGGAGTGTGATCGGGGTGGGTCTGTAGAACCCAGTGATTGTTTTGGTGTGCATCTAAATTGCTACGATATCTGTTTGAACGTCAATTTCAAGCGGCTTAGCTTGCTTTAATGTGAATTGCTGCTGAATAAGTTTGCGATAGGCATTTCGAAATTCGGATGATTTTTCTAGAAGGCTATCCAAAATAAACAGCCGGATTTCTCGTTCTGTTGTGAGTTGGATTTTAGCAGGTTTATTCTTACATTTTTCCCATTTTGAAACCGCTGCATGAGAGACACCAAATAGTTTGCCAAATTTTTGCAATGTGAGTCGGAAGTATTTTCGAATGAAATTGAGCTCTTGGCCCGATAGAGCATCCTCCTTATGGGACAAGGTAAGCAAGACATTTTTTTGCAAAGCGTTATAGTCGATTTCAGGGGTCCATGTACCACGAATTTCAACCATTGGCACATTGGACAGCACGATTGGAAGGCCCAATCCATAATAGATGAACTCTTGTTCTATTTTACGTTTTTTCATGTTACATAAAATGCCGTTATAATTAGCAAATCCTCTTCTGTGTTAAAACTAACAATAACCCGAATATCTTTTTTCGAATCATCTAAACCCTTTCTTCTAACTGCATAATTCCAAGCCAGATATTTTTCATCAAATTTGTCTTTGCTCTTCTCATGCCTACCTAAATTTAGGTTAATAATCAATCAATTGCTACAATTTTACACCACCAATGTTAGGTTGTAGATATTTTACTTGTAGGACCATTCGAAGCAGAGGTTGAGGATGCGGCGGGAGATGCTAGGATCGTTGATGGGTTCAACGCCGTGGAAGGATGTGTCTGACTTGCAGAAGCAAAAGAGGCTGTTTGGAAGAAAGGGAGCGGTGGTGATTTTTTCAAAGTCTTTGAAGGTGTGGTGGTTGTAGCCCTCGCAGGTGAAGGATTGATCGAGCGGGCGGTAGATGGAGGTGCCAAGGTGGGATTGGGATGCGTCTTCTGGCAGGTAGAAGAGCAGGTTGATGACTTTGATGGGGTGATCTGTGTGGGGGCCGATGCTGTAGTGGGTAAAATCATGGTAGAGCTCTAGGCGGGGCAGGATTTTAAGGGCTGGCAAAAGGTTGCCAAAGCGCTTGTCTAGATCGGGCTTAAATTTTTCAAAGAGGGTGTTTTGGAGTGACTCTAGATCGGTGTGCAGCTTGTGCCAAAATAGGTTTAAAGGTAACGGGAGCGTAGCAAGAGATTCTGTGGAGGAGCGAAAAATATAGCGGTTTTTGTAGGCAGGGCTAAAGGGCTGCATGTATTCAAGTGGCGGAAAGGCTGAGAGAATTTCTAGGTATGTGTCTTGGGGAAAAACGTTCTGAATGGTGAAGTAAGAGTAGGGGTAGGTTTTTAGCGGAACGTCTTGAAGAGTTGAAATGAGATGGGTTAGCATCCCCTCATTGTATAAATGAGGGGATTTTTAGCTAGATTTTATACGCCGATTGGGATTGTAAGTAGTGGTGGCGGTGTTTTATCCATGTCGCCGCTTTGCAAGTTGTAGAGCTGCATGAGGAGTGCAAAGGTGCGCTTTGAGTTGACATCGTAGTTACTGATGTAGAACCAGTAGTCGCGGTAGCGCACGGCAGCAAAGGCGTTGCTGGGATATTTGGTGCTGGAGTAGACGTGCATGAGGTCTCCAACAACGCATTTCCAGTCAAATAGTTTTCCGTCTTTATCGACAGTGTTCATGACAGCGTTGCACTGAATATCTTGTTCTGGTACATCGATTCCTAAACTTAGGTAGTACATGCAGCCGAGAATGGATCTCGGCAAGATGCCAATTTGTTGCTCTTGGGTAAATCCTACAGGCAAATTGATGTAGTAGTTGTCGCGGCCTGTTTTTGTGCCTTCTAAAAGAGATGCTAGACGATCGGCTTCTTCTGTTCCTGTAGGGAATGTCATTTGCACGGATTGACAGCAACTGGTAGGCGAGTCGTCATCTTGCTTGGGTGTGTATTGGTGTACACCTAGAAGCAGTTGCCCTTTACGTTGGAACTCGCCAAGTAGCTTAGCCACTTCGTCAAAGCGCTCATGCTCATTATCCATCACAATCGATGGTGCAGGTCCAGCTGTACCACGTGCGTTGGGAATGTTGTCAATGTTTTGCACGGCAACTTTAAAGACACGGCCAATATTCCAACCAGAGTAGATAATGCGCTGTAGCGTGCGCAGGTTCATCGGCTGCATGAGCTGTTTTGCAAAAGAGGATCCTTGCACAGGCGAGTATTGGATGGTTGGATTGTTTTGCCATTCGTAGTCGGTTCCAAGTTTGATTGGATTATCGGAGTTTAGGCCACCTGGGAATGCCCATGAAGGCGAGATTTTTCCTTTTTGGCTAAATTGGGTTGTCACGCCGCCGACATCGAGAAAGAAAGGGGTATCGCAGTAGCGCAATCGGACTAGGTTTAAAAGCATTTGCTCGTTGCTAGTTTGTTGAATGGTGTTGTTGTAGGAGGTGCGACCGCCTGCTCCGCGCATGGCGTACCTAGCTGGAACGTGGCAACCAGTTACAGAGAGCGCAAGAAGTGTGCAAGTGACGCTTGCAAAGAGTTTGCTTCCTTTCATTTTGGATCCTGTTGTTGGGCGTAAAAGGAATCAGTGTAGAAAATCGCTTTGTTGTTGTCAAGAAGCTCCAGAGAAAAGCCAGTCAAATAGTTCTCTGAATGAGTAGTACATGCCTTTGGCTCTAATCACATCGATCAGCTGTTCTTTGTGTATACATCCTAATTTTTCTTTGATTGCTTGGGTGTGGCACTCGACTGTTTTGTAAGATATTTTTAAGTACGACGCTATATATTTGCTCGATAATCCTTGGCATAGATAGGCTAAACACTCGGTTTGCTTTAAGGTTAAAATAGTTTTATCTGTTCCCATTTTTTGCAAGTGCTCAACTAAGCTCTTTTTTCTGTTAAAAGAGTATTCTGCAGTTTGTCCCAGCTGCTGTGTAATCTCTGATACGTCTATTCGGTAATCCCATTTTTGGACTTTATTGTCTGCAGTAAGAAAAAGACTTGTGTACCCGTGATATTGAATCTTTTTTTGTGTAGGAGCTATCCCTAAAAAATCTCCATAATGGGTGGCTCCTACCTTCCAAGGAATGACAATCCCCTGGTTTTTTGTTCTGAACGCTTCAGCTTCTTGAATAATTAGGCTTGGAAATGCGTGCAAAAATATACGCGCATGTAAAAAGCAGTCATCCTGGCCAAAGCTTGAGCCAAGATTGCCGACTACATTGGCTTGATGATCAAAGTAGTAGTTGATCGTTTTGGAAAGATCGGTTTCTCCACAGTACAAAGTGTCCCTGTAGATCTCAAGAGCCTTTTCACATAATGACTTCATTACTCATTAAGTGTAGAGATACGAAATATTTTTTTCAAGACTTTGTAAATAGGCCCATGAGTTCGGCTTGAGCTAAGATACGCCCTTCCATAGCAGTAAGAAGTTTTTCTTTGTTTGGCTCTTCGATGTCGAGATGGGTATCGAGAGCAAATAGTTTGAAGAAGTAGCGGTGTGTTCCAGATGGAGGACAGGGCCCGCCAAAGTTTGTGCGCTCAAAGTCGTTGCTTCCTTGGTCACCCGGGATAGAATCGCGCTCGATTTTGCTATCTACGGGAATGTTGTAGACGACCCAGTGGACCCAGGTTTTGCCTGGAGCATCGGGATCGTCAACGATAAGAGCTAAGCTTTGCGTGCCTGGAGGGATATCTTCGATGGTCAGCTCTGGGTTAATATCTTCTCCATGGCAAGTAAAACGCTTAGGGATTTCTTCCCCCGCTTTAAAGTCTGGGCTGGATAAACGCATCAGTATCTCTCCCAAATAAACCGGTTTGTTAAAAGGCCTGTTACCCAAATAATACCGCCTCCGATAAGGGCTCCCCAAATGGTGGTTATATGCACGCCGTAGGTGATTTCACTGGCTAGCCAAAAGGTAAAGGCGTTGATGACAAGTGAAAAAAGACCCAAAGTGATGATGTTAATCGGTAGGGTAAGAAAGACGAGCACTGGACGGATGATTGAGTTAACTAAACCTAAGATGAGACCAAAAAAGATGGTGTCAGTTAGATCGGTTATTTGGAGGCCCGGAATGATATGTGCGCAAGCTACGATAACGCCAGTTGTGATTACAAGCCTTGCTAAAAAAAGCCACATTGCTAGCCCCCATGCCTGGCTAGAATGACGTTGATGAGGCTGCCTGCCATGATCCATTCTTTTTCCCTTTCTGATAGGTGATGTTTAACTTTAAACGAGGTGTTTTTGGTGGTATTTTTAACTTCAAATACCTCGTCGGATTTTAGAGCTTTGTGTGTATCATCGATTTCTAAAACGTCTTCTTGATCGATGGTGTCGTAATCGCTTGGATTGTCAAAGATAAGTGGCAAAACGCCAAAATTACAAAGGTTTTGACGGTGAATGCGCGCATAGGATTTGGCAATAACCGCGCGCAGGCCGAGATATCTAGGCGCGATGACCGCGTGCTCACGGGATGAGCCTTGTCCGTAGTTTTCTCCCCCGACGATCATACTTCCCTTTTCTTGGTATTTCATTGCCCGGTCGTAGTAGGTTTCGTCCACTTGTGAGTAGGTGAATTTAGCAATTTCTGGAATGTTACTGCGAAATGGCAAAACTTTTGATCCTGCAGGACAGATTTCATCCGTCGAAACATTGTCACCAACTTTTAAAAGCACAGGACCGCTCATGTGCTGCTCTAGCGGATAGAATTTGGGAAGCGGCTTGATGTTCGGGCCCATGATAAGCTCACGCGGCTTTTCGTCTTTGGGCGGCGGCGTAAGAGCGTCGATGATTTCTTGGCTTTCAGGCTCTTTAAACTGCGGATATTTCATCCCTGTTTCTTTTGCCCAATCGCGCGGGTCTGTGATCACGCCAGTGAGCGCAGATGCTGCTGCTACTTCTGGTGAGCACAAATACACTTGATCTTCTTTTGTACCAGAACGTCCCGGAAAGTTACGCGGGACTGTGCGCAGCGAGATTTTACCCGTTGCTGGCGCTTGTCCCATGCCGATACAGCCATTGCAGCCCGCTTGGTGAATTCTTGCTCCAGCTCGAATAAGCGCTGATAGGTGGCCATCGGTGGTGAGATTTTCAAGCATCTGGCGCGATGCTGGATTGATGTCGAAGGATACTTGCGGCTGCGACTGGCGGCCCTCACACATGAAGGCTGGAATAGCAAAGTCCTTGAGGCCTGGATTAGCAGAGGATCCGATCATGCACTGAAAGACGGGGCGGCCTGCCACTTCGCGCACGGGTACAACGTTTCCGGGGCTTGTTGGACACGCAATGAGCGGCTCGATAGTCGATAGATCGATCTCCTCGTGTTCATCGTAAGTCGCATCAGGATCAGCAATAAGTTCTACCCAATCCTCTTCCCTGCCTTGCTGGGCCATGAAACGCTTGACTTCTTCATCTGAGGGAAAAACGGTGGCCGTGGCGCCGAGCTCTGCTCCCATATTCGCGATGATGTGGCGATCCATAGCTGTTAAATCTTTTAGCGCCGGGCCATAATACTCGATGATTTTGCCCACACCGCCCGACACATCGTGGCGACGCAGCATCTCTAAAATAATGTCCTTGGCACTTGTCCATTCTGGCAGTTTGCCGTGTAATTTAACGCCCATGACTTTGGGCATTTTGACGTAAAACGGCTCACCTGCGATGGCCAAAGCAACAGCTAGACCACCAGCGCCCATCGCCAACATACCAAGGCTCCCGCCAGCACATGTGTGTGAGTCTGAACCGAGCAGCGTCTTGCCAGGCTTACCTAGGCGCTCCATGTGTACCGGATGACTCACGCCATTTCCAGGACGGCTAAACCATATGCCAAATTTTTGCGCAGCGCTGTATAAAAAGAGGTGATCATCGGGATTTTTAAAGTCGTTTTGGACAATGTTATGGTCAACGTACTGGCAAGACACTTCGGTTTTGGCGTTTTTGAGTCCCATGGCCTCTAGCTCTAGCATGACCATGGTGCCTGTCGCATCTTGGCACAATGTTTGGTCAATTTTTAGGCCAATTTCTTCGCCTGGAATCATCTTACCTTCGGTTAAATGACTCTCAATCAGTTTCTGCGCAACGTTCTTTCCCATGTGTAACCCTCCAAGGCCCCACATTAAAGGACGCTACAATTTTTGTGCAAAAAAAAGACCTCCAATAGGAGGTCTTTTTAGCGTGGAAAAACAACTTGTTTTTACCGATCTTTAGCTACCATCATAATCGATGGAATGGCTATAGGATGCAAACAATAACGCCAAGACCCCTAAACTACCACCCACAATCACTAAAAGCGGCGTTGTAGTCAAAGCAGTTCCAGCAATTCCAGCGAAAAAAAGCGATACTCCAATCACAACAATAGCAGTTGTAACTACTCTTCTGATTCTTTGCTCAATTATATTACTTTGTTTTTTAAAAGCTATTTCGTTATTGTCACTTCCAGAAACTGAATTTGATGACGACATGACAATACTCCTTATATATATTAAATGTTATTTATTTTTATTATCTTCAAAGGCTACGCGAATGCGTGCCATTTCAATGAATTGTGGAAATTTTCCGTACAAATGAGGATTAGCTACGATTTTGCGGGCTTTTTTAATATCTAACTTTGCCGCTTGCTTGGCAAGTGCATCTGAAGGAGAGGGCGTTGCTTCCGCTTCTTCCTTGCCTTTGCTATCTGCCGTTGTTGTTTCTAATGGATCTTCATTTGGAGTGATGACAGATACAGACCTTGGCCTACTTGGACCAGATGTATCTAAGTTTCGCAGCTGAGCCATCACAACCCTAAAAGGATCAACATCTTCTCTCAAATCATTAACAGGATTTACTGACACATTATCAGTATAAGCAACAGAGCTTTTTTCGCCTGAACATGAAGATTCTTGCACTTTTACCATAAAAATTACCTATAAGTTTAAATTAATTACTTATATTATAGTATAAATAAATTTATTTATCAATATAATTATTTAATAGATTATTTATCGCACTTATTATCAATACATTACGAATTCCAAAATCTTGGGCCATAGTTAAAGGTGAGCTGCTGACCTGGCTGTATGGGCTGATTGGCATAAAAAAAGATATAATAGAGGTTTTCAGCAACCATCCAATGAGCGGTAAGGTTGGGCGTGTCACTGTGATTTAAGTAGCGGCTAATGCCGCCTTTTTCTTTTGCATCTATCACACAATCAAGAGGATAGTCAAATATATAGTCGTTTTGAACATCTTGAGACTGAATGCGTTTGCGTACAGTGCCTAGATAGGGGCAGACGTATGTATGAGGCGCGATTAGCTCTTTGGCAAAGACGCCTACGCCGAAGAAATCGTCAATATGGCAAATGGCTAGGTCTGGAGATTTGCGCTGTTTAAAGGCTTCTCCGTATTGGGTTAGATGCCACTTGTTTTCCCAGTTTTTGGCAGGGTCAAGCAGGAGCTTTTGTGAGTAATCCTCGATGGATGTTTTGAGTTCATCATCCGCAAATAGTAAGATGTTGAGCAGTGGAATCATAACTCTGTGGGAGTGGTGCGGCGTTTCCAGAAGCCTGGGCCATAATCGTAGGTGAGCTGTCCGCCCGCTGGAATAGGCTTGATGGTGTGCATGATGATGTGGTTTATGCCATCGACGATCATCCAATGCGAGGCAACGTTTGGCTCATCAGAGTGGTTGATAAAACGAACGAAACTCCCCTGCTCTTTAGCGTCGATGAGATAACGTGTGAGCTTACGAGCTATGGAGTAGGCAAAGATGTAGGAGTTGTAGCGGTCACGTCTCCATTTGCGTTTGCGAACAAGTCCCGCATATTCTCCAATGTATGTGAGTTCTGGAATGCGCTCTTTTGCAAACACCCCGTGACCGATGCGGTGATTTATCCATTTAATTTCGAGTTTAGGAACAATCTTTTTACGAAATTCCTCCTCGTAGAGGGAGAGAAACCATTTGTTTTCAGCGAAAATGTGTTTTTTCTTGAGCTTTTTTTCGCATCGGCGTCTGATATCAGGGATGTAGTCTTCGGATTCAAACCGGAGCTCATCTAAAAACTCAACTCCAAATCGCTTAGTAAAGTCCAATGAGTTTCCACCATAGGCTGCCAAGGCCTATCCAAATGATGATATTAATAACGCTGATGTAAAAACCAAGCTTCCACCAGTCAGTGACTTTGACATAGCCTGCCCCAAAAAAGATCGGTGCTGGCCCGCAACCGTAGTGCGTCAAACCGCCGAACAGTGAGCTTGCAAATGCTAGGCTCATAACCGCTAATCCAGGCGGAGTCCCCATCGCTGTTGCCAAAACAAGAAACGGCAAAAACATCGCACCAATATGAGCAGCATTGCTAGCAAAAATGTAGTGAGAGTAAAAGTAGACTAAAAATAAAATGCTAAATCCTAGCACCCAGTTCATCCCTTGTAGATGCACCATAACGAGATCACTAAACCACGACATGAAACCGAGTTTGGTTAAAAATGCCGCCATCATTAACAAGACAGAGAACCAAACCAAAATATTCCAAGCACCTTTCTCACTTACAATATCATCCCAGGCAATGACTTTCGCAACGAGCAGCAGGGATAAGCCGACCATTGCAGTGATTGCCGGATGAATACCGATAATTTTAGCGCCTGCCCACAGAACAATAAGCAAGACAAAGACGATTAACATTATCCATTCAGGGGATGAGATTTTACCCATGTCCTTGAGTTGTTTTTGAGCGTATTTTTTTGCATCGGGTGTCTCTTTTTGCTCGGGGGGATATATTTTGTAGATGAAAAGCGGCACAATGATAAGTGCTATAAGTCCTGGAACAATCGCTGCTGCTGCCCACTTACCCCAACTTATTGTGATACCGATCTGTTCAGCTAAATCAGCGATCATCGGGTTTCCTGCCATTGCAGTTAGAAAAATTGCACTAGTGATGACTGAACCTTGAAAGGCTGTGACAAATAAAAAAGCACCCACTTTCCGAGGCTGGTTATGCGGCTCGCTCCCAAAGGCTTTACATAGTGAATTAAGTAGGGGGAATATCACTCCACCTGTACGCGCTGTTAAGCTCGGAATAGCAGACGAGAGAACAAAATCTGTAGCAACTAGGCCGTAACCCATCCCAAGCGTGCTTTTACCCATTAGGTTCATCAAGTGGTAAGCAATGCGAAAACCTAGTCCTGTTTTGATGAATCCCCTAGCGATAAAGAATGCAAATACGATGAGCCAGACAATGTTATTGCTAAAGCCTGTGAAAGCCTCATCAAATGTCAGCGTTTTAGTTAGCGTAACAAACATTAAACCAACAAAGGCAATGGTTCCGATCGGAAGTGGTTGTGTGATTACACCAATGACAGTAAAAATAAAAATGGCAAATAAGTGCCAAGCTTGTGACGAAACGCCTTGAGGTTCAGGCAAAAACCAAATAACTAATCCGACTAAAAAACTTAATAGAAAAAAAGAAGCATTTTTTTTTGTGTAGGTCATGGCAGCCATTTGCATCTCCAAATTTGGCAAATTTACTCGAATTATTTCAGCTTACCGTTTATTATGAAAGGAAAAAGTTGGAGGACTCTATGCTAAAATTTCCGATGTCATTTACATCTGAGGCAACCGCAACCCCTGGCGCTAAGGCGACTTGGAGTGCAACATCTCACGGCAACCAGCCCATCACCTGCGCCATTCCACCCGAATTTATGGGACCAGGCGGTGGCTATTCCCCTGAAGATCTGTACGGCTTAGCCCTTGCCAATTGTGTTTTAGCAACGTTTAAGGTTTTTGCTGAAAAATCGGGTGTCACTTTCACAGAGGCTAAAGCTACGGCTGAGACGATTATCGATAAAGGGCAAGATGGCAAGCCTTGGATTAACAAGATTAATTTAACCATTACTTTGACTGGCGCATCCGATCCAGCAAAAGCTGAAACCGTGCTCAAGGAGTCCAAAGCCGCTTGTATCGTTTGCAGTTCGATGAAGACAGAGGTAGCGCTCACCACTCAGGTGAGCTAAATGTAAAGCTGCTTTACATTCCAAAGCTTGCATTGAAGGGCTGCTTGCGCATGAAACATCTCTTTACCAAAATGGCGTTTGCAGCCTTTGGCTTTGGCGTATTTTAAAAGAGTTGTTTCTTCAGGTGCAGTGATGGTTTCCATGATAGTTGTGCCTTCGCGAATTTGATCTAGGGTGATGGGACAATCATCTGTGAGCATGCCGCACGAGGTCGCATTGATCAGGATGTCGTAAGGGTCAAGGGCTGTCAGTGGCTTGGTCTTTTTTCCTAAAATGGTTTTGGAAGTGCGATTATAGACGGTGACGATGGCTCCTCGTTTTTGGGCTCTAGCGGCTATCGCCTTCCCTGCCCCGCCAGCACCTAGGATGGCGATGCGCTTGTTTTGTACCTGGCCTAGCACGTTTAGGGCCCCTGCGCCATCGGTATTGTGTTTTTCCCACCCCGTTTTTGTTCGCACGAGAGTGTTAACGGGCATGCCAAAGTATTCTTTGTGCGGAATGGTGATGGCAAGACCTGCAAAGGGAAGTTTTTCAGCTAGGGTAAAAAAGGTTGGTAATTCATCTTTTTTGATGCGCATTTTTAAAAAGAAGCAATGTTTGTTGTGGGTGATGTGGGAGAGGCTTTGCGAGATGGGATCGCCGATGAGACCGTACCAGGGTTGCTTTTTACGGTTGTAGATGAGCATTTCTTGAAGCGAGAGCTGACCGGGAGCTGTAGGATCGCCAAGGTGCACGTAGGTGGAGGGCGAGGCTATGCGGGTGATTTGACCAAGCTCCCCCATGCAAATACCGATGACGTTTTTGCCCTGCTCAGTTAAGGTTCGAGTCGTGATGAGCATGCGGAGAGCGTCTAGCGTGGAATGGGCTGTGGTAGCTAGTTTGTAGATGGCAGCATGAGGGTTGGCTTTTTCAAGTTCGGCAAAGGTGGCTGTTAGATCTTGCGGCGTGTGATCCATGTGGCAAGAGCAGATGATGCGGGGATGCACAGGCGGTTTTGTTTTCCAGTCGCAATCAAAATAATCGCCGAGGTTAGCATCTTCTGGATTGTTGGATTTGATGATGAGTGGTTTGTCTGTTTTGAAGTGACGCAGCTCAGGGTTGAGATCGAGACGTAGCTCCACAGCATCAATGGCATCTGGAATATCGCAGTCAAATTTTATTGAAGAAATAAGCATGTATATATGGTAGCATGCTTAGCATATGGAAAAAAGAATAGAAAGCGGTCTTTTGCAAGGGTTTTCAATTGAAGGTCCTTGCGCTGTGATCACAGACACACATGTTGCAGAGCTGTATGGAAAAGCTTTTGCCGAGCGGATCAATTGCCCATTGATTGTGATACCTGCTGGTGAATCTTCAAAAAATCGCGAGATGAAAAATGGGATTGAAGATCGATTGCTCGAGCTTGGATTCGGTAGTGATGTCACGATTATTTCACTCGGTGGCGGCGTGGTGTCCGATTTGGCGGGATTTGTCGCAGCAACGTATTGTAGAGGCGTGCGCTATATCGTTTTCCCTACAACGCTGATGGCTATGTGCGATGCTGCTATTGGCGGCAAGAACGCTGTCAATATTGGAATAGCTAAAAACGCAATCGGTACGGTGTACCATCCAGAGGCGTTTTTGATCGATCCAGATGTTTTAGAGTCGCTGCCTGAAGAGGAGTACTTAGCAGGAACTGCCGAGATGCTAAAGCATGGCCTAATTTGGGACAAAGAGCTGTGGAAATTTTTACTCAAAAACTTGCAAAAGTGGAAGGTGCGCGATGCGCTCTTTTTGCAAAAATGCATCGCGTGGAATATCAGCATTAAAACCAAGGTGATTGAAACCGCTGATCGCAATATTTTGAATTTTGGACATACTATCGGTCACGCTTTAGAGATGACGCATAAGATGAATCATGGGTTTGCGATTGCTCTTGGTATGTGGATTGAATCGCTCTGGAGCATCGGCTGGAACAAGGAAGTCGAAATGGGTTTGCATGCGTTTGGTTTTGATTTGGAGTGGCCAGATGTTGATCTTGATGCTTTTTGGAATGTTGTCATGCAGGATAAAAAGCGAAAAGGCGATGCCGTTTACGCGGTTGCCTTAGAGGAGATTGGCAAGGTAGCGGGATTAAAGGAGATCACTCAGGATGCAATCGCTTCGTGTCTATCCCTCCAAGCTTAAAGGCTCCATTTCCATTCCCCCATCAAAATCGCACACAATGCGCGCCTTGGTCTTTGCCGCTTTAGCAGAGAGCCCATCACAGATTTATAACCTTTTGCCTTCTCCTGATACCCAAGCGATGAAAAAAGCACTCAGGCAATTGGGATGCACATTCGATGGTGATGTTGTTATTCCAGGACCTATCCAAGTGCCAAATGAGCCGATCGATGCAGGAAACTCAGGTTTGGTCTATCGCTTGATCAGGGCTTTAGCGCCTGTGGATATTTCTGGTGATGCATCGATTCAAACAAGGCGCCCCATTCAGCCGCTCTTAGATGGCTTAAAGCAGCTAGATTCTGGCAGCGCAACAATTAATGGAGCGGATTCTCAGCCGGTGTCTGCTATGCTCCTTGCGATGGCCAGGCGCTCTGGAAGGAGTGAGCTGCATGTTCAAAATCCAGGTGAAAAACCGTGGGTTGCGATGACGCTTCATTGGTTCGATAAGCTCGGCATCCCTTACACGAATAACGCTTATTCTCATTATACGGTTACAGGCCCTGCAATTTATCCCGGCTTTACATACACGGTGCCAGCTGATTTTAGCAGCGCTGCATTCCCTCACGCGATTAATTTGGTGACAGATAGCGATCTTGAATTGGGCAATCTCCATCCAGACCTGACTCAAGGAGACTCTCAAGTATTAGCGCTAGATCCGCTGCAAGGTGGAACAATTGACATTAACGACATGATCGATAGTTTGCCTATCTTGAGCACCCTTGGTTGTTTTGCCAAAAAGCCATTGACGCTCACTGGCGCCGCAATTTCCCGCAAAAAAGAAAGCGATCGGATCAGCAGCATGAGGACAGAGCTTTCCAAAATGGGGGCGCAAATCGAAGAGTTTGAAGATGGGTTGACTATCTATCCATGCTGTTTACGAGGAGCTGAGGTTTTTTCACATAACGACCACCGGGTGGCCATGGCTTTAATCGTTGCAGCGCTAGAAGCAGATGGCCCATCTATAGTCCACGATACAGCTTGCATTGCAAAAAGTTTTCCCAATTTTATCCAGGAGATTAATCGGTGTTCGTCCTCTTTGGCCCTCCAGGTGCTGGAAAAAGCACCCTTGGAAGCGCTCTAGCGCATAAACTACAACTGCCCTTTTTTGATATTGATATACTCAAAGAAGAAAAAACAGGAAAACCTTGCCATATTTTGTGGCAGGAGTTAGGTGATGTAAAATACCGTGAGTTAGAAACATCTATTGTTCAAGCGCTCAAGCCTGGAATCATCGCCTGCGGTGGTGGTACGGTGCTGAATCCTCAAAATTTGGCGCATCTGCAAACGCTTGGCCAAATGGTTTATCTGATGTGTCCATTGGAAGTTTTAGTCGATCGTTATTTTTCTAAACCAAGAGCCATGCTTCAAACAAAAGAGCAGCTGAAGGTGTTAATTGAACAAAGAATTCCCATTTATGAGAAAATCCCAGCGATACGTATTGACAGCAGTCAATTTATCGGTGACCAAATCAAAAATATTTTGACTCTGTACATATAATTATATACGATAGTATACGTGAAAAAGAAAGAGCTAGAAAAAAGACTAAAAAAGCTTGGCTGGTGGCTAGATAGGCACGGGGGCAATCACGATGTGTGGACCAACGGAAGCGTTTCAGAGCCAGTCCCCAGGCATAACGAGATTAACGAATTTACAGCTCGTAAAATTATATACCGATCGTTAATGAAAATAGGGGAAATTTCGCAAGGAGGCTCCTCAAATTTTTTGTCTGGAGCGAGGGGCATTGTCTATAGACAAGAGCCGATGCGAAGACAAACAAATTTGTATGAGAGCCTGCGCTGCTAAAAACCGCTATTTGAGTTCACATCGGTATCAGAAAAGCAAAAGACCATCCAGGGAATGAGGAAAAGTAATGGAATTTGACGGTGTTGTAAGAAAAGAACGTAATAGCAAATATTGGGTCATTCAGGTTCCTGCATTTGATCTTGCTACTCAAGGTACAAGCAAATCAAATGCCTTTGATATGCTGGAAGACGCTATTAAAGAATTGATCCACTCTTATTTTGGAAAGAGTTATAAAAATCGCCTAAAAATCTTTTATGAGAAAGATGAAGGGTCAGGATTTGGAGTATCAGCTAACGATAATAAACTTCTTCTTTCACTCGCTTTGCGTCGTCAAAGAGAAATGAGTGGTTCAACTGTGCGAGATGTCTCATCAAGGCTTAACTCAAAATCACCCAATGCCTATGCACAATATGAACGCGGCAAATTGAATATTTCACTCGATAAATACGAAAAGCTTCTTCAAGCCGCTAATCCTGAAACAACATGTGCAATAAGAATAGGCTAAATGAGTAATCGGTTTGGACAGGTGTTTTGTGTGACAACGTGGGGCGAGGCACACGGGCCCGCGATTGGCGCTGTGATTGACGGATGCCCAGCAGGACTAGAATTATGCGAGGCCGATATCCAAAAAGAGCTGGATTTGCGCAGGCCTGGAACGGGCAAGCATGTCTCACCAAGAAAAGAGCCCGATCAGGCACAAATTCTGTCGGGTGTGTTCGAAGGTGTAACAACAGGCATGCCTATCTCGATTATTATTTATAACCAAGATGTACGCTCAAAGCCTTATGAGGCGATTAAGGATGTGCTAAGACCTGGACATGCCAATTTTACGTATTTGCAAAAGTATGGCGTGTTTGATTATCGCGGTGGAGGAAGGGCGTCGGCCAGAGAAACCGCCACAAGAGTAGCGGCGGGTAGCGTAGCTGAAAAGCTGATTGGCCTATCTGGTATTTTGATTGAAACAAGTGTGGAAACTGGCGATATTGATAAGGCTATGCAGGAGGGCGATTCTGTTGGCGGCGTGGTCACAGTCAGAGTGTCTGGGATGTTAGCGGGATTGGGAGCGCCAGTGTTTGACAGGTTGGAGGCAGATTTAGCCAAAGCTCTGATGAGTATTCCAGCCAGCAAGGGATTTGAGATTGGCCAAGGTTTTAGAGCAGCTGAAATGAAGGGTTCAGAGCACAATGATGGATTTGATGAAAATGGACCGAGTTCTAACCTGGCAGGTGGTACGCTTGGTGGCATTTCGACAGGTGAGGATTTGATTTGTCGGGTGGCATTTAAGCCAACATCATCGATTAAAAAAGAGCAGAAGACAACAACGCTTAGCGGCCGGCCTGTGCAATTTTCTCTTCCTGACGGTCACCGTCACGATCCTTGCGTAGCTCTTCGGGCGGCGCCTGTAGTGAAAAGTATGGTCTCGCTGGTGCTAGCGGATCATGTTCTAATCCATCGCCACTCGAAGATAGCACTTTTACCTGCTTTGCTTTGAAAATATTGCGCGATGAACCGATCTCAACTACAACTCTTCCCATAGGCTTGTAACAAGCCACTTCTCTTGGATTGCGGCTAGCATTGAATCTAGCTGTCATCGCGACTTGATTGCGAAAGGGATCAAGAAGCGATGACCCATCAAAAAAGTCCTGTCGCTTGCCTGTGATGTGCTCTAAAATGGTCGGCATGATGTCCATATGTGAGATCACTTCTTGCTCTGCCACGTGACGTCTACCCAATTTTAAAAATAGGGGTACTTCACACTGCATGGGGCTTAAGTTGGAGGCGTGAAATAAGTTTCCTTCTTCGTAAAATTCTTCACCATGATCCCCTGTGAAAGCTATTACGGCATCTTTGTACAGCCCGCGCTTGTGCAAGATGTAGTTAAAGCGTCCAAGCATGTAGTCGACATAAGCGATGGAGTTTTTGTAGTTGTTTTTGAGCTTTTCCATAACTTCCGGGTTGCCACTTGTAAAGCCGTGGCTTGTCCCGTTGCTGTGAGGGGCAAACGGCGCATCAAAGTCTGGATTCCAGCTGTAGTGAAAATGGGTAGAGTCTAAAAATACGATGTGGACTTGTCCATTTGACTTGAGATTTTTGCTAAGAGACTGCATCGCAAGCTCATCTGATTGCCAAGCTGATTTTGAGTCTTTGTGAGGAAACACATTGTACGATGTTAAAACATCGTGATTCTGACCAAAGAGCAACTGATCCATTTTGTAATATTTGAGCTGCGCTGCGCTGTGGCAGTGAATCTCATAACCCATCTGCTTGAGTAGTCGAAGAGGTAGCGCGCCTTTAGCTGGGCCAAATTTTTGATAGGTCGACCAGGTCAGCGGGCTGTTAGCATGAAAAATAGAGTACCACGAAATCTGGGTGCCGTTACCAGCAGCAATGGCTTTTTGACAATTCGGACTTAAATTAGGGGCAATGTCCTCGTTAAAATAATCGTGACGAATGGATTCTGCTACAAACAAATAGATGTTAGGTTTAGCTCTAGCTTTCATTACAGGCAAGTGCTCATATTCAAGAAGCGGCATTTTTATCGGCTGTTCGATATTTGCAGAGATTGGCTGAGGTCCTAAAATAGTACCTTTAAATGGCATGATGCTAGCAAATTTGCGATGCGCGCTTGGATCCACAGAAGAGCTAAGCAATAAGCAGATCCCCATTAATCCAACTGGCAAAAGGCATAAGCTGCATGTGAGAGATCTTGTGCAAAGGTGCTTTTTTGACGCTAGGTCGGATAAATGGTACAAGTAAACCCCTACAACTGGAAGGATAAGCGCTAGTGGAACAAGAGCTACCCAAACGCCAAGCGGAATTCCGGTGAGTTTTAGCATTTCAATAAAGTTTTGCCAAGTTTCACCAAGCATCATATCGACTGCAGTTAAAAACGATAAATTCATCACACGTAGCAAGATAAAGTCTACAATGTGCAGCGAAAAGAAAACGAAAACCAAGCCGATGTAGCTATAGTACATCTTTTTTGACAGCCGACTCTTAAAAAAGATTGCAGCCCAAGCCAGAATACCAAACTCAAAGGTGGTTTGCAAAATAGCTAGGACCATATAAAGCACTCTAGATCCGCTAACTGGATCGCTGACGAGTGCGACGTGCTGGATGTTCATTATTAATAATATAAAAAAGAACGCGCCAAAAAATATGTAATTAAATTTATTCTTCATAATTTTCTTTATTGCAATTAATAGTAATAAAGTAAATATAAAAGTTATGAAAGCATTTATAAAGTGGATAGCAATAGTTGTAATAGCAGCGCTCATGCTAGGATTTTTTGCCTGGAGCTTTGTTCCCGGTATGGTCTCTCGTGAGCTGACTAAAAAAATGGGCGTCCCTGTCACAGTAGGATCCATTGGCCTATCCCCTTGGTCGATCACAGCTTCTAATTTCGTGATCGCAAATCCAAGAGGCTCGATGATGAGCAAGGCCCTAGCTGTTAAGACAATCGATATCAAGGCTTCTCTCTCGCGCTATTTTCAAGATAAAATCGTCATCGATGAAGTTGACCTAAATGGTGTTTTCCTCGGCTTAGAATTCAACAAACCCTTAAGTCGCGACGGCAATTGGACTACGATCATGAATAACTCTAAACGTAGCAGCAAGGCAGCTGCTAGCCGCGGTGATAAAGATAAGCCTGTTTTGATCAAGCGCCTTATTATCCGCAACATGGACATCTGGATTGCGTTTCGCGATAACCCCAAGGGCGGTGTCAAACGCTTAAAGGGCATCAAGTACATGGAATTTAAGAATATCTCGAGTAAAAAAGGTATTCCGCTAGATGAGATTACTCAGCAAGTGATCGGCGAGATGCTACTTGAAGTATTTCAGCGCGAAGGAATTCAAAATATGATCCAAGGCATTATTGAAGGCGCCACAGGCGGCGGTGGCTTTTTCCAGGGCCTATTTGGTCTAGACGAAACGCCTGATGAAGAGCTGCTTGATTCGGCCCACCTTTAAATCCAACTCTATCTCTTGTATTCTGCTTTTTTGCTTCTCTATCACAACACCTTTACCCAGTCTGCTCTCGATCGTGCGCTCTCTATCTAAAGCCATCACAACATGCCCATCCCACACAAGAAGATCAAGTGGCTGCAGCTCCTCTAATTTACGCTCTTCGCCGAAACTAATCAGCTGTGATGAGTTACGTGGGGTGAGTCCGTTGCTTGCCTCGTACAACAAACCTGAACAATCCACGCCAGAAAACGTCCATATACTGCGGTGCAACTTGCTAAGTGGCTTTTGTGGGGGGTAATAAATCAGCATCTCTGGAATACCTCGGCTATAATTTCCACCCCAGATATAAGGCTTGCCAAGCAAGCGCAGCATCCGTTTTAAAATCACCTCTTTTTTAGGCATCACAGGTTTTGGAAATTGGCATTTTTCAGATACAAATCTATGATCGACATACAATTTATCTTTGGGATAACCCGGCATCGACACCTCGTAAATATGTCCCCGCTTGCCTTTTAGATGCAAAACGCTTCCTGGCAGCGCGATGAGTTCTAGTGCTCTGAGCAGATTTTGGTCATCTAGCGGCATGTTGTCATTAAATACCGACTTAAAATCATAATTATTTAATAATGGAGATGGTTTATTTGCGTATAATTCAATATTGTTATATTTCATAAAATAAAAGGTTGCAACATGAAAACTTTATTCATTCTACTTTGTATAGCAGCATCTTCAGCTTTTGCGCAAGTGGCCACCGGCATATTTACGCCCAAGGGCACAACAGATGCCCACGCTGAAAACAAACTCGTCGTGCAAAACTATTACAAAGCCTTTCAGGAAAATAACTCTTCAGCACTAATGGATGCTCTTGCTCCCAACTACGGCATCGTAAACGCCAACCTCGTCCAAGACACCACCTATTACCGCTTTCCTTCCATGAGCAAAAACCAAAAAGTGCGCATGCAAGCGTTTCACCATTCTTTTCCCGACCTAACAATCCAAATCATGGAGCTCATAGCTGAAAACAACCGCGTGTTTGCCTATGTCACCTATCACGGCATCCAAAAAGGCGCATTTTTAGGCATCATTCCTACCAACAAGCCCATTCTCATCCGCCAATTTGCCATCTTTACGGTCCAAAACGGACGCATCACCCACATCACCGAAATGGACAACGAATACAGCGTGATGGAACAAATTGGGTATGTTCTGCTAAAGTGACGTTATTGTTAACGTGTATTTTTGAAGCCTGCTATTTGGTTTTTCAGGGATAGTATAACCTATCTCACCTTGTTTCAGAAGATTCACTAAGACTTTTTTTAGTCCTCCAGAAATATGTTTATGCCCCAATGCTTGAGAAATTTCACTTTTGGATAAAGGACCGCCTTTAAGCAAATCACGCACTAAAACTTCAAGCGACTCGGGCCTTGACTCGGGCCTCGACTCGGGCCTTGACTCGGGCCTCGAAGAAACATTATCTTCTGCAGACGCTTTTCCCGTAGCAAAAAATGCGGAAGGAGAAAAAGTTGCAATAACTGATTGAGAACGAACTTCCCATTTTGGCTTTGGATTCCGATTTTCCTTGCACCAGTCAATAATATTCAGAGTTCCCGTTCCCCATTTTTCAATCACACCCGCTCTATAAAAAACGCTAGCTATAATGGGATTCCAGAGCTTAGACTCATGAGGTTTACTCAATTTTTCAGGTGTGATATCAAAATGCAAAATTCCTGGATTGATGATTTCAAGCCGATTGTCATACATAGCAATAGCTACTGCTCCCCCGTGGGTTACATAATCTCGATGACAAATAGCATTAGCAACGGCCTCTCGAATCGCAAGTGACGGATAGAGCGGATAGTCTTCTCTGATCATTTTCCCAGGAACAACTCGTCCTGATATAGGAACATAATCCATTAAAAACTGCTCGCTACGCCTTAGTAAATTAAAAGCATTCCCCCAATAATCTCGATTATCCATAAAGCCCTTCAACCGATCAGAACCTCTAAACCTTGCTACTCTGATCGATAATTGAGGATAGCTAGCAAATAATTTCTCATTTTTGCCGTACAATGCTACAGCAGCATTAACCAACCGTTCATTATCAAAAAGCCCTAAACCTCTTAAAATCGATTCCGAATCTGTGGACGATGGCTTCTTCATTCGACCCAATTTGATCGCATTTTGAAGTGTCGATTGAATTTCTTCCTCATCTAAATCTTGAACAGAAACCCAATCAGGGGCAAATTCATTTTCCCAACGTCTATGCGTATGAAACTTATCTAAGATACGCTTTTCATATTCTTCACGAGGCATAATTTGAATAGTTGGACCATGACGAATGTAAGGCCGTCCATCATAGCAATACGTTGCTTGCTTCCCAACTACTCTCACTACAATTACCGATTTTTGATTATCAATGGCAACCGTTTCAATTTCAGGAAAGACAGGAGGCTCGATTCTCCTTAGTTCTAGAGCGATATCTTCAAGAGTTTTAGCCGTTACTTGTTGCCCAATAATGCTCCCCTTATCAGACACTCCAAATAAGACAAATCCCCCTAAGCCATTGAGCAGTGCACAAATGGTTTTAGCAGCTTCAGACCTTTGGCCGGTCGTTTTTTTAAATTCCAAGGTTTCAGATTCACCCTTTTCAACTAATCTTTTTAAGTCTTCTAATCGCATGGCAAACATTACCCTTGGAAAATTGAGCCAAGTTTACTTTTTTCTTTACAAAAAGCAATCTTTTTTTTGGCATGAAATGGACAACGAATACAGCGTGATGGAACAAATTGGGTATGTTCTGCTAAAGTGAAATTAACATGAAAAAAACGATTTATTCCCTAGCTTGCTTATTCTTAGCTCTTTTTTCTTTCCTGGTGAGCGAGGTTTTCATCACGCAGGAAGAGCGTATTTTTAGGTCGAAAACATTGCCGCAAAATTATGTCTTCAACTACCCCGGTCAATTTGAAGAGGTTTTTTTACCAGCTAGCAAAAGTGCTGTGATGCATGGTCTGCATTTTAAATCGCGGGCACCCAAAGGCGTTGTGCTCTATTTTCACGGCAGGGGCTGGAACCTGGGCAGTTTGTATCGGCGCACAGGAATACCAGAGGATTTTGTCACTCGTGGCTATGACTTTTTCATCATCGATTACAGAGGCTTTGGCAAAAGCACGGGCCAGAGATCCGAAGAAACTATTTTTAGCGATGCCAACCTCGCCTATAATTATTTGCTAGAAAGGTATCCCGAGGACCAGATCGTGGTATACGGTATGTCGTTTGGGACAGGCGTGGCAGCCAAAGTGGCTTCTATGCACCATCCACGTCAACTAATTTTAGAAGCGCCCTACACCAGCATGCTCGATATGGCCGATAAAGCCGTTCCGTATTTGCCGAAATTCTTGGTTTCCCTCATTTTGAAATACCACATCCGCACAGATGAATTTATCAGCAAAGTGTCTTGCCCCATCCATATTTTTCACGGCACGCATGATACTTTAATCCCCCACTCATCAAGTCAAAAACTGCTCAAAAAAATCAAAACAAGCGTCCAAGCAAAGCTTACTAGTATCGATAACGGTACGCACGAACATCTCCCCTCTTACCAAGAATACACAAAAGAACTCGACCTCTTGCTAAACTAAATTTATTTTGGTAAAACAAGTAGCATGAAAAAACATCTTTGCGCACTGGTTCTTTGCTCTTCTTTATTTGCGTCCAATCCCGATTGCGATTGGGGGATCCCCTCCCACGCTACAGCGAAATACCGCTTTGATAAAGGCATCGGCTACGAGGACGGCTATGCAACGTTAGAAGGATTTTTAACTCCGAGTTGGGATCGCGACATTCAGCCCTACATTGACGCTCGCGGCCACATCTTCAATAATGGCAAATGGGCAACAAATCTCGGCGCTGGCAGCAGATTCAACCTGCCATCAACTTGGGTGATCGGCGGTAATTTTTTCTGGGACTATCGCGATGTCGATCTGCTAAACAGCGTCAATCAGCTCAGCGCTGGCTTTGAGGCGTTTCACAAATACTTTGATTTCCGCATGAGTGGATACTACCCCGTTGGCCGGCCACGCAAAAGCATCAAAACAGCTACCAAAATTAAAATGGCAACGGCCCTGCCCAGTATTTTCGGCTCGCTAGGTTTTCCGATCCCCACCTGGGATTTTCTCGAACTTTACTTTGCCCTCGGCCCCTACTACTTAGTAGAGCGCACCAAAAGCGATATCGACTGCGGCGGCTCCTTCGGCGGTTTTGCGCGTCTAGAGGCAAAAGTATACGATGGCATCACGCTTGGTATAGACACGACCTTTGACGGCACATTCCACGGCATCGTCCAAGGATATCTTGCCATCTCCTTCCCCTTCGGCCCAGCGCAGCTCATCAAAGGGGGCAAACGCTGGAACTCTTGGTTTCAAAGCGCCTCATGCAAGAATGAGGCTGGCATCCGCCGTCGCATGCAATCCGATGTTTGGCATAATGAAATCATCCCTGTTTGTACAGGTTCTAAAAAGCGTTAATTATTGTTTATTAACCTATTTTCGGTTAGAATGGTTGCATTATGTGTGCTGAAATTCAATCGAATGTTAAAAGGTTTTTTAATTCAGAGCCTGCGAGGACTTCTTTTACCTCACAGTCGTTGGTCTTGCTCTTATCGTCAAATTTTTTCTTTCCATCCAATATGGAGGAGCGAAAAGTCAAAGATCTCGGGTCTATCAGAAAGTCCGTAAACGTCTTAGATATAGATATTTTTGAAACTGTAAATGTTGAACATTCAAAGCTTGCAAAAGGCTCTAGATGCCTAGCCAGAATAAGCGCATCAGTCGTTATTGGGAGTCTAGTTGCTACTATCGGAGCTATCTGGCATACCTGTTATGTAGCCGTTTACTCATGTTTATATTTTACAAATAACAATGATAATGAGCACTATTACAAAAATATTTGCCAGGCTAGCAATAGCTTACTAACAGATGGCACTCTGGCATTTTTTGGAGCTATTTGCCCTTATTTACTGTACAAGCAATTTTTTAAAAACGCTCAAGTTATGACGGCTTTAGTCGTTGCAACAGCAGCTTTACCTATTCTTATTGGCTTGCTTCCCCAACAAGTTCCTCGTCTATTTATACAAAAAGATCTGAGATTGCCATTTTACAAATCTATCTTGCTTAAAAATACATACGGAATTGTCGCTGAAAACGGCAAGCTTTTATCGTGGAATGCAGCTGATGATCGTGAGCATACAAAATTCATCGATGGTCATTTTGGTGAAATTTATGTGCAACAGGGTCTAAATTTTCTATCCACAGTAGAACAGATTAAGCAAGAACTCCCTAACGGGTTTTCACTTAGGATGACCTACCCGCCTACAGCAAATAACATTCGCTCGCAGCTTACTGGAGTAGACTTCCCTAACAAAGCCGCCTATTTAGCCAAGCTTAAAGATTCAGAAAGAAGTTTAACTCGCGTACGCGGCTTTTTGGAACTATTTTTGGACATGCAAGAGAATTCTGTTTTTCATTACTATTTCGAAGCAAACTCAAATATCCACATACCCAAATTCCCTTTTAACGAAAATTACTGCCAATCATTTTTTGGATCCAATGCGCGCTATAAGCCATCTTCAGGCTACCAACCCCCTCCGAGACAAAATCCATCTTCCTCTCATGCACCGCCACCGACACAAACAGCTTGGGAAAGCGCGCTGCAAAAAGCTCGAGCTGAAATACAAAACAATGGTCTAGGCCCGAACGAGCGCTATATTGCATACAAAACACGCATCTTTACAGCATCCACAGCCGCTGCCCTCTTCGATCTAAAGCCTGGGTACACAGCTAAAGACGCAAAAAGAGCCTATTTAAAAGCTGCGCTGGTACTACATCCCGATAAAGTTCCGAATGAGTATAGGAAAGAAACCGAAGAAATCTTTAAAATTTACGGAACGGCTCAATCGATTTTGCGCGCCTAGCCTGTGTCTAGTCAAGTTTTTGGGTGATCCAGAAGCGATTGCTATTTCCTTCCTCTTCGGGTTCCAATGCAGCTTATTCAACAGGTTAGTTTTTTAAAAGCTTTGCAAAATCCACGATATGATCAAAAAACCGGGCGTCTAATACAGCATCTGTTACACCATTAACGTGAACCAAAACTGGTCTAATAGAAAATCCTTTTGGAACAGATAGTCTTGCTATTTTTTCCTTCACCTCTTCAATTACCTTAGGCCCAACCTGAGACCCTGAAAATTTAATTTCTACAAGGAATAATGTACGACTTTTTGTTTGGATAAGATAATCAATTTGACAACCTTTCTTCCTAGCTGTTTTACGCTGAAAAAAAGGATTCGCGACATAAACTTTAGCTGGATTGAGATCTATTGCGTGGTAAAGGCTAAGCCTATTTGTAATGACCAAATTCTCAAATTGATAGCCCATGACAGTAGACCAGTTTGGTAGAGTGCACAGCGGTTCTGAAGTATAATTTCTTGTTGCTATAAGCTCTTTTATAGGATGAATATATTTGAGGTAAAAACGTAAGTAATTATCACTTAGTCGATATTTTCGTAAGGTTGAAATTTTGTTACTTTTTAAGTTCCAGGTCCAATCTGAACTGATGAAACCAGCATCTTCTAAATCTGACAAATATGATGAAACAACACCACTCTTTTCAAGTTTCAGCAAAGCACATATTTCACTTAGTGACAAAGCGTGATCAACTAAACAAGAAACGATTTTCCGATACTTCTCACTCTTTTTCGAAAATAAATCTGAAAATATCTGTTCAAATTCTCTGTAGAGCAATCCACTAGCTTTAAAGCATAAATTTTCAATATTATCTTCTGCGCTTTTAGAGGGGCGAATTTCTTCTAGATATTTCGGAACGCCTCCTGTAACACTTAACACCTTATAAATCTCGTAAGGAGAAATTCTAGTTTTTGCGTTGCCCCAAAATTGCAAGCAGTCATGTAGGGGAAGCTCTTCTAAGACAATATCTAATGAGATCCGACCTAAAAATCCCGTATTGGATAAAATATTTCGCTCTATCCAACTCGATACTGATCCGCAAACAATTAGCATCAATTTAGGATTTTGTGAAAAATGCAAATCCCATGCATTTTTTAGTTTTCCTAAAAAATCTGGATCCTTGGAGCCCATCCATGAAATTTCATCTAAAACAACTAACCATTTTCCGTTAGCTGTTTCTTTTGCCAAAAACCAAAATAGATTGCTCCAGTCTTGGTTTTTCATGATCGGCATGTTTAAACTTTGCGCCATTTGTGTTGCAAACTCATTGCGTTGATTTTCATCTGTAGTCTTTCTAGTAGGTGGCATTCCACTAAAATGAAGCGTTTTTAAGTTCTTACCAAATTCTTGAATAAGCCTACTTTTGCCGATGCGTCGCCTACCGTGAATCACAACAAAGCTTGATGTGGATTTATCAAACTCTTCAGACAGCATTTTAAGTTCCTGCTGTCTTCCAAAAAAAGGCCGGTTTTGTTTCATGATATCTCTCGTATATGTCAATTTTATGATAACGAAATGCAAGTTAAAAACGCATCATAAAAGTGACATTTGTCATTTTTATGATGCGAAAACAGACGGCAAAAACACATCATAAGAATGACATTTCCACTTATTAGCGGTAACGATATATTTCGTTAATGACTCTTTTTAAGCAATTTATGGGTTTAGTCAAGTTTTTGGGTGATCCAGAAGCGGTTGCCATCTTGATCCTTAAATAGCGCCATTTTGACATGCCCTGGCACCTCAAATATGTCGCCGATAAATTCAACGCCATTGTCTTCTAGATGCTTCTTTGTAGCGTCAACATCGTCGACCGAAATTGAGACCCAGGCGTTATTGCCAGCTGTTTGCTGCACATCTGCTGCACCGCACTCAGTTGATTCTTGACCAATGCCAAGTAGCGATCCTTGCTCGCCACCAATTTCCATCCAGTTGTATTCAGGAGCGTAGTCCTTAAGCTCTAGACCAAGCAGATCGACAAATAAACGCTTGGCAGACTCTAGGTTTTTGACTGTGCAAGTACTCATCATGATGCCATTGGCATGCTTTTTGGTTTCCATTTATCCTCCATAAGATAGGTTGATAATGAGAATAAGCCATCTAGACAATTTGCGTCAGTGAATTTTGTATTTTGAAGGATAGTTTTTCAAAAACCTCTTTGGCATGTGATCACGTATCGTAGCCGTAAGGCTTGAGTTTGTTTTTTTGGTCTTGAGTCAGGTCCAAATAGGTGTAGTAACGATTTGCATCGATGCCAAAACCGCGATCTGTAACACGTGTGGGCTCTGGTAAGGCGCTTGGAGCCTGATTGGGACCACAGTAGGCGCTTTTTTGCATAGTAAATTTTTTAAGCAGATGAAAGATGTCTTGGTCGCGTTGCTCTAGGCTGCGCCCCTTAGTAGAAAGTGTCTTGTCATTGATCAGTATTTCAAATGTTTGATCTGAAACCATCAAAGCGTGCGGTTTGTATTTGAGAGACTGGTTTGGCCGCTTTTGAGCTAGATTGCCAACAGGCGTCATGGTGAGGTAAATGGTAAAGCCCTGGTTTACATTAAGCGATTTGACATCGTGTATGCCCTTGTTGGCGTTAAATTCAATTTGAGCTAAAACGTAGGCGCATCTGTAGGGCAAAAGCACCATTCCAACTGAGGCTAGAGCCATGCCCAAAGCATAAAAAAAGCTTCTAGCGATGTTTTTGACCCGCTGCACGAGCTCTAATTTGCCCTTGCAGAATACATCGGCTATTTCAGCTCCGATCACAACAAATGGTCGAATCAACGATAGCGTAAAGTAAATAGGAGCTCTTGCAGCGGGTCAAAAACATCTCAGCCAGCAAAATCAATCTTCTCAAACCCGAGCAGCTTGGGCACCTCTCTCCTGCTCAGGTCAAAACCTTGCCATTTAACAAATGGATGCATGCACCGCAAAATCAATCGAGCAGCTTGGACACCTCCAACCTCGAAACCCTCAACAAGACACAAGTCAGACAACTACAATCAGCTGATCTTATCCAAAAGCTCAGTACAAGAAAGACAACAGAGCTGCATCCCATGCAGCTTGTGCAAGGCACATGGAAGCAGCTGCTTGTCTACACGATCTACACCATTGCAAAATGCGTCTTTGCGACCTTTGCGATCATCCCGATTGCGATCCTATCACTCTTCTGTGACCGCGCGGTCAAGTGGCGCAATGAGTGCATTGAGGACCTCGGCAGACCCTTCCAGCTCACCTATGCAATTTTCGTTATGACCTTTAGCAAGAAAGAGGAGCCCAGGGCCGCCATCGCCGCTCCTGCCGCCTAGTTGCAAGATACTTATAATAAGCATATTAGATTGACTGAGCGCAATCTTATCACTTGAATGACGAAATTGTCATGCAATTTGATCATTGCCTTGACGAAATTGTCATGGTTTTTTATCATTAGGTTAACCT
The DNA here is from genome assembly GCA_021772435.1 of Chlamydiota bacterium. Classification (GTDB taxonomy): domain Bacteria; phylum Chlamydiota; class Chlamydiia; order Chlamydiales; family JACKPQ01; genus JACKPP01. The sequence goes on along the minus strand of JAJFLZ010000012.1, from coordinate 11,264 downwards.
GAGTTCCTTCGTTTTGATTGTTTAGATTCAGATCAGATTAGGTGACAGATTGTGCCATTTTTTGCGATTTGATAGCCAAAACGCTATCAATGAGCACAAAAAGGGTGCAAGATAAGGGCTAAGATGCCTGAAGATGAATGATATAAACGAAGAAATTCAGGTTAGGTTATAAACATCCAGCAAATAAGTGTCGATTATGCAAGAAGAAGTTCTACAACGGGTTAATCAAGAAGAGATTTTAAACTCTTTTGAAAAACCCAGAGTCACAGCTCTTTTAGGGGCAAGGCGTGTTGGCAAAACAACCTTACTCAAAGCTTATATGTCAGCCCATCCAAATAGAACTTGGGTGTTTCTAAATATGGATCACCGAGAGCAGCGCTTACGCGTTGCAAATGGAGAGCTAAAATTAATGATTGAAGAAGCTATCTTACAGAAAATTGGCTTCAGTAAAAAAATCTGGGTTGCAATTGATGAAGCACAAAAGTGCCCTGAATTATTTGATCAGGTCAAGAGCATCTATGATGACTACAAAGACATGAAAGCTGTTAAATTTATCTTGACTGGATCTGGACATTTGAATTTGCATCAACTTGCTGCAGAGTCACTAGCAGGCCGAGTCGAACTCCAGCATCTTCGAGAATTCAATTTAAAGGAAATGGCAGAGTTGCTTCACTCAAATGTCACAATCCCTACTTTCCCTTCCATCTTTGATTTAATCAAAGAGCCAATGGATGAGCTAAAACTCACAACACTTTGGGAAGAGCGCAAACCATTCAATAAAATTCTAAAAAATACACTATCAATTCATTTAGTATGGGGAGGACTTCCAGAAGTTTTGCATGAGCAAAGCGACAAAGAAAAGAGAACATACTTAGCTAACTACTTGCAAACATATCTAGAAAATGACATCCGATCTATTCCATCTATCAGTGATATTAACTTATATCAACAGCTTATGAGAGCTTGTGCCGAACAAACGGGGTCTGTGCGTGATGAGCAAAAATTTTTGACAGCCTTAGAATGTTCTCGCAATACTTTAGCTAAATATCGTGGGTATTTATCTGCTACCATGCAGTACAAAGAAATATATCCTTATATAAATAGTACGATAAAACGTGTTGTAAAATCTCCAAAAGGCTACCTCATTAATAATGGCATTATCAGTTATCTCACAGGAATTTACGATCTTTCAATACTCACACAGACAGGTCTAATTGGGCATCGATTTGAAAACTGGTTGCTCAACGAACTTCTTGTTTGGACTGATGCACAAATTGAGCATGATAAGATCTATTTCTGGCGCACTACTGGTGGATCTGAAGTGGATTTTGTCGTTTCCATCGGTGCTCAAATTATACCTATCGAAGTCACCTACTCTACGGGGGCTCTTCCCAAAAAAGCCCGACATCTCAAAGAATTTATCGAAAAAGAGCCTAAAGCCAAATGGGGCATTTACGTCTACAACGGAGAATTCAACATCGACCGCCGCCAAAAAATCATCTATCTTCCCGCCTGGATGATCTAACTTGCTCATCTAGTAGATTAGCAACGAGCCCCGACCAGCCGGTTTGGTGGGAAGCGCCTAGACCCCTTCCCGTATCGCCGTGGTAGTGCTCGAAGAAAAGAATCAAGTCTTGAAAATGTGGGTCCGATTGGAGCAGCTCATTGCCGGCGTAGATGGGACGTTTGCCTGAATCATCTTTTTTAAACAGCTTGATGACTGCCTGAGCAAAATAGTCGGCGATTTCTTTTGGATTCGTATCGTCCATTTTCATATCGTCGCCAGCAATGGTGGAGAGCTTTTTAAGCGATTCAATCAGCAAGAAGGTCGTGGGTAGCCAGACCGGCCCGCGCCAGTTGGAGTTACCACCTTTTAAGAGGGCTGTGGCCTCACCTGGCTCGTAATTGATCGAGTTACCAAGCAGCTCGTACGGGTTGTCTTGGTAGACCTTAGATAGGCTACGCAGGCCGTAGTCGGAACGAAATTCCTTGGGATCCCAAACGCGTTTTAAAACCCGTTTCATTTGCTTGAGGTGCATCAGGCCTAGCAGGTAGGACATTTTGCCGCCCCTGCCAATGGGGGTAACACATCTTTGCGTGAGATCGAGACGGTTTTTCAAAAACCAGTTAAAACTCGTTTTAAACTCGGGCAGCTCCTCTAGCTCCTCTTCCGTAATCACATCGACAGCATAAAGTGGAATAATGCCAACTAGCGAACGCACCTTGATCTGCTCTTCCACCTTACCCGGAATGCAGAGCACATCGTAGAAAAAGCCGTCTTCATCATCCCAGATTTGCACTTTCCTCTCTTCGGAAAATTCAAGCGCCGAGGCGATGTAGACATAATGCTCAAAAAATTTAACCGCAAGATTTTGGTACGAATGGTCATCTTTGGATAGCTCAAGTGCCATGCGCATAAGATACAGGCAGAAAAAACCCATCCAGCCCGTGCCATCCGACTGCTCTAGGCGTCCGCCATCTGGAAGCGGCGCGCTGCGATCAAAAACGGTGATATTATCTAAACCGAGGAAACCGCCTTCAAAAACGTTATTACCCTTAGAGTCGACTTTGTTGACCCACCAGGCGAAATTGATGATCAGTTTATGAAAACACCGTTTTAAAAAGACTTTATCGGGCTTGCCGCCCTTTTCACACTCCATTTTGTACAGGCGCCAGACCGCCCACGCTTGCACGGGCGGATTCAAATCGGAAAACTCCCACTCGTAGGCCGGAATTTGACCATTAGGGTGCTGGAACTGATCAAACATCAATAGGCCGAGCTGACGTTTAGCAAAATCCATGTCAACTAAGGCCAGCGTCACAGTATGAAAAGCGAGATCCCACGCGGCAAACCACGGGTATTCCCACTTATCTGGCATGGAGATGATGCGTTTAGAGATCAGGTGTTTCCAGTGGGTATTACGAACGAGCTTGCGCTTTTTCGGAACATCTTCGTGGATGGCATCGCCTTCAAACCAGCGCTTGACGTTGTACATGTACACTTGCTTACTCCACAGCATGCCAGAGAGTGCCTGGCGCTGTATCAGTTTTTCTTCATCGTTTAAGCCTTTGGCGTGCACGCCCTCGTAAAATTGGTCAGCTTCGGCTTTTCGCGTAGCAACAATTTGATCAACCTCTTCTAGCGGATTTTGTAGCGCCTGATCGGTTAAGCGCAAGCGAATCACATGAGAGCTACCAGCTGGTATTTCGATATCTTTGTAGTGCATGCAGGCCTTGGTGCCTACATTTGCTGGATTTACACAATTCTCCCCATCAACGATAGTGCGATGAAAAGCATCTTTGGTAAATCCGGTCGCATTTTCACTGTTAAAGAGTTTTTTGTTATTGCTCTCGTTGTCGGTAAATAGCAACTCTGCTCCTGGATTGCCATACAAGGTACGGCGTCCGAGCGAATACGGAAAGTTGAGCAATTTGATCGGTTCGCATCGACTATCATCAGCTTGCAAGCTGCAAAACTTATCTGTTTGCTTACCGATAGAAATCACTGGGACCTCTGGCAGCTTTTCATGCCAACGCCAGCTATTTCTGAAAACAAGCTGTGGCAAAACATGAATTTTAGCAGACTCCGGTCCGCGATTAAAAATTTCGATCTTGATGCACATATCTTCCGGGCCAGCCTTAGCGTACTCGATAAACACATCAAAATAGCGGTTCTCATCAAGCGCGCCGGTGTCGATCAGCTCGTACTCAGGATCTTTTAAGCCTCGTTTTTGATTTTCTTGGATTAAATCTTCATACGGATAGGCTTTTTGCGTGTATTTGTAGAGGTAGCGCATATACGAATGCGTCGGCGTACAATCTAGGTAGTAGTAAAGCTCTTTGACATCTTCGCCGTGGTTAGCCTCATAAGGCGCGAGACCAAAAAGCCGCTCTTTGAGTATGCGGTCCTTGCCATTCCACATCGCAAACGACAGGGCCAAAACCTGATACCGATCACAAATGCCGGCAATTCCATCCTCACCCCAGCAATAGATGCGTGATCTAGCATGCTCATGCGGAAAATATTTCCACGAATCGCCATCTTCGCTGTAATCCTCTCGCACCGTGCCCCACGAGCGCTCAGATACATACGGCCCCCACTTATGCCAGGCAGGCACGGGATCGTGTGGGTTATTTTCTTCCATTCGCAATCTTTCTGGGTCCATAATACCTATGTATTAAAATTAAGATTTGTTATCCAGGAATTATGGATAAATTTGATATCATCATCATCGGCTCGGGAGCCGGCGGTGGGACACTAGCGCACAAGCTAGCTCCTACTGGAAAGAAAATTCTCATCATTGAGCGCGGCGATTATTTGCCACGCGAAAAAGAAAATTGGCAGCCCCAGTCGGTTTTTACCCTTGGCCACTACAACCCACAAGAAAAATGGCTCGATAAATCAGACAAAGAATTTACGCCCGGCACGCACTACTACGTCGGCGGTAACACCAAATTTTACGGAGCGGCGCTCTTGCGCCTGCGCGAGAATGACTTTAACGAGGTCAAACACTTTGGCGGCATCTCCCCTGCCTGGCCACTCAAATACGCCGACTTTCAACCCTACTACTTAGAAGCCGAAAAACTCTATTCCGTTCACGGCCTGCGAGGTGACGATCCTACAGAGCCACCAGAATCAGAACCCTACCCTAGCGATCCGATCAGCCACGAGCCCTGCGTACAAAACATTGTAGATCGTCTCAAAAAAGCCAACGTTGGTGTTTTCCACCTGCCCGTCGGCATTCGACTCAATGAGAAAAACAAAGAAAAAAGCCAATGTATCCGCTGCGATACCTGCGATGGATTCCCCTGCATGGTCGATGCTAAAGCCGACGCCCATACCACTTGCATCCGTCCAGCCCTTGAACATGACAACGTCCAAATCTTAACGCGCACCATGGCTGAAAAACTGATCGAAGAAAATGGCGAAATTGTTGCAGTGGATGTCATGACAGATGGCAAGCCCCAAAGACTCATAGCAGACACCTTCGTTCTATCCTGCGGCGCGATTAATTCTTCTGCGCTTTTGCTAAAATCTGGCGTAGCCAACAGCTCAGGCCTAGTGGGCCGCAACTACATGTGCCACAACAACTCCGCAATCGTTGCCATCTCTAAAGAGAAAAATACAACACATTTTCAAAAAACGCTGGGAATAAACGACTACTACGACGGCGGTCCAGACTCCGATCTGCCGCTTGGCCACATGCAGCTGCTTGGAAAAGTCATGCCAGAAATGCTGATGGGCGATGCGCCCTTTTTCACACCTGATATTGCGCTCAAAGAGATGGCCGACCACGCCATGGGCTGGTGGATCACCTCAGAAGACTTGCCGGACCCAGAAAACCGCGTCGAGGTCACAGATAGCGGTCAAATTCGCCTGCACTACACCGAAAACAACCTGGAAGCTCACAAGCGGCTGTATGAAAAACTCAAAGAAATTATTCACATCTCAGGGCCTACCACACACATTTTCCCCAACTCGCTCTACTTGCGAAAAAAAATTCCACTAGCTGGCGTTGCACACCAAGTCGGCACATGCAGATTTGGCACTGATCCCAAAACATCTGTGCTAGACACCAATTGCAAAGCACATGACCTTGACAACTTATACGTCGTTGATGGATCATTCTTTCCATCGGTATCAGGCGTTAACCCAGGTCTGACCATTATTGCAAACGCATTGCGCGTAGGAGATATCTTAGCCAAATGACGCCCAGAACCCTTTTTCTCATTATTGCTCTTGCCATCTTTTGGGGCCCGGCGTTCATGTTCATGAAAATCGCACTTGATAGCTTCGCCCCGATTACCATCGCAGCTCTTCGCGTGACCTTAGCAGCCCTAGTACTTCTTGCTCTCCTACTTATGCGCAAAACACCTATCAAGCCCTATCTAAAATACTGGAAACACTTTGCTTTTATGGGCTTTTTTGCCTCAGCGCTGCCCTTTTGCCTCTTTCCCATAGCTGAGCTCTACATCCCCAGCTCGCTAGCGGGTATCATCAACGGCTCCACGCCTATCTTCACAGCCATCCTCGCGCACTACTTTTGCGCTGAGCATTTCACCTTCCGAAAACTCCTCGGCATCTTCACAGGCATTGCAGGTATAGCGCTCATCTTCCTACCCGATCTCTTCGATGCAGCCTTTTCCTCCGAGCTAGGTCTTTTGCTTGCCGTATTGGCCTCAATCAGCTACGCCATCGGCATGGTTTATGCCAAGCGCCACATCAAAGACCTGCCCTTCCTCGTTGCGCCCACCTTTCAGCTCATCTTCGCTGTCATCTTCGTTCTTCCCTTTAGCCTCATCGTCGACAAAAGCTTTGCCATGCCCATGCCAACTATGGGCGCCATCGGCGCCATCCTCGGCCTCGGTTTCATCTCAACGGCGGTCTCCTTCACGCTCTACTACACCCTCATTCGCGAAGCTGGTGCCAGCTACCTGTCCATGTCCACGCTCCTCTTCCCCATCGTAGCAATCACCCTCGGCTACATCTTTCTAGATGAGTCACTTGCGTGGTACAGCTTTGCAGGAGCAGCGCTAATCATCTCAGGACTATTTATCTCCAGTCCGCTCATGCGAAAAAGTTAACGCTGAATGGCGCAGCACCTTAAGCAAGGCGCCGCCGCTGATTTCTAGGATATTCGTCTACTTCTTTAAGCTTCTCTTCCATAAATTGCTGCATTTCTGATCTTTGATGCTTTGCGTAATCAACAGGAGTTTTTCCCTCGTTATCCTGGGTTAGAAGGTCAGCGTCCCCAATAATCTCAAATAGCTTTTGATACTGCGCTTGACCAATATATAGACATTGCGCAAAACAATGTAGAACCGTTTGGCCCTTGTTGTTTTTTGATCTAAAATCTACTTTGCATCTCTTCTTAAAAAAATCGAGCGTGTAAAGAAAACTATCAGCGTCAAAATTCTTGGTAAAAAGAACATGAGCCAAAGTATCACCATTTTGATTTTTAGCTTTAGGATTGGCCCCAGACACAATTAATGCAGCAATAAGCTTGTCTTTGACTTTACCGGGAAAATCTAGTATCATTGCTGATGGATAACGGTAAACAGGTATCACAGGCGTCATTGCATGGAATAAGATAGGGTCTTTTTCTGGCTGATCAAAACGTAATCCTAATCTTTGTAAGGTCTGTACTAATTGTTTCAAACCTTCCCTTTGCTCAAATGAAGTGGCAGCCAGGTCATAGAACAGATCATTTGGCAAAGAATTACGTTCTTTAAAGTAATCAATAAGCAGATTTACAGTTTCTAAAAATCCACGCTCATCCTGAACATATATCGTGTCTCTTATTGCAACAGATAAAAGACTTGGAGATACATCACGCCCTTGGCTTAACAACAATTTTAATGTATCAATCGCCTGCGATGTTGCCGCCTCTTCTAAATATTCTTGAAAACTCTCCTGATTTAGGGGAGCTTTTTCCAAAAGACAAGCAAGTTCTGGTAAGTTATCGCCCCTGATTGCAGCCAAATAATACTTCTCTGTACTAGAGGGTGAAAAATCATTACAACGCTTTAAACATAAGGTCACGATTTCGTTACTTCCTTTTTCACAAGCATACTGTGCTTGTTCTACACTGACAGGATGCAACTCTATATAAAGCTTAGTGCCTTCAATCCAGTCCCTATCAATAAGATGTCTGAGAAGACCGCCTGGCTGGCTGTCATCAGCTAAAGAAACATTTGTTCTAAAAGATATCTTTGGCAATAGCTTTTTAAATACTCTTAGATCTTTTTTATCTATAGCCAAACGAGCTTCAGCACAATAATCTAAACGCTTTGGGGCTCTACCTTGAAACTGAATTTTTTGATAGGACATTTCAGCAAGCTTTAACTCTACCTTCTCCCAAACACGTCCTTCTTTAAAAGCTTTTGTAAGAGTCTTCAATTCGCTTTCCGCTGCTTGAATCGTCTCTAAATCTGGCAGTCCAGGAGGGTGGTTATCAACTGCATACGTTACCCTTTTATTTGCATTTTTAACCCTCTTTTTTGCGTAGGCTGCAATAGTGTAATCGTAGTCCAAAAAATCTTTAGATAGGGTTTTTGGCATAAAAGCTCGATCAACCACAATCCTTTTTAGGGCGTTAAGTTCTAGAGTGTCACAAACCTTACCGAGCACCTGTTTGGCTATGTTGTGCAAAATGATCACAGCTCTTTGCTCACCCCTAAGCTCATCAAATTGCTTAATACGGCTAGTGACTAAGACTAACCCTTTTTCTACCTGTATAGGGTACTGATCACCCACCGATTCCTTAACAGTCTTCCCTGAGATTTCTCCCTGCTTTAATACATTAAAACAGAAGAGGATGTTGCTCAATCTGATATCAAGGTTTGCTGGAATGGTTTTAAGCTTAGTGTAATAATCACCTGGCTTGAATTGTCTAGGGTCGCTCATGCAGTCCCTTGTCTGTTGCTCTGAAAGATTAAGCACCACGCTCATACAAGCTACAATCAATTTATCCTGCTGATTTTGCTCGTGTTGACTAGGGATATTAACGTGCGTACTTACAGTTATGGGTTGCGCTTGTTGACTCATTGACTCTCCTTCATACATTTAATAATTGAGGGGATAGTAAAATCAAATTTGATTTTGGTCAACGAATAATTAACGCTTTAGCAACCAGATTTTTCTGTGTCATTTACATTTGCAAGAGTGCAAATGCCTGATCGTCAAGGGAGCGACCAGAATAGAGATCGACATAATCCCCTTCCCATTCTGGTGGAAGAATCAACTTGGAGCTCTTTGAAAAAAAACGTTTGGCCAACACAATGCACATCTGCCCATCTAACTGGCGCACATAACCGATGCTATCTGTGCCCACATCAAGTGGGATATATTTACCGTTTAAAATTAGCTCTTTGTGATCGCGCCTAAATTGCAAACCTTTTGCAAGCACTGCGAGCTTGGGATGAGAATTTTCATCTAACAGCTTTTGACGAAGGTCAAAATCAACTGGGCGGCGGTTATCTGGATCGACTAAGCAATAGCGCCATAGCTCACAGCCCTGGTACAAATCAAAAACACCGGGAGATGCTATCTTTAGCGCTAGCGCAGAGAGGGCATTTTGCTTACCTAGCTGATCGATCTTTTCCCAAAAAGGGTGAAATGCAGCATTATCGACTGTTTCGTGGACAAAAGCAATAATGGCATCTTCGAAAGGTTCATTCGGCTCTTTCCACGACGTGTTTACCTTGGCCTCTTTAATAGCTTTTAAGCAATAGTCCACAAGCCGCGTCTTTTCAAAATCGGGCTCATAGACACCCAGAAGCGTCTGGTAAAAAAAATAGCCAAAATTCGCATCTGGAGCTTTTGGCATCTGCTTTAAAAACGCTTCCCACTCATCTGGGATTTCAGAGAGCGCTGCAATTCTCATGCGCACATCTTCAGAGCGCTTGGTATCGTGAGTATCGGTAGCAATAAAGCCATACGGCCAGTACTTTAAGCGATGCAAATTATGCGTGTGGAACTCTTTTGCGCTTGTGCCGAACTGCGCGGGAGCTCCTCCCACTTCGTTTAAGCAAAGCAAGCGATTGTAGACGTAGAAAAACGTATCTTCGGCACCCTTAGCCATAAGAGGCGCTGATAATTGCTGAAAACGCAATATTCCCTCATCATTACGCTTATCGGGTGGGGCAAAAAACAGCTCTTGCAATCCCGTAAAATTGCTATCGGGCGCCCGATCCTCGGCAAGCTCAAAAGCCTTGGATAATAGCGCGCGATCTTTCTTTGAAAGCGCCTCTTTGGCACTCACATACGTGCGATACACAGGAAACGATGCTAGCAAAACGCTCAAGGCATCTTTATCACAATCCAAAAGACTAGCTAAGCCTTCAAGCTCACCTTGCAGATACGTTTCCAAAAACGCTTTCTTTTGACGGTAGAGCAGCTCTTCTGGCGGATCTGTCATACCGGAGTATTCAACATAAATCCGCGTCATTTCCTCTTCGCTTGTTTGATCAACAAAAACACCTGTTAAACGCACCAAAAAATCGTAACCGACAGTGCCGTGAATGCTCAAATTTTCAGGCAGCGTCTCATCACCGTGCAAAATCTTTTCCGCGAGCAGATACAGCGGCTTTTCGCGCTGAATATCGATCTGACTGGCAACCTTTAAACACGTATCCACATCGGGTTTTCGATCGGGATAGCGCTCACCCACTGCCCACATCAACTTCTCCAAAAAATACAGCGCTTGCAAATCCTCAAAATAACGCGCGGGCTCATACAAGCCGTCTGGATGATCAATCCGCATACCAGAAACCTTCCCTTGCGTAGCAAGCTCCAAGGCCAGCTCGTGGTAATGAGAAAACACCTCGGGGTTTTCCTGACGAACAGCAGCGAGCTCTGCAATATCGAAAAACCTGCGGTAGCTGCCTGAGCGCTTCCAAGAACACAGCTCATAATTTTGCGCAGCTAAAATCTTCTCCAGCGGCAAACTTATATCTGTGCCATCTTTCAGCGGCAGCTTTTGTGTCCCCACACAGATCCACTCGCCATCAAAAGTCACATCGCAAGCTTTAATCGCTACTGCTAGAGGCGCATCTAAAATTGGCAACGAGATCTTCTTGCCGGGTCTAATATCAAAATAGCTGGCATATTCCGACTCTGAGCCCTTTTTCAGCACATCGCACCACCACGGATTATGGCAGGTCGCTGACATGTGGTTGGCAACAATATCCAAGATATGCCCTAAACCTTCTTTTGACAGTGCATCGCAAAATGCATCAAAATCTGCATCGGTACCAAGCTCTGGGTTTAAACGGTTGGGGGCTGTGACATCATAGCCATGAGTGCTTCCTGGCGCGGCTTCAAAATAAGGCGAGCTATACAACGCCTCAACCCCTAGCTGCTTCAAATACGGCGCTAATTCAGCTGCCTTAATAAACGGAAAATTTTGATTCATCTGCAAGCGATAGACAGCTGACGGCACCTGCCGCTTTTCCAGCAGCTCCTTTGCAACCACCATCACCTCATCTTCTGAAATCTCACCCATAGCCTTTAGCTTTACATAGAATCCATGATTTTTATCCATGTAAAATCGGGACAGAGAAAAACACCATCGTCGAACGCATCATCAACAGCGCGCTTAACATCTGGACAAGTTGGGTTATTAACCTGAACTCTTTCGTTTTGATTGTTTAGATTCAGAGCAGATTAGGTGACAGATTGTGCCATTTTTTGCGATTCTATAGCCAAGGCGCTATAGATGAGCACAAAAAGGGTGCAAGATGGCGGCTAAGATGCGCGGAAG
>JAJFLZ010000011.1 GCA_021772435.1 Chlamydiota bacterium | reverse complement strand
ACCTGAACTCTGGGTTTTGATTGTTTAGATTCAGAGCAGATTAGGTGACAGATTGTGCCATTTTTTGCGATTCTATAGCCAAAAGCTATAGATGAGCACAAAAAGGGTGCAAGATGGCGGCTAAGATGCCTGAAGATGAATGATCTAAACCCAGAGTTCAGGTTAACTAAAGTATCAGGATCGATTTCTCCCCTGTGCAACATACCTTTAAGCTCTTGCGCTGTAAAAGGCCCCTTTTCTAAGCTGCCGACTTTGATATGCCAAGTTTTTTCTTTCATATCTTATGATTAACAGTGACTAGCAAAAGTTGCAAGTAGCGATTGGGTACGATCTAATAGTTGGACGTAGAGACTCTTTTTTTTGCGCCAGTTAGCAGCATCTGAAGTTTCTCGCTCCTTCCTGGAAATAGCATACTCAAGCGATGGAATCATTCCAAAAAGTAAACAGCGATAAGCAAGCTCTTCTTGCAAATCCATTTCATGAAGCAGAAGTAGTGCACCATCGATTTTAAATTCTTCTCGCATGCTGTCTAATGCATCGATAAGTTTTTGCAAAAGCATCTCGCATGCGCCTAAACTGGTTTTTAAATCCAGCAAAGCACAGCGTAATTTTTCTGAACTATCCGATGAGACCTGCGCCTCATGTATGGCCGTTTGCAAAAAACCGTCAATGTAAATCCGCTTTACATCTGATGCTTCTAAGATGTCTCTCAAGGACTTATGAGGAATTTTTTCGATTTTCAGCCCTCTTTGCGAAGCGTTGAAAAAGTCTGCTTTGGACTTGTGGGCAAACCCTGAGATACAGCTGGCTTCCATCACCCATTTGACATTGGTGTAGCACGTTTCACCGCTTTGTCCTTTTTGTTCGATGAGCATCTCACAAGCTCTTGTATCACGTAATTTTTCATCTAGCTCAATGCTTGAATCGGCAAAAACACCCTTTGCATAGTGATCTTTGCCAGTAAAGGCTAGATCAACACCAGCTAAAATGATCGGGCTGCACCCCATGTATTCAGCTAGCGCAATGCAGGATGTTGTCACAGATAATGCTTCCTCACCCATATCCTCTTCTAGAAATGCTCCATTGATGCCCAATTGCTCGCTCACCCAGTATTCGGTGATATCGCATGCAATTGACTGCATGTAGCCAATGTCAGAAGCATTGGTGTCAAAAATATCGGGTAAAACTCTAGCTCCCATCACAAGCGGTGTCATAAAAGCAGTCGATGCTTTAAGCCTTGGGTATTCTTCCGGATTGGGATCGATCGCCAGCCCCAAATGGGGCATCACGCCCTGGTTACTGAGCGCGGCAATTGTAGATCCACCAGCTAAAATAACAGCTTTGTCTCGATTGGCTTTTAAATCATCGATCGCATCTTCAAGTGACGGCCCTGCCCCGCAAACCACGGCCGGCCGCCCTTTAAATAAATCCTTAAACTGGCGAATGAGAAACAGCTTGTCAAAACGTTTGAAGTTGGGAACTAAATTGTCAAAGAGACGGTGGTGATAAAAATATTCGCAAAAACGGCCATGGGTAAGCGTTGTCATGCGTCTAATCTCTAAACAAAATGCTTTAAACTGCTTTGCATTTCCTGATTTTGCAGCGTAGACACCAATGCGCTGCAAAGGATGTGCTTTAGCGCAATCTAGGCAAAATTCTCTTTGATCAATCGAGTGGTTAAAAGGGATTTTGAGATGAACTTGAGGATGAGAAATCCACTCACAGCTTCCTTCTTGTTCTAAAAAGCCCATAAGATGAGCTAGATCATCTTCAATAATAATGACATCTCGCATGCTATCACTAGACAACCAATCGCGGAAGCACTCCATCGCCTCCAAGTTCAGTCCATATAAATACACACCTTCGACATCTCCCAAATCCTCAGGCAATGTAAAGCCCTCGCAATTTGTCTTTGGCACCTCATTTGACATCTGAAGTAAAAAAGCAAGTTCTGGGTATCTGCTTTGCAGATGATCAATGGCAAGTGTCATCATTTTTTCACGATTTCTCCATCCAGCCAATGCGTCTCCACCTGATCGCCCACATCGCTTGTCTTGTTTTGATAGATCAGCTCTCCCATACTATTATAAGCCTTTTTATCGACGCGTTTTGAACTGTAGTAAAATAGGCTTGCTCTTAACATCCCATTGCCATACCAATGCTTATGCAATCCAACCGGCGCGCCTAAATAGTAAGAGCCTTCATCAACAAGTAATCCCGCTGCATTCCAAATGCGCTCTAATCCATGCCGCATATGCTCCTGATAAAAACTCAAACGTTTTAACCGGCCATCTGGCCAGTAGAGCTTGACCCAACCATCCAATAACCCCTTTGCATAAGGAAGCTCTGCCTTTACATTTCCATCATCATAAAAGTACTTCTGCACACCATCTGGCACATCATCACAAAAATTTTCCTCAGCTTTGAGCTTTCCATCCCCATGCCAAGAAAACGCCTTTCCTTGCCTTTTGCCTTTTGAAAAAGGTGTTTCAGATAAACAGCATCCAGAACGCGTGAAAAATTTCACCACGCCATCTAGCATTCCACCTCTTTCAGGACATTCTCCTCTGAGCTCGCCTGTGTCATAAAAAATTTTATTCATAAGCTTTTAGCACTCTCTTGTAAAATAGCATCGCTTGCAACTTCTCATCCCCTTCTCTAAACAAGACAGGTCTCCAAAGTTGCCAAAGCGGCTTTAAGTGATACTGATAAAATAGTTCACATTCTAGTTCATACAAGCTAGCTTTTGAATTTTCCAGACAAAGTTTTTGACATTCTTGAATGCTTTTCTCTACGCGCGTTTTCACATGTGTTGCATCAGCGATACGTTTTTCAAACTGAATGGGCTTGAGCACTATCTCAGGCAGTTGAATGCTCTTTAGAGATTGCTTTTTTGCTCCTTGAATGGTAAGACCCTGAGGCGTTGCATCGATCCACGTTCGATCAGGATATTGCAAAATCAACTCTGATAAAAAGCTGGCGCTCATGATCAGATCTTGCCGACTTTTTGTCTTTTTCCCCCACTTATCAACTACCTCAATCTGATCTTTCTCATCCGCTAAATCCATGCCGTGAAAAATAATAGGATCACATCCCATTTTAGCAGCAATAGCTGTTATGGCACAGCCCACGCTCCACCCTAAATCGATCTTTGGACACTCAAGATTCAACTGATCACTCATCCATTCTTCAATCGGAAGCTCATCGGTTGCTCTGATCCAGAGCTTAGACCCGGAAACGTTTTTTAGTGTTTTAGCACAAAAGCGATCGGTATAAAAAAACGGGATATCTTTTCCTGTTTCAAGCTCGCCAGGATTGCTATCCACGCCTCCACCAAAATGTGGCTGTATTCCATCTGCTGTGAGCTTTCCAAGCGCTGAGCCTCCGGCAAACAAATAAGCGCGACTTTCAAAATATTTTAACGCCTTAGGATCAAGCGATGCCCCTGAGCCGCAAATGATTGCTGGCATCTTTTTCATTTGTCCAAACGGCACTACACATTTATCACCTAGATTATCTAGCACATTGGACAGCTCTTGTTTACCAAAATCGCGTGCTTTAAAAAGCAAAAGAGCAATTCCTGAGCGCAATGTTTCAATGAGTTGCTTGGGCGCTTCCAGATGACTTGGGACAGCCCATCCAGCTTTTAGCAGCACACTTTTCCATACAGCCTGTTTCAATACTTCGATCTCGCCGAGTGTGCAATGTGTGACCTGGGGATCCTCTAATCCACAAAAACTCCAAGCATCGCCCTCATCCTCGGCAATCCAAATGAATTTTCGCTCTTTATTTTCGCGTAGCCATAGAGCTATTTGAGTGTATAAACTTCCATCTCCTACGCCGTAGGCAAACAAAACATCAACGCCATCCAAGCAGTATTTCCATGCATATTTAGATGTTGAGGTAGCGTGAGTTGATTGCATTTTTAAAGCTAGTAGAGGATTTTTTTCAGACAGCAGCGATAAGTTCATCATAGCCAAGTAGCCCTCCTATCACTTTTCCATTTTGACTCACTGTGACCGCCTCACTTTTGCCAACAACGGCAATAAAAGGCGCATTGACAACATGGTTATATCCCAGGGCCTGCTGCAATGCAGCATCAGTCACATGCTCTGCTTTACATTCGATAATCAAAAGGGGTTTGAGCTCTCCCTCTTTTTTCACATACACCAGAACGTCCAAGCGCCGCTTAGGTGCCATGTCACTACCTGGAAGCAGCGCTAACTCTTTTTCAACAGTGATTAACTCTTTTGGGTAATTTAGATGTTCAGTGAGATATTTTAAAAGGCGCACTCGCACCTTCTCTTCAGGCTTCATTTATACAGGCGCAATGATACCAAAAGATCCATCTGGACGCTTATACACAACGCGCAGATCTTGATGATGCTCGTCTTTATAGACCATAAAGGCATCACCCGAGAGCGTGATTTTCATCAGAGCTTCATCAGGCCTTAGCGTCTTTAACGGTATTGTTTCGGTTTTAACTGATTTTGGAACACCTAATTCTTTTTCTAATTGCTCTGTATTTTGAGCTGCGATTTCTTCATTGAATTCAGCTACTTCGTCATCTTCGCTCAAATGGTAGACATTAACTGGAACATCGATCATGACAGGTTTTTTTGCGTGGTATTCTTGAATGCGGTTTTTCCAGTTGCGCACCTTTCGCTGCAACCTGTCAAACGCTTTATCGATAGCGGAATACATATTGTCGGTATCGGCATGAACCCAGATTTTCATTTGGGAGACGAGCATATCAATTTCGATGTGATGTACCAATTTTTGCACTTCGACACGCACATTCACTTCGATAATTTTATCGGACAAGCGTTCGATTTTAGCCAATTTTTCAATGACGTAATCTTTGATCGGCTCAGATATTTCCATGTGCTTGCCATACAGGCTTAAACGGTATCCGAGTTCATCTTCACTAATATGACGATTATTAGGCATATCTGTCTCCTCTTCGTTACATATCAGTATACAACGCTTAGAAAAAAAAATCTAGACGATAAAAATGCCTAATAAAATTAATAAGATTGCCACTGGAATCACGTATTTTACTAAACCGATCCAAATGGGTTTTAGATGCTTGAAATTTGAACCGATGGAGAGCTCATCTGCAGCATTTTTCGCTCCCCAGACCCATCCGGTGAACACAGCTAGCAATCCACCAGTAATGACCATGGCCAAATTGCCCCAGACAAAGTCCATGATGTTATAAAAACCTTTAAACTCGGCAATACCAAAATCAAGCTCGGTTAGGCCCTTACTAGCGCCGTGAGATAGCGCCGAGGGAATCGACAAAATAACGCTTGCGATTCCAACTATCCAAACAGCTTTGTTTCGTGACCATTTTTTTGAATCAACAAAGTAGATCACCGGTATTTCCAAAAGAGCAATACCAGTTGTGATAGCTGCAAACGCGAGTAGAACAAAAAACAGCGCCCCAAACACACTGCCACCTGGCATTTGTAAAAATACGTCTGGCAGCACAGCAAAAGTAAGCCCTACCCCTTGCGCTGGTGCTTTGCCAAAAGCAAAAAGTGCTGGAAAAATCACAAGTCCTGCCAAAAAAGCAATCGCCGTATCGAAAATAGCAATCGAGACTCCCGAGCGGATCAAATTTTCGCTCCTGCCCGCATAGCTTCCATACGTCACAAGCACCGCCTCACCGACACAAAGAGAGAAAAACGCCTGACCAAGCGCCAAGAGCACCGTTCTGCCTGTAATCTCAGAAAAATCGGGATCCAAATAATACTTCACACCCTCCCAAGCATTAGGCAATGTCAAAGCCTGCACAATCAGACCAACCAGCAGCACGGCTAGTATTGGCATTAAGATTTTACTCCATCGCTCAATCCCTTTATGAATTCCCTTCCGAACTACAGCCATGACAATGCCGACAAACAGCAGCATATAGCCCATCACTTTCAGTGGATCGGCAGAAAAAGCATGGATATCTTCCACTTTGCCGGTTAGCATCTGCACGATATAGCCAATCGTCCAACCTGCAATAACTGAATAGTAGCTCAAAATACAAAATGCCGTGAGAATCCCAAGACCTCCCACCCATTTCCAACGGCTGCCAGGACGTATCCGTTCGATAGCACAGACGGGATTACGCTGCGTGTGACGACCGATGGAGAACTCGACCAAAACAAGGGGCACTCCGATCAAAAGAACGCAAAGTAAATAAATAAATACAAAACCTGCTCCCCCCGCCTCAGAGACGATGTAGGGGAAGCGTTGAATATTGCCAAGGCCAACAGCTGCCCCTGACGTGGCTAGAACAAAACCTAGCGATGATTTCCAATTACTTCTCATCGCACCGAAGAGGACTCGAACCTCTAACCACCTGGTCCGAAGCCAGGTACTCTATCCATTGAGCTATCGGTGCAGACGATCAATTCTATCACATCAATTCAATTTGTTCTAGATGGGTAGTTTCAGTCCAATCAAGAGCAATAAAACCTTGATGAAATTCAATTTTTAAGTTAGCATTCCTGCCCAAGCAATAACTTGAGAGGTCTTTATGTCGGTGTCTAATCAACCCTTTTTTCAATATCGAAACTTTAAGCATACGTATTGCCTCCACGATCAGGGTGATCAAGTGCTAGTTAAAAAATTCGATACCGAGAATCAGTTAATCGACTCTGGCATAATTGAACATGAGGATTCCGAAGCAGGGATATGTGAATTAGCAAAAGGTCCTTCGGAAGAACGAGCTGAAAAAATTTTTAGAGCAATTGCAAGATTTCCCATTAAAATATCCATCCCCTGGATATATGACAAATCAATACTAGATACTTCTGGAACTATGGGATCCTGGGGCTGCACTAAAATGTCTACAAATGAAAAATCAGAGCTGATAGGAGAAGATCATTTTGGTAGGGTCGTAATGATGCGTAACAAGACCTCATTTGGGAATCCATTTGCTCCTTTTTCTTTTGATAAGAATCATTGCTCTTTAGACGAAGTTGCAACGCACAAAAATGGGAAAGCAACTATTTTACTGAATGAAGAGTATAGAAAAGGCATGTTGTTAAATCAGGACACGGTGTTTGCAGCACTAGTACCTGTATCTTATCATTCTTTTAGAGTTTCTATCACAAACCTGCTTGGCGACTCTAACGAAAATACAAAACAAATAGAGTTTAATACACATCTAGAATCGATACAGAAAGTGTCTATGCAGTTGAGTTTAGATGGAAAAATATTGTTTATTGCTTCATGCCTGTATACCAACAATAGTGTAATCTACACATGTGAATTGGATAAAAACCTGGATCTAATCAATATAGCTGAAGCTGAGGCTCAGTACTTTGAAAGCGGGGACTCCTATTTGCTGTGGAATTGTGGCCGGATTTCTAATGGATCCTCTGCATCTCTAGTTGCACATAGTAATCTAAGAAAAGATCTAATAGACGCAAAATGTATAGCGCCTGATCTTTGGGTTCTACAAACAGGTGAAAAAGAAATTTGTCTATTAGATATACGAAACAAACCACATAGAGTAGCTCAAAACACTTTCGCAGAAGACATTCAAGGCATAGAGACTCTGGCAAATTGTGCCGTCATCGATTGCGGGAATTCAGTTGAGATTATCGACATAAACAGCCGCCACGAAATTATATTATGGCCTAACGAGAGGTTCAAAGCGTGCGCCGCTTCTAGTGATGATGTTGTCATATTGACAAACTACAATCGTTTTCTTGATAAAAAGGGAAAACAAGTAAACACATACGATAACGACATCAAAGTTGAACTCTTCGATGATGGCACCACCATAGCAAAAGCGAGCTTAGGGCTTGGTGATAGTAGAATTTTCCTTAATAATTTGTTTAGTAGTCCTCAAACACTTAGGGAAACTTGCGTAGGGGCAACTAAAGCAATTCGTTTAAAAAATAAGTGTATCGCACTCATTATGAATGAACAGATCAAGCTATATCAACCTACTTACCAAAAACCTTCATCGCCTTTGTACCCTTTTCGCTTAGTCCGTACATTTGATAATGCCCACAAAATTAAAGAAATGGAGTATGGTCTGCTGATTACCTATAGAAAGAAAGAAGACGATATCTTTGCCCCTCAATTTTGCCACGAGTATTATCATTGGAGCGTTTTGTTATCTCATAAGCCTTTTTCGTATCAAAGCTTAGCGAAACCCTTGCATGGGTTGGTGAAACAATATGAAAGCATGACAAAAGAAAAACCTCTAAATCCATCGGAACCCCAGCAAAGAGCGACAAACGGGTCAGTCAGAGAAAAATTAAGAAGAGCTCATCAAGAACTTGCTGAAGGTTCTGAGAAGGGGGCTCATCTAAAGCTTGAAGAAGCTTTAAAACTGGACCCTTCAAGCTCGACTTATAAACACTTAATCCAGTTTTACAAGAAAGATTTAAATTCTTTTACGTTAGCAAGAATTTATTACGCCTACTCACTTATGCGTGAGGGCAAACTTAACGAGTCTGTTCAAACACTCGAGGAATGTATCAGCGACAACAAAAATTCCATTTTGCAACCAACCCTTAAATTTTACCTTGCAGAATTTCTTTTTAGGCTTGGTAGGACAGATGAATCCTACCAACTATTCTCAGAAATAACCAATTCTGGTCAGCTATTTTACGAGAATAGACAAAAAGCAAAACAACGCTGTCTAATTCTTCGAAAAATCGGATCACTAGATCAATGGAGAGCATTAGCAGATGAGAAGTCTTGGAACAAGATTTCGCCATCGCTTAACCGCAGCAAAATTAGATCACATGTTTTTTTAAGAGGAGCTCAAGAACAGGAGATAAATGATGCAAACCTAGATGACATCGAAGCTTTTTATAAAGCTGCAATCAGCGAGTATCCTAGCTCATTTCACGTTGGTCATATGTATATTCAATTTCTCCTGCGACAAAAGCGAACTACTGAAGCTATTTCTCGTTTAATGCAGTACATACCTTCGTGCGAATCGTTGAAACAAGCATGACACAATCTCGCCTATATTTTAATATATAAACCCTGAAATATCAGTGAGATTCATTACGAAATATTTGCTATCTTTTGATCAACTATAAAGGATTCTGGTATAATGGAAGGATGGAAAAGACTGAGGGTATAACGCTAAAATCGATCGAATTTCGTGAATTCCAGCGCATTATTACCGTGATGACTAGAGATATGGGTATCATTAGCCTAATCGTCTCGCGCCTTGGCAGTAAAAATTATCGTTTGATTAACTTGACCTCTCCGCTCACTTGCGGTGAATTCGTCTTCAAACAGCGTAAAAGCGATTTGTGGCGCTTTCTAGATGGCTCTATTTTGAACGCTCACGCTCCCATCCGCCAAGAACTCTCTCGCCTCAGTGCTGCCCAAGTCATGCTCAAACGCGTCCTTGATACACAACTTCCACACAAACCAGCCCCTGCTCTCTATTTTCTGCTCAAAACATTTCTCCAACGCCTTCAAAGCACACCCGTTCCAGATACGCTTCTGACTGCCTTCACGCTCAAATTCCTCCTTCACGAAGGACTTCTTTCCACCAAAACCATCTGTGGCACCTGCAGTGCACCGAATTCCCACCACTTTTATTCCGGCGACAACTTTTGCTCCAATTGCGCGCCCCCCTTCTCCACCGCCCTAACCTCCGAGGAGTGGCAACAAATGATCCATCTCCTTGCCTGTCGCTCATTCGATGCCCTCGAAACCCTGCCCCTCAACCTTCCTAAGCTTCAACTCTTATGCAATTAATTTTTGAAAATATGTATTTTTGGATAACTGAGGACGCTAGCTTGCAGCGTAAAAGCATTTGTTTTTGGATGACTGAGAACTCTGGATTTTCGCGTAGTTTGAATCGCGGCAAGGCCGCGGCCTGCTCGCAGCGAGGCTCACATACCGTACGGGTAGGGTGCCGAGCTAAGAGTTCAAAATCCGTGAAAAGACTTGTTCTCAGATGCGAAAGGGGGGACTCGAACCCCCAAGGAATTTTACTTCCACTACCACCTCAAGGTAGCGTGTCTACCAGTTCCACCACTTCCGCAGGAAGAGACAAGTATAGCAAAGAGGAGCAAATATGGCAAAATGGATTTTGAAGGGGCTTGTCAAAGTTTACCAGTGGACGGTGAGCCCCCTACTCGGGAGCTGCTGTCGCTTTACACCCAGTTGCTCTGAATATGCATTGCTAGCTTTAGATAAGCACGGGGTTTGGAAGGGATGCTATCTCATTGCATGGCGCCTTCTAAAATGCGGCCCTTGGAGCTGTGGCGGAGAAGATTTACCTTAAGGAATAATGAGTTTATTGCCGGGCCTGAGGCGGTATTCCGACTCGATGGAGTTGGCTTTTTTAAGCTCATCAAGTGAAATCTTATAATGACGCGAAATATCCCAAAGGGTATCGCCATCGGCAATAATATGAGTCTGATTAGGGCCAGATCTATCTTGAGCTGGCAATAGCTCTGTCTCTATTGCAATATCTCGCAAAGAATCTTGAATGTGGGCTGCTAGCGCCTTGTAATGGTGAGATTCTTGTCCAATAAGCCCCATTAAAAGCGTTAAATCTGAATTTGAAAGGCGTTTAACAGCATAGTGAAAATCTGTATCCACGAGAAACTGAGCTGCAATAAGTGAATTTTCTCGCATATAACATTTGAGTACATCTCTTTTAGTCTCCAGAGTAAACTGGGGACGATGACGAACCATATCAATACTTTTTTGCAATGTCTTATAATCAGAGCTTAAAATGAGATCAAAAATCGCATCGGTATCGATTGCGTCACCTGTATGAGAAAACAGCGTTTGCAAAGCTTGAAATTCGAAAGTTCGCGCAAAAGCTTTTTTTAAAGAAGGCGTTGGAGCTACTTGCAGCCACTCAAAAACCCCTTGGGTTGTGATGGGGTATTTTTCTTGTTTTGCAAATTTACGAATTGCATCGAAGGATTGATCAGACAAATTCGGATAGAAGACAAGTGTTAAATCATCGCCATCTGTATCTAAAAATGTGGCGTGTTTAGGCTTTTGATCGAGATGCGGCAAAGCACGGTCCAAGTCAAAATGATGCATGGACACCAAGCATGTTAAGGCTAAGTCCCGTTTGGTGTAGCCTTCTTCGACAAGCGTTTTATCTTTTAACATACGCACTAGATCGTCAAAAGAAAGAGATGAAAATGCTCCAAGGACTTCTTCATTTGTCTGAGTAAGCGAAGCTTTACTTGGCCGCTTTTCTAGAGGCTTAAGCTCATAACTCATAAAAGTTTTTTTATCCCGCACAGCAAAATAACACAGAGTTGCGATAAGCCCTGCATTGATCGTGATGCTAATAATAAGGATTTGAGCTAGCCACTTGGACTTAGCCTGCCAGTCAGTAAAGTTGTTTTCTTGCATGAGGTTTTTTCTTTTGACAATACACGATCTCTGATAAAATCATAAATATGAAATTTCCACTATCTTGGCTTAATGATTGGATCGACCTAGAGAGTGTGTCCACCGAAGCAATCGCTAAAGCCCTCACTCTCGGCGGTATTGAAGTCGATAAGATCGAAACCAGCAACCTTGGCTTTTTTGGGGTTGTCGTGGGCTATATTACAGAAGTGAGGCAGCATCCCGATGCCGAACGCTTACGCATTGCTACTGTCACTGATGGCGCAGATGAGTTTCAAGTCGTTTGCGGCGCAACCAATTGTAGGGCTGGTATCAAAACAGCTTTTGCCAAAGTCGGCGCCAAACTCACAGCAGATGGCAAAGAGTTCAAAATCAAAAAAGGCAAGCTGCGCGGTGTAGAATCACACGGAATGCTTTGCGCTGCAAGTGAATTGGGGCTAGAAGGTCCATCCGAGGGCATCATGGAACTCGATGCCGAAGTTGGACAAGATTTAAATTCTCTCTATGCTGACACGATTTTCGATGTTTCCCTAACGCCCAACTTGGGCCATTGCACAAGCATTATGGGAATCGCCCGCGACTTATCTGCACTACTAGAACGTCCCTTTCATGAGCCATCGTTTCAAATCGATATGTGTAACGACACATCCGCTTTAGGCTTGGCGATAGCAGATGGAGAGAAATGCCCTCGTTATTTTTGCAAAATTGTAAAAGGTGTGAAAGTCAGCGCCTCGCCTGCTTGGATGCAATCTAGGCTAGAGGCGTGCGGGGTACGCTCTATCAACAACATTGTCGATGCAACTAATTACGTGATGCTAGAGCGGGGACAACCTTTACACGCTTTTGATTTAGATAAAATAGAAAATGGAGAAATCCGGATCCGATCTGATATCAAGCAAGAACAATTTGAAGCGCTTGATGGAGCAAACCACTCAATTGAAGATGGCATGCTCATGGTTTGCGATGGCAAAAAACCCATTGCGATTGCAGGCATCATAGGCGGAGCAAATTCTGAAGTGGATGAAAATACTAAAAATATTTTGCTTGAAGCTGCTGTCTTTCATGGGCCATCGGTTCGTAAAACAAGCAAAAAACTGGGAATGCGCACTGAGGCCTCTCTGCGCTTTGAAAAAGGTGTCGATCCGCTAGGTTTACAAACCGCGATAGAAAGATGTGCCGCCCTAATTGGCGGCAAAATTGCCAAAGAAACGCTTTGCCAAATTAAGCAAGAGGCCAAGCCCAAAGAGATCACGTGCCGTCTATCACGTATTAACAGTTTACTTGGCACTAAGCTTAGCCTAGGTGATGTGGAACAAATTTTTAGTCAGCTGCAAATTCAAGCTCGCTCTGACGACATAGACACTTTTATTGTATCTGTTCCTACGTTTCGCGGAGATATTGGCGCTGAAATCGACCTAGTCGAAGAGGTAGGGCGTATTTTTGGCTACGATCGGATTGAAAAGAAAAAAGAGTTAATCCCACCCTCTCGCATTCCTCCCTCTCCGATGTATCTGCTAGAAAACCGCATCCGTACAATCTTTCGTGGCGAGGGCTTAAGCGAATTTTTAACCTGCAATTTAATCGGTCCGACAGACCTTTCCTTTGTTGAATACCCAGATCTGCTCGTCTCTGTTATGCATCCAAGCTCGATTGATCAATCTATTTTACGGCCAAGTCTTCTTCCTGGCATGATGGGCTGCTTAAAATACAATATCGACCATCAAAACCACAACGTAAGTGCATTCGAAATTGGACGTATCCACTACAAAGAAAACACTGGGTATGCCGAAAAAACAGCTGCTGGACTACTTATTTGTGGACAAGTATCGCCCCACACAATCAATCCTAAACCACGTTTTGTTGACTTTTCTGATGTGAAAGGAATGATTGAAAACTTGTTTGAAGGTCTTAATTTAGACCGCATTCGCTTTGAGCCATCAAGCTCTAAACTTTTGCACCCAGGAAGACAAGCAAGTATCCAAAGAGGCGACTTTGCTTTAGGTATTATCGGCCAAGTTCATCCAGCTTTAAGCTCTACTCCTACTTTTTTTGCAGAAGTCAATTTAGATGAAATTTTAAGACTGTGGTCATCACATAACAATAAACAAATGACCCCTTTGCCGCAATTTCCAGGATCTATGCGCGACTGGACGATCCAATTAAAGGAAGAATGCTCTATTGCACAAGTATTTGACCTCATAGACAAATACAAATCACCACTGCTTGAAAATGTGCATTTGCTCGATCTTTATCGCGCCGATCAGATAAGTAAAAATATCACGTTGCGTTTTGCCTATCGCCATCACAAGAAAACACTTCCCTCCGAGGCCGTTGATCGCGAGCATAGCCGTCTCACTGAAAAAGTAGTTGCAGAAATAGCCCCATTTACGTCATCTTAAGGAGTAAATACGAAAAAGCAGGGGTGATCTATGCACAAGTTATTTTACGCAATCCTAGTAGTTACTGCCGTATCTCTAGTCGGCTGCAAATGCGACAGTGATTGCAATGGCCAAGTCCTTTCAGAACGCTATATCCATAAATACGGATACGATGTTGCAAAAGGCGACTGGGAAGAAAACAGCTACCCAGGCCAAGTGATCACAACACTCAAAAATGGTGTGACGGTCAATTCGAACTACGAAGATGGCAGACTACACGGCACTTGCACATACACCTATCCGCACAGTCAAACACTTGAATCAGCACATCTGTATGATCGTGGACATTTAATCAAAAAAACAACTTACTCACTCTACGGATCACCAACAAGAGAAGAGATTTACCTATCGCCCGCACGCACTAAAATCACAACATGGTATGCATCTGGAACGCCTCTGCGCATCGAAGAATACGAACAAGGGACAATCTTAGAAGGCGAATATTTTAACGAGAATAATAAAGTTGAATCGCGCGTAACTGCCGGCGAAGGTGTACGCACTGTGCGCAATGCAGCAGCGCAATTAGTTGCTAGAGAAACAATTGAAGGCGGACAAATTGCTCTTCGCACTGAATATTACGAAACTGGAACACCCTACGCTGTAACACCTTTCCGTAATGGCAAAGTCCACGGCACCAAAAAACAATACGCGCCAGGTGGTGAACCTATGGCTAGAGAAGATTGGTTAGATGGCGTACCTCATGGTGTATTTGTCTACTTCCAAAACGGTGCTAAATACGTCGAAACACCCTATGTCAGAGGCTACAAAAACGGCATCGAGCGCACCTTTACCGATGGTGAGCAACTCACTCAAGAAACCGAATGGATAGATGGTAAACGCCATGGGCCAACAATTGCCTATCTAGATGGTTACAATAAAGTTGAATGGTATTATGATAATGTACGTGTCACAAAGGATAAGTACAACGAACTATGCGAACAAGAACGTCACATAGCCAAACTGAACCACCTCTCTTCAAGAGACTACGAGTAAAACTTAGAGCGGGAGTACCACTCTCGATCAAAGTTATCACATGCCAAGGAGCCATCGACGATGTCACCTTGGCATTTTCACATGACGAAAACATGTGGTGTGAAATTTACGGACGAGAAATTTACCCAAACCAAGAAGACACAATTTTGACATGGTTCCAATCATTTGCAGATAAAAAACCCATTTCAACACAAAACTTGCGTTTAAATTTTGAGCCCCTGCCCCCCTTTACAGCCAGCGCTCTCAAGGCAATCAGTGCAGTTCCATTTGGTGGGACAGAAACCTATTCGGGCATAGCTGCAGCTATCAACAATCCAAAAGCCGTACGCGCCATCGGAGGCGCTTGCCATCACAATCCCTTCCCCTTAATCATTCCCTGCCATCGTATCGTTAGCAAGCAAGACATCGGCGGCTTTGCTTACTCACTTAAAATGAAACAATTACTTTTAGATTTTGAGAATTAACGTACAGAATCTGTAGTTTCTTCTATCTGAACGAGACGATCTAAATTCACCTCTTCTTCAGCCTCGCTATTTGGCTGGCAAGCAACCAAGAAAAAGCAACTCAATAAACAAACAATCTTCATACCGTCATCCTAGCAAATCAGCTTAATCTATGTAATACCATTTATCAAAATTAATCAACAAAATGTGCTGGATCTTTTTTTCGTCTAGCTGCGTTCTCACCCCATTTTACACCTTTCTTTTGATAAATGGTATAAATGCAAAACTGCTTTACATTGTCCATAAAACATTAAGGATAAATTGTTTGAAAAAATATGTTATTTTTTCTTTCATTACAGGCAAGTTGGCACGGTATTTGCATATATAGATAGTAAGAAACAAAGAGGTTTATTATGTCGCCAGAAGAAATGGAAACAAAAATTGCCAAGCTAGAGTCAATGAACGACCAACTGCAGGCAGAATTTGATCACCTAGATATGTTGCTAAGAGAAATTGGCTTTGCAGCCGGTATTGAAACGTTAAAAGAAGCTGCTAAAGAGCTCTTAGACAAGAACAAAGATCCAACAGAAGAAGGCTAAAGCAACGCTAGCAGATCATCTGCTGATGGCTCTAGAAGCTGCTCTGTCATTTGCGCTTTTTGCATTTTGAGTGAGCGGATGCGCTCCTCGATGGTATCTGCAGTGTAGTAGCGTTTAGCAACGACAGCGCCTTTGCGACCGATGCGATGGGCTCTATCAATTGCTTGGTTTTCAACTGCTTCGTTCCACCAGGGGTCGTAGAGTAAGACATAATCGGCAGCGGTCAAATTTAGACCAATGCCACCTGCTTTTAAGCTAATTAAGAATACAGATACTTCAGGGTCAGTTTGGAATTGCTCCACTAGGCTGGCCCTGCATTTTGTTTGTCCGTCTAATCTCAAATATGGACGCTTTAGGTGATTACCGATAATGCCTAGCATTGAAGTAAATTGGCTAAAGATGATCACTTTGTAACCTGCTGAAACAATTTCCTCTGCATCAGAGAGAACCCTATCCAATTTAGACCAAGTTGGTTGGTTGTTTTTGATTAATTTAGGATGACACGCCAGCTGACGAAGACGTAAAATGCCCTCCAAAATCTCCATACGCGTTGCATTTTCTTTTTCAATAAGTCCTGAGCGCAGATTTGTTTCAAATTCCTTGTAGATCTCAAGCTCTTCATCTTCAAGTGTCACAAATACATCTTGCATGATTTTTGGCGGCAAATCTGTGGCAACTTCAGCTTTTGTGCGCCTTAGCAGAAAGGGACCTGGTTTGCATGCTCCCGGTGCCACAAATTTTAGCTGCGTTTGGAGCTCTTCTGCCTTATTTTCAACTGGCGTTCCCGTGATCGAAATACGCGTATCCGCTTTGAGCTTTGATGCCGCAATAAAGGTCTGACTACGAGGGTTTTTAATAGCTTGCGCCTCGTCCAAAACAACACATGCATACTTTTGATCCAAGAGCTCTTGCGATGCCCTCAAACAGCCGTAACTGGTTAAGATAAAGCGCTCCGACCCATTGAGTGACCGATCAGACCCATAATAGAGATGCAATGCTTCATCCGGCAAAAAAGCCTTAAATTCGCTTTGCCACTGAAAAAGCAGCGATGTCGGAACAACGATAAGCGCAGGATGGGAAGAGGTGAGCTGAGAAAAAAATGCCAGCACCTGGACAGTCTTGCCGAGGCCCATTTCGTCCGCCAAAATCCCACCTAAATTAGACCTAGCCCAAAAGCTCAGCCAATTCAAGCCCTCTTGCTGATAAGGGTGAAGCTTCCCGACAAACCCAGGGCCTGGCAGGGCCTCTTTAAAAGGAGCTAGATGCTTTGCCAAACTGCTTGCCGGCCTCCCAGCACTCTCAAATACTCCAATCTGCACCTTTGGCACTTTAAGCTGCCTGGGCACCTCACTTTCTAGCACTACAGGATCACACAAGCCTACAGCGCCATCTAGCTGCACAAAAAGATTAGATCCAAGAGCTCTTTCAATGGGCGCCTGCAGACCTCCAAACTTTAGAGTGCCATCCAGCATCGCAAAATCGCTATCAGACACAATTTCTGTTTCAATTCCCGTTTGCAAAATCACTGGCTGACCATTTTTCAAAATGGTCCATCCTTGACCCTGTAGTTGTTGTAGTTTTGTAAAAACTTGATCGATGCCACAGCGCATGGAACCTAACTCTTCTTTTGGACCGCTGATGCATCGCCATTCAGCTCCGTGATAATCGCGCAGCTCTAACACTTTTTTAGCGCGCGGTTTTGGCATCAAATCATCGCCATATTGCGCATAAAACGATGCGTAAACCTCTCCTTCAAGCAAAATAGGACCAGACTTTAACTTTTCAAACCAAGCGTCTGGTAAATCGTGATCAAGCAAGTGTAAAATACTTTTATCGAGAAGTAAAAAATCGCCAAATATTTTAGTGTTTTCTAAAGCCAGCGTATGCGCCCCAAGCTTAATCACACAGGATAGAATCACACCATCGCTATCTCCATCACATGCAAAAACGGCCTTACCTATCGTGTAGGGATCGAAAATGACTTTTTGATCTTTGTAAAAAACAGAGCCTGAGCGCAGCACATCGACAGCCTTTCCAGGAAGCAACGGCTTCCCATCGATTAGGGGACCATCTTCTAGATGCACTGTTTCTCTTCAAATGGAAGCTTTCGATATGGCTTAGGGCGCTCTTCTAAGTTAAATTTACGCACCCGTTTAGCTCCCATGCATTCATTGCCACAACAGCCTTTATGCTCACCTGCACATTTAGGGCATGCCAAGAAAAGTTTATTGCAATCCATGTGAGCACAATTGAGATAAGTATCGCTTTTTACATCGCAAAAACTGCAATGGCTGATCGTCTCAGCAGACTCCTCAGAACTAATAGGTACGGCTAATCTGTCATCAAAAACAAATAATTTGCCCTTCCAGTGTTTAGAGCCCATTTTTTCGCCATAACGGATAATGCCACCATCGAGCTGCTTAACGTTTTTAAATCCTTTTTCCCTCATAAGCGCAGAATACACCTCGCAGCGAATGCCTCCTGTGCAACACATCATGACAGTTGTTTGCTCTGGATCGTAATCATCTTTCAAATCTTCAACCAATTGAGGAAACTGCCTAAATGTTTCCAGTTTCGGGCAAACAGATCCTTCAAAGTGTCCGATCGCACTCTCGTACTCATTGCGAACATCGAGCACTAAAGTTTTTTCATCCCGATTTTCCAGCATTTCCGCCCATTTTTCCGCTGAAACGTGCTCGCCACCAAGCGACATATCGACATCTGCACCTAGAGCCACGAGCTGATTGCGCGTTTTTACTGTGGCTTTAGCAAAGACATGCTCAAAAGATTCTTGTAGCTTAAATTCAATATGTTCAAACGCAGGGTTTGCTTTGAGCCATTCCATGTACTCTTGGGCAGCTGGCTTTGATGCGCTCATCTGTCCGTTAATGCCCTCGTGAGAAATATAGATACGGCAGCGAATATCGCGCTCATTTAAAAATTTCTTATGAGCCTTAATTTCTTTTTCAGGGTCCTCGATTGAGGTAAATAAATAATAAGCTAATACGACGAATTCCATGTCCATCCTCTAAATTTTTACTCGATGATAAGCTAAAACAGGCCCATTTGTCAATTTTCCCCTTGCTCAAAACAACACAGAAGTTCTACAATGGGAGCAGTTTTGAAATAACACTTGAGAGAAATGAATTATGGTACGCTATACAGGCCCAAAAAATCGCATCGCCAGAAGATTCGGAGCAAACATCTTCGGAAGAGCTCGTAATCCCCTACTACACAAACCCAATCCTCCAGGTGTACACGGCGGCCGTCGCAAAAAGAAATCTGACTACGGAGCCCAGCTCGAAGAGCAACAAAAGCTTAAAGCTGCCTACGGCATGCTTACATTAAAAAAACTTCTTAACTACTACAAAGAATCTGTCCGCCGAGAAGGTCATTCAGCTCACATCTTTATCCAATTGCTCGAATGCCGTCTAGATAACATCGTTTATCGCCTAAAATTTGCACCGACGATCTTTGCAGCCCAACAACTTGTTGCTCACGGCCACGTGCTCGTTGATGGCAAAAAAGTTGATACGAGATCCTTCCAGGTCAAGCCAGGCATGACCATTTCAATCAAGCAAAAGACACAAGGCATGGCCCTTATCAAGCAATCTCTTGAAAACACTTCTCGCGAAGTGCCAGAGTATCTATCGCTAGATCCGAAAACATTTTCTGGTAAAATGGAATCTTTGCCACAGCATGATCAGGTGCCTCTACCGATGCCGATCAATGTACCGCTCGTTTGCGAGTTCTTGGCACACACTCACTAATTTATTTTTAGTTTTTAATAACGAGATAATCATTTAGCGCATTTTCGATCCTTGCTCGGGGGCAGTATTAAAATACAGCTCCCCTCGCTACGGACGCTGACTGCGCAGCGCCCTCGTTTCACTCGGGCCGAAACTACATCTAAATTCTAGATCTCGTATCGCCTGTTACGGCTAGTTTTGTAAAAAAACTGTACTGATATCTAATTAAATTATTTGGTGGTGAAGGTGTTGTAAGTGACCGCGCCGTCTTTTTTCGTGACGATAATGGTGAGGTTATTGATGCGGTCGAGGCCAAATTGCAATTGATTCGGCTTTTGACTAGGGTCATGACTAAATAGTCTCCCCTCATATAATTGACCATTGCGGCCCAAGTAGCTGAATTTTATCGATTGAACTTCGTTATCAATACGTAGGGCTTCAGAACGCCTGATGCACACGTGTGTATCTTGATCTTTGGTGTATTTGAAGATTTCTAATTTTAGGCTAGAAATGGGATAAGAAGCGTCATTTTTGTCTTTGACGATACGTAATATTGTCTTGCTTAACGGAACTGGAACGTTCTGAATACGGTTTTTATCAATGACCACTTGGATTTTACTGGTTTTAGGGGCGGTGCCAGGTACATCGGGAAATGTACGATTCAAAGGCACGCTAGGTTTTGTGTAAAAATAGTACCCAACACATAGGAAAACACAAAGAGCGATTGCCCCAATCAATAGCGTACGCGAAAATACAGCGCTTTTGGCTGCTTTTGATGCCACAGCCCGAGAGCTAATGGATTCAACCATTTTTATGCCCCAACTTTTAGATTAAAATAAGTGATATTTCCATCGGTTGTTGTAATTTCAATTTGTTTTAGCTTGTCGATGGATTGGAGTGGTATCGTTGAAACACCTCTTGAGTTTGAACCGTCTGGTCTATACATAGAACCTCTCTGATCGTAGGTGTCTACTGTGGTAATCGCCTGAATCGATGCATCGTGGTTGTTATTATTTGCTATAATTTGAACTGCATTCTGGTTTTGTTTAATTCTTAAGTCAATTTTACCTAGCAGCGGATGTGCATTTCCGTTAACGATTTTCATGATGTGTATATTTTGGCTTGGAATCAATTTTTGTTTCGAAATTTGGATATCATGCCGGCTTTTAATTGGCTGCTCGGCAGTAAAAGAGCATTTATAGGTATCAATCCTGTTGTTTTTCTTTGTAACGATAATCTCCAAGCCCTCAAGTGACTCAAAAAATTGTCCCCATTCCCCTTTATGGATTAAGCTTTCTTCTTGGTTGTAAACACAACCAGATCGAAGTCCATTTTTGACAACAATGGACTCAACATCTTTTTCTTGAAGATTTTCTACATCGATATAAGCATCTGTTTTCTCAACCCGCACTTTTAGACCAAGCGTATCTAATTTTTCTGCAAATACCTTATTGCTAATTATCTGGCTTAGCAAAAAATGTTTTTTCTTTGAGCGGATGTCGCGCATATTTGATGTAGATAGAATGATGGGATACTGACATGACGCCTTTCCTATTCCCCAGGTGGTGATAATTTTATAAGCAGCATATAAGGCGAATACCACAAGAGCAATCACCGCTATCGTCTTGAGTTTGGAATAGGAAGAATTGGGCAGGATTCTGTTTGGAGAGCTGATTGAAGGAATCTGATTAATAGCCATGTCGTACCTCTAAATGTATTTACGATAAATTTTAATACAAGTATCAATATATAATCAATAATAAGAATTATTTAGACAAAAGCCTTTTAGGTATGTACCTCATGAGAAGAGCAAAACTAATCGCATAACAGCCAAAGGGATAAAGCAGATTTAGCAGCTGAGATCCAACTGTTCTTGGAAACTCTACGCTACGGAAAATAGGGTCTGGATAGAGAAAAACAGCGATGGCAGCAGCAACCAAGCTATATAGTGAAATTTTTAGTATCTTTTTTGTGAGTATTTCGTCGAAAGGTTTGTATACCCTGACCAGGTAGTAGGCATTAAAAATTTGACTGACTGATGTGGCAATCGCAATGCTTAACGCTCCCCATTTGAGGCCAAAAACAAGCAGGCTGTTTAAGCAAAGATTGATGGCGACGCTTAAAGCAGCTGCTAGTGACGGTGTGCGGTAGTTTTTCTGGGAAAAAGCAAACGCTGCTAGCATCATCACTAAGGCTGATGGGAAGAGGCCAAAGCCATACCCCCAAAGACACAGGGTTGTTTGGATAGTAGCTTCTTGCGTAAAACCACCGTGTCCAAAGAGCAGGTTAACACCAGCTGCCGCGCATGGGATGAGGGCAAAAGATACTGGAATCAAAAACAGCGCGCATTTTTCAATGGCATATTGCAATAAGCCAAGCGTTTTCTCTTTGGAAAGCGCGGGCAATAGAGCTGTTGACCAGGCCATGCCAAAAAGGACAAGGGGCAGCTGCTGCAAGCGAATGGCGTACCAGAGATAGCCAGGCCCCTCGAGGCATGCATATCTAGCAAATAAAGCATCTAGGGCGCTGTTGATCTGACTTGCGCCCACGCCCAAGATCCCAAGAGCAAAAGGTAGCATGACCGAGCGAACTTCAGGCGAAAATGGCCTGGACCGTTTCACGAGTTGCCAAGATAAATTTTTAATTATTGGGATAAAGCTAACGAGCCATTGCAGAGCAAATGCCACAACAACAGCCACGCTCAAATGCGTCATAGCTTTAGCATCGTATCTGAAGGTCAACACAGCAAAAATCCAAATGGCGTTAAACGCAATAGGCGCTGCGCTCGAGATAAAAAAGCGATTTTCACATTGCAAGTAAGCCGAAGAGAGCCCATAAAGACAGATAAAAAATAAGCCTGGCAGCATCAAGCGCGTCAGATCTGCCACTTCCCCTGATGGCAAAAGCCACATGGTTGGAATGATCAACGCGCCTAGCACAACAGCCATGCTGATGAAAAAGTCACAGAAAAACTTTAACGCTTTTTCCTCAGATTGAGCCCTAAGCGTTTCAAAATGGGGAATAAAACTGGATGAGAGAGGTGATTCGCCAAATAAACGTCTGGCTAAGTTGGCAAAGCGAAATGCGACCATAAACGCTGCAACGGCCGGCGTCACACCAAAACAAATCGCCATCGCTAAATCACGACCAAAGCCGGTCAAACGGCTTAAAAAAGTTCCAGAAAAAAAGGCTCTTGCTGAGCGACTGAGTTGTTTGGTTGCTTGCATCGGGACGTTATTTGATATAATATCAATCTAACTGATTTGATTTTTGGAGACAAGATGAAAGAACCTTTGGTAGGAGCCCATTTTTCTGCTGCTGGCGGTGTGCATAATGCCATCGAACGAGCCGCTGAAATGAATGCTACTACCCTTCAACTTTTTACTAACAACCAAAAGCAGTGGCGCGCAAAAGAAATTGCACCTGATGTCATCGATAAATTTTTAGCTGCCGTGGATGAAACGGGCATGCAAGAGATCATGAGCCATGACAGCTATCTGATTAATCTTGGATCTCCTAAAGCTGAGCTTTTAGAAAAAAGTATCGAGGCTTTTAAAAAAGAAATTGAGAGGTGCACACAATTGCAGCTTGCCTACATGAATTTTCATCCCGGCGCAGCGACCGGAAGCGAAGATGAAGAGTGCTTGGACAAAATTGCAAAAAGCCTGCTCGAATGCGAAAGTCTCGTGCATAAAGACCATGCTCCCATGCTCCTTTTAGAATGCACAGCCGGCCAGGGCACAACGCTCGGCTGGCGCTTTGAGCATTTAAGCCACATCATCGAAAAAGTAAAAAAGAAAATACCCATCGGCGTGTGTATCGATACGTGCCATATCTTTGCAGCTGGATACGACATCAGAGACAAAGCCGCCTGGGACAAAACGCTGCAAGAGTTTGATGATGTGATCGGCTTAGA
This sequence comes from Chlamydiota bacterium, assembly GCA_021772435.1. Lineage (GTDB taxonomy): Bacteria > Chlamydiota > Chlamydiia > Chlamydiales > JACKPQ01 > JACKPP01. Next base: position 18,455 of record JAJFLZ010000011.1, on the reverse strand, counting down.
ATACCTGAGGGCATTGCATGTCAACGATTCGAAAAAAGAGCTTGGATCAAGACGAGATCGCCACGCCAATCTTGGCGAAGGTGAGATTGGCATAGATTGCTTTAAAGCCATGATGCAGCACCCTAAACTCAAAAAACTACCCAAATACCTGGAAACCCCTAACGGAGATACCCATTGGAAAAAGGAAATTCAGCTCCTCAAAGACTTCGCCAAAAAATAAATGCCATTCTCAGCGGCGATGACAATCTAGCTAACACCGAAACCCGCATCTCGGGCTGGATTAGAACCGCACGCATGCAAAAAACCTTTACTTTTGCCGAAGTTAACGACGGATCGTGCCTTGCAAACTTGCAAGTGATCATCGATCAAAGTTTTCCAGACTACGAAAAAATCACAGAGCAACTATCCACTGGCGCAAGCTTAACTGTAGATGGCCTGATCGTCAAAAGCCCGGGGCAAAACCAAAAATTTGAACTGCAAGCAGGAGCCATCACCATTCACGGCACGTGCCCCTCGGATTATCCCCTGCAAAAAAAACGTCACTCATTTGAATTTCTGCGCACCATCGCTCACTTGCGCCCGCGCACCAACACACAAGGCGCTGTAGCGCGTGTGCGCTCGCGCCTTGCCTTTGCAACCCACAGCTTCTTTCAAGAGCGCGGCTTTAATTATCTCCAATCCCCTATCATCACAGCCTCTGACTGTGAAGGCGCCGGCCAAATGTTTAAAGTCACCTCCCTTGACCTAGAAAACCTGCCTAAACAAGACGGTGCAATCGACCACTCACAAGACTTTTTCCATAAACCCACCTTTCTCACAGTCTCTGGCCAGCTCAATGCCGAGGCCTACGCCTGCGCTCTTTCAGATGTCTACACATTTGGACCCACTTTCCGCGCTGAAAACTCCCACACCATGCGTCATGTCGCTGAATTCTGGATGGTCGAACCAGAACTAGCTTTCGCAGAACTGCCAGACATCGCTGCCTGCGCGCAAGACTATATCCAGCATCTGGTCAAAGACATCCTCGAAAACTGCAAAAGCGACATGGCTTTTTTTGACAATTTCATCGAAAAAGGGCTCATCACGCGCCTTGAAAAAGTTGCAAGTTGCGACTTTGCTAGGCTCACCTACACCGAAGCTATCGAGCTCCTCGAAAAATCGGGAAAAAAATTCGAATACAAGCCAGAGTGGGGCATCGATCTGCAAACCGAGCACGAACGTTACTTAGCTGAAGAGCACTGCAAATCCCCCCTCTTCATCGTTGACTATCCCAAAGAGATCAAAGCCTTTTACATGCGCGATAACGACGATGGAAAAACCGTGGCGGCAATGGACCTCATTGTCCCTCACATTGGTGAAATCATCGGCGGCGCGCAGCGTGAAGAGCGCCTGCCCATCCTAGAGAAAAAACTCGCCGACCACAATCTACCCAAAGAGGCCTACGAATGGTATCTCGATCTGCGCCGCTTTGGCACAGTTCCTCACGGCGGTTTTGGTCTAGGATTTGAGCGCATGGTGCGCTTTATCACGGGCGTTGAAAACATCCGTGATGTGAGTGCTTTTCCCCGTGTTCCCGGCCACTGCGAATTCTAAACTGACGTTTTAAACCTGAATTTCTTCGCTTAAAGGGGTAAAAAAACGTCAGAAAATGCTACCTCGAGGTAAAAAAATCGCAGAAAAATGGCATTGACAGGTGAATTTTTCATGATAAAATGATCATTAAAGGTACAAAGATGCAATATAAACGATGGGCAGAAAAACGTAAGTCACTAAATTCTAGCTATTTCCTGTTCGGTCCTCGCGGAACCGGAAAAACTCACTGGATTAAAGAGCTTCATTCTAACGCTTTATACATCGATTTGCTTAATTCGAAAACGTATCGCTCGCTATTAAATAACCCAGCTTTAATTCGTGACCTCATTCCTGAAAGTTTTAATGATTGGGTTATTCTCGATGAGGTGCAGCGTATTCCAGAATTACTCAATGAGGTCCATAGCCTGATCGAATCAAACGGGTATAAATTTTGCATGACAGGTTCAAGCGCTCGCAAGCTACGTGCAAAAGGTGTAAATCTTCTAGCAGGAAGAGCTGTCGTCAGGAAAATGCATCCTTTGATTGCCCAGGAACTAGGTCACGATTTTTCACTTAAGCACGCACTGCAATACGGTCTTTTGCCCGAAACATTTTCTCATGATGATCCAGAAGACTACCTTTCATCTTACGTCCTTACCTACTTAAAAGAGGAAGTTACCCAAGAAGGAGCCGTCCGTAACCTAGACACATTTTCAAGAGCACTAGAAACTGCAAGCTATTCACAAGGAGCTGTGCTTAATATTTCTGCAGCGGCACGTGATGTAGGTGTCTCACGCAAAACGATGGAAGGCTACTTTACGATCATGGAAGATTTGCTTCTAGCAGATAAACTTCCTGTTTTCTCAAAACGAGCAAAGCGAAAACTCATCTCTCATTCTAAATTCTACTTTTTTGATGTCGGCGTATTTCGAACTCTTCGTCCCATGGGACCATTTGATCGACCTGAAGAAGCAGAGGGGGCTGCTTTGGAAACACTTTTTTACCAACATCTCAGAGCTCTTAATGACTATCTCCACTTAGGGTATAAATTATATTTTTGGCGCACCCAATCAAAACTTGAAGTGGATTTCGTACTATACGGCAAGCATGGACTGCATGCATTTGAAATCAAAAGATCGAAAAACATTGCCCCTACAGATTTAAAAGGGCTTAAGGCTTTTGGTAGCGACTACCCCGAGGCCAAGCTCCATATTCTCTATGGCGGCACTCATCGCCTCTATTTTGGAAATGTTGAAGCTATTCCTTTTGAAGAAGCCATGCATAAATTACCTGAACTTTTGAAGTGATTAACTCTTCTCAAGAGAAATGATGCGGCCGCGGACCATGGCGCCAAGACCTAGCAGCATGGCAGCAAAGGCAATGATGTCTCCAACGTATGGAATCATCGTCAGGGCAAAATACACAATCAAGCCAAGTGTGAAATAAAGCTTTTTATGCTTTTTAAATTGCTTTGTAAAAATGAGCGTTTGCACCCAAATGATGGTGAAGATTTTGGCCGTGTAAAACGCAAAGACATTCACAGCAATGAGCGTGATCGCAAAAGGAGCGCCGAGGACTGACATCAGGAAAAGTAGAGAGATAAGCGGCAAGAGAATTAAGATCACAATACCGGTCAAAATCGTGTGCACAGGATTTTTCTTGATCGCCTTTAAGCCTAGTTCAATCCCTTTGGGGAAGTAACGCATCAAAATGATACCAAGCGCTAAAGTGTAGAGAAAGTTCATCAGTAGCGGCAAGAGTTTTGTCCCTAAGCGCAAGCTTTTGACAACTTTTCCTTGTGCAATGGAGTAGAAAAATGAAGGATGGTGCACGATTCCACCGATGATTTTAGCAGCGGGGTCAATGCTTGCTTTAGTATTGCTCCAATACTCGAGCTGCCCTTCGATTTGCGCTTTGGATGTGATTCGCATATGGTTAACATACGCTGTCACATCGCCCGAAACACCATTGGATAGACGTAAATTGGATGTGCCGACATATACTTGACCGTGCACAGCTCCAGCTAAATCGATATTGCCTGCAAGACCGACTAAACTACCGTTAATGACAGCAGAGGGCTGCACATCAACAGTGCCAGACAATGCCGTCACATTTCCGCCGACAGTGCCACTGATGGTAACTTGACCAGCAGCTAAGCGAATGTTCTCTTTAACCTGCCCTTCTATTTGCACGGTCCCGCCGGCCATGAGAACGTTGCCATTTACCGTTCCATCGATAAAGACCTGCCCGCCAAACACGTACAAGTCGCCGTTGATCACACCCGAAATTTCGACCGTCTTACCACGCACAAAATGGTTTCCTTCAATCGTTCTAGATTTTGGAACCGTTTCTACATCGGCTGCAGATAAAAACGTACAAAAAAACACAATGAGGATAAATCTTAGCATGCTAGCCTTTGCTCTCTTCGGCTGAGCAGTATAAATTGACGCGTTACAATTTGGCTAATCTTTTTTTCGCCCGCTTGGACAAGATCCAACTTAGCCATACGCCGATCCTCCACTAAACGACCTAAAGCATCGATATTTATGACAGGCACATCCAGTTTGGGACATGTGCACCTTGGCATGCTCACATCAAAAATCACTTGCGTGTTTTTTCCCGGCCCAGAAATAATCGGTTTTGAGGTTTTGCTAGCAGCGATAACGACATCAAATTCATTCCACAACTGCACAGGAACAGTCGGTAAAAACGCTTGGTCTGGAAAGCGCGTTGCCAAAAAAAGGTTATTAACACCTCTACGTTGCGCAGCTTTTGCACATTTGCGTCCCATTTCAGAATTACCCACAATCAATACGCTTGCTGGATTTAGTTGTGCTGTTTTTTGCGCAATCACGCTAGGCAAACTCGGCACGCCTTCCTCAAGTTTTAAATCGGTGCGTAGCGTCTTGCCGTTGTGCAATCCCTTTTGAAACAAATAGTGCAAGTCCTTGGGAAGATGCATTTGGTCTTTTGCAGTTAAGTATGCTTTTTTTACCTGCCGCTGAATTTCACTCTCTCCTAAAAAGGCGCTATCAAAACCAGCTGTCACTTTTGATAGATGCGCTAAACACTCCTCACCAAAAAAACTATACAGGGCATGCTCGAATTCCCCTGTAACTTCTCGTCTTAAATTCTGCAAAAAATGCGAATGCTGCTGTGATAGATCACTGCTGTGAAAATAGAGCTCAGAGCGGTTGCACGTAGATAAAAGCACAGTTCTATCTACAAAACTTGCAAGTGAGCCTGCCTGATACAACCTTTCAAGCCCCCTTGTGAGAGCCTCTCTTAAATCTAAATCAGCAGACTTATGATTAATTCCTAATACACCAAAACGCATAGAAATTTTCTATAACGCAATCAATCCTGCCACTGCAACACTTTTTGAATAATCTCGTTTGAAAAACCGCGCCTAGCTAAGCACGCGTAGGCTTTATTGCGATCAGCTGGCAGTGAATAACGTTTGATGAGTTTTGTCCCCCGCTCTACAAGTTCCTCTTCAGAAAGCGACAATGCGATTCTGTTTTCCAAATCATCACGCGCAAGTCCGCTGCGATGCGCTAGCTCTAGCACCAAACGATAAGGCCCTTTTCCTCTGGCTAGCCCAAAACGAATTCCATTTTCAATTTCCCTTTCATCGTCTAGATAAGCGTATTGTTTAGCTTTGGCAATCACATACTCTGCATTAGCTTCGCTCACATGACGCTGAAACATTTTAGCTTTGATCTCTTTGCAAAAATACGCTTTCCGTCCAAGCGCTCGCAAAAGATAATTCCACGCAGCAGCTCTTTCTATCTCATCGATCGATTGCTCTAAGTCAGCAGTTTTTTTTAATAAAGCTAAATGCTTTTTAAAAAACCACAAATCGAGTTTGCGAAAGCATTCGCCATTTCTGTGTAATTCAATGGCACGCTTTTTAATAATGTATTCGACTTGATCCATAATGTTATTCGCAATATAATCAAAGTAGGTCCCTAAAGACAACTGGAGAATAAATGTCTGAAGCAATCCCCCCTACCGGCGCCCCAGGCGCACCCGGCACTCCCCCCGGACAAACAGGCAGTGATGGCAATAATGCCGCTCCGATTTATTTTTTTCCTAGCATGCCTTTTACTCCAGAAGAGTACAAAGAGTTCATGAAAAACGAATTCAAATTCTTGAGCCAAATCATCAAACACGACATGCAAAAAATGAAAAAAGCCATGCAAAAAATGAAACGCATGGAAGAAGGCGGGGAATAGCCACCCTATTGACAAATAAATTAATTTTTATTATAATGAATAGCAAGGGAAGGTATGTATGCAAGAATTAGTTAATATTCAACCTAAAGGCTTTGAATTCATCAATATGAAGGCAACGCCTGAGCAAGCTGGCCAAATACTTAACTCCCAGGTAGCTATGCAAGGATTATTTATGATGCATATGGGAGACCATCTATCCCAGGCGATTCGTGAAATGAATAACCACCTAAAGGAGAACTAGTTATGTCAACAATCCCACCAGTTGGTCCACCTAATATCAACTTTCCATCTCACGGCGATGCTGAAGACAAACCTGAAGCTGGCATGACCCATGACGAATATCAAGGTACTGTCGACGGTGTCACAAGAAACGCCGCCCTATCAAGCCCTGATGCTAAAAAGCACCTTGATGAGAAACAAGTTACAAACCTTGGCAATGAGATGAAAACTGATCGTCGGGACATGAAAGCGCAAGCCCAGCAAGAAAAGAAAACTGAACTCGGCGATTAAAGCTTTTTTATGCTATCCTTAACGCTTCATGGATAGCGAAACAATAACTATTACATCAGCTGAATCTAACTTGCGGCTAGACAAGCTCTTAGCCCAACGATTTCCCGATTTTTCGCGCAGCTATTTCCAACACCTTATTGATCAAGGACTTGTGTTAATCAACGGTTCCAAAGCCAAAAAACGCCTGCTACCCCATCCGGGCAACGAGGTTGAGATTTGTTTTCAGCTCACACCAGAAATCGACGTTATACCCGAAAATATCCCGCTAGATATCTTATTTGAGGATGAGCACATAATCGCCGTTAACAAGCCAGCTGGCATGGTTGTACATCCAGCACCTGGTCATCCATCTGGAACCTTTGCCAACGCCCTTTTAGGCCACTGCAGGGGCTTAAACATTCCAGGAGACCCCTATCGGCCTGGAATCGTCCATAGACTGGACAAAGAGACCTCCGGCGTGCTCTTGGCTGCCAAAACATCAAAAGCGCATGCAGCTCTAGTTCAGCTATTTGCGTCTAGATCGCTAAAAAAGACCTATTTAGCTATCACAACAGGCTCACCTGGTAACCGCACCATTGACGCTCCCATCGGACGCCATCCTATCCATCGCAAGCAAATGGCTATTGCCGAAAATGGCAAACCCGCACTTACCCACTTTGAAGTCCTAGCAAAAGACGGCCCCCACCATCTCGTCCAATGCCGCCCTGAGACGGGCCGCACCCACCAAATCCGCGTACATCTCAAAAGCTGTAATGCCCCCGTCTTAGGCGACAAGCTTTACGCAAAGCCCGACTCCAAAATCCTTCGCCACATGCTCCACGCTTGGAAACTCGAATTTAATCATCCCATAACCCAAAAACCTCTTTACATCGAAGCTCCTTGCCAAGAACCTCAATTTTTGATACCATTATTTTGCAGAAACTAACTCTTAGCCCAGGACTGAATTATGAAAGAATTTATTGAATACATCGTCAAAAACTTAGTCGACAATCCCGACAAAGTCCAGATCAGCGAAATTGGCGGCACACACACTCTGATTATTGAATTATCAGTCGATAAAGCCGATACCGGTAAAATCATCGGTAAAAAAGGCAAAACGATCAATGCCATCCGCACTCTGCTCATGGCAGTTGCCAGCCGCAACGGCGTTCGCGTCAACCTCGAGATCATCGAAGAAGGCGGAAAGTCAAGAGCTTCAGAAGAAGAAGTTGCTCACGCTGAATCAGAAGACTAAAAATCTTATTTCCGCGCTTCAATCATTTGTGGCGCGGGATTCCACATCTTACTTATCCAATTCAAAGCAGTTTTAAAACCTGATTTACACATTTCCCAGACTTCCTGATTAGCTTCATATTCAAAAGCTTGTTTTGAGCGTTGACTCTCACCTACCAACGTAGCACCATCTTTTATTGCACCCTGAGGATCGTTCCAAATACGGGCAGCAATCTCCTTTACTTTTGCTACGCCTACACTGGCTTGATCACAACAGTTTGCATATTTTTCTTTTGCTATTGTTGCCATATTCAAAACTTTTTGCTTTCCTGATGCTGCTAACTGCGTCGTTTTTTCAGCTGCAGCTTGGCATGTTTCATTGTTTCTTGCCCAGTCATAACCACCTACTGCCGCATTTTTGCAAAATTGATACGCACATCGCATTTCGTCTTCACTAGGAGCCAGTGTTGCTCCATGGACAACATTTGTCCACGCTGTCCAGGGTTTTTCTTCGACATCTGCTGCAACCTGAGCACTAAATGTCTTTGTATGCGTGATAATACCCTTGCCGATATCTTCGTGTGTTATATCTTGTTGCTGTGGAGGAGATGGCGGTTGGTTGGTTGGCGGAGGGTTTACTTGCGATGGGTTTTGTTGCGATGGCGCTTGAAAAGCTGGCTGTTGCGATCCAGTTGATTGCGTCTTATTATTCCAGCGTTTATAAATCCAAACACCAACAGCCACTGCCACAATGCACGTGATCATTCCAGTTTTTGACGTGACAAACCCAACCGATGTTTTAACAGGCGCGCTATTAAACGTGCTCTGAATGGCATTCATGACACTTTGACCAATGGATGTAATTACACCAGTGTTGGCAGGCTGCGCCTGAGATAAAACTTCTTGAGTGAGTTTAGTTGAAATCGATGGCACTGACATTACCTAATCTCCTAGTATTAATTGGAGACTAGCATAAAAGCCAGTGCACTAATAAGCAACTTTATTTAGAGTTAAACCAACTAGAAGCTATAAATCCAACAACTAAAGCGCCACCTACAAACGTTGGATACTTCACTACTGGCTTACTTGCAAATTCGACAATCGCTTTAGCATTATCCTGCCCAACTTTTTCTGTCGGTGACAGATCGCTCTCTTTTACTTCTGCCCCAAGGATTGCACCAGGCAATGCTTTAACCATTTGGTAGCCGTAACGTACCGGCAAGCTAGTCGCGTAAGCATCATTCTTTAGCAGCCTAGCAGTGTCTCTAAGAGCCCCGCCCATGCGCACCTTCTGACTAAAGTAGCCATACTGAACAGGTCTCATAACTAGACCTAATCCGTAAGCAGCCATACCGCCTGCTCCGGCTACTTTACTTGCGACCTTATCCGCAGTTTTAGAAAAATGTACAATGCCACCTGTTGACATCCCTACAGCATAATGAATTCCGTTAATAGCTTTGTCAGCTGCATAATCAATACCATCAACAGCTTTGGCAGCAACGCAATCAACAGAAGCAAGCAGAGCTTCTTTCACCGTGGTTTCGGTTGCCAGCTTCCAAGCATTAGGATTAACTCTAGCATTATAATACGCGATTTGAACGCGATTAACTTTATTGTCCAACTGCGTTAAATCAAATGTCCTATTGATCTGTGCGGGAGCGCAAAGCTTTTTGAATGTGAAAAAATGAATCAAAGCACGAATGCCTTTTGCAAGTGTTGAAAACACACCAGTGTTAGCTCGGTTGAGTTCTTTTAGAGCGCCTTGAATATACCTCAGATCTTCAATCATCAGCTTCATGTCAACTATATTCGCTCTAGCTAAATATTCATCCAGTTTTGTTTCATCATCACTTAGCAACTCGTCTACCAGCTTGCTCAATGCTACAAGGTTTTTATTCTTAAGTTCGCCTTGATCCATATCCTCCATTTGACTTCTTACAAACGAGACTGTGCGAGTAAATTCAGAGATCAGTTTTTCGATTCTTTTTTCTTCTTTAGTTGTCACTGGCTGGCTACCAGATAAAACTGCATCATCTCTAATTTCTAAAGACAAGCTGTGGCGTCTTTGATGATTACTTGAAGACCGCTCTTCTTGAGCCCCAAATTTATCAAATTTGATAGCCTTCATAGCTGTCACCGCTGACTTCCACTCATCAGGCGTCAGTTTAAGAGCACTTGCTGCAACTTGGCTGGTTGCGGGGTTAGATGGCTGCCCATGTACCGGGCCTTCATTTAGATCAGAAACGAACGTATTAATTGGAACACACATAATTATCACCTTGGTTATTTATTATTAATAAAGATTATATTAATAATAATAATTAATGTAAATATATAAACTTTATTTTAATAATAGGGCGTGAAAAAGGGAGCTTAGAGCCCCCTTAAAGATTCTTAACTCATTGATGATTAGAAATTAACCATAAATGCGGCTAGAAACAGCGTTGAAACCGTTTGCAGCATAACCAGAAACAGCGTTGAAACCGTTTGTAGCGTAATCAGAAGCCGTGCTGAAACCACTTGTAGCAGCGTTTGCAACTGTATCGTTGATACCGAAAGCATCAGCGTATGATAGACCGCCAAGAACGAATGCACCGAATGAACCTAGTAGCAATGCATTTTTGTGATCTTTAGCAAATGTTTTTGTCGTCTCAACAGCAATACCAGCTTGCTTTTGAGCAGCAGCAGCTTTCTTAGTAACGTAAGCTTGAGCTTCTTGAGCTCTGTGCTTTACCTTACCAACGATTGTGTTCTCTTCAGCAGCGTAAGCTCTCTTAGCTTGAACGTGCTTAACTAGTTTGAGTGTAGCTAAAGCGATACCACCAACAACTGTAGCGCATAAAAGCACAACAGCAGCGATTTTTGTAGCTTTGTGAGTAGCAACTTTTTTAGCTACGCCTAGAGTAGCAACACCAGCAGTCTTAAGACCGCCTGTAATTTGTGTCATGTTAATCATAACTATGATTCCTCCGTTTGGGTTTTAAAGGTTGATAATAATAATAAATCGTTTATTTAAATAAAGTCAATTTGTAAACTTTTGTTTAATTTAGATTTACTAATTAAACGTAAATTAAGAACAGTGAGCTATTTTATCTCGCTCATTACTAATTACTTACATAAACGACATAGAAATTATTTTAATTACAAATTTGCTTTTTTAAAATCTTATTTGCAATTAATTCATTAAGATAAGTTGAAACTAAGCAGACTTTTTGATATTCATAAGTAAAGTAATTATTTGAGTTCCTGTGCAATTTGGAAGGTTAAATATATTATTTAACCAATCGAATTGAACTGGATATGCGTAGTTGAGTAAGACAGCAAATTTTTGCAATCCGGTCATTTCAGGCACTGCAGCTAGACTAGAAAGTGCTTGCATAAGGGCTTGTGAGCCGTAATTTGTCGCAATTGCTGATTTAACACCGCTTGCAATAATGCTAGCTCCAGTTTCTGTAGCACACAAAGTTGTTGCAAAAAGGCCAGCAATTCCAACTGTTGTTGCAATTCCAACGACTGCCCCGATTCCTAGATGCCATATTTTTTCTTGCTGTTTTTCCAGTTCTTTTTGCGTTCTTTTTTCAGCTCTTATGTGGGTGATTTTTTGAATACCTAGATAGGCCAAGTAACCAAGAATAGGGACAATCGTTATGACAGCGAGCACAAGAAGACTAACTTTGACGGTTTTGATTTTGGTCGCCATCTTAACGGCACTTTGAATATGAACACCTAAAGTCTTGATATGTTCAAATGTAATTGGAAAGTTTACAGCCATAATTACCGTTTAGTTTTCATACATATTAATAAATTATTTATAATTAGTCAATTAGTAAAGATTATTTGATATCTTTAAGTGGCTATTTAGCAGGGAGATAGGGTGAGATCATCGCTTTGCGTGAGTTAAGAGCTCCTGCTGTGTAGCGCAAGATAGCGATGGGAAGATTTTTATCGGTGGTTTTATGCGGCAGAGGATTAAAGCTTTCGGTGAAGATCCGAGAGAGTTCTTCGGCATTGGAACCTAAGAATTCAACCTCTTTCATGTGAGATGCTTGCGGGGAGGTACGGAAAGCAGTTAAAAAGGCCTTCAAATGGGCAATAGAGAGGCTGTCACCTGGTATCCAGATCCACAGCTCGTCTTGGTGCTGATAAGCGAGTTCTTTGCCTGAAAATAGCTCTTCAGCGCTTCCTATGGTGGTGATCATTTGCATGTGCAGCAAGATGGCTGGGTGCTCTTTGTAGATCATTTGCGCGTTTTCAAACCAGATGGAGCGGAGCGAGTCAACATGCTTAGATAGAGTAGGATAGTTATCTGCAAAGATTTTGGTTTGGCCGATTCGCGCGCAGTTGTTTTGGATTTTGGTGTCTTCAAAGAGGATGGAGGGCTTGCCTTTTGCTAAGTTGTCAATTTCTGAGTCTACGTGAACCTCACGCTGCGTGTAGATTTTGCTGTATAGAGCGTAGAGATCTGGATTGGTGAGCAGACGTTTCGCGCACTCTTTGGTGTAGTTGGCATTTTGTGGGATGTCGTCAAAGTGAACGGTTTCAACTTCAAAACCTAGCATGAGGGATTTTAGGCGGTTGAGCAGCTCTGCTGTGATGTGCACATCGCGCTGTGATATTTTGGTGAGCAGATCGGTATCGTCTAGAATGGCGTGGAGGAATTGCAGGTATTCGAGGTATTCGCGGGTGGGATCGATATAGGATGCTTGGTTTGATAGTGCAGCCATTTGGCGTTGAAGAAGCCGTCTTTTGAGACGCAGGGTTTGGGTATTTTGCTCCTGGCTAGCTAGACTTTTAAGCTGAGATGCTATTTTGTCCGGGCTCATGCCACCTAAGCTGTATTTGTCGTTGATCTGGAAGGTGAGCTCCGCAACGAGTGCGTTGCAGCTTTGCGCATCACAGATAAGCAGCATCGGCGGCGCTTTGGTGGTCAGCTCTGTTTTGTGGTGGTCGATGACGCTGATCACTTCTAGATAGGGCGGGATGCTGGTCTCTTGGCGGTTAGAAAAGTCGCGCAAAGTGACAGTACCCAAGGTGGATTTGCGCAGCGTGTTGGATGGGATGATGCCAACTGGGACGTGTTTACCCTTGTCGCCCAGATAGTTAACTGTCAAGTAGGGGTAGTTTGCCATTTTGGCTTTGATTTCAGCAAGCTCGTCGCGATGGCTAAGATAGGAGGGCTTAAAGCCAAAGACGTCGGTTTTGATTTGGAAGGCCGCTTGGAGTTTTTCGACATAGGATTGAATCGAACGCATGGATTCTTCGAGCTCTTTGACAACGGTCTCAAGATGACTGAAAATGAGAGGCCTGTCTTCTTTGAGCTTGCCGTCTTTATCGAATAGGTCGGTGCTCATGCATTTTTTGATGGCGCTAGTGAAGTTTTCAAATTGGGCAAATTTTTTCTCTTCAAAGGCTTTAGCCAGGTCTTGGAAGGTCACATCGAGCCCAGATGAGAGACCTAAAACTTTTTCGAAGTAGTCATGCAGCGATTGTTTTTGACGCGGCGTAAATTCGCGTACTGGATCGCAATCGATAAGTTTGGCTTTGATAACAGCTTGCATAAAGGCTGGCACGTCACTTAGGCTTAGATCTTTTTTGGCAAAAAGAGAAATGAGGCGCATATGTAAATTGTTTTCAAACCAGTTCAGGCACGTGTAGAGCGACATGATAACCTGGCGCACGCCTTCGACGTCGATGTTGCGCCAGTCGCCGATGTAGTAACCTTCGTGATCGATCAATACGATAGCGTTTTGGTTGCGCTCGTGATCTAGGCTAAGAGCTGTCTCTTTTAGCTGTTTTTTCATGAGCCCTTGCTGGGTCATTAAATCGTAACTAGATAGCGTGAGCGACAGACCTGTTTTGGCAAGCCTGGAAAAGACGTTTGTACCAAAAAATTTAAAAAAGAGCTGATCAATTTCAACTTGAGCATTAGGCGAGCCGCCTGGAACGTTCCAAACGTGCAGGCCACTGCCAACTCTTGCTGCAAAAGCATCGACCCAGCCCCAAAAGGAGGCAACGGTTGTGTCAAGATCGGGAGAAGCATGCGCTGTGACAAAGTGGGTGCCTTCAAATGTTTTGCCCATGCCGATTGGAAAAAAAATTTGATAAATATCGCGCGGCACGTGTTTGCCCATGATCGCAGCGCGAACTTCTAAATTTTCATCAGGTGTGAGTCCAGAAAATTGGTTGAGCCAAAGCTCATAGCTTTGAAAGTTGTAGGTGGGGATGATGTTCTTTTGGCAGATTTGATCGATGAAGCTAACGACAGCGCCCAATAAAAAGTTAGGTTTGGGCGCCCCTCTAATGAGATCTGTTAGGTAGAGGTTGACTTTGCCGTGTCTATCGTAGGCATTGAGGTTTTTGAAATCACTTGTTTCAAATTGTTTGATATCGACTTTTTCAAAGGTATAGAGTTTTAACTCGTGGTCGCCAAGTGTTTTGTCTGCCATCGATCTCCTGAATCAAAATCGGATTGAACAGGATTCGAACCTGTGACCGCCCGCTTAGAAGGCGGGTGCTCTATCCAACTGAGCTATCAATCCACTTCTCCCTATTCTACAATGAGTAAGGAAAAAAAACAAAGGAGTTTGCTATGATTGTGGAATGGTTTTGAAATTAGACATCATTGGACGCACAGGTAAGCTTGGCTCAGCGATCGCTGAGGCGATTGAATTGGATGCTGATTTTACAGAAAGCATGCCTGCCGATGTGATTATCGATGTATCGCTACCGGGCGCGTTTGAGATAAGAGACGCGCCGCTGATTGTGGGATCAACGGGACATAGCAACGATAATTTTGAGAAGATGAAGTTGATGGCCAAATCTTATCCTGTGCTGTATGCGCCAAATTTTAGTTTCGGCATGAACCTTTTGCGCAGCTTAGCTTTAAGTGTTCAGCAAAATGTCCAGGCTAAAGTAGATGTGACAGAGATTCATCACGAGCAAAAGAAAGATACGCCTAGTGGCACAGCGATTCATTTAGCTAATTTGCTAAACGCCGTGGCGATCAATGCTTACAGGCGGCCGAACGCTGCTGGCGAGCACCGCATTTATTTTTCGTGGGGTGATGAGGAGCTGGAGATCCGGCATAAATCTCACAGCAGAAAACCCTACGCCGATGGCGCGCTTAGAGCTGCAAAATGGATAATAACCCAAAAACCTGGATTTTACGGAGTGGAGCAGCTATGCAAGATATAAAAATTGGTCAATTTATTGTCGGAGATGGCCATCCGCTGCTGTTTTTTTCTGGCCCATGCGTTATTGAATCGGAAGAGCACACGTTAAAATGCGCTGAGCATTTGTGTAAACTTTTTGATGGAAAACCGTTTGTGTTCAAGTCGAGTTTTGATAAGGCGAATCGCTCTTCGATTAAGTCGTACCGCGGCCCAGGACTCAAAAAGGGCCTTGAGATTTTAGCCAAAGTGAAAAAGACATTCGGCGTGCCCGTTGTGACCGATATTCACCTGCCCGAGCATGCAGACCCTGCATCGGAGGTGTGCGATGTGCTACAAATTCCAGCGTTTTTATGCCGCCAGACAGATTTGCTTGTTGCAGCAGCTAGCACAGGACGTGTTGTCAAAGTCAAAAAGGGCCAGTTTTTAGCGCCTTGGGATATGCAAAATGTGGTCGATAAAATCGCACAAAGCGGCAATACACAAATTCTTTTAACAGAGCGCGGCACAAGTTTTGGCTACAATAATCTCGTTTGCGATATGCGCGCCATTCCCATCATGCAAAAAATGGGCTATCCAGTGTGTTTTGACGCTTCGCATGCAGTGCAGTTGCCAGGTGGATGTGGCACGCATTCGGGCGGACAGAGTGAATTTATTCCCGTGCTAGCAAAAGCTGCTGTTGCAGCCGGCGCTAATAGTCTCTACATCGAATCGCACGATAATCCACCGGCTGCCAAAAGCGATGCAACCACGGTCATGGCATTTGATGCTTTAAAACAGCTGGCCCAAGATGTTAGCTAGAACGCGCCTGATTGCCCTGTTGCTGTTTTTGGCAGCTGCAGGCCATATCGTTTATCACACTTGGCATATCACAGATGCCGACCGCTCTTTTTTTGCAAAATTGTCGATGCAGTCGGAAGAAAACCCGCAGCCTTTAACAAGCCAAGAAAAAAAAGGTATCACCAAAGATGCTTATTACACCAATAATGGCAAGCGACAGCATACGCATATAGCTGCTGACACATCGGTTTTAAAAGCCATTCCAATTGGAAAAACATATGAGCTGATCGAAACCATGCACGGCATCTCGGGAACCATGGTCGATGGCGACCAAAAACGCATCTTTGCATCAAAAGAAGGCACTTATTTTTACAATACACACGAATTCATCACGAAAATGGCAAGCGTACAACTTTTTAAACTGACCTTACGCACAGAGGTGGATTTAGATGTCAAAGCGAAGGTGCAAAGATACAAAGAAGCCGACGAGCCAAACTCCTTGGAGTTTGGTAAGGAGGGTGATGCAGTAGATTGGCGCCTGCTAGCTCCGCAGATGAATTCAGATATGTGCGTAAGGTCAGTTTTTAAAGACAAACTACTCGTCGATGGCCTAGCTAGGCAAGTAAAATTGCGTTTTTCATCGGATGGCGCAAAATTTGAAGCGTCTCAAATCAAAGCCCATATCCCCGACACAAAGGAGCTCAAATGACCCTTTTTCAAGCAAACGATTTACGCAAAAGTTACAGTGGAAGAGACATTTTAAAGGGCTTGTCGTTTTCTGTTGCTGCAGGTGAAATTGTCGGCCTCCTGGGACCCAACGGCGCTGGCAAAACAACAGCTTTTTATATTTCCATGGGCCTCATCGCGCCCGATAGCGGCACAATTCTCTTTGGTAATCAAGACATCACTTCCCTACCCATTCACAAACGCGCACGCCTAGGACTTGGCTATCTAGCGCAGGAGCCGTCTGTTTTTAGGCACCTGACCGTTTCAGAAAACATCCTCTGCATCTTGGAGACGCTTCCCCTATCTTCTGAGGAGCGGCAAACAAGACTCAAAGCGCTTTTAGAGGAGCTTAGCCTCTCTCATCTAGCAGACAAGAGGGCAAGCACACTCTCTGGCGGTGAGCGCAGACGTTTAGAAATCACGCGGGCACTCGTTACCAACCCATCCCTTCTGCTGCTCGATGAACCCTTTGCAAATATCGACCCTAAAACGATTTCCGATGTCAAAACCATGATTCGCCACCTCAAAGACAAAGGCATAAGCGTCCTTATCACCGACCACAATGCCAGGGAAATTTTCACCATCTCTGATCGCACCTACCTCGTCCAGAATGGGCAGCTTTTACAGTCTGGCACCTCATCGGAACTCATCGCCTCAGAGCAAGTACGCGAGGCCTACCTTGGCCACGATTTTTCTCTTTAGTTGTTAATTTATAGTTATTTACAATTATTTTATAAAGCGTGTTTTTTAGACACTGTCTAATATTCACGTTATGTGATATATATACTGTATAACGCGATTATTAGATGGCAGCTAATTTTTATGTATAAAAAACAAAAAAAAACAGTCATTGGATTAGAACTATTAAAGCTTCTTGCAGTTGAAGATTTTCGTATTTTTACGTTATCTGACGTAGAGAAATTTGCGTCACAGTTGCATATTAATAAATCTTATATTCCAGAGATGATCTATCTACTTGTTGCAAACCAATGGATCGAAAAAATTAAAAATGGCTTATATGCTTTTACATTAGAATCTGGAATGAGTGAACCTCCTCATGAATTTGAAGTAGCGCAAAAGTTAGTTAATCCATCCGCAATTGGCTTTTGGACAGCTATGCAATACCATCAAATCACGCAGCAAACTCCAAGTACGATTTTTTCTATCACTCCAACAAGAATTTTTGTGCCCAAAAAATATCAAGCTCGCTACGTCTTCAAACATGTAAAAAAAACCGCCTACTTTGGGACTCAAACAATCTGGGCTAATCAAGCACGCGTTCAAATCACTGATTTGGAAAAAACACTTATTGATGGCTTATCTTACCCCGAATTATGCGGAGGATTTTCTGAAGTCTACAACGCTTTCGTATTTGCAAAAAAACAGTTAAATTTAAATATAATCATCAAATATGCATTCCAAAAAGATGACGCCACAAAAAAAAGATTAGGCTGGGTTCTTGACCAATTAAATTTTTCTGAGGCAAAATTGAAAAAACTTTTGCACCATCGCATCAAAGGATACAGGTTTTTAAACGCCATCGGCCCTAAACATGGTCAATGCAACGCAAAATGGGGCATCATAGTCAACATATGAAAAATTTAAAGACACGGCTTAGAGAACATAGCAAGCTCAACAACGTCACTCAGCATGTCATTGAACAGGACTACTTACTATCATGGCTTCTTGAAGCATTTTCTGAGAATTCTTTGCTATCTGACACTTTAGTTTTCAAAGGCGGTACAGCATTAAAAAAGTGCTATTTCAAAAACTACAGATTTTCTGAGGATCTTGACTTTACTGCAAAAGACGGTGCTCCCGAGAACGCGCAACTTGAAGATGCGATTCGGCACTGCTGCTCGATGAACCCTTTGCCAATATCGACCCCAAAACGATCTCCGATGTCAAAACCATGATTCGCCACCTCAAAGACAAAGGCATAAGCGTCCTTATCACCGACCACAATGCCAGGGAAATTTTCACCATCTCTGATTGCACCTACCTCGTCCAGAATGGGCAGCTTTTACAGTCTGACACCTCATCGGAACTCATCGCCTCAGAGCAAGTACGCGAGGCTTACCTCGGCCACGATTTTTCTCTTTAGTTGTTAACCTGAACTCTTTCGTTTTGATTGTTTAGATTCAGAGCAGATTAGGTGACAGATTGTGCCATTTTTTGCGATTCTATAGCCAAGGCGCTATAGATGAGCACAAAAAGGGTGCAAGATGGCGGCTAAGATGCGCGGAAG
>JAJFLZ010000002.1 GCA_021772435.1 Chlamydiota bacterium | reverse complement strand
TGTGGGCTAGACATAGATCGAGACTACAACAGCAGTATAGCAATCAAGGCCGCGGGAATATCGGTCTTAAAAGCTTGTGGAGCTACCCGTTAGGGAGCGATGAAGCAAGAATCTCTTTCCTTTAGGGAAGAGAGGTTCAAGTAAATACAGTCACTATAAAATCGGTATTTAGCAAAATACCGTCGTTGTATCGTCTGAATTCTGAATTTACGGCAGCAAAATTTGCCTATTGTTGGGGAATTCAATAAAAGATTATATTTATAAGTATGACAGAAATCAGACGTATTGGCCTCTTCGGGGGTTCATTCGATCCCGTCCATTTCGGACACCTTAATATCGCATTGCAATTAAAAGAGTTAGCGCATTTGGATGAAGTGCTGTTTTGCCCAGCATTTGTCTCGCCGTTTAAGGTGGAAGAAGCACCACTGGCTACTGGAGATCAACGGCTTGAGATGTGTAAACTGGCATTGGAAGGTCTTGAAGGCTGCTCGGTTTGCGACATAGAGGTGAGGCGTGGCGGGACATCTTATGCCATTGAGACTGTTAAAGCATTGGGCAGGGGAGTCCATTTGATGCTATCTGAGGATGCTCTGCTAAGACTGCACCTTTGGAAGGACGCTGAAGACCTACTTAAGTTAGCGCCTCCGGTGATTGGATTGCGGCATCCGGTTTTGGGAGGGTATAACCCTCAAGGGTTTAGTGCTGATGTACAGAAATTAATCGAAAATGGGCGATATAAAACACGGATAATGGAAATTAGTAGCACGGATATTAGGAGGAGACTTGCGAGGGGGGATTACTGCCTGGGTCATATTATGCCCAGAAAAGTAATAGACTACATTCATAAACATAGATTATACTGGGAGTCGCATGAAAAAAGATCCAATAGAGACATTAAATCTAGTTGCTCAAACCATCTTTGATAAAAAAGGTTTTAATATTATGGCCTTGGATGTCAAAGGCATTTCCTCGATCACGGATTATGTGATTGTTGCAGAAGGAAATGTGGACAGACACGTTATTGCTCTATCTAAAGCCATTCAGGAAGCGTTACACGAGACGGGTGAGAAGCCGGTGTTTGTCGAAGGTGCCGCAAATGGTGATTGGGTCGTTTTGGATTACATGCAGCTGATCATCCATCTATTTATGCCAGGCCTGCGCGACAAGTACCAGCTTGAAAAACTCTTTCCACAATCGGAGATTGTTGATTTAGATATTGTTGTAAATCACTTAGAATCAAACGTTAGCTAAAAATATTTCGTTCAATCTTTAACTTGTGGTATAATGGTCTTTCGATTCATTTATGGAGAGTGAAATGACCAAAAAACGTCGCGTTGTCGTCACCGGAATAGGCCTAGTCTCATGCTTTGGTAATGATGTAAAAGAATTTTATAATCAACTGCTTGCAGGTAAGAGCGGCATCTCGCAAATCGAGAATATGGATGTTTCCCAGTATCCGACAAAATTTGCTGGTGAAATCAAAAATTTCGATTCAGGCGAATACATCGACAAAAAACAAGCGCGCCGTCTCGATCCATTCCTCCGTTACTCACAGGTCGCTGGCAAAAGAGCTCTAGAAGATTCTAAACTTAACCTGGATGCTATTGACAAATCGCGTGCTGGTATTATTATCGGCTCTGGAATGGGAGGCATGCACGTCTTTCAAGATGGTGTTGACGCTATCAAAAATAAAGGCTATCGCAGAGTGACGCCTTTCTTTATCCCATTTATTATTACCAATATGGCTAGTGGTCTTCTATCGATGGATACTGGCTTTACAGGTCCTAACTACTCCATTTCGACAGCTTGCGCTACAGCCAACTACGCCATCATTGCAGCAGCGCAGCATATCCAACGCGGCGATGCTGATGTTATGATTTGCGGCGGCACCGAAGCGCCTGTAACTCATGTAGGCTTAGCTGGTTTTTCTGTCATCAAAGCCTTATCAACACACAACGAAGATCCGCAGGGAGCTGCTCGCCCCTGGGACAAAAACCGTGATGGTTTTGTCATTGGAGAAGGCGCTGGTGTCCTCGTTCTAGAAGAGCTTGAGCATGCTAAAGCTCGTGGCGCTCACATCTACGGGGAGTACCTCGGCGGTGCCATGAATGCTGATGCTCACCATATGACAGAGCCTAAAGCTGATGGCTCAGGTGTTGCTGACTGTATGCGCGCAGCGCTTAAAGATGGCGATATCGACCCCAAACGCGTTAACTACGTCAACGCTCATGCAACTTGTACGCCAGTTGGCGACATGTGCGAAGTGCGCGGGCTGCAATCGCTTTTTGGTGACTATTGCAAAGACATCACAATCAACGCGACCAAATCGATGACGGGTCACTGTCTCGGTGCTGCTGGCGCGATCGAAATCATCGCTACACTCATGGCGATTGAAACCGGTAAAGTCCACCCAACAATCAACATCAAAGATCCCGAGCCAGAAATGGAAAATTTTAACGTGCCAACAAAAGCTGAAGACCTCTCCATTGATGTGGCACTTTCTAACTCATTTGGTTTTGGTGGTCATAACGCCGTTGTGGCTGTGGCTCCGTATAAAGACGCCTAAAAAATGCAAGATCAGTCCTACGGAATCATTCCGTTTCAAAAAACATCCACGGGCTTGCAAATATTGCTCGTGCAGCATAAGCATGGCCATTACTGGAGCTTTCCCAAAGGGCACGCTGAAGGGGCAGAAGAGCCGCTAGATGCTGCCTCAAGAGAGCTCAAAGAAGAGACGGGACTCGAGATTGATGAGCTTCTATCGGAAGAGACCCTAACAGAACACTACACTTTTAAGCGCGATGGACAAACAATTGAAAAATCTGTCACCTACTATATCGCCTACGTTAGTGGAGCGTTTGAGCTTCACAAAGATGAAATTTGCGATGCCAGCTGGTTATCAATTCAAGACGCTGCTAACATCATCACATACGATGAAGCAAAACTATTATTTGCAAAAGCCCTAAATCTTTTGGAGGAAACATGAAAGCCTTAACACTTAGCCAAGACAAAACTCTCTATCGTGACGTGCTCTTAGTCGCTATGGCGTCGATCCTGCTTGCTTTTTCTGGTAAAATCAGCTTCACGTTGCCTTTTACCCCCGTGCCGATCTCTTTACAAAATAACGCTGTGCTCATAGCAGGACTCTTGCTAGGTTCTCGCAGAGGATTTTACGCTGTAGCTCTTTTTTTATTCCAGGCGTTGATTGGCTTGCCGGTTCTTTCTGCGGGCGCTACTGTGGGCTTAGCAAGGTTTTTAGGACCCACTGGCGGATACCTGATCGGGTATGCCATTAGCGCTTACGTTGCAGGTCGCATCTACGAAAATAAGCCCACGCATCTAGGAGCGTTTTTAGCCCTGACCG
Source organism: Chlamydiota bacterium (assembly GCA_021772435.1). Lineage (GTDB taxonomy): Bacteria > Chlamydiota > Chlamydiia > Chlamydiales > JACKPQ01 > JACKPP01. The sequence goes on along the minus strand of JAJFLZ010000002.1, from coordinate 13,228 downwards.
CAGGTCTTTTAACTCAATACACCTTAGGATCGCTCTGGCTTGGTAACTTTGTTGGCTTTTCAAACGCTATCGTTTGCGGCGTGCTGCCCTTTGCTTTGGGTGATATGCTATTAAACTTGGGACTTTCCCGTTTACAGTTTAAAAAGCATTGCGGCTAGGTCTGCGTAGCTAGGTAGATCTGGATTTGCAGAGACATCGTTATCTAGCTTGGCTGCGCCATGTCTGAATAAGTTTTCTTGTGGATGAAGGCCTTTAAGTTCATCATTGGCTTGTGGTTGATATTGGTGCTCTGATGGGCCATTAACTGCTTTAACATCTGACATATGATCTCCCTCCGGTTAAAAGGTTATGCATACCCGATGCTTAAATCATTTGTCAATTTTGTTTTTGCGAGTTACTCGATCAACTAGAGAAGGCGTGTGGGCTTTAGACGCTGCTTTTAAATCTTTTGCGATCGTTTTAAATAGATGATGGAATGATTTCTCATCTTCTTGTTCATTTTCGAAATTAATGTCTTCTTGCTTTTCAAGTGCCATAATTAACTAAATAATAATCTATTTTATTATTGTCAAATTTTTCAATGTGGATAAATTTGATGAGCTTTGCTAGTCTGAGGAAATGAAATCATTATTTGCCTGGATGGTGCGCAAAGTTCTGGCGTTGCGCTACCGCTTGAAGATCACTGAAAAAGATATTGCCAGCGATAGGGGCATTATCTTTATCCCCAATCACCCAGCAGAAATCGATCCTGTTATGCTGATCACGCACCTCTGGGGTCGGTTTAAGCTCCGTCCTGTCGTGGTTGAGCATTTTTATTACATGCCAGGGGCTGGCCCCTTCATGCGCATGGTGGATGCGTTACCTATTCCAAATTTTGAGACTACGACAAATACCTGGAAGATCAATCAGGCTAAAAAGACCTATCAAAAAATTAAAGAGGGCCTAGCGAGGGGGCAAAACTTTTTGATTTATCCTTCGGGGCATTTGAGACGGGCTCCGCATGAGGTTGTCGGCGGATCGCTTGTGCACGATCTTTTGAATGAATGCCCAAATGCTAAGGTCGTTTTGGTGCGCACATGCGGGCTGTGGGGGAGCGCTTTTTCAAGGGCAATAACTGGCAACTCGCCTGATTTTTGGGAAGTACTCTGGAAGGGGTTTAAGACGATACTTAAAAATGGAATCTTTTTTGTTCCAAAGCGGAAAGTGGATATTGAAATGTGTCTTGCTCCCGATGACTTTCCAAGAGGGCAAGATCGTAGGGTTTTAAATCGCTATATCGAAGACTGGTTTAACCGATACGAAGATAATGGAGCTGTGGTTAGCGATGAGCCGGTTAAACTGGTTAGCTATAGCATGTGGGCAGAAGAGCTTCCCGAAATTACCGCCCCTCAAAAGGCGGAAGATGAAGATGTATATATCGATCCAAAAGTGCGCGAGGCGATCATCGGCCATTTAGCGGAAATGGCAGATGTCGATGTGAGTAAAATTTCCGATGAGACAGATCTTGTGCGTGACTTGGGACTTGATTCACTCGATGTGGGCAATGTATGCGCGTTTATCGATGAAAAATATCATATTGCGTCGATGGCTCCTGGTGAGATGAAAAAAGTTTCCGATTTATGCAAAGCCGCTAGCCTGGAACCCGAATTAAATGGGCTGAATATTCCCATCTACGAGCCTAAAAAACAGTGGCCACACGAAGAAGAGCGGCCCATTATGCGAGCACCTCAAGCAGGAACGCTTGGAGAGGCTTTTTTATGGGCCACAATGCGCTACAAAAACTTTGCAGCGTGTGCCGATGGTTTAACCGGGCCGCTTAGCTATAAAGACGTTCGGCGTGCAGCACTTATTCTAGCCGATAAAATTCGGCAAATGCCGGGCAAATATCTCGGTATTATGCTGCCCTCATCAGTGGCTGTAAATCTCGTGATTTTTGCGTCTTTACTGGCTGATAAAATTCCTGTCATGCTCAACTGGACAAGTGGTGTTCGCTCCCTTAATTTTGCAAATGATTTGCTAAATTTAGAATCAGTGATTAGCTCTAGACGTTTTCTCGATCGTTTGGAGGTTCTCGATTTAGGAATACTCGAAGATAAGGTGACATTGCTTGAAGATGTGAAAGAGAGCATCACTTTAGGCGATAAACTAAAAGGTGTGTGTAAAGCTGCAAAAAATAATCGTCTCCTCATGGATGAGTGCGGCCTTAGCAATAAAGCATCAGACGATGTCGCTGTCATTTTGTTTACGTCGGGAACAGAAACCTATCCAAAAGCTGTTCCACTCACTCACAGAAACATTTTAGAAAACCAAAAATCAGGCCTCTCTTGTGTCGATTTAACGACAAATGACACGATGTATAGCGTGCTTCCACCGTTTCACTCTTTTGGTTTTTCAATCACAGGTATTATGCCCCTCATGTGGGGTTTAAAAGCTTTCTACTCGCCTGATCCAACCGATGGATCGGCAATGGCAAGAGATATTGCTTACTGGAAGCCAACTGTAATGTGCTGCGCGCCTAGCTTTTACAAAAACCTCTTTCGCGTTGCTGAAAAAAAGCAACTGGAAAGCATGCGTTTATTTGTGACAGGTGCTGAAAAAGCGCCGGAAGAGCTCAAACGCCTTGTGCATGAATTGGGACCGGATAAACAGCTGCTTGAAGGCTATGGAATCACTGAATGCTCGCCTGTTGTGACGATGTCGCGATCCGACGATGCAGCAGGTGTTGGTCAATTCATTCCTGGGGTAGAAATTAAAACCATCCATCCTGAAACCGAAGAGGTGCTTCCAGATGGTGAAAAAGGGGAAATTTGCATCTGTGGTCCGTCGGTTTTTAACGGATACCTAGGCTTAGATGTCAAAGATCCATTCATCGAATTAGAAGGCAAACGGTTTTACCGCTCAGGAGATATTGGCTATTTGGATGAAAACGATTGTATTGTTTTGGAAGGGCGCCTCAAACGGTTTGTTAAAATTGGCGGTGAGATGATCAGCATGAATGCGATCGAAGATGAGCTGACAAAGAATGCTTTAAGTCAGAAGCTAATTAATGATGATGACGAACCTAGTTTTGCATTGGGTGTCAAGCAAGGGGAAGTGCCGCATTTGGTGCTCTTTACCACGCTACAACTTGCCAAGGAAGATGTGAATCAAACCCTACGCTCAAGCGGTTTTGGACGCGTTGTCAAAGTGCACGAAGTGCACAAAGTCGATGCGATTCCGGTCACCGGAACCGGTAAAGTTCACTACCGCGTTTTAGACGAGATGGTATGCTAAAGCTCTACGATACGCTGCGACAAACAACCGAAATTATCAAGCCCTCTGATGGGGATGTGCTCAAAGTCTACACCTGCGGGCCCACTGTCTACAACTACGCGCATATCGGTAACTTTCGCACCTACATTTTTGAAGATCTGCTTATTCGCACGCTGAAATACTTTAACGTAAAAACGCGCCATGTCATGAACATTACAGATGTTGATGACAAAACCATCCAGGGCGCTATCCAAAATAATCAAACCCTGCAAGAGTTCACCAAAACCTATACCGAAGCCTTTTTAAGTGACTGTCAAATGCTTGGCATCCTAGCTGCTGACAAGTACACCAAAGCCACCGATCATATCCCGCAGATGATTGCTATGATCGAAACACTTTTAAGCGAAGGTTTAGCCTACAAGGCTCCAGATGGCAACGTTTTTTACTCTATTGCCAAATTTCCATCTTATGGCAAGCTATCGCACCTATGCCTGAGTGAGCTGAAAAGTGGCGCATCTGAGCGCACATCAGGTGATGAATACGATAAAGAAAATGCCTCTGACTTTGTCCTTTGGAAAGCCTACGATGAAGAGCGTGATGGCCCCATATTCTGGGAGAGTCCGTTTGGAAGGGGGCGTCCTGGCTGGCACATCGAATGCTCGGCGATGGCAGTAGATGCCTTGGGCTCGACCATCGATTTGCACTGTGGCGGTGTCGATAACATCTTTCCGCACCACGAAAACGAAATCGCCCAATCTGAAGGCGCTACAGGTCAGCCCTTTTCTCGCCATTGGGCGCACGCTCAGCATCTGATCGTCGATGGCAAAAAAATGTCCAAAAGCCTTGGCAACTTTTACCGTCTGCGCGACCTTCTAGACAAAGGATATTCTGGCCTTGAAATCCGCTACCTACTTCTCTCAACGCACTACCGTACGCAGCTCAACTTCACTCTCGATGGTCTAGAAGCTGCGCGCCAGTCCCTCCAGCGTTTTGAGGTTCTGTTTACCCGGTTGCGCAATGTTGATGGCAAAGATAGCGGCAAAGTTGCACCCTTTCTTGAAAAAACACTACTTAGTTTCAACGAGGCTCTAGCGGATGATCTAAACATTTCTGTTGCCTTAGCAGCCCTTTACGATGCGGTGCGACAAATCAATTCCTGGATCGATTCAAATGAGGTGGGTAAAAACGAAGCTGGGGCTACCTTAGATGCTTTTACACTGTGCGACCAAGCTCTGGGTGTCTTGCCTCTTCAAACAGAGCAGCTCGCTATCCCAGCAGAGCTTACTGAAGCGCTAGAAAAACGAAACCAAGCGAGATTGGATAAAAACTGGGCTGAAGCGGACAAGTTACGTGATTTTATCCACGATCAGGGTTACGTCATAGAAGATTCACCTGGGGGACCAACACTAAAAAAAGCATGAAAAATACCAAAGAAGAAAAATTTTTGATCAAATTGCACGATCTTGCTAGCCGGAAGGGGGATGCTTTTTCTCCTATCGATTGCCATCTGGTTGGCAAGGAGCTTGGTCTTGGCGTGCCGAGTACAAAAAACATCGTCAAAGTTTTAGCGATGAGTCATCTCATCAAAAAGAGCGGTGACAAAAAAGTGCATCTAACGGATAATGGACATGTTCTGATTAATCAACTCAAGAGTGAGTCCTGAAAATGCAAGCCGCCGTATTAGAGATGCCCCTCGACAAAGAAACCGTCGATAGACTCATTGCCGAGCGTCTTGAAAACAATGATCCCGAAGGCGCCATCCAGCTAATCCAGGACTACGTCCAATCTCTCGAATAGACTTCAAACCCATATTTCCAGCTATTTTTCACTATCCTTTCGCAAGGTTATTGTTCTGATCCGCTTGGAGCAGATTCGGAGCTTGCTGGCTGCCCATTTTGAGCGCTTGGAGCAGATTCAGACCTTTTTGATTGCACGTTCGGAACATCTACAGTTTGTTGGGAGGGCCTTGTATCCGTAAACTTAAGGTGCGGGTTAATGATTTTTAAGACGTAAAAATAGATATTTAAAGGAAGTCTGAATGTCGTATTTAAACATAAATACGCAAAGGAATTTACTGGCTTTGATGTACCAAGTGATAAAAGGCTTATAGCAGAACTCAATACACCCAGAATAGCAAAGATGGGTGCTGATATCGTGACAATAACAATTCCTGCTATAGCCATCACACGGCCGAATGTGTGGTCAGTAAGAGAGTCGGAAATCCCTATCTCGCTCAGCAAGGGTGCATCAAAAAATTTTTCTTTAACTTTAGCATGTGGATTTATTGCAGATAAAAGATGCCTTGAAACTGCTGGAACTGCCACTGTAGAGCCAACCCAAAACTGCTTTGTCAGCGAATTTATACAGTTTGATATGTGGACAAGATTGCTAAAATAATTCAATGTTAGCATATTTACAGCGGCAAAACTAAAGCTTGTTAGAGATAAAGCTACTGCAGCTACAGTATCGATAAGGGCTACGGGTATATGTGCTACAGCTACTGCTAGGTGATGAAATCGGCATTTTACCTGGTCTAAAACAGTTTGAGATAGAGTGACAGTTGGGGTTACGGCGTTTCCTGAGGGATCTTCCTTGTTATCAATGGGAGCTCCCCATACTCGTGGTGTCTCAATAGTGTGCCTATACAGTTTAATTCCTGGTGAATAAAATTTCATAATTAACCTTTTTTATTAATTTAAATATTATTATATTAATAAATAAAATTAATGTAAAGATGTATATATTATTTTAATTTTAAGAAATTCTGATTATTAGCAACTTACGATTTTCAACTTGCAAAAAGTGACAAATTTGTCACTTTTTGTTATCTTGAAAGAAAGGAGAAATCTGAAATGCATCGGCAAATGATGAGCCAGCTTATTAAGTGGAAAAACGAAAAAAATCGTAAGCCATTGTTGCTTAAAGGTGTTAGGCAGGTTGGAAAAACGCATCTTTTGAAGGAATTCGGCAGTAGTCAATTTGCTGCTTGCCATTACTTTAACTTTGAAAAACAGCCTAAGCTACACAAAGCATTTGAAGAGGATTTGAGTCCAAAAGCGATCTTGAAAGAGCTCTCTTTTCAAGCAGGATCTTCCATTAATATTGGACAGGATTTGGTGATATTTGATGAGATTCAAGAGTGCCCCAAAGCCTTAACTAGCCTAAAATACTTTTGCGAAGAGTGTCCTCAGCTGCATCTCTGCGGGGCCGGCTCACTTCTTGGCCTCCATTTGAATTCAGGATCATTCCCTGTAGGTAAAGTGACATTCAAAGTTTTGTGCCCACTATCATTTGAAGAGTTTTTGATGGCGACAAATGATAAAGCCTTAGAAGAGTTTCAAAAAACATCTAAAACCAACGAGCCATCCCAGCTTATTCATGAGCATTTGTGGGAGCAATTAAAAACGTATTTTGTTGTTGGTGGACTTCCAGAAGTTGTGGCAAGCTATTGCGCAAATCAAAAGAGCCCCTTTGAAGCTTTTACAATTGCCCGGCAAAAACAAGAAGACCTTTTAAATGCCTACTATGCAGATATTGCCAGGCATTCGGGAAAGGTTAATGCTATGCATATTGATCGTTGCCTTAGAGCTGTGCCAATGCAACTTTGCCAAATACAAGATGGCAATGTTGCAAAATTTAAATTTCGGGGCGTTGTTCCCGGCATTAGCCATTACGATCGATTAGCAGGTGCACTCGATTGGTTAGAATCTGCTGGCCTTATCATAAAAGTTCAAATTGTTAACTCGGGCCATTTTCCATTTAGAGGCTACACAAAGGAAAACTTTTTTAAACTACTACTCTTTGACGTAGGGATTTTGGGTTCTATGTGTGGTCTTCCTCCGAAAGTCATTTTGGATGCAGATTATGGAAGCTATAAGGGCTATTTTGCTGAAAATTTTGTGGCGCAAGAGTTTTTATGTCGAGGTTTTAAAGAGCTATTCAGTTGGCAAGAGGATCGCAGTGAAGTTGAGTATTTGCTTGAAGACCAAGGCAGCTCGATTCCAGTAGAAGTGAAATCAGGATCTGTGACGAAAGCAAAAAGCCTTGAAAAATTCACGAGCAAATACAAATCACCGTATCAAGTCATTTTTAGCGGCAGGCCCATGAAAATCTCTAAAACAAAAGAATGCTATCCGCTTTACCTAGCAGGGAAGCTTCCAAAGCTCAACTAAAGCAAACGACCGGGTTTACCATTAGATGAGTAAACTTGAGCTTTCCAGTCTGCAATGTTGCGAGATTTCGTGCTAAAATTGGGACCAATCACAACTAGATCCTTGTCCCCAGATGCAAACCTTTCTTTGTACTGCTTAAACTCTGCTTGATCAAAGGCGATGTCTGCTGTTTTATCTAGCTTAAGCTCAAAGATAAGATAGGCATTTTTTATCTCTGCAACTAGATCGATACGGCCTATATTTGTAGAAACCTCTGAACTTGTTTTAATTCCTGATTTTTCCAGAAATGTTAAAAATACAGCGTGATAAAACCCTTCTCGGGCCTTTTGGAAGAGCTGATAGGGAATTTTAGCAAAGTGGTGATTCATGAGCTTAACGAAAGCTTCGATATCATGACCCCCTAATGCTTCTTGTACGTGTTTAGCAGCGCGTACGACATTAATGGGATTTACTTTTGCAAACTCTAGCAGAAGAGAATTATAGAATGATTCACGCACTTCTCGATTTGGAAAATCTAGTCGATAAGCATTCTCTTCCGGATAAAATTTCTTGATCGTCAGATACCCTGTTTGAAACATCAGAGCTGTCAAATCAATTTCATCGAGCCTGCTAATGTCAGCGAGTTGACTCTTCAGTGCTTCGGTTCCGCTAAGTTGCAAGGCCGAGGTGGGATGCTTTTTCACCACATCGATTAGAAAAGAGGGCGTTCCTGTATTAAACCAATAGGCGTCAGGCCTATTCTTGTCGAAATACAAAAGTGTCGAAAATGGATTGTAGACAAGTTCGCATTCTTCAGAAAAGCAATAACCATTGTACCATTTTTTGAGCTCAGCTAAGATTTCTTTTCGGCTCATCTTACGCTTTTCGATCATCGCGTCAATATGCTCTTCGAAGGATGATTCTAGCTCTTCTCTTGTATACCCAAGCATGGCTGAATACTTGGTATCAAAGGTGATGTCGTTTAAGTAGTTATTCCCGGAAAATAGCGAGACCTGTGAAAATTTAGATACGCCGGTGACAAATGTAAAGCGGATATACTCATCCAAACTTTTGAGGGTCTCAAAAAAGCTTTTCAAGGTATCGCGGTTTTGTTCACAAACGTCTAGGTTAGACAAATTATTGATAATAGGTTGATCATATTCATCAACTAAAACAGCGACTTTCTCTTTTTGGGCAAGTTGGCTCACCAGTGACTTTAAGCCTTCTTTCAGTGACGGATTTTTGATTTTGATTTGGTGGTCGCCCGCAAAGTTTTCGATTTTTCTCATTAATGAAGCTTCAAAAGCTCCCAGCTCCTTATTTGGAAGCTGGCTAAAGTCAAAGCTCAGAACGGGATGAGACTCCCAAGCATAATCTGTTTTGTAAATTTCACACTCTTTAAATATCTCCTTATTACCTAAAAGAATTTGTTTTAATGTGTTAATGAGAAGTGATTTTCCAAAACGTCTGGGCCTCGACAGAAATATGTGAGGAGAACCGCTTTCGATAAGTTGTTTTAAATAACCCGTTTTATCAACATAAATGTATTCATCAAGTAAGAGTTTATCTACTGTTTGAATTCCAATTGGAAGTTTTTTCATGCTTATTTTTCTGCCTCTTAGCCCAATAGCTTCATTTTACTCTTAAAAAGATTTAAGGTAAAAGATTTGTCAATTATTCTTCGGGGCGCATGACTGGGAAGAAAAGGATATCGCGGATGGAGTGTACGCCGGTAAAGAGCATGCAGAGGCGGTCGATGCCGATGCCAAAGCCGCCGGTTGGCGGAAGGCCCTGGCAAATGGACTCAACGAATTCTTCGTCCATGGGATTCGCCTCGTCATCACCAGAGCCAAGCATGCGTGCTTGATCTTCGAGTAATTGACGCTGAAGGATGGGATCATTGAGTTCGGTGTAGGCGTTGCAGCACTCAACACCGAGGATAAAGCTTTCAAAACGCTCTACTAAGCCTTCTTTGCGAAATTCTGGGTCGCGATGAGGCTTGCAGAGGGGAGTTGTCTCGATCGGATGGTCGATGATGTGATGCGGCTGGATAAGGTGATGCTCAGCATATTCTTCAAATAGCATCGCAATGAGATCGCCTTTTTTGCTATCTGTGAGCTTATCGGGATCGACTTTACCCTCTAGGTGTTTTTTCATCTCATCGATAGAGAGGGAGTTGATGTCGATGTTGCCATATGTTTTGATGGCATCCTTCATCGTCATGCGAATCCAAGGCGCCTTTAAATCGATCGTATGCTCTTTGCCCTGCGTATCGAGGCGTTTGCCAATCACGGTTGATCCAAAAATTTCGAGTGCAAGCTTCTCATAGAGGTTTTCGATGAAGATCATCACATCGTCGTAGTCCCAGTATGCAGCATAAGCCTCTAACATGGTAAATTCAGGGTTGTGTGTGCGATCGATGCCTTCGTTGCGAAAGACTTTGCCAATCTCGTAGACTCTGTTCATACCGCCAACGACGAGCTTTTTTAGCGCAATTTCGAGTGCTATGCGCAGAAACATGTCTTGTGAGAGTGCATTGTGGTGTGTGGTAAAAGGTTTGGCGCTGGCGCCGCCGTAAATATTTTGTAGTATGGGCGTTTCCACTTCCATAAATTTGCTTTCTTCAAAATATTTGCGGATGCTCGAGAGGATTTTTGAGCGCAGTCTAAAATGCTCGCCCACATCCCGGTGCACGATGAGATCGAGCCACCGCTTGCGGTACCTTGTTCCTTTATCGGTTAAGCCTTTGTGCTTATCTGGCAGGGGCAGCAGTGTCTTACAAAGGAGCGTGCAGCTTTTGACAAATAGCGTAAGCTCTCCCTTTTGCGTGCGGAAAAGATGTCCTTCAACGCCGATAATATCGCCAAGATCTAGCTTCTTCTCGATAAATTTGATCGGCTTTGTCTCACCAGTCAGGCCGGTTACTTGTGTGTGATCGCGATTAAAAACAACTTGAATTTTGCTTGTCTCATCTTGCACGTGCGCAAAAATATTTGTGCCCATGGCTCTAAATAAGATAATACGCCCAGCTAATGACACGTGATCGGTTTTACCCTCAGCTGCCTCTTCAAATGTGCCGATAGCTTCGCTCTCGTACTTAGAGTCGATTGTGTGCACGCTATGGGAAGGTTCAAATTTTGCAGGGTAGGGGTCGATGCCCATCTGCTGAATCTCTAATAGTTTAGCTCGTCTTGTCTGATAGGCTTCGTGCTTGTGGTATTCGGGCTCGGGGATTTCGATTGGAACATGGCGGTTATCGACTAAGCAATCATCAGAGATGGTTTGGCAGTCATGATCGAGAAGATAGGCCTTTGCCTCTCCACCGCAGTAGCGCAAAATGAGGTCTCTTAACTCTTTTACAGCATGAGCCATCTCAGCTAAGGATGTGTGCTCTAGGCCTTCGATGATAACGCAAGCATTTTTTGTCTCTGGCGTGATTTTACTCTTATCGCACTCTCGGTAGTTCCAGGCTTTAGTTGTGACTTCCACATCGTCACAGTAGATCACTTCACCTATCTGCGCCGTTTCTTTTTCAAGAGAGCCTAGCATCACAAATGCTTCATCGCCTTTAGCGACAGTTAATCTGAGCTGCCCTGTTAGACGATCGGTATCATCCGCGCCGGCTGGCAATGTATGCTTGAGCGAAATAGCATTATAGAGATTGACGATGGGGTTGATGTCGGGTAGTTGTTTATCAGAGGCAGCGCGCCTTAGCAAGGCTTCACAAGAGCTTTTGGCCTTGGACGGCTTGTAGCCAAATGAACGGTACGCTTCTTTCCAATCGATGAGTTTTTCAATGTTTGCGAGGTCTGTTTGCGCGTATTTATTTTTACAATTATGCTCGCATTTACGCAAAAACTCGATAATTTCATGATTAGAAACGGTATTATCAACACCTTGAAAGATTAATACGCCAACTTTTAGGTGCGGAAATCTATCCCAAATCACTTGATCAATATTTAAAGCCATAAGATCTATTCTACTCGCTGCCAGCATTCCCTTCAAGGTGGTTTAATATGTTTAGTAAGACCGTCTTCCATTCTCCTTCCTTGAGACTATTCAAAAAGCTAGTATCAATAGCATTGTCATTCTCGAATGATTCGTTTGGGTATGTTTTTCTAAGATATGCAAGTAGCTCCTGATCGTAGCTTTTAGGTATAAGTTCCCAAGCGCTTAGAGCAGATGAGTCATTAAAAGGCATATTGGCATTTTCTTTTTCGATAATCTTTTTTATTTCGGCAAGCTCAACAGCGGGTTCTATGCTTGTGTCCGAATCAAAATCAGAATCTGAGTCGGAGCTTATATCGGAATCTGAGTCGGAGCTTATATCGGAATCTATCTCTGACTCACTGTCCGAATCAGAATCGTATTCTAAGTCGCTAATCTTAACCTTCTCTAGGTGTGTTAAAATATTGACTAGATCTTCACGTTTGTCTTGCGCGTTGAAATCGTCTAAAAAGCCTGTATTCAGAGGGTCCTCATTAAATTCATGGAGGGGATACTGCTCTTCAAGGTGTTTTAGGAGATGATCATTGTAACAACTTGGAATTTGCATCCAAGCGTGGTATGCATTAGTCACCTCTTGACCGCAAAAATCTTTTAGGTCTTCGTTTTCTATGATTTTCTTGATAGCTGATAACACAAGTAAAGGGGTGTCTTCTTGCATAAAGTTAATTTGAGTAACCGCCATGCACTTGTCGAAGTCATAATCAGGATCTTTCGGAAATTCATCGTTAATAACAGTAGCTACTGAGTTTTTAATGTTCGATTTTACCTCATGTTGGGTGCTAACAATTAATTTACCCATCAGAGATTTTTTCAGTCTGTTTAATGGAGTATTTATCTCTTTTTTAATGGGAGAATTTGTGCTTGAGTTAAGTATTTGTGTTTTCTTAGATAGAGAATTAAGCAATTTACTAGGTGTACTAAATCTAGTTTTACCTTTAATTTTCTTTTGTATACTTTCATCAAGAGCGCTAAAACTGGATAGCCTGACGTCTCTTGTTGTTGGATGTTTACATGGCACACTATAGACGTTAGCAAAAGCAATCGCTTGTTCTACAGGCGTAGCATTAGGGCTCTTGATCACGTCTTCCATTTCTTTTACAAATTGTTCGGGAGATTTATAACCTGGAGGTGGTTTTTTACTGCCGGTTGGAGTGAAATGCGTCGTGGACGCTCGAAGGGGACTGCCAGCGATATTTGGAGTGGATCTAAAACGCTTCAATTCAGCCTTTGTCATACCCTGGGGCACAGGTGTATGCAATTTAGCAGTGGGTGGGTTGGTTCTGGGTGATTGATGATTTGTTGGTACATTTGGGGGAGTGAAGTTTCGCTTTGGCAAAGTTTTTTTACTACATGAGCAACAAGCAAAAATATCGGCAAACATGTTTTCGATCTCGCTGACTAAAAAATCGCAAAGAGTCATGCGATTTTTGCCGATGCGGCAGGCGTTATTGAGAAAATAAATAGCTGTTAGTGCGAGTGCAACAAGTGCCACCATCACAACGACATTCGCTTTTTTTATCTGTAGTTTTTCTGGTAATTCTATTTTAGCAGCAGATGCTACTTCACAGGTTGGATAGTTCAAAATGTTCTCCTAAAGCTTCATTTTTTCGAGTTATGTTAAAGAAAAATCACATTAAAGGATACTTAACTTATCTGTTTAGGCAAAATATCATTAATAACCTGAACTCTGGGTTTATATCATTCATCTTCAGGCATCTTAGCCGCCATCTTGCACCCTTTTTGTGCTCATCTATAGCTTTTGGCTATAGAATCGCAAAAAATGGCACAATCTGTCACCTAATCTGCTCTGAATCTAA
>JAJFLZ010000001.1 GCA_021772435.1 Chlamydiota bacterium | reverse complement strand
CCACGTTTAGCAAAATTTCCAATTGGCTTCCTCATCATATCCACGCAGTTACAAATAGAGGATTCCTACTAAAAATCATGTTGCTTATGGCCGCGTTCTCTATGGATTTTTGTATCTAGCTCAGGTCACAACTTGGGTGATAGTACATTACACATCACTCCGTATTACAAACCAGCAACAAGTCAATTTTCAGAACGTTTCACAAACGATCTAGCAAGAGTTTATCTCAATGACCCTACCTTAATTGTGCTGGGTCTATCTGGTGACAAAATCGGCGATAAAGGAGCAAGGGCGCTAGCAGAAGCGTTGAAAGAAAATACAACCCTTACCACGCTGCGTCTGTTATATAACCAAATCGGCGATGAGGGAGTAAAGACGCTAGCCGCAGCGCTGAAAGCAAACGAAACCCTTACGAAACTGGATCTCTCTGTTAACGAAATCGGCGATGAGGGAACAAAGGCGCTAGGTGAGGCGCTGAAAACAAACAAAACCCTTACTACGCTGGATCTGTCTGAAAACAAAATCGACGATGAGGGAGCAAGTGCGCTATCAGAGGCTTTGAAAGAAAACAAAACCCTTACCACGCTGGAGCTGTCTGATAACGAAATCGGCGATGAGGGAGCAAAGGCGCTAGCAGAAGCGCTGAAAGTAAATGAAACTCTTACGAAGCTGGATCTCTCTGTTAACGAAATCGGCGATGAGGGAATAAAGGCAATATCAGAGGCTCTGAAAGAAAACACAACCCTTACCATGCTGCATCTATATGAAAACAAAATTGGCAATGAGGGAATAAAGGCAATATCAGAGGCTCTGAAAGAAAACACAACCCTTACCATGCTGAATCTGTCTGAAAACAAAATCAGCGATGAGGGAGCAAGTGCGCTATCAGAGGCTTTGAAAGAAAACACAACCCTTACCGAGCTTGTGTTGTGGAACAACACAATCGGCGATGAGGGAGCAAAGGTGCTAGGAGAAGCGCTGAAAGAAAATACAACCCTTACCAAGCTGGGTCTGGGTAGTAACGAAGTCGGCAAAAACCAGAGGCTTGATCTAGAAGCGCTCGCAAATACGAAAAATGAAGAGTTTCAAGAAATACTACAGCGAGTGATAGCGGAAGATGCACCTACGCAGGAAGCATTAGAACATCTTCCACCAGAGATAACTTTCTGAAATTCAAATGCATAGATATAGAGGGCATTTTGCGCAATATCCTGCAGTAGCTAGAGCAATAACTCAGGAGTTTAAAAAACTTGAGCCAAATATATCTTCTATTACTTATGATTTCGAGATTATTTGCTAAAGTTAAGGCGGAGAGGTAAATTCTATTTTCCAAAAAACTGTTGCTGATAGAAAAGCATAACTGGATAGGTGGCACGGATCTGGTATGCCTCTACAACTGGCACACCCGATATAAAGTTTGTACCAGAGCTAATGCATCTAAAATTCGCCTATTAAAGTTTACTTTTGTATATACGGAAAGTAAATGAAAAAAACTGTTGCTCTGACTTTAGTGATGGGATCTTTAGCTGCTGCCCCTGCCGGATTTAATGCCGTGCATGGCACTGCAGTGCTGAGTCAAAAAGGGTCGGATATAAAAATTACATCTGGCAAGTCGGCTATCATTCACTGGGATGATTTTTCGATTAGTAAAGGCGAGCGCGTTTACTTTTTACAGCAAGATGCCAAGTCTAAAGTGTTAAATCGCGTGGCAGGGCATAAACTCAGCCGCATTGATGGTAAGCTGGAATCTAACGGCCAAGTGTACTTGATTAATCCGGCTGGCATTTACATCGGTAAAGATGCAAAAGTTGTGTGCGCTGCATTTATCGCCTCGACTATGGATGTTGAAAAAGAAGCTTTTCTTTCTGATAAACCTTTATCCATTCGGGAAAATCTTGGTAGCTCAATTCAGCACGAGGGTATGATTGAGGCGACAGCGCTAAAACATGAGGGTGGACGCGTTTTGCTCGTTGCTCAAAAAGTGGAAGTGGATGGAAAGGCTAAGGGAGATACAATTCACATTTTAGGCGACTTTATATCCATTAAAGACAACGCTTATATCGATGCTTGTGTGCCAATGGGCGCTGGAGAGATTTTAATTGGAGGCGACCAGCAAGGGCAAAATCCAGCCATTTACAACGCTAAACAGACACATATTTACAAGGGCGCAAAGGTGATAGCTGATGCGCTAGATTGTGGGGATGGGGGACGTATTATTTATTGGTCTGATGGAGAGACAATTGCTTGTGGGACAAGTAGCGCGCGCGGTGGTCCGCATGGGGGTAATGGCGGTTTTATCGAAGCTTCTGGCAAAGAAAAAATCACTTATCGCGGCAAATCAGATAGGCGAGCGCCACTTGGCAAAGTTGGTGAGCTTTTGATTGATCCTGAGTCTAATATTACAATAGACGGGGGAGCTGTAAGTTCTGGCGGAAGTTTTGTAGGAGGCGTATGGGTGCCAGGAGCTGACACAGGCACGATTCCAATTGGCACAGTAGGCAGCGCTGGCACATTGATTGATGAGCTTAGCATGGGCGATGTCACAATTAATACTGCTTTTGCGGGGGTGAGCGCAAATCCAGGAGCTGTGACAGTTGGAAATACAGATCCGATTGGAGAGCCATTTACGTGGGGTGGCAATGATGCTAATTTGACGATCAATGCTGCTGGAAACGTAACGCTTGGCAGAGATATCACCAATACAGGTCAGGGCACATTTGCGATTACAACAGAGTCTAACATCACGCTTTCATCAACATTTACGCTTTCATCTCCAAGTGGCCCTGTTGTGTTTAATGCCAACCAGCAAGAGCCTGCAACGACAGGGAGTTTTGTTGGCATTCAGATCAATGGGGCTTTGGAGACAAGTGATGCCGATATTTTACTAAATGGAAGAGGAGGAACAACAGGCACGCGCTTCGGAGTTAGAACTGGCGCTGCAGGGTCCATTATCGCCTCTGGTAGCGGTAATATCAGCATAAATGCAAGGTCATCAAGTGGGGCACTTCAATTTTTGGACGGATCTGTTATCCGATCTAACTCTGGGCAAATTAATTGCGTTGGAGTGGGTAATTTTGATGGTGGAAATATTTCAGGAATAATTGAATCGACCTCTGGTGCAATCAATGTGACAGGAACCGGTGAGGATGATGGGCTTAACTTTACAAGCACCTCGGTAATTACATCAACATCTGGAGATATCACACTCAATGGACAAGGCTCTACGACTGCTTTTGGTAGCTCTTTACACGCAGGTTGTGATGTGAATGGAACCATCACCTCAATCTCAGGAGATGTTTTCATACAAGGGTTTGGCGGGGTTGGGGTAAGTTTCTGTAATGGTATAGTCTTTGGCGGCACGATTACAAATACCGATGGAGACGTGTCGATGATCGGCAGGGCAAGTGAGTTTACAACTGGGAGCTCAAACAACGGGATTACAGGGTCAGGAGATATTACAAGCACAAATGGCTTGATCAGCTTAACTGGTTTTGGTGGAGCCGGCACAACATTTAATCTAGGCCTTAACCTGTCAGGGACAATAGCAAACGAAAATGGAAATATTTTGCTTACTGGAGAAAATCCTTTTGATCAAGGGGGAATCTGCCGTGGTATTGCACTCAATACAGCCTGTGTTATTAGCAATATAGATGGTGATATTATAGGGAGCGCAAAAACACTCAGTGCAGCAGGCGTTTGCACAGGAATTTTTCACCTAGGAACAATGGATATTACTGGCGCTGGCAACATTCAATTCACAGCAACTGGAGGCGCTGGCAGTGGCGGGCTTAAACTTGGTTTTGAGACTGGTGCGGATTCAATAACTAGAACAAACTCTGGAAATATAGACATCACAGGTATAGGTGGACCTGGCACAGGCGGTAGCGAAGGGATCCGCTTATTTGGACAAGTGGCAACAACTAGCGGCGCAATGACATTCAATGGGGAGGCAACTGGGGACTCATCAGGAGTTAGAGTTATTTCAACTATGGACCCGGCAATCAGTACCACCAGTGGTCCCATTACAATCACAGGTATTGCATCGGATGGAGATGACAACATTGGCGTTGATTTCAATGCCACGAATGCAAACACCATTCTCTCAGATTCCGGCTCTATTCGAGTCACAGGAACAGGTGGTAATAGCGGCTCTGGTTGCCATGGAGTTAGGCTTACAAATGGGGGAATTAATACAACAGATGGAAGCGTCACATTTATCGGGACGGGAGGACAAGGAACAACTGATAACTCAGGCGTTGTTATAGAGTCTATGGGAGCTGCAATCACCTCAAGTGGAGCAGGCTCTATTCACCTCACTGGAGTAGCAGGTGGCCTTACACAAGATAGCCATGGCATTCAGATTTCAAATTCCGCGCTTATTACACAATCTGGAACAGGCCAAATTGCGATGTCGGGTACAGGACCACTGCAGGGAACACAAAGCTTTGGCGTGCTTATTGAAAATGCACCGACAATAATCTCTGGAAGGGGAGCTGCCCACCTACTGCGCGGCATTGCCCTTGCCAATAACGACGGTGTATTAATCGATATGTCAACCATTGATATCACCGATAACGGACAGCTACTTATCCGTGCAGAAAGTGATATCACCATTCAAAGTGGCGCTTCAATAGCGGTTGCAGGAAATGCACAAATCATTGCAAACGACAATTTGTCCATTCTATCCGCAGCTAGCGTCACAGCTGGTAACAATCTAGATCTAGTTTGTGACCAGGCCTTTCCAGACATTCCAAATTTTGGAGCCTCGCAAATGAACATAGAGGCAAGCGCTACAATTACATCTGGTGGCGAGCTCAGGTTATATACAGTTAGGCCGAGTCAAAACCAGCTAAACAGCCCGCTCAATGGCCAGATCTTTACGCCTGGGCCATTTTTAGTTGACACTGCAACAGAAACCTACCTAACCTACTACCGCAATGGTTCATTTGGGGGGCCAAACTTCAATATTTACTATAAAATTGGGCAAAACTTTCTAACGATCTTTCAAGGGCAAGTTGCACTATCTCAGCTGGAAAACCTCTTGCCTGTTATCCAGCTTCTGCCCTTTAACTCGAATTGCAGAGTCTCCAACTACCACGGCGGCTTTAGCATAAGCGGACTTTTTAATATCGACCCTGCTTTTGAGCCCTACAGCTCCTTTATTTTTGAAAACACCGTCTTTTGGATCAGTCCAAGATAGCCCTTGATTTTACTCAGTGCATTGAGTAAAATAACTCAATAGAATGAGTAAAGGGTGGTGTATTATGCAAAGAGCTGTATATAAGATATTTATAGATAGGTTGCAAGAGCCTCGTAAGTTCATTCAAGTCCTGCTGGGCCCTAGACAAGTCGGGAAAACAACGCTTGCCTATCAGGCAGAAAAAGATTTAGATGTGTTAACGCACTATGTCACAGCAGATACTGCAACGCTCGAAGATTTGGCTTGGCTTGAAACGGAATGGAATCATGCCAGGCATATGCTCAAAAATGGTGGCTTATTTTTTATTGACGAAGTGCAGAAAATTCCTAATTGGTCGTCGCTTGTTAAAAAGCTCTGGGATGAGGACACAAGACAAAAGTGTCAATTTAAGGTTGTTTTATTAGGATCGTCTCCATGGCTAATGCAAAAAGGGCTGTCAGAGAGTTTAACCGGTCGTTTTGAAATTATTCCAGTGACGCATTGGTCCTTTGAAGAGATGCAGAATAGCTTTGGCTTTGATCTTGATCAGTACCTCTATTTTGGTGGATATCCAGGACCGGCCGAACTTGCAAATAGAGATGATATAACGCGCTGGCAAAACTACATCAACGATGCCTTGATCGAAACGACAATCTCTCGTGATATTTTGCTGATGACGCAGGTCAATAAACCAGCCCTTTTAAGACGTTTATTCCAGCTCGGTTGTAGTTATTCGGGGCAAATTCTCTCGTATCAAAAAATGATGGGTCAATTATCTGATGCTGGTAATACAACAACACTAGCGCATTATCTGGATTTGCTTGAAGGTGCTGGTGTGCTTTGTGGCATTCCAAAATATGCAAACCAAAAAGCGCGAGCTCGCGGATCTAGCCCTAAGTTGCAAGTGTTCAATACAGCCTTGCTTAATGCTCAAAGTGGCAAAGCATTCCATGAGGCAAAAGCAGACAAAGAATACTGGGGAAGGCTTACCGAGTCAGCAGTCGGCGCCTATCTCTTAAACAGCATTCGTGGAACTCAAATTGAACTCTTCTATTGGCGTGAAGGCAACTATGAAGTCGATTTCGTTTTGAAAAAGGGGGAGGATCTCATCGCGATCGAGGTTAAAAGTGGCACTAATCTAGGATCAGTATCTGGATTAGGTGCCTTTAAAAAAGCTTTTAATCCTAAAAAACTCCTCATCGTCGGAAATAATCACGGCTTTTCGTTAGAGACTTTTTTGCAAGCGCCTCTAAGCCAGCTATTTGAGTAAGTCTTTTTGAGACAGCATAGGATTGATACTAAAAATCATGAAGAGTGTTCTTAATTATCTAATTTGTTGCTTGTAAGTTGTTTATGACAATTTGCTCTAGAGTTTAATAAGTAAAACTAAATCGTATATTAAATATTACTTTAATTTAAATTAATTATTTGATATAATATTTAATTAATTAAGAGAGGTTTTTTATATGGAATTAAGAGATTGTGTGTTTTTATTTAGAGATTATGTCAGCAGTAAAAAGATGCCAAAATACGCTGTTTTTTTTGCTACTATTGCTGATATTTTTTCGACAATTACTGTCGTGCCAGTATGCGTGAGATGTATAACGTCAGTTGTTTATGATTTAACTCATGTAAAAAAACAGAAAACAGATAAAGAACAAAGTACATTAAAGGATCCTAGTCTAGATTTGGTTGAAAGACAAGTGGTTACTAATAATCCAACTATAACTGACGATGAAATTAAAAGGTCTGGGCTTCTTGATGGCTATATGTCAAAAATACAAAATCGTTCGAAGGGTGGGACTCAAAAAGAAGAGCAATATGTTTGCTTGAATGGCAGTGATGAAACGCCTATCGATTGGTTTCAGGGAAGGGATGAGGAAGTGCTAGCAAAGATAGTTGCACATCTTAATGCTGGTCGCATTAAAAATGTCTATTAACCTGAACTCTTTCGTTTTGATTGTTTAGATTCAGGCAGATTAGGTGACAGATTGTGCCATTTTTTGCGATTCTATAGCCAAGGCGCTATAGATGAGCACAAAAAAGGGTGCAAGATGGCGGCTAAGATGCCTGAAGATGAATGATATAAACGAAAGAGTTCAGGTTATTAATCTGATTTTCAATCGTCTATATATAACCTAAGTCTTCTGAAGACTCATGATATATAATTTGGAATTCAAATTATAAAAATTAAGCCAATTTTTTGAGTAGGATGTCCTGGGCGATAGAGGGGTCAGCCTTACCTTTGGTCTCTTTCATGATCTGGCCCATGAAGAATTTTAGCGCTCTGTCTGGTCGATCTTTGTAATGCTGAACGCCATCTGGATTGGTAGCGATGATGTCATCGATGATTTTTTCAAGCTCGCCTGTATCAGACATGGGTTTGTAGTCGGGATTGGCGTCAATGATGTCTTTGGGATGCTGACTTGGGTCTTTGATCATGTCATCGGCTACGAGTTTGGCGATTTTGCCCGTGATCGTGCCGTTGTCGATGAGGGCTACGAGCTCTGCAATATATTCGGGAGAGACGCCAAGATCAGATAAGGCTTTGTTTTGTTCTTTTGCTCTGCCGAGGAATTCGACGGTGATCCAGTTGCAAAGAGCTTTGGCATTGGATGTGATGGATAGGCCTGCTTCGAAGTGGTCGGACAGGTGCTTGTCGCTGATCAGCACCGAGGCGGAGTAAGGTGTCAGATCGAGTTTTTCAATGTAGCGCTTGTAGCGCTCGTGGGGAAGTTCGGGCAGGTTTTCACGGATGTTTTCGATGTAATTTTGTGTGAGGACGATGGGCGGCAGATCGGGCTCAGGGAAGTAGCGGTAGTCAGCGGCTGTCTCTTTTATGCGCATCGGAATTGTCGTTTTGGTAACGGGATCAAAGCGGTAGGTTCCAGGATTGACGATCTCTGCAAAATCACCGATCGGTTTGGCTGTGTAGGCGTGAATTTGGCGACGGATTTCAGCTTCAATCGCCCATTCGACGAAGGTAAAACTGTTTAGGTTTTTAATTTCGATTTTAGGGCGCAATTCAGATGTGTTTTTAGGGCGGACTGAGACGTTGACGTCCATGCGCAGGCCACCCTCTTCCATATTACAGTCTGATATGCCGAGGTATTCTAAGATAGCTTTAACGGCAATGGCATAGCCACTTGCTTCTTTAGGCGAGTGCATGCATGGTGTGGAAACTATTTCGATAAGGGGCGTTCCAGCGCGGTTATAGTCAACTCCTGCAAAGGAAGAGAAGTGCTTGAGCATCCCTGTGTCATCTTCGATGTGGGCCTGCTCAATTTCAAATGTTTTGGTTTTGCCATCGATGTCTGCAATGACAGCGCCGCCTTTGATAATAGGGCGCTCGAATTGCGTGATTTGAAAGTTGCGCGGGTTATCCGGGTAGAAGTAGGATTTTCGATCAAAACGGCTAGTAAGAGATATTTTAGCTCCGATAGCACAACCAAACATGACAGCTTTTTTGACAGCTTCTTTATTTAAAACAGGAAGAGATCCTGGTTGGCCTGTGTCGGGAATACCGATGTTTGTATTGGGCTCATCGCCAAAATGGTTTGGAGCACGCGAGAAGAGTTTGGTTTTGGTGTTGAGCTGGGTGTGGATCTCGAGGCCAATGACCGGCTGCCAGTCTTCGAAATTTGTCATGAGACCTCCTTATCAAAAGGAGAGGGGATTTTGATATAATCGGTTGCTTGCTCAAAGGCATAGGCTGCAGAAAAGAGATCGTTTTCTCCCAGTTGCGGTGCGATGAGTTGAATGCCGATAGGTAGCTTATCTGTGCTAAATCCAGCCGGAATACTGATGGCTGGAAGACCAGCTAGATTGGCAGGAATGGTGTAGATGTCGTGCAAGTACATCTCGAGCGGATCGTGGATTGATCCGTGTTCAAAAGCAACGGATGGGGATGTGGGTGTTACAACTAGGTCGCAGTTAGCAAATGTTTCTCTAAAGCCTTGAATAAAACAGGTACGTACTTTTTGCGCTTTTTTGTAGTAGGCATCACAAAAACCAGATGAGAGCACATAGGTTCCAAGTAAGATGCGCTGCTTAACTTCTGATCCAAAGCCTTCACTGCGTGATTTTGTGTAAATTTCATCTAGTGTTACAGCAGATTGTGAGCGCATTCCGTAGCGGATGCCATCAAATCTAGCCAGGTTAGTTGAAGCCTCAGCAGTAGATAAGATGTAGTAGGTGGGAACGCCGAAGCGCAAAACGGGTAGTTCGATGTCAATAATCTCTGCGCCTAAATTTTTAAATGTTTGCAGGCTTTTTTCAAAGGCGTCTAAAATAGCGGGTTTTGCCATGTTCACAAACGTTCTAGGTACGCCAATTTTTTTGCCCTTGAGTTCCTGGAATTGGATGGTATCGCCAGCTTTTTGAATGCTGGTTGCATCGTAGGCGCAGGGCACGCCTAAAACTTCGTGCATCAATGCGGCATCTTGCACAGAGTTTGTGATCGGGCCAACTTGATCAAAGGATGAACCGAACGCAACGAGTCCGTATCTAGAGTTGCGTCCATAGGTAGGCTTAAATCCAACTGTGCCTGTGAACGATGCAGGCTGGCGCACGGATCCGCCTGTGTCTGATCCAAGCGCGATGGGACAAAGCCTTGCTGCAACAGCTGCAGATGAGCCGCCTGATGAGCCGCCGGGAACACATTTTAGATTCCATGGATTATGCGTGGGTTGAATTGCCGAGTTATCGGTGGATGAGCCCATAGCAAATTCGTCGAGGTTTGTCTTACCGATAATGAGACCATCAGCCTCTTTGATCAAGCGCGTCACTGTAGCATCGAAAGGTGCTGTGTAATTTTCCAAGAATTTGGAGGAGCATGCAGTTTTTTGGCCAGCGATATGAATGTTGTCTTTAATAGCAATAGGTACGCCTGCTAGTTTGCCAAGCGGCTTGCCGGACGCTTTCTTCTCGTCTAGTTTTTTTGCTTGCTCGAGCACCTCTGTTTTTAAAACCGAGACAAAACTTTGCGTCAGCGTGTCTAATTTTTCAATACGCTTTAAAAAGCTATTAGCTATTTCAGTGGCAGATAGTTTACCACTTATAAAATCATCGTGAATCTCGTGTGCTGTTTTATTGTGCATTAGAATTGAATCACTGGGGGTACGCGGATCATGCCACCTGTGTGAGAGGGGCTATTATCCAAAAATTCTTTTGTAGTTAACGTTTTAGAAACGGTGTCTTCAGCCATTGCATTTTGCGCATGCTCTAAAATAAAATCGCAAGGAACAACATCGTCTGTATCGATTGCATTTAGATCTTCCATGTAAAGCAAAACTTTTTGCAAATTAGCAAGCAAAAGGTCTTGCTCATCGTCGGATAAATCAATTTTAGCAAGCTTGCCCAGTTTCTGAATATCGTCTTTTTCCATAACCTATACACTATAGCACGGCGAAAAGTTTTTGACAAAATTGAAATTATTTCTTATGAGTTGATTATGAGCTAAATTCTTATGGAGGTTCATTAATGAAAGCAATCAGTATGATCGCCTTAATTTTGGTTATCGTCGGTGCGTTAAACTGGGGTCTTTGGGGTTTTTTCCAATTTGATCTAGTTGCATGGTTATTCGATGGTCAAACAGGCTGGTTCTCAAGAGTTATTTATGCAGTGATTGGTCTATCTGGACTGTGGAGCTTGCGCTTTTTGAGCAAATGCAAAACTTTATGCTGTGGAGGCAAAAAGTAATCTAAACGATTTTTCGATTCGATTATTTTTGGGCACAGTTTGGCGACTGTGCCTTTTTTTTACAAAAATTATTTCCTGTCATATTATTACAGTCTAGGAGGAAGCATGAGGCTGTTACTTTGCTTTTGTTTTACGTTAATAAGTGTTGCTTTCGCTCAAAGTTTCGATCTAGATGCCCTTATTAAAGATGTACATAAAAATCAAATTTTGCCAGGCGCTGATTATTGTGGGACGAAGGAAGATGCTAAAAAAATTGAAAACTGGCCGTGCCGTATTTATTTGGCAACATTTCCACGATCTGGGAATCATTGGATACGCTACTTAATTGAGGAAGCAACGCACGTTGCAACTAGCTCAGTCTATGACGACCCAGATCCTCCACATCTTGAGAAAGTCTTCCCTTGGGGAGGCTATTGCTGCAAGGGCGGTTACAAAGGGGTATGTCGCTACCCTGAGAAAGATGAAGCTGTCTTGATTAAAACACATTTTCCGAGCATGTTTCGCTCTTATTTTGATGGGTTGCCGTTTAAAAAAGCGATCCGCATCATTAGACACCCAATTGATAGCTTTTATTCACTATATTTATGGGACCAAAAATACCGTCACCCCGGTGAGCCAATTGAGCAAAAAATCCCTGAAAAAAACCTGACTAATTATATCCAAGCATGGAAACGGTATATGGAATATTGGGATTCAGTAGATAATGTTGTCACTGTGCGATACGAAGATCTTTGTATGAATCCAAAAAAATATTTGAAGACTATACTGAGTGAAACTGGATATCGATTTGATATTGAAGACATCTCACGAGCCGTTGGAAAATTTCCTGCTATCCAAAATCAATTTTTAAAACATATCGATCATTTCACAGTGCAAAATCTTGAGGCGATTCGTTCTGAAATGAGCGAATTAATGGCAAGGCATGGATACGAATTAAACAAAATTAATTTATGAAAATATATTTAACTGGAGCAACTGGATTTGTTGGAATGCATTTGATGGCATACCTAAATAGGTGTGGGCATGAAGTGTTGCCGCTTGATCGCCATGTGATGCCAACAGAAAAAATGGATGCGCTTATCCATTTAGCAGGCGAAAATATCGCCGGAAAAAGATGGAGCGCAGAGCACAAAAAAGCGATTTATGACAGCCGCGTTTTGGGAACTAGGCAACTAATTAAACATTTAATCGAAAATGATCTGGTGCCAAAAGTATTTATTTCAGCATCGGCAGTAGGCTATTATGGAGATAGGGGAGATGAAATTCTTACAGAGAGCAGCTCTAGAGGGTCGGGTTTTTTAGCCGATGTCTGCCAAGATTGGGAAGCGGTATCAAGCAACTTGCCAGGTACCAGGATCTGCCATACGCGATTTGGTATGGTGCTAG
The DNA here is from genome assembly GCA_021772435.1 of Chlamydiota bacterium. GTDB lineage: Bacteria > Chlamydiota > Chlamydiia > Chlamydiales > JACKPQ01 > JACKPP01. The sequence goes on along the minus strand of JAJFLZ010000001.1, from coordinate 55,231 downwards.
CCAAAAATGGAGGCGCATTGAAAAAGATGCTGCCTGCGTTTAAGGTCGGACTCGGAGGACGGATTGGTTCTGGTAAGCAGTTTATCAGCTGGATTGGCGCCCACGATTTGGCAAGGGCGATGGAGCACGTGCTAAAAAGCGATCTTTCTGGCCCGATTAATTTTACAGCCCCGGAGCCGGTCATGAATAAATTTTTTACAGAGGCCTTAGCAAAACACGTAAACAGATGGGTAGGGCCGCCCATGCCAGCTTGGGTAGCGAAACTTCTTTTTGGTGAGATGGCAGATAGCTTATTGCTTGCAGGCCAAAGGGCGATACCAGAAAAGCTTTTGCAGTCGGGATTTGCGTTTGAGACGCCAAGTTTGCAAGAAGCACTGGAAAAAAATTAGCGCAGATATCTATAATCAGCTTTTATGTTAGGAAAATTTAGAAGCATCTCGATTTCGAGCGGCTTTGCAATGTTCTCCATGTTTTTTGGAGCGGGCAACGTCGTCTTTCCATTAATTGTTGGGCGCACAATGGGTTCTGATCTTCTCAGTGCTCTCATTGGCTTATTGCTCACTGCTGTTCTCATCCCGCTAACAGGGCTAATAGCAATGACCTTGTACGAAGGGGACTACACTGTCTTTTTTGATCGTGTAGGCAAACGCTCTGGCTTTTTGCTGCTTCTCCTTATTATAGGGCTCATCGGGCCCTTTGGCGGAATCCCGCGCCTTGTGACGCTCACATTTTCTACTGTCTCCTTATATGTATCAGGCTTGACCTTGGTCCCTTTTACGATTGTTTCAATAGTTGTGGTCTTTTTGTGTTGTTGGAAAGAGAGCCGAGTGATTGATCTTCTGGGTCTTGTTTTAACACCTTTATTGTTAGTGTTTTTGGGTTTTATCCTGATCAAAGGTATTTTCTTTTCGCCTCATGCAATTGATTTTTCTCCGCTCAATGGTAAGGATTTTTTGTATGGCCTCAAAGAAGGCTATAACATGATGGATCTTCTAGCCGCGTTTTTCTTCTCATCCATTGTGTGTGAAACGCTTAAGAGTAGGCTAGACAAAGCAGGAAGGGGAGGTAAGATTTTATCCACCTCTCTTTATGCAAGCTGCATTGCTGCGGTTTTGCTAGGACTTGTGTACATGGGATTTGCGTGGATTGCAGCTTCGCATAGCCACTTGCTAGCTAACGTGGCTGGAGATCAACTTCTTGCAAAGATTGGATCCGTTGTTTTAGGACCACTTGCCGGGTTTGTCGTATCCATGGCAGTTGGCATGGCGTGCTTAACAACAGCGATTGGTCTATCGACTGTTTCAGCAGAGTTTTTAGAGCGCCACGTATTTAAAGAAAAACTCAAATACATTCCGTGCCTGATCATCGTTTTGCTGGTCACAGGGCTTGTGTCGATGCTGAAATTTTCAGGGATTGTGGCCCTGCTCTCGCCCATCCTTTACGTTTGCTATCCGGCTTTTTTGACTTTGTGCATCGTTAACCTGCTGTATAAAACCACTGGTTTCAAACCTGTTAAAACGCCTGTCTACACGGTTTTAATTGTCATGGTTATTAGCTCTTTCTTTTAATTACTCGGCAACAATTACCTAGTAACCTAATCTGCTCTGAATCTAAACAATCAAAACCCGGAACTCAGGTTAGTAATAAAAAAACTTAATTTTATTATTGATTAATTAATAGTATAGGTATAAATTAAAAATAAGGCTTTAGCCTATTAATTACGTTAATTTGTGTTTGGCAATTATTGCCTACTAATTTGAGGATTGTATGAAAGAGAAGCTAGGATTTAACCCTTGGTTTAAGATGTGGACCAGTCCACGTGAAACCATTCGCGCCATTGTTAAAGCTAATCCCAATTTTCGCTTAGTTTGGCTATCACTCGTTTATTCATTGCCATCTATGTTTTACGTCGCCCAAAAATTGTCCTGGGGCGCATCAGTCAATTTTTGGCTGATTCTAGGTATCTGTGCGTTGCTTGCTATTCCGATTGGATTTATCGGATTTTGTTTGAACAGCTTTTTACTGATGCTGACTGGCAAGCTATTAAAAGGAACGGGATCGTTTAAAAATATCCGCGCTGCCTTTGCATGGTCCAGCGTACCAAATGTCGTCAATATCGCTTTGTGGGTTCTTCTGTTTGTCTCGTTTGGAGCCCATGTCTTTTTGCACAACTTTCCAAGCATGCTGTACTCCGGCGTGCACGGAGCGATATTGCAAGCTGCTCTAATTTTACAGGTTGTAGTGGCAATTTGGATGCTCGTGATTTTTTTGCACGCATTAGGGGAGGTCCAGGGTTTTTCAGCTTGGATGGCTCTTTTAAATGTCGTGCTAGCACTTATTCTTTGGATGGTAGTGCTTTTTGTGCTCGGTTGGGTGATTAGCCTGTTTACCGGCGGCGCAGTTTAAGATTTAGATTTATCATATATAGGGGGAAAATAATGTTAATGAAAACAATAGCTAAGGCATGCTTTGCAGCATGTATATTGTTTGGCACGACAGCGTGGGCAGAAAATGTCGCCAGAGTGCCATACAAGGCAGCAAGCCAGACAACATCAAAAAATACAGAATGGCAGCAGTTTTACGCTGTGGCAAATAACTACCGTGTGGCGTTTCCTGAGCGTCCAGAGCACCTGCAACAGACGCTATCATCGCAAGATGAGCAATTTGACATGAAGTACGATGTTTACGTTGCAGCGAATAACCAACGTGAAGTTTACATGGTGCTAGTTGCGCAATATCCCGACTTTGTCGACGATTCATATGCTGAGCTCAGCCTTGAAACATTCCTAAACGGTATTTTGCATCAAAATGCGGGTAACCAGTTGATTTTTGCAGATCTCGTTGAGGTTCAAGGCTACAAAGGTTTAGATTTTTTCATCAAAAGCAGTGATGGCGTTTATTTTAAAGGCCGAGCTGTGATGGCGAAAAACCAGCTGTACCTTCTTGCGATGGAATGCGAAGTCCAAAACTACGTCGAGAGTAACTATAATTATTTTGTAAACAGCTTCCAAATCGTGAAATAAAATGGATAAATTTGCGATATCATTACTTGTGCATACGGCAGCAACCTGGATGATGGTGGGCATCATGTGGTTTGTACAAACGATTCACTACCCACTTTATCGCAAAATCCATGATGGTTTTGTCAGTTATGAGCGGTGCCACTTACGGAGAGCAGCTTGGCTAATGGGCCCTGTTATGATCGTGGAAGTGGTAACCGCTCTCTTTTTAATTGGCCTCTCGCCATCGGCCCTTTTAACCAAATTTGCTACAGTCAATTTTGTCCTACTTGTGCTGATCTGGATCTCTACCTGTCTTTTCCAAGTCCAGCAGCATCAGATGCTTTCCATCCGCTTTTCCAAAAAGATCCACCACAATTTGCTTACCACCAACTGGGTCCGCACGATTCTATGGACGACCAGAGGCGTGCTTGTCCTTCTCATGCTGTTTTATCTGTAGCAGCTGACTTTAAGCTAAATTTTTTCTTTAGATTCTATAAATCCTTTGATATGTTCTCTGTAAATTCAACGTAGGGGATTTTTGTGAATGATTCTGCCACCTTGACAGCGTCTATTGAGCATAGCTACCCAGTTTTGCTTGCTAAAATTAAAGATGAGATCTGTAAAGCTCAAGTTAAAGCTGCTCTTTCGGTCAATGAAGAAATGATCAAGCTGTATTGGGAAATAGGCAGGCAAATCTCACAGCGGTGCGCTTTAGAAGGTTGGGGAGCAAAAGTAATCAAAAAATTGAGTTGTGACTTAAAAGTTAGTTTCCCAAAAATGAAGGGGTTTTCTGATGCTAATCTGCGCAGAATGAAGACTTTTTATGAGGCGTATGAAATTTGCGCACAGGCTGTGCGCAAATTAGATGATAGCGAGCGGAAGGTATTATTTCGCATTCCCTGGGGGCATAACATCGTATTGCTTCAAAAGCTAGAGAGCAACGAGGAAAGGCTATGGTATGCAAAGAAAACGATTATTCACGGATGGAGTCGATCAATCTTATTAATGCAAATTGAGTCTAGTTTGTATATTCGCAATGGTTCAGCATTAACAAATTTCCATTTTACGTTGCCTTCTCCGCAATCGGATTTGGCACAGCAGGCACTCAAAGATCCTTATTCCTTTGATTTTTTAACCATGACAGATCATATAAAAGAGCGTGATTTAGAACAGGGATTAGTTGACCATATACAGCAATTTTTAGTTGAGTTAGGAACAGGTTTTGCGTTTGTTGGACGTCAGTTCCCAATACACATTGATGGGAGCGATTATTTCATTGATCTATTGTTTTATCATTATAAATTGCGTTGTTTTTGTGTAATTGAATTGAAAGCAGGAGAATTTAAGCCAGAATACGCTGGAAAAATGAATTTTTATCTTGCAGCCATTGACGAACATCTCAAGCATGAAGATGACAGACCGACAATTGGCATGATATTGTGCAAAGGCAAGAAGAAGATGACGGTCGATTATGCTTTGCGATTCTGCCAAGCTCCCATAGGGGTTTCAAGTTATGAGACAAAGATATTTGAAACTTTACCAGATGATTTAAAAGGTAACCTGCCAACTTTAGAGGAAATTGAACAAGAATTTGACCTTGAATCTAGTTCATAGCCTAAGAGCAGCATCTAGTCTAATTTGAAATACTTATATAATTTACATCCTCAAATCCTCTTTCAAGCTCGACTAAATCATCGGCCGTTCAAAAGTAAACCACTCAAAGAGCCTAAAAAAACGGCAGCAACCTGGGTGATGGTGGGCATCATGTGGTTTGTACAAACGATTCACTACCCACTTTATCGCAAAATCCATAGGCCTCCTCGTTCTTATGATGCTGTTTTGGCAATAACTCTTGTAAAAAATGTTGTATGCCACTAATCTTTGCATGATTAATTACAAAGAGGATTCTAAGAGATGGTCATACAAAAGATACCTGCAGGATACGGATTAGTTGGTGATGCCCCATATCAATTGTATACACATACGGTTAATGGAAAAGAAACTGCAGGTGCAGAAGATTTATCTGGTAATAAATATACTTTAGAATTGCCGTCTTTTACTCCAAAAGAGCAATCACATTTGGACTTAAACCAACGAGTTAAAAGAATTGCTCAAAATGCGCTCTTTCATTTGGAACGTATTGATGGTTCGACTCTAAAATTTTCTCCTTATTTTTCAAGGTCTGGAGAATTTGACAAAGTATGTGAATTCGAGATTCCTGAAAATGTAAAAAAATGGCTTTGTTGCAATCATAGCCGTATTTTGTATTCGTTTGAAAACACACTATTTATCTGGAAATCGATTGAGGATGGTGCAAAGCCTTATCCCTTAACGACGGCTAAAATCACTTGTTTTGCTGAAATGAATGACTCTATTTTAATCGGCACGGTTGAAGGAGAATTGTTAAGCTTTAAAGACGGGAAGGCAGATTGCTTCTTTGGCAGCACAAATGGATTTAACGAAAAGGCTGAAATTACTAGCTTGAAGCCCATTAATGATGATCTTGTGCTTGTTGTAAGAAAAGGTCAAAAACCTTGCGTTGTTAATGTTACAGATGCATCTATTGCTTATACATTTGAAAAAAGTTTTTTCTTTCAAATTATGAAAGACAACTTAGTTGGACTTAAGGATAAAATGCTGTATTTGTGGACGATACCTGATTTAAAGGAAAAAGTTTTATGTGATGAGATTGAAGATATTAGCGCATTATCAGCTAGTACTCTCCTTGTCTTGAAAAAAGATAAAATAGAAATCACAGAATTTAACCCTTTTAAAGCTGTACCTCATTCTTCAAACGCTGATTTAAAGGCTGCTGTTTGTTTTGACACCGTCGCCTATCAAGCTGAGGATGATTTTGGTTACTCAAGCAGCCAGAGCGATTCTGGACATATTAAATTTATACAAAATAAATTTAAAACTGACTGTTCTGCGTTTAATATTGAAAAATTACTTAATTTAACAGATGGTTCTATTTTGGCAGTTGCTCAAAATGATTTTAAATTTAAGCTGGCTAATTTAGTAGATCGTCAGAAGGTGGCTGAAAGCGGTTGTGATTTCAGTGTTGAGCCAGAGGTCCAAGAGCTCACCAACGGCTCTATTGCTCTTAAAACAAGCTCTAAAATCCATGTGATGCGTTTGGTGCAAAAAAGTTTGGATGATGATATACATCTCCAGATAGCTAAACTAAGATTGGATATTCAGAGCTGCCCAGAGCAATTAGGTCTTTATGCACAGCTAGGTTCTAAATTACAAGGCAGTCGACATGATCAAGTCCAAGCTTATATAGCAGGTATGCTAGCAGCCATGAGAATGCGTGATGAAATTGAAGCGCGCCGATTCTATTCAAGGATAATCAAGCTACATAATGACTCTAAAGGCTTACTCTCAGACTTATTATGGCAGTTAAGGACTGATATAGGGTATTCTGATCCGTTGTCGTTAAGTGCCAAGAATGATATTCCCCAGCTGCTAGCGGTATTAAAGACTGTGCAAGATATTGCTCAGCAAGGTGAGATGCCTAAAATCGCAAGATTGGCGGCAGGGGAGCTAACATTTGCTAAAGCTATCCTTAATAAATGTGTAGAATACTGTAATAAATTAGTGAATATTGATCATAAAGATAAAATTAACATTAATTTAAATAAAATTCTACTTTTTGTTAATGATAAACTAGATCTTAGTATTTTTAAATTTGACAAGCCCTGCAAACAGCGTTTGTTTGTTGGGGAAGGGATGTTTAGAGGTGTTGCAGCGCTTGTAAATAAACATTATGGAACGCATACAAAGCTTGCTGAGGCTATTACTGCAACAGAACTCGGTAATCGTCTAAATACTGCTCCGATAACAGCGTTGCAAAATTTTGGTATGAAAATTGCTTTTGGAATCGATGGTACAAAAATTCATGAAAGCTTTAAGGGAAAACGATTCGAACGCATACATTGGAACTGTCCTTTTGGAGGCCCAACACCACCGGAGAAAAATGCATTTAAGAAAGTTATACCTGCGTTCTTCTTGTCAGCGTCGAAATTACAACTGTCAGGTGATCGTGTGCATGTTACCCTAGCTGACTCTAGCGACTACAGGCAAATAGAAAATCCGATTGTTCAAGGATCTACATTTGCAGGGTATCGCTTAATTGCTAAAAGAGCCTTTGGAACAACACGCTATCCTGACTATCAGCATAACAAAACAGGTTCAGAAGATCCCTTTTTATCTGGAAATAGTCAAAGAGAGTTTGTGTTCGAAAAATCGGACGCTTTGGATTATTCTCAACACGTATCATTCAAGCTGCGTGCGCAGTCGCTTTGTGATCCCAAAAAGAAACACTTTACAGTACAGCATAAGGATGAAAGTACGGCTGAAGAAGATCATTATTTTGTGTGTTCTACTGACGGAGATTCCTCTGATTATTACGAATCGGATTAAAAAGCGATGGAGGCTTGGAGGCCGCCGTAGGGCGCGCCGTCGAAGTGGACGTATTGCTTGTTGTCACCAAATTGATTCTCGATGAGCATCCAGCCGCCGACGTTGTAGCCGCCGTAGAGCTCGAGTTTTGCTGAATGGTTGCGCAGCGTCATGCCAAGGTCAAAGCCTGTGGAGAAGACGCTGACGACGGCTTTTGGCAAGGGTTGGTTGGATCCTGTGCGGTGGAACGATTTGTAGTAGCCGCCAAAGCCGCGGTAGGTAGCGCTGATGGTCCAAAATTCGTAAGGCGTAAAGTTGAGGCTTCCTTCGCATGGATAGACGATGGCTAGCCGCCATTTAGAGGCGATGTCCCAGTCAATACCAAGAATGGGGAGGGCTTGGGTGCGCTCGTTTCCAGATGTTGCTACCATGCCAACGTGAATGCCAAGGCAATCGAGAGCCTGACATCTTCCCCACATGGTAAAATTGTAAAAGGCGTAGTTGATCGGATCCCAATGCTCAGCATCGATGTGCGCGCCGAGGTTAAAAATCCAGCGCCATTTGTCAAGACCTGTGGATACGTAGGCGATGGAAAAGACCGCATCGTGGAAGTACTTTTGGTTGAAGAAGGGGTTTTCGTTCCAGTCGATTTTCATCATGCCATAGCCAAGTTGAAAAGAGAGGGCATTATGCTCGTCGATGTAGGCGTTGATAAAGTAGCTGCTGGCAGCTTCTCCGTATTTGAAGGTGCTGCCATCAAAGCCGGATTTGTCGATGTCTGCTGGAGCTACTAGTGTGCCGTAGTTTTCCCAATCGAGATAGTGATGGTTGTCAACGTATGGATAGTACGTGGCAAGACATAGATCGAATGCCGGCAGACTTGCTGAAATCAGGAAGGCGGCAAGTGTTAACGTTTTTTTGAGCATGTACTCATTATGACGATTTGTGATTTTTTGTATACCGAAGTAAATTCAAAATTTGGGAATTTGGTAAGAAAGCTCCTCAAATTTTTTGTCTGGAGCAAGGCTCATTGTCCATAGACAAAAGCCGATGCGAAGATAAATAAATTTGTACGAGAGCTGACACAGGCAAAAACCTTTTTTTGGATTTACTTTGGTATAAATGCATGTCCGCCTAGCATACGTAGGAGCTCGGGATTGTTATCAGATAGTTGGTTAATTTCGGTGATCGTGCGTCCGTTTTTTTCTTTTTTGGTGATTTGCAGGTGATGGTCGGCAAAGCGCGCGACTTGTGGAAAGTGTGTGATGCAGATGACTTGAGAGCGCAATCCAAGCTGCTTGAGCTTGTCACCTATGCAACTTGCTGTCTCTCCGCCAATATTGCTGTCAATTTCGTCGAAAATAAATGTGGGGATAGCATTTGTACCTAGAAGTTTAAGTGCTAGCATCACGCGTGAGAGCTCTCCACCGCTGGCATGTGTATGCAAAGGGATTTTAGCCTCGCCTGGATTCGGTGAGAGAACAAATTGAATGCTGTCTTGGCCTGTAGAAGAGAGCTTTGTTTGACTGCATTCAATCTCGATGCTAGCTTTTGACATGCCGAGTCCACGTAGGATTTTTGTTAGCTGCACGCTTAGATTTTTGGAGGCAGAGTGTCTTTGCTCAGTGAGTTTTTGAGCAAGCTCATCCCGCTTGGCTATTGCTTCACAAATTTGGGTGTGTTTTTCAGTTAGCTCGCTTGCAAGTTTTTCCAAATCTTCAAAGGCGCAGGCGTATTTGCGTTTGACAACGTTAATTGCTGATAAACGCTCTTCAACAATTTTAAGTCTTGACGGATTGGACTCTAGCTGGTTTAGGTATTGGCTATAGTGATAGTGAGCTTCTTGCAGCTCAGTAAGTGCAGTAGTAATGCCTTCGTGGCTACCGAGATTGCTTGAGATGCGCCCCAGCTTTCCCAGTTCTGTGGAGATGTGATCTAAGCCGGTGATCACAGCTGTTGTTTGTTCTGTTAATTCGCTTGTATTAGATAATTGATTTAGCTCTTTGAATAGCTCTTCTTCTTCTCCTGGCTTTAACTGCAAGGCATCGATATCAGCTATCTCATTTAAGTTGGGTGATGGTCCTAGCTCTAGAACGTTGACATAGGCCTCACTGTAGCTAAGCCGATCGGTTTTGCCGATTTGATCTAAAAGTTTTAGCTGCTCAGCAGGGGATTTTAGAGTGTGATAGGCTCCCTGACCTATAAGCTCAAAGTGTTTGAGATTTTGGAGTTCACTAATGTTAACGGGGTGGTTATCTATCCAGGCTTTGCTGGGCTTGTCTTGGTAAATCTCCCGTTTAATGGTGGTGCCGTCTTCAAAAAATGCTTCAATCGTGGCTTTTGTTGCGCCATTGCGGATAATGCTGCAATCGGCCCTTGCGCCGGCAATGCAGCTAAGGGCATGAATGATCGCACTTTTGCCAGCTCCTGTCTCACCTGAGATGATGTTAAGGCCTTTGGCAAAGGGAATCGTTGTGGATTCAACTAGAATGACATTTGTAAGTTTAAGCGCCTTCAGCATAGGGTTTGTTGCAGAACCTCTTGACGGGTTTTAAAGTGGAGTTTAGCCACATCGCCTAAAATTTGCGGGCCTTTAGCATTAACAAGGCGCCTTCCAGCTTTGATAACGAGATGTCCAGCTCCTTTGGGCAAATCAAAGTCGATTTCTTTTCCAAGTTTGTCTAAACCATGGACAAAACCATGGCGAGCTAAAATGGAGGCGGCTGCAACGACAGGATCTTCTTCACCTTTATGACGCTGGGTGAGTGTGATGTCGAGTTTTTTGCGCTGAAGGGCTGTTTCGACAACGGATTCTGCAGCAAATTGATCGATCAGGGCTTGATTGCACCCAGTTTTTTGGTGCAGCTCTTCGATAGCCGTAGCGTGGCCCCAAGCAAGCAGACGGTTGAGATTGCCAAAACTTTCGTAGAGCTCGTTGTATTTTTTTGGATTTAATCTAATAATGGAGTAATCAAATGCTTTCATGATTTGCGGCGCGAGTTTATCGATAAGCCTATCATTAATGCGCTTGCTATCTGCTGCTCCCATCTCAACTAACTTTTTTATTCCATCTTCATCTGCGTAAACACCAGCAATAACAAGCGGCCCAAAAAAATCGCCTTTGCCAGCTTCGTCAATTCCGATATGCGCGTGCATATCTGCAGAGACTGCGGCTGCAGGGTGGGTGTAGGAAAAATCACCGATTAAAGGCTCGAGGTAAAATTCAATAAATTCACCTTTATCCTTGCCTTGGACTGTGAGTTTACCTGACAGGTAAAGCGTACAACTGACGCCTTTTTTCTTGGCTTGAAAAACGGTATGCAATGGTTTTGATAGAGAAAACCCTTGGTTTTGCAGGTCGGCCTCTAGCTTAGCGCTCAAGGAAAGATCAATTTTGACAACGTATGTATTCATTCCAACAGTTTAGTGTCATTGACAAATTTGCGCAAGCAAGACAGAATAGTAAAAAAAGAGGTTTTTCATGTCTTCTGAAGAAATTATAAAAATCGGCCAGTTTTTTAGAGCCAAACGCAAAGAACGCAACGTGTCGATTAAAGATGTGGAAAATGCCACCTCTATTCGATCTTCTTATTTGGATGCGATCGAAAACGGAAGGGTCGACGATTTCTTATCTTCTGTCTACGCTTTGGGATTTATCAGGCAGTACGCGACGTATTTGGAAATCGACATCGAAAAAATTATTCGCGAATATCCGCAAGCTTTTAAATTGCCTTCACAAAAACATGACTTTGCCTACGGCATTGGAACCTTGGAAGTAAGAGGTAGCATGGGCGGCGGTGTTAAATGGCTTCCCAACCTTTTATGGGCAGGAGGCGCTGTTGTTTTACTCGCGCTCGGTTATTTTATTGCAAAATCGTTTGGCATTTTTTGATTGAATGTGATTTAAGGAAATGATGGATAAAGATCAAATAGGTGATTACACCCTCTTAAAGCAAATTGGTCAGGGTTCCCTTGGCTCTGTGTATTTAGCAGAGCATCGCTTTGTCAAAAAACAGTATGCCCTAAAAGTTTTGCCTAAAGAGCTCTCCGAAGATCGTGATTTTATTCAACGATTTGAAAAAGATGTGAGCAGTTTAGCTACACTCGACCATCCACATTTAGTCAAAGTGCACGATATTTGTTTTGCTGACGGCTGCTATTTTCTAGTTACAGATTGCATTGTTGATGAAGTAGGGGAGACAACAAATTTAAGCCAATATCTCAGTTTAAATAAAGAACGTTTAACAGAGTCACAGGTTTTATATTTACTCTCACAAATTGCCAGCTGTCTAGATTACTTGCACGGAAAAAAAATTGCGCATGAAAATTTAAAGCTTAGCAATATTTTAGTGAGCCAAAAAGAAGGCCAAATTCACCTATATTTATCGGATGTAGCCTTATCGCATATCGTGGGAACAGGTCAAGTACTCAGCCGCACATATAAAGCTGTCGCCGAAAAAATGGGTATACCGCTTACCGAAACCTATTCAGCAAAAGCCCAGGATTCTACAAAGTTAAAAACGCTTCACCAATCGTTTTTGCAAAATTACGCTTTCTTAGCCCCCGAGCAAAAAATTAATCAGGCAACAAGCGCTAAAGCTGACATCTACGCCTTTGGTGTTTTAGCCTATTTTCTTATTATGCGCACGTTTCCCGAAGGCTTCTTCCCGTTGCCCTCAAAAGTTATGACAGATTACAAGCTCGCTTGGGATTATTTCTTTTACCACACGCTTCAATCTGACCCTCTCAAAAGGGCCACTCGCTGCTCCATGTTATTGCAAGAGCTTGATAAGACCAAAGCATATAGCGCAGGAGCTGCTCATGATTTAGAGCAGTGGCAAGAACCCAAGCGTTTGGAGCAAGTAGAAGTTGCTATCGGAAAAAAAGTAGCAATGAGCGCACCTAAGCCTGTCTTAGCTAAAGGTGAAATTTCTAGACCTACCTACGAAGAAGATCCGGGAGCTGTTTTTCAAACTGAGTCTGCTGTTGCACCGTATAAACCAGCTGAACAAGAACATATTGACATTGAGCCGCTCCAGTCTGAAATGGTTGTGATTCATGGCGACGAATTCATGCTTGGGAGTAACGATGGAGCAAGAGATGAACGTCCCGTGCATAAAATTCGCCTTTCAAATTTTGCAATCGACATACACCCTGTGACTAATGAGCAATTCGAGCGTTTTTTAGAAGCCATGGGCGGAGAAAAAGACTGCAACAATAACGATATTATTATTCTGCGCGACTCGCGTATTCGCAAAAGCGCTGGCACCTATCACATTGAATCAGGCTATGCTAAACACCCAATTGTTGGAGTCACTTGGTATGGCGCTGTCGCCTATGCTAAATGGGTAGGAAAACGTCTGCCTACAGAGGCTGAGTGGGAGATCGCTGCCAAAGGTGGGCTGTCTGCTCTTTACCCAACAGGTTCCAATATCGAGCGCAGCCAAGCTAATTTTTTCAGTACTGACACAACATCTGTTATGTCCTATCCACCTAACGGCTACGGTCTCTTCGACATGGCCGGCAATGTCTACGAATGGTGCCAGGACTGGTACGGCTACAACGCCTACGATGTTTCGCAAGCAGAACCCGAAAACCCTAAAGGCCCCATCCAAGGCGTCTATCGCGTTTTGCGTGGTGGCTGCTGGAAAGGCCTGCGCGAGGATCTGCGCTGCGCTCACCGTCATCGCAACAATCCCAAATCAGTCAATTCGACCTACGGATTCCGCTGCGCTACCGACGTTAAGTAACTTTTAATTAGTATCTTAAAGTTTACTTAAATACTTATTTACTTAAATAAGTATTTAAAGGTATAATAAACCTTATACAAGGAGATTACCATGGCTGTTAACACTACAAGGATGTCGATAGACATCGCAAAAAAAGATCACAAGCGTCTAAAGCTTTTAGCTGACCAGGAAGATATGACGATCAGAGATTTTGTTTTATCTATTCTTGAACCTGTTTTACATCCTGAACGTAAGCCGAATGAGACGACGAAGCAAGCAATGAAGGCTGCTCGCAAACGCCGAACAATTAAGGCCACTGATTTTGAAGATCTTTGTGGCAAGTTAGGCATCTAATGCTAAAACCCGAGTATACAAATCAATTCAATCGGGATGTTAAAAAAATGCAAAAACGTGGCAAGAACACACTAAAATTACGATCATTACTTGAGTTAATTATAAATGAAAGCTCGATACCTCCAAAATATCGGGATCACAAATTGACTGGTAATTGCAAAGATCATCGAGAATGCCACATAGAGCCAGATTGGCTACTTGTATATAAGATAATTGGTAAAACCCTGATACTTGTCCGCACTGGGACACATTCTGATTTATTCTAATAAATGGCAGGTAACGTCTACGAATGGTGCCAGGACTGGTATGCCTACAACGCCTACGATGTATCGCAAGCAGAACCCGAAAACCCAAAAGGCCCCATCCAAGGCGTCTATCGCGTTTTACGTGGTGGCTGCTGGAAAGGCCTGCGCGAGGATCTGCGCTGCGCTCACAGGCATCGCAACAATCCCAAATCAGTCAATTCGACCTACGGATTCCGCTGCGCTACCGACGTCAAATAATAAAATCTAAGTAATTTTCTTGATTGATGACTTTAAATGAAGCATCCGGATAAGCTTTATTCCATTGCGATGGACAGCGCACTTGTTTGCCCGGGTGCCACTTTATCTCATATGCATCAAGCTTCCCTTCGATTTCTTCGATAAAATCAATTTCTTTTTCATCGTAGGTACGCCAAAAATATCGATTACCGTAAAAATTAGAGTAATTTAGCTTTTTTAAACGCTCGATAAACAAGAAATTTTCAAATAAAGCTCCAACGTCATTCCGTAAATCTAGTTCATTAAATTGCGCAATGATCGCATTGCGAACACCGTTATCAAAGAAGTAATATTTTTGCTTTTTCGTGATTTCGTTACGTAAGTTTTTACTGAATGCCCCTAACTTACAAATAACAAACGACTTTTGTAAAAGATCTAAATACCGTTCCACTGTTTTTATATCAATATGCAAGCTTGTCGCTAGCTCGTGATGCGAAACAGGTTGGCCGATTTGAAAAGCTAGCAATTTGACAAGTTTAACTAAAGTCTCAGAGTTTTTTATTTTTTCAAGAGCCAGAATGTCTTTGAAAAGGTAAGCATCGACTAATTCTTTCAAAAGAGCAATTTTTTCTTCTTTCGTTTTAGCACAGACAATCTCAGGATAACCACCGAAGATTAGGTTAGTTTCTAATTCTTGCTTTAACTCATACCTGTTGTATCTGTCTGCCAATTCCAGCTGAGCGATAGGATAAAGAGTTAATGTCATTTTGCGACCTGTTAGTGGTTCTCCTACTTGTTGAGATAAATCGAAAGATGATGATCCAGTCGCAATCACTTTTAAATTAGGCATTTCATCGACTAAGATTTTTAATGCCATTCCAATATTGGGTATTTGCTGCGCTTCATCGATGGCTATGAGATCGTATCCTTGGGCAAATTCTAGGATTTTTTTAAAATCTTGAGATCCTAATAGGTTTTGAATTCGGATATTGTCTCCTGATTCTAACTTGTATCTGAGGTTAGTACGATGAAGAAATTGTTTGAGCAGAGTCGTTTTTCCGACTTGTCTGGGTCCAAATATGATGAGTACATGATTGGCTTTCAGGTATTTAGATAAATCAGCATATTGACGCTTAAGCATTTATAACCTCGTTTTCTTTTATATTAGCATAAAATCCCAATTTTAAGCTAAAGATTAGGAGTCAAAATCCTAAAATTCAACATAAAATTAGGATCGTCACTCCTAAAATTCGGCTAAAAATTGGGATTTTGAGCTTTATTTGGTTAAAAAAATGATTTTTTGCTAAAGTTGGCTTCATGAAACTATTACTGTCTAAGCCTAGGGGCTTTTGCGCTGGTGTTGTCAGAGCTATTGATACTGTGGAAGAAGCGCTCAAAAAATGGGGAGCACCCATTTATGTGAAGCACGAAATCGTGCATAACCGCCATGTGGTCGATGGCTTGAGAGCTAAAGGCGCCATCTTTGTCGAGGATTTGGATGAGGTTCCCGAAGGTTCAAGAATTATTTACTCAGCTCACGGCGTGTCGCCTGTGGTGCGCGATCATGCAAAAGCGCGCAATTTAATCGAAATCGATGCGACATGCGGCCTGGTTACAAGAGTGCACTCGGCAGTGAAGCGCTATGCTGCAAAGGGTTATAAGGTGATCTTGATCGGCAAGCGCAAGCATGTCGAAATTATCGGAACGGCGGGGGAAGCACCTGAGGCTGTCACGATTGTGGAATCGGTTAGTGATGTCGATAAGCTCGCTTTTCCTGAGGGTCAAAAACTATTTTATACGACTCAAACAACACTTAGTTTGCTTGATGTCGAAGAGATCGTCGATCGCTTGAAGAAGCGATTTCCAGAGATCGAGACGCTTCCAAGCTCGTCGATTTGCTATGCGACAACTAATCGCCAGCTAGCGCTTGGTCAAATCTGTGATGAGACCGATTTGATTCTTGTTGTGGGTGATCCGATGAGTTCCAATTCTAACCGCCTGCGCGAAATCGGCGCTCGAAAAGATATTCCTTCGCATTTGATTAATAACGAAGATGAAATCGATCCAGACTGGTTGAAGGACGTGAAGGTCATCGGATTAACAGCTGGCGCATCTACCCCAGAGGATGTCGTGAGTCGAATTATCGATCGTTTGCATACGCTAGGTGTCACCGAAACAGAAGATGTTGTTTTTACAAAAGAAGATGTTTTCTTTCAGTTGCCAAAACAAGTCGCGTCAGTTTAACTGCTAAATGTGGTGTTTAAGTTACTTTTATATGTTTAGGCACGTAGTTTTTTAGCTGCTCTTTACAACGCAGTGAAGTGAGTGTGTGTAGAATGTTAAGCTCTTTTAGCTGTGTAAGTTTGCTTGCAGTCTCACAAATCGACGCCAATGCTTCAAATTCAACAATATTGAGCTCTTTTGAAAGAAATGATAGCTCTTGTAATGCTTTTAAATGCGGGCAAAGTTTTTGATAGTTTTAAAATGGCATCATCTGATTTAGGTGGCGCGTTAATTAGACTTAGACTTGCCCATAAACCAAGTTTTTTATTACTGTCTGTTTCATTATCGATTTGTTCTTTTAATTCGCGGCGAATTGTATCAGCTAATGATTCAGCTTGCTGCTGCAAAGTAGCATGCGATTCGTTTTTTGGTTTTTTCGCATTTGTTTCAAAAACATCTGCTGCTCGCTTTCTTTTCCTACTTTTAGGTGGATAGGTTGTTCCTGGATGATTTTCTGTCATACCGAGCGGAAGCATTGAGCGTGTTGTCATCGACCGAGTGAGTGTCCGGCCTTTGGACATTGTTCTGGAGAATGTTTTCTTAATTGTTCCTGCTGATTTTGAGGTTCTTATATTTTCACATGTTTCCATAAATGGGGCTTCGATTTGCAGAACTTGTATCTTATTAGCAAAGGCAAGTAGGGTTGGCAAGGTAGCTTGCGTGCAACGCCCTTTAAATTTGTGCTCATTGAAAAGAGTCGTCAGAGCTTGCGCTTCTTTGGATTTACTTTCACATTTTAAAGCTAGTTGATAGGTGTTAGGTAATTTTGCAAGTGTTGTTGCTGTTTCTTCGGTATCAAAATCGAACAGATCAATTGTCAGCTTTTTTAGACTTTTAGATTTGCTAGCATTTGTTAAAACAGACTCAGCATTTTCAAGGCAATGCTTTCCAATTGCAACAGTTTTTAGAGTTGTTTTTGCTTTGATTAAGTCAACTAAAGCATCGGTTAAGTCAAAAAATTGGCTTGTCTCAACGGATAGAGATTCCAATTGCCATTCTTGAGTCTTAGTGCATGCCAAAAGAATGCGTTTGATTCCTGCAGCGTTGCTGTGTGTTAATTCTAGATTGGCAGGTTGCGCTTGAATGATTTTGTCTACCGGTAGTTGATCTGATACGATCCAGGTTGATCCCATAAAATTTCCTTATTGTTTTGATTATTTTGAAGCAATATGCAACGGATTTAAATTGAAAGCAAATGAAATCTTTTATCGATAGTTGCAAAATAGCGTCCTTCTGGGGTAGTGTGAGCCTTATGCAGCAAAAAATTGCACAGATCGATAGAGGCGCTATGCGCCGCGTTCTCGGCATTAGGGAACTCTTTGCCGTTGGCTATGGTGATTTGGGCTCCTCGATCTATTATGCGCTCGGTATAACGGCTCTGTATGCACTAGGAGCTACGCCGATAGCACTTGCCCTGGCTGGCCTTGTATTTGCTTGTACAGCCCTGACTTATGCTGAAATGTCGTCGATGACAAGAGACGCTGGAGGATCTGCTAGCTATTCAAGACGCGCTTTTAATGACCTGGTCTCGTTCATTGCCGGTTGGGGCCTTTTGCTCGATTTTATCGTCACCATTGCGATTTCATCGTATGCGGTCTCTTCGTATTTGTCGTATTTTGTGCCGATACTCAAAACGGTGGAATGGCGCATCTTTTTTACTATCGTGCTGATTGGATCGCTTGGTTATTTAAACATTCGC
Source organism: Chlamydiota bacterium (assembly GCA_021772435.1). Lineage (GTDB taxonomy): Bacteria > Chlamydiota > Chlamydiia > Chlamydiales > JACKPQ01 > JACKPP01. The sequence continues at coordinate 37,278 of JAJFLZ010000001.1, read as the reverse complement.
GGAATCAAACACTCCGTCAAGCTATCTACTATTTTGACGAGTTTGACAGTGGTGACACAAGGGTTAATTATTGTTATTGGTGCTATTACAATTGTAAGCATTCCAGATTTTATCGATCATCTGCGCATTGGTGTGGCAAACTCATCGTGGTCGCCTAGCTGGTCAGATTTCATGAAAGGCGTTGCCATGGCGATGGTCGCTTATACGGGTATTGAGTCGATGACACAATTGGCATCGGAGGCTAAAACACCTTCCAAGACAGTGCCCAAGGCTATTATGTATGCGATGGGCACGCTTATTGTCATGTATTTAGGTGTGTCGATTGTGGCTTTATCAGCGCTATCTCCACAAGAGCTTAGCACAACTTATATTGACGATCCGATTGCAGGAATTGTAACGGCATTGCCGCTTGGCGGCAAGATCATGGCGCCGTGGATAGGTCTTTTGGGCTCTGTTATTCTCGTTGTTGCAGCAAATGCAGGTCTTATTGGTGCGTCAAGGCTCTCGTTTAATATGGGTGAGCACTATCAGTTGCCCAGGTTTTTACACAAACTTCATCCTACATTTCGAACGCCCACGATGGCTCTTTCGCTGTTTGCAATTTTAGCCTCGCTGATTGTCGTAGCAAGCAGAGGTAGGTTAAGCTTTTTAGCTGATTTGTACAACTTTGGCGCTATGCTAGCCTTTTTCTCAGCGCACTTATCCCTTGTCATGCTACGCATCAAAGAACCAAAAAGCGCGCGTCCTTTCAAAGTGCCCCTCAACATCCGCATCAGAAAAAAAGAGCTGCCGATCACAGCGCTTTTGGGTTGTGTGATTACTCTTGCTGTTTGGGTTTTGGTCGTGGTGACCAAGCCAGAGGGTAGGTATTTAGGTATTGCTTGGCTAACTGTCGGGCTTGTGATGTATTTTTCACTTCGAAAAACGCATCAAATTAGGCCTGCTGGACAGGTTTCGATTGAGAAAGTTAAAGTGCCTGAATTTAAGCCGTTTTCAATTTCGAAAATTTTGGTTCCAATCCGCGGGGGAGTGGGCACAGAAATCGTGCAAGCAGCTTGTGAGATAGCTAAACTTCACAAAGCCAAAGTCGCTATTGCAACAGTTATTGAGATTCCATTTTCTCTTAGCTTGGATGCACCTTTGCCAAGGCGGATGGCAAACATCGAAAATACACTAAAAAAGGCTGAAGCTATTGGTAGAGAATTCGGAGTGCCCATTGAGCTTGAACTATTAAGAGCAAGATCAGCAGCTAGCGCTATTGTTGAGTTGGTTGAAGAGCAGAAGTTTGACCTCGTTGTCATGGGAACAGGGCCAAGATCAAAGCCGATTAGTTCTGTTCTAGACGAGGTTCTACAAAATGCAGGTTGTAGAGTGTGGATCATGACGCCTAAAAAACTAGAAACCTGAACTCTTTCGTTTTGATTGTTTAGATTCAGAGCAGATTAGGTGACAGATTGTGCCATTTTTTGCGATTCTATAGCTGGGGCGCTATAGATGAGCACAAAAAGGGTGCAAGATGGCGGCTAAGATGCGCGGAAGATAAATGATATAAACGAAAGAGTTCAGGTTAGAAAGTAAATTATCTGATTTTTGCTTGTCTCTTAACGTTGATTAATGTGACTGAGCATGACAGCCGTAGCTTGAGAGACATTGAGGGAATCGATTTGTCCATGCATGGGGATCGTGATATGAAAATCGCAGAGTTTATGAATGAGAGGTTGTACACCTTTTCCTTCAGATCCCATGATCAAAAGCGTTTTTTCGGGAAAATCAAACGCGTATAGCTCTTGACAGTGCGCGCCTACATCGGCAGTCACTGCCCAATAACCCGCTTTTTGAAAAGCCTTGATAGCTTCAGCTAAATTGGAGATTTTGGCAATGGGCACCAGCTCACTTGCTCCTGCGCTTGTCTTCGATACAGTTGGGGTCATATCAGCGCCGCGATTTTTCGAAAACACAACCAGGTCCACACCAAAACACTCAGCTGAGCGCAAAATCGAACCCAAATTCTGGGGATCATTAATCGAATCAAGCATCAAAACAACGCTTTTCTCCCTAGAATCTGCCAAGAATGCCTTCAACTCGATATTATCTCGCGGCTTAACTTTTGCCACATAGCTCTGGTGCGATTCAGATGAGACCATCTCATTTAACTTGTGTTTAGACATCGTCTGAATACGGACATCTGCAAGCTCTAGTTCCCGGTGCAAATCGTCATCTGGCTTTTGACAAGTATAGATTTCAACCAACCGCTCAGGGCTAGCCTTTAGCACCTCACGTATACAGTTTTTCCCCATAATCAAATTTTGCTTTTTCACGCTACCAGTATAGCTGGTACAGTCCATTCATCACAACTTCTATAAATGATATAAACGAAAGAATTCAGGTTAGTAGTAAATGCAAAGTCATGAATAATATTATATTGACTAATATACTATTATTTTATACAATATTAATATTTATTAGGAGTTTTTATGCCAAGTATAAATGAATATTCATTAACGAATCGAGATCAAACTGTATCATATATAGCTGAAACTCAAAACACTGATAGTGAAGGAATAAGGTTTATTTCTTTGTCTCAGCTTATGCCTCGTAATCAGGGTGGTCTCATCCGAATTTCAGCACCAAGGAACCGTACCGTAGAGGTGATTTCTACCCACAATCACATGATTAGTAGAGCAGATGTACCTACCGTGCGTACTATACAGTTCTTCAATCAGGCAAGAACTGAAGGTTCGGAGTAAAATCTGCTCTGAATCTAAACAATCAAAACGAAAGAGTTCAGGTTATTATTGCCAAAACCGATTTTAATTACTTATAGCGAAGAATGTTGAGTTGACGCTATTATTTCTACAAATAACCTAATGTTAGTGCTATAAGACTTTTCATGCAAAAACCATGAAATATATAGGTTTTCGTGCAATAATATGCTAATATAAGATTAATTATGAATAAATAAGAGTTTTGGCATGAAACCAATCGGCTATCAATATTTATTGCAACTACTTAATTATAAATGTATTGAGCACTTTCGATCATCGTGGTTAGGAACAAGGCATACTTGTGATAAAGGACCTTTGTATGATGTTTATACTTACCCTAAATCCTATGCTCTCAAAGACATGTCAGATCCCTTGCAGCACTTAGAATTTGCACTGAAGCACGAAGGTTTACATCTGCTATTAATCGAAAAACTATTCCAATTTTTGCCAAAATCTGTCCTCTACAATCGCATTAAGCAAAAAACTACTGGAACCTTTGAAAGACGCCTTTGGTATTTATACGAGAGCCTAACTCAAAATAAGCTGGACATACCAAACCTCACAGTTGGGAATTATATCGATCTCATCGACTCCAAATTGTATTTTACTGCAGAAAAACCTGAGCGGATTCGAAGGCATCGTGTTCGCCATAATCTGCTTGGATCATTTGACTTTTGCCCGATGGTGCGCAAAACAGCCTTGATCGGCGAGTTGCAAGAAGAAAATTTAGGTGAGCAGATGCTCAAGCTAACTCAAACAATCGATCCTAGAATCATGACAAGAGCTATTCATTATCTTTTTAGTAAAGAAACGTTTAGCTCTTGGGAGATCGAGCGCGAAAAACCGAGTAAACAAAAAGCTAAGCAGTATATCGAGCATCTTCAAGCCTGCGCTTTTAAAGGTATTCCCACCAAAGCAGACATGATCGCTTGGCAAAATGTGATTATTGATGAACGTTTTGTAGAATCCAATTATAGATCAGTTCAGAATTATGTTGGTTTTATGATGCGTGATTTTTCAGCTCATGTCGAATACATTCCTCCAAAACCCTGCGATATTCCAAGATTGATGAATGGATTGCTTAAAGTTTTAGAGCAAGATCAACAATTGGCCGTGATTTTAGCTGCAATTTGTTCCTTTGGACTTGTCTTTATTCATCCTTTTAAAGACGGCAATGGGCGCTTGCATCGCTTGCTCTTGCACGCTATCTTAAGCCAACAAAACTATACACCCAAAGGAATGATCTTTCCATTATCTGCTACGATGCTCAAACACATTGGGGAATACGAATCTATTTTACAGAGCTATTCCAGACCATTAATGAAACTCATCGATTACGAATTTAATCACAATCAATTGCAAGTGAAAAGCGACACGTTTTATCTATATCGATCATGGGACATGACCCGAATCGTTGAATACACCTATCAGTGTATTGAAAAGACCCTCTACGAAGAATTTACAAAAGAAATCGAATACTTGCAGGGCTACGATAAGGTTCAGCAAGAGATTAAAACATTCGGCTCGCTTTCCGAATACGAAATCGATTTGATGATTCGATTCATTACTCAAAACCATGGATGCCTAAGCAAACAAAAGAGAAAAAAATATTTTAGCCATCTCGATGATCAAGTAATCGAAGATTGTGCAGAAATTATCAAACGCACCTTAACCTAACCTGAATTTTATAATGTTCTGATGTGAAACGTGCTTTCTTGCTTAAGAACTGACGTTACGCACATATCTGAATTTATTTGCGGAGCTAGCAGGCACCAATCTACTGCATCACCCTCCTCGCCAAACTCTTTGGAGTTTGACTCGTCGGCTTCTTTGTATCTCGGCACCTTCACTGGCGCATCTAAATCCACCTCTTTCGCGTAAGGTCAGTTAGCCAGCCGCTCAGGATATGCCCTGAGGACCTCCCGAATATAGTGTCATTATCAAATGCTAAAGAGCTGTAGGAGACGTTTTTTTTGAGGAGGCGCTAAGTAGTTTGCCAAGAGGTGAAAAATGCTTGGCTTTCCAATCAGCAATGTTGCGTTGCGTTGAGCTAAAATTGATACCAATAACGATCGTGGTATTTTTGCCGCGCGAAAAGCGCTCTTTGTAGCGATTTGTTTGCGCTTGATCGAGGGCTGCATCCGCTGACTTGTTGAGCTTTAGCTCAAATACGTAAGTGATGTTACTCACATGAGCGACGAGATCGATGCGGCCAATATTTGTGGATACTTCTGCCATCGTATGTATCCCAGAGCGCTCTAAAAATGTTAAGAAAAGAGCATGATAAAAGCTTTCTTGAGCTTTGATAAACAGCTCGTAGGGAACTTTAGCAAAATAAGAATTGATAATTTGGATAAACTCATTGATATGATGGTTCTCTAAAGTAGTACGCAAATATTTGGATTGTGTAATAACGAGTGTGGGATCAACTTCTGCAAAATCTTCTACAAGAGAGTTAAAAAAAGCACTTCTAACTTCTTTATTTGGAAAATCTAGATGGTAGACATCATTTTCTTTGTCGTGGCCACTAATCGTTAAGTAACCGGTTTGAAACATGAGTGCGGTTAAGTTAATCCGTTCAAAATTATTGATGTCTGACAGTGTGCTTTTTAGTGCTGTTGCACCACTTAAGGGAACAACTGATTGTGGATGTTTTTTGACTTGATCGATTAGGAAAGAAGGCGTTCCACTTCTGTACCAATAGCTTTCTGCAGCACCACGTTCCATATAATTTAGGGTTGAATACGGATTGTAAACTGACTTTGAATCTCTAGCAAAAAAATAGCCGTTATACCAAGCTTTTAACTCTTCAAAAATTTGATTTTCTGTGCGGTTTTGATCTTGAGCAATACGATGAACATACGGTTTAAAATAGAATTGGATCTCTTCTTCTGTGTAACCCATCATTGTCGCGTATTCAGGTTCCATTGTGATGTCGGTTAGGTAGTTTGGACCAGAAAATAAAGACACCTGAGAAAACTTACTCACCCCCGTGATAAAAGTAAACTTGATATAAGCATCAAGACCTTTAAGCGTTCCAAAAAAATCTCTGAGCAGATCTCGATTTTGGTTGGCTATCGTCAAATTGGTGAGATGATTAATAATGGGCTTATCGTATTCATCGACTAAGATAACCACGCGGTTGTATTTTTCTGCTAATGCTTTAATAAGGCGCATGAGCGTCGACTGAAGAGATGAACCTGTGACCTTTAATTTATGCTGCGTTGCAAAGTCTTCAAGCATGTCTAATAGGCCATCTCTAAAGGCCTCAGGCGTTTGGTCTTCAATCAGCGAAAAATCGAGGTGTAAAACAGGATATTTTGCCCAAGTGTAGTCGCTATTGTAAATAGCTAACCCTTTAAATAAGTCCCGATTGCCTTCAAAGATTTCCTCTAGAGTACTGACAAACAAAGATTTCCCAAAGCGCCTTGGTCTCGACATAAAATAGTGGGGAGATCCTTTATCGATAAGTTGTTTGATGTAATGCGTTTTATCAACGTAAAGCAAACCATTATCATTTAGAATTTTATGTAGTGATTGAATGCCTGTTGGAAGTTGTTTCATGCTTTGATAATAACAAAAGAAACTTATAATGCCAATGGAGCTTGCAGGCGGTAGAGGACGTGGGGGCTCAAAGAGTGGCCATCGGGGAGTTTGGGATTTAGAAAGTCGTCTTTGGGATTGCGTGTCATGCCGAGCTTTTCCATGAGACGCCGAGATCGGATGTTGCCCTCATAGGTGAAAGATAGTAGTTCGGGGAGGTGCAGGGTGTTAAAAGCATGGTCACGGACTGCAGAGGCTGCTTCAAATGCGTATCCTTGGCCCCAATAGCCATACGCCAGGCGCCAGCCGATTTCGATGCCAGGAATAAAATCAATGGCGTGCAAACCTACGAAGCCGATGAAGGGACATATGCCTGGGATTTCAACTGCCCAGAGGCCGTAACCTTTTTGGTCGATTTCTTCTTGGATTTTTTGTGCTAGCTCATCGCTTTCTTCACGTATGAGTGTTTTGGGGAAAAATTCCATAACGCGGGCGTCTGCGTTGAGAGTCGCAAAGGGCTCTAAATCGGACGGTTTCCAGGAGCGCAGCAGTAAGCGTTTAGTTTTCATAAAGGTGGCAGGCGATATGGCGGTTTGGTTTAACCTCTTGCCATTTGGGACGTGTGGTATGGCACTGCGGCATGGATTTGGGGCAGCGGCTAGCAAATGGGCAGCCAGGGAGGTCTTCTGTGGGAGAGGGAAGGTCACCTTTTAGGACAATGCGCTCCCTCTTTTTTTCAATTTCAGGGTCGGGAATGGGAATGGCTGAAAGGAGCGCTTGCGTGTAGGGATGCATCGGGTTTGCATAGAGCTCTTTTGCTGGGGCAAGCTCACATAAGCGCCCTAGGTACATGACCGCAACGCGGGAGCATAGGTAGCGGACCATGGACAGGTCGTGCGAGATGAAGAGATAGGTAAGGTCTAGGTTTTGTTGGAGCTTTTTAAGCAGGTTGACAATTTGGGCTTGGATAGAGACATCGAGGGCTGCAATGGGCTCATCGCATACGATGAATTTGGGTTTGAGCGCTAAGGCTCTGGCAATCCCAATACGCTGGCGCTGACCGCCTGAAAATTCATGCGGAAAACGCATGCTGTGGTCGGCATCTAAACCCACTAGATCAAGAAGCTCAAAAACGCGCTTTTGCCTAGCTGCAGAAGAGATATTGGTTTGCAAAATGAGCGGTTCTTCTATGATTTCTCCTGCTGTCATGCGCGGATTAAGCGAGGCATAAGGGTCTTGGAAGATCATTTGGATGGTTTTGGGCTGGGCGCTTTTAATGGGCTCGTTTTGAAATAGGATGCTACCGGAGGTCGGCTCGTAGATGCGCATGATTGCACGGCCGAGTGTTGATTTACCACATCCAGATTCACCGACAAGGCCCAGAGTTTCACCATCGAGGATGGAAAAGGTGACATCGTCGACAGCTTTTAGCGTTTTATTTTTGAGCCGAAAGTACTGTTTCAGCTTGTTTATCTTGATCAGTTCCATGTTTTATCCTTTCATCATATAGCCAGCATGCTGTGTGATGATCGTTTGTGATTTCAAAGACCGGCGGCGGCTGCAGCGCGCAGATGTTCATGGCATTTTTACACCGAGGGCAAAAGCTGCAGTGGTTTTTGATTTTACTCAGAGCAGGTGGAGATCCTTTGATAGCTTTTAGGCGCTTTTGCTTATGTAGGTCAGGTCTCGGGATGGAGTTTAAAAGGCGCTGGGTGTAGGGATGTTTGGGATTTTTAAATAGCTCTTCGCAAGAAGCTTCTTCAACAATCTCGCCTGCATACATGACAAGCACGCGATCGCAAACACCGGCTACAATAGATAGATCATGCGTAATCAGTATAATACTCATGTGATTTTTAAGACTTTTGAGCTGCATAAGAATTTGTGCTTGAATCGTAACGTCGAGAGCTGTTGTAGGCTCGTCAGCAATAAGAAGTTTTGGATGACAGGCTAAGGCAATAGCAATCATTACGCGCTGTCTTTGGCCACCACTAAGCTCATGCGGATATTGCTTTATACGCGTTTTTCGATCTGAAATACCCGCTTTTTCCAGTAAGCTCAGAACTCGGTTTTCTAACTCAATTTTGGTGATTTTTGGCGCATGAAGCTTGATCGATTCAGCGATTTGATCTCCGATTCGCATTGTGGGATTGAGAGAAGATAGCGGATCTTGGAAAATCATGCTGATGTCATTGCCACGGATGCGTCGCATTTGTTTTTCGGGCAATCTAAGAAGGTCTGTTTCTTCAAAAATAATTTGACCATCGTCAATTGATGCGGTTTGTGCAGGAAGCAAACGCATGATCGCTTTTGCGGTGGCACTTTTACCGCAGCCAGATTCTCCTACAATGCCTAGCACCTCGCCATCTGATAGATCAAAATTGACTCCGCGCACAGCGTAAATGGTTTTTGAGTAGGTTTTGTAAGATAAGTGCAAATCGCGCACTTTTAATCGCTTCATTTGCGAAGCCTCGGATCTAGCGCATCGCGCAGGCCATCGCCAAGTAAGTTAAAAGCAAGCATTGAAATGCTGATAAAACCCGCTGGTAAAAACAGGCGCCAGGGGTAGTAGCGCATAGCGGGAAGACCATCGCTTGCCATTGTTCCCCAGCTGGCAATCGGCGCTTGGATACCTAGGCCTAAAAAGCTCAAGAAGGCTTCTGTAAAAATCGCCGCGGGTATGGTTAAGGTGACAGTTGTAATAATAGATCCCATCGTATTGGGAATTAAATAGCGCCAGATGATGCGGAAATTGCTAGCGCCAAGGGTTTTGGCAGCTAAGACGTAGTCCATCTGCTTGATTTGATGAATTTGCGTGCGAACGATCCTTGCCATGGTGACCCAGCCAGCTACTGTCATTGCAATGATAATGGACGCAAGCCCAGGTCCCATGACGACAATGAGCAAAATGGTAATTAGCAAACTTGGTATGGCGTACAAAATATCAGCAAAACGCATCATGATCTCGTCTAGCTTTCCACCAAAAAATGCAGCGCAAGAGCCGTACATGACACCAATCACCATATCGATGAGGGCTGCTGTAATTCCCACATACAAAGAGATTCTAGCTCCCCACCAAATGCGTGTAAACATATCTCTGCCAAGCTCATCGGTGCCAAACCAAAATTCTTTGCAAGGCGGCGTGTTTTTGAGTGGCAGGTGCGTCTGATAATAAGTGTATTGGTTGAGGTGAGGACCGATAATTGCCATGATAATCATAAAACTTAAAATCCCAAGACCCGCAATCGCCATGTGGTTTTGCTTGAGCCTGCGCCAAACGTCTTGCCAAAAAGAAATATGAGGCTTGGCATCATCACGTTTAACGCGTTTGCGTTGCTTTAAGGATTCAAATAGTGTGCTCATGCTTTATTCTCTCTACATCGAATACGAGGATCCAAATAAGAACATAGCAAATCGACTCCAAAAACGGTGCACAATAAAATGGCACCATAAAAAATCGTCACACCCATAATCACTGTGTAGTCGCGATTTGTAATGCTCATTACAAACCAGCTTCCAAGACCTGGAATGCCAAAAATTTTCTCGATCACAAAACTGCCAGTTAAGACCGTGGCAGAAAGGGGGCCTAGGTAGGTAATCACAGGTAAAATGCTATTTTTGAGCACGTGTCTTCTCACGACTTGAAATGTGGACAACCCCTTACTTTTAGCTGTGAGAATATAATCTTGTTCGAGCACTTCGACCATGTTAGCTCTTGTGAGTCTTGCAATGAAGGCAAGGGGAATGGATGCTAAGGCTACAGCTGGCAGAATCGATTGAGCAAAACTGCCCCACCTAGCAACGGGCAAAAGATCAAGTTTCATCGCAAAAATATATTGCAAAAATGTGGCTAGGATAAAGCTTGGAATAGAAATACCAATAACTGCAAGCACCATCGCCAATTGATCTTGCCACTTGCTGCGATAGACAGCCGAAATTGTACCAAGTGTCACACCCCCAAAAAAAGCAATACACACAGCTTCTAGCCCTAAGCAAAACGACACAGGAAACCCCTCAGAGATGATATCTCCAACAGTGCGCCCTTCATACTTAAACGATGGCCCCAAATCGCATGTCACAATGCCTTTCAAGTAACGTCCATATTGAGAGAGTAGCGATTCATCTAAATGGTAATGTCTGCGCAGCGATTCTAAAATTTCTTCTGGTATCGCTTGTTCTTGCATAAATGGGTCGCCAGGAATCACTTTCATGAGTAAAAAAGTAAGCGTTACAACAAGATAAAGTGAGGTGATCAGGATAGTGATTTTCTTCAATATATACGGCAAGTGCATAGATAAGATTATAAAGACTTTTATTTCATTTGTCAAATATGATACACCGAAAATATGCGTAAATTACTCATTAGTGTTGGCTGTATCGCACCGCTTGGTGGATTGCTGTTTGGTTATTGCACGGCGGTCATATCAGGCGCCTTGCTTTTTTTAGAAAACACGTTTTCATTAACAACGCTTCAGCAAGAGATGCTAGTTAGCATCATCTTAATTGGAGCGCTTATTGGCGCTGGTTTTGCAGGCACGCTTTCTGATCGGATAGGTCGCAAGCCTGTCATCATGCTGTCTGATGTGTTTATCTTAATCGGCGGCATCACGCTTATTTCGGCTGACCATCTATTCACCTTGTTATTTGGTCGATTGATTACCGGCGTTGGAGTGGGCATTGCATCTCTGACTGTTCCCTTGTACATCGCAGAACTCTCTCCTCCCAAAAGAAGGGGGGCGCTTGTCACACTTAATCAGCTCGCAATTACAATCGGCATATTGCTAGGTTACCTCATTGGTCTATTTGAAACAGACACCGGGAATTGGCGGCTCATGTTCGGTTTTGCTATTATTCCTGCAATCATTCAGTTTGTTGGCATGATCTTTTTGCCTGAATCTCCAACCTATCTTGCGATGAACGGGCAAATAGCAGAGGCCAAAAAGCTATTTAAAAAAATACGCAGCCGCGAGGATACCGATCGCCTCATCAAGAAGCTAAAAACTGGCCAAGAGAAAGCTGATTTTGCTGCGCTTTTTCAAAAAGCCATGGTTCCAGCTCTTGTTATAGGCTTGGGGCTTTCCATTTTGCAGCAGATCACAGGGATTAATACAGTGATCTACTACGCCAATCAAATTTTTGGACTTGCTGGCTTTGGAACTGCCAAAGCTGCCATTTGGGCAAGCGTGGGTGTGGGTATTGTCAATGTTTTAACAACGATTGTCTCTGTTTGGCTACTTGATAGATCTGGCCGTCGCCCTCTGCTTATTATCGGTATGGCTGGAATGACAGTAGGCTTGCTTGTTTTGAGCCTAACATTTTGGCTGCAAATTCCAGCAGAGAGCTACTTATCAGTTATCAGCCTCATGGTTTACGTCGCATCCTTTGCCATCGGAATTGGTCCCGTTGCATGGCTCATCATCTCCGAGGTTTATCCTCATCGCATTCGCGGTAGAGCTATGAGTCTTGCTATTTTTGCCAATTGGACTGCCAACTACATTGTTTCCTTAACGTTTTTGACCCTGATTGAATGGTTAACCTCTAGCGGAGCATTCCTCTTTTATGCTATCATTTGCGCATACGCTCTTTACTTTGTCTGGAGAAGGGTCCCTGAGACCAAAGGCAAAACGCTAGAAGAGATTGAAGGATTTTGGAAAAAGAGGAAAAAAGCATGAGTAAAAAAGAGATTGAAGCCGTTTTAGCAGATAGAGCAGAAAGCCTGCTTGGCCACACATGCAAAACCATCTCCAAAGATAGATTACACGCTCCAGGACCCGACTTTGTCGATCGCATTTACGCGCAGTCTGATCGCAACAACCGCGTTCTTCAAAGCCTGCAATCGATCTTCTCTCACGGGCGCCTCGCAAACACCGGTTACCTCTCCATCCTTCCCGTTGACCAAGGCATAGAGCACACAGCAGGCGCATCCTTTGCGCCTAATCCCGACTACTTTGACCCTGAAAACATCATCAAGCTCGCCATCGAAGGGGGTTGCAATGCTGTAGCTTCTACGCTTGGAGTACTTGGTTCTATGTCGCGTAAATACGCACATAAAATCCCATTCATCCTAAAGTTTAACCACAACGAACTACTAACCTACCCAAACACCTACGACCAAGTTCTTTTTGGGAGCATGGAGCAAGCCTACGATATGGGATGCCAAGCAGTAGGTGCTACTATCTACTTTGGTTCTCCAGAAAGTCGCCGTCAACTTCAAGAAGTTTCAAACTGCTTTGCCATGGCGCATGAGCTAGGCATGGCGACCATTCTCTGGTGCTACCTTCGCAACTCAGATTTTAAAACAAAATCCTGTGACTACCACACAGCAGCTGACCTAACCGGTCAAGCCAACCACCTTGGCGTGACCATCGGTGCTGATATCATCAAACAAAAGCTGCCCGAATGCAACGGGGGGTTCAAAGAGATTAACTTTGGTAAATTCAAAGAGGGGATGTACTCCGAGCTCTCTTCAGACCACCCCATCGATCTCACACGCTACCAAGTCGCTAACTGCTACATGGGCCGCATGGGCCTGATCAATTCTGGTGGAGCCTCTGGCGATAACGATTTGCAAGATGCAGTGGCTACCGCCGTTATCAATAAAAGAGCTGGCGGAACAGGCCTTATTTCAGGGCGCAAAGCCTTCCAAAAACCCATGCAAGAAGGCATCCAGCTCCTAAACGCCATCCAAGAGGTCTATCTTTGCAACGAAATCGACTTAGCGTAAGGTCGTCTTTCATTGAAACTACTCGAGTAGGTATAAACTCTCTAGTACTTGATTAAATACCACTGTCTAAATATATTCGGGCGAAATCTTTAACAAAACAGAGGATGGCTTAAATGGCTAGTGGAGTGACATATGGTACCAGTAATAATTCAGGAGTAGTACGATACACGAGGCAAGAAACCACGGAAGTGAAATCTGGTTGGGTTTTGTGCTGCTTTCTGTTGTTTGGGTTTGTAGGGATCGGAGCTATTGCATACATAATATCTATAGTAGATGTTGAATCAGACGATACATCAAAAATGTCTATGTTGGCTAATATCTTCTTTAACGTTGACAACGCTGAATGAAAAACACCTAACTATTAATTATTTGTGATTTCACTTTTTGAGAGTGAAATTCCCCAAAACCATCTATCTTATTTGTACTTAGTTAATTAGAGTAGTTCGCATAAATATTTGAGGTTATAATATAGACAAGTCAAACATATCCCCCTTAATATAAGCCATTTATTTGAGTAAATGAAATTTCACTTTGAAAAAGTGAAATTTCATTATATCCTTATGAGATATGGAAGAAGATATATTTGATCGAGAAGCTACGCAACTGTTAAAAGATGCAGCTAGTCAATTTCCTGCTGTGTTAGTCACAGGACCTAGGCAAGCTGGGAAAACAACTCTACTTAGACAGCAGTTCCCGAATCACTCTTGGGCTAGCCTTGATGATTTGGAGGTAAGGGATATAGCCATTCGCGATCCTGAACTTTTCTTTAGCCAATTTCCGGCTCCAGTCGTTATTGATGAAATTCAGTATGCTCCAGAGCTTTTATCTTACATTAAGCAGCGTATTGATAAAGCAAGACGTATTCCTGGGCAATTTATCTTAACTCGGTCTCAGACTTTTCAGATCATGAAAGGTGTTTCAGAGAGCCTAGCTGGGCGCATTGGAATTATCGATCTCTACCCTCTTAACTGGAAAGAGCTTTTGCGTGGCAAGCCTCTTCCAAAAGGACCAGGTGGTGACCAGCTTTTGTTCCAAACGCTAGCACGCGGTTTTTATCCCGAACTGCACGCCTTGCCAGGATCAAACTGCAGTTTTTGGATGAAAAGCTATTTAAAGACTTATATCGAGCGCGATGTGCGCGATATCAAAGCCATTGCAAATTTACACGACTTTCAACGGTTTCTAAAACTCCTAGCTCCCAGAGCCGGCCAACTACTCAACCTCTCTGAAGTAAACAAAGAAGCTGGAATATCTTATACAACTGCGAAAGAATGGCTCTCTATCTTAGAATCCACATATATTGTGAAGCTTTTGCAGCCCTATCACAATAACCATACTAAACGCCTCGTCAAAACACCTAAACTCTATTTCGTCGATACAGGTTTGCTGTGTCATCTACTTAATATCCGCGAAACAGACCAGTTGATTGGCAGTCCATTTGAAGGACAGATTTTTGAAAATATGTGCATCATGGAAATCATCAAAAACTTAGAATACACGCTTTCATCGCTCGAATGCTTCTTTTACCGCAATTCCTCGAAACAAGAAGTGGACCTCGTTCTCAAAAGTGCTAAAAATCTCTACGGGTATGAGATCAAATTTTCCAAATCACCTAAGCAATCAATGTGTGAAGGTCTGCATGCCTTCCAAAAAGATTTCCCTCAATCTAAACTACACCTCGTTTCACTTTCAGAAAAAGGCCTCGGCTTCAAAAACGTCTCATCGCTTCACTGGAGCCAGCTGCTTGGTCACTTGCCGAGTTAAGACTTTTATCTATCAGTTCATTACTCGAGATAAAATGATCTATTCATCCTAGGCATTCGTTGTGCTAAAAACAGAATGGACAGTTTTTAGGGCATCCACTGTTTTTGGAAAGCCTGCATAGCCAATTAAAAAAATGACAAGTTCTAAAATCTCTTCTTTTTGCCAACCCACGTTTAGCATTCCTTGTACATGAGCTTGCAAGGGTAATCCGGTTTGCCCTTGGCTAATTAAACTAGAAACAGCAGCTAATTCACGTTCTTTATCGGATAAGCCTTCTCGCGTATACAGTTCTGCATAACCAAAGTTAATAATGTACTTTGCAAAACTCGGTGATATTTGGCTTAATGATTCTACAATTTTCATAGCATCCGCACCCAAAATTTCTTGCAATCTTTTTATTCCTTGTTGATTCACCGCCTGTTCAGTTGAGCTTGTTTCCATTTACGCTTTCCTTATTTTTTGGTTTTGGCTTTGAGTGTTTCTAGAATGCCTCTTAGAATTTCAGGGCTTTCCAGCTCTTTGACTTGCTGCTTGCTTAAACCCGTGGCAAGAACTATTTCTTCAATATCCATGTCCATCGATAGTAAGTTGTAGGCAATTTCAATTTTGGCTTTATCTTTGCCTTTTTCAAATTCTTGGGCTTTAACGAGGGCTTCTTCGTCTTGTGCGATTTTCGCTTTTAGGTAGGTTTCTCTCTCAAAGCGATCCCAATTGAATTGTTCCATGACGTGGTAGGCTTCAATAAGTTCTTCCTCATTAACCGATTTAGGAATGTCTTTGCTATCGTGCCAGTTTTTGAAAAAATAGATCCACTTGTCTTGCACTGTTTCAAGTTCATCTTCGGATTTTTTAAATTTTGGCAATTCGACAAAAGCGTAAGCTAGATCTTCTAGATCGTTTTCGTGAGTATGGGTATCCAATGTTTGATGATAACTCACACAACGCTGCTTTTTTGGAAAGATGGGATAGTTTGCAATCGCAAGCAGTACGATGGGTTTGAGATGAAAATGAGCCGAACCTTTCGAGAGTTGACTGACATAGCTATTGGAAAGATAATATTGCGAACGTTTTAAAAAGTCGGGGATTTTGCTATTTTGCATTTCGACTATGTATTGACGGCCTGACTCGTCTGTGCATTGAATATCGAGAATGCTTGATTTGATCCCTTTGATAGGTGGGGCTTGATCTTGTGGAAGAAACTCAACCGACCGGATTTTGTTTTTTCCTTTGCGGTCTAAAATCGCATTAAGAAAGCTAATGAGCAGCGGCTTATGGTTTTCTGTTCCAAAGAGCCTTTTGAATGCTGCATCGTTTGTAGGGTCAAGGTATCTTGTTGTCATGCGCTTAACATAACTTATGAGTTTTATTTTTAAAAGAGTTTAGTTAGTCTACAAATAAAAAGACTGGAATGTACCCTGAGTTTCCGAATAGTTTAAAAAGAAGGGCGGGGAGTCTGATTGCCCCTTGGCAAAGCCTTAGATGATGTCGAAGACTCTGCCAGGGATTTTAAAGGTGTGCTCTTTATGGATTTTGGTCTCTAGATCAGATCACAAACCGGATCTTGTCCAGTTATTACTTTATAAGCTTCAGGATAGGACATACCCATCTGACCAAAGTCAGCACCATGGTTTAAAAAGAAATGTTTGCCGATTTTCTCAGCAGTTTCTGTATCACCCTGTGCTAGGACCTGTTCAATTCCAGCACATAGTTGGGGACTGGTAAGCTTATTTAGATCCGTTAGATCTACGACTTCTTGCTTTAGCTGTGGTTGCTTCTCTTCCATACTTTCAAAAAATTTTTCTTCCATACTCTTTTCTTTTGGGTTACTAACAGAAACCAAAGAAAACTCCAATCCAGATCCAAACGAAACTGTCATATATACTCTCCTGCTTTAATTAATGTAATATATTGTATATTAGTAACGAATTAAATTCAATGGTTTGTTAATCAATATAAAATTAACAAATAAAATTAATTTTAATTAGTTGGACCAGGGGAACGGTGGGCGCGGTGGTGGGACAGAGGATTGGTCGTGGGCAAAGCCTTGGATGATGTCGAAGACAGCTCCCGGAACGCCTTGCTGTGGAGCTATGCCTGAGCGGTCAGCGATGAGGAGGGCGATTTTGGCAATGGCTGAAGCTTTGTCGATTTGGACGTTGCCAAATGGGCCTTCCACATCGATAGTGAGAACGTATGAGGGCGGGAGGCGAAGGCCGAGGGAGCGGTAGAGGCTTTGCGCGGTGAGGCCAAGGGTCATATTAACGTTGCGGCGGGGGAAGTTCACGCGCCCCCAGATGGCAATCTGATAGGCAGCGTCGTAGAGGATTTCAGTGCGTTGGATGTCCATTTTGCCGTTTTTGATGGAGAAGTCCATGGGCGCAAACCAAAGTGTGACTTGGTTCGGCCTGCGTATTTTAAAGATGTCGATGAGATCAGCAGCAGAACCTTGCGAGGCCACGATGATTTTGCCAAAGTCTAGACGCCCGGCTCCAATGCGCACGTTTTGCCAGTTGAAGTTACGGATGGGAATGGCGACGTTTTTGGGATCGATATGGAGCTGGATGGGCTTTTGTGCAGAGAGGGCCACTAGGCGCGCATCAGAGAGGAGCATATTGCTAAGGGCTGGTGTCAGTGTGAGGTTGGCGTTTAGAGGCGCGCGAAGATGCAGGATGCCATTTGAGATGTAGGAGTCGAGTTTGAAGTTTGTGTGCGGGGATGTAACATCGCAGAAGAGAGTGCCGTTCATGTTGTTAATCTGCGCTGAGAGGGAAGCTGAGAGGGTATCTCCAAATAGGGATTGCGCTTTTTCAGAAAAAAGCGTTGGTAGGTTTTTGATTTGTCCTGTCAGCTCAGTCGATAGGTTTTGCATTGAAAATTTGCCCTGATCACTAAAAAAGTCGCTGATGTGACCGGACAGCTGAATGCTGCCTGTGCGTTCTTTGGCTTTGGCGTTTTTTTGCATGCTAATAGAACTTGAAAGATCAAATTCGAGCGGCTGTGAGAGATCTGATCTGTCGATGTGTGCGTCTAGATTGTAGAGCGAGGCGGATGTTTTGTTTTGTGTAATGGCAACTTGGTCACTTTTGGCTCTAGCATCAATCAGGATGTGGCGCCAGTCCCAGTCGATGGAAGGAATGGGCTCTTTTAGTGTAGGTTTTGTTTTGAGCGGGGCTTTGAAGGCATCGATTTTAAGGTTGATCCTGGAAGGCTTTGATGTGAAGTTTTCGATGTGTTGCTCGCCCAGTGTATAGGAGACAAGAACGGGTCCACCAAAAGATGTGATGCGATTATTAGCGTCAATCTTGAAAGCGCCTGTAGCGCCAAGTTTTTGGCTGTTTAGATCGATTTTGTAGCGATTTGGATCGATAGAGAGTTGCATATCAAAGGTTGTTCCTAGAGTGCTCTCTAGGCTTTGCTGTTCACCTAACAGGCTGTCAAGTATAGAGCTTGAGATGTTTTGGCAACTGATCTGAGCTTTTTCGATGGTTTGGTCTGATTTGTTTATCAGTAGATTAAAGTCGTATGATCCATCGTTTAGGTCTGCATTGGATTCTATTCCAGTTTGGTTTTTACCAAGGGTGATTGTGGTATCAAAGTCTGTCAGAGTGAAGGGCGCTTGTGATTTTAGAGATAGCATAGCTGCTGTCATGTTGATTTTGGCAGGTGATTGCCATGTTAATTCAGGTAGTTTTAGCGAAAATGGAGCAAGTGAGAAGTAGACGGGCGCAGCTTTAGTTAGATAAAGGCGAGAGAGCGCTTCAGGTTTTAGCTGGTTAAAGGCTTTTTTAGTCAGCGTTGTTTTGATTTCAATCGGCTTTTTTAAGATGAGCAAGTCTTCTTCTAAACTAGCATCGATTTTAAGCTCTGAGGTTTTTCCAGTTGCCACGAGATTCAAGCTTGCTAATTTGTCACCTTGAAGATCAGCCACTCCATTGCCACTTAAGTTTAAGGATGGGCCTAAGAGCTCTTTTAGAACGCTTCCGGTAGCGGTGAAGCTGAGGCGCGATAGAAGGGAGTAGTTGATGCTGCTGAGTGTTTTGGCTTTGATGCTGAGCGATGTGTCAGCAAGCTGGATTTGCTTAAATGTAGCTTGCACAGCTGAGATGCTGCCTTGAAAGTGAGTTTTTTGAATCTGTCTTGGTAAAACGAGCTGAGAGATTTGGATGTTAAGCGGTGTTTGCGCTATGAGCATGGGATGGCTTAGCGTGTAGCGTATCGTGGCAGGTGTGGATAGTTGAAGCGATTCTGGATTGATTTTGAAGTCGAGGTATTTTGCGTTAAGTTTACTAGACGATGCCGTCACATCTAACCTGTCACTCTCTGCAATAGCTGAGAGATTTAAGGATGGACCAATCATCTCATCATAGCCAAGCAGCGCCATCGGAAAGTTAACAGCTGTGAGTTTAAGGGTTGTTAAAAGCGAATAAATAGATGGAGCGCCTTCTAACGGCTTTTGCCATGTGAAGGCTGCATCTAGTTTGCCATCATTGTCTATGCTGGATGTAAGATCTAAGTTGAGAGATTGCTCTAGGTTATGTGTGTCGATATTTAGTTGCGCTTTTTTAATAGAGACTTTACTCGTTAGCCCATCTGTAAAATTAATGACACTTTTGCCATTTGTGTTTTGCGGATTTTTGATGGGAATGCTAGCTGTTAAAATACGCATGTCAGCTTTGATCGGCTGCAGCAAGGGATGTTTGATGTTTAGCGTCTGCCAAAAACCGGGCGAGAGCTGATAGCTAAGAGTAGATCCGGGGCTGATCTCGAAGTTTTCTTCTGGTGCTGTAGCACGCACATCCGCGCTAAATGTTTTGGCATGGGCGCTTATAAGCAAATCGTTTTGGCTTTTGCTTGCAATGAGTTCTGCTTGCAAAGACAACACAGGGCCAAGTGCTGCGGCTATCTGGCCAGCTAGTGGGACATTTTTCAAATTTGCTCTTAGCTCATAGGCGAGAGGTACAGATCCAGGCAGTCCGAGCCGTTTGGTGAGCCATTTGGAAAGCTCAGAGTTTTCTTTTGCACTCCCGATACGGCCGTCTATTTTAAAGCCGCCATGCAAAGATCCAGCGACTGTTTTACCGGTTGCATCTAACGTGATCGGCAATGCATTCTCATCCACATCTAAGTGCACATCGATCTCTTTAAATTCAGCAAAAATGGTTTTGTTTTGTTTGAATGCTAGGTATCCATTTTGGACTAAAACGCCCCCTTTAAACGGCAGGTAAAACGCTTTGCTTTTTTTGCTTTTATGAACAAGGCTTGCTGTATCTAGGGTAAGTTTTGGATTTAAGAGTTTGGTATCCGCTGCCCTTTGCGTCAAAATGAGAGTGAGCAGGGAGCTGTCGGTGGAAAACTGCTCAAAGGTTAAGGTGCTGTCTGGCCCTTTGTAGCGAAAGTTTTGAATGTGTTGAGATCCAAACCAGCTTAAATGGGCTGATTTTGCGGTCATTTTTCCTGGCACAAAACGCGAGGCTACCTTAAACCCCAGTTTGGTTGAGGCGATGGTCGGCAAAAGAGCGATGAGTAAGAATAGGATTAAAAACCCAATGCCGATCCAAATTTTTGGCTTATTTTGCATAGAGTTTCAACGCGATCAAGGTTTTGGCATCTTGGACTCGGCCTTCTGCGGTGAGCTTTTGCAGCTCATCGTATGTATAATGGACGATATCGATACAATCAGTGTCGTCACCAATGAGCTGAGAGGGCGTTAAGCCGGTTGCTAAATAGAGCGTGATCTCTTCGTTGCAAAATCCAGGTGCTGAGTAAAATTTTGCCATGAATTCTAATTTGGAGGCTTTGTAGCCAATTTCTTCTTGCAGCTCACGATGAGCGCAGGTGAGAGGATCTTCTCCTGGATCGAGTGTACCAGCTGGAATTTCAAGCAGAATTTTTTTTATCGGTCTGCGCCACTGTTCAATTAGGATGATGCGGCCATCGTCTGCGATGGGCAACATCGCGACAGCGCCAGGATGGCAGACGATGTCATATGTTTTTTTGCCCTCGTGGAAATCGACGGTTTCAGTTTGGACATCAACGTGATGGCCTTTGTAGACGGTCGATACATGCGTTGGCAGCGCCTCTACTTTGTCTGCATACAGTTTAGCTTTGGGCTCTTTCATTCGACGGTGACAGATTTTGCTAAGTTGCGTGGCTGGTCGATATCTGTCTTTTTTTCCACGGCAACAAAGTAAGCAAAAAGCTGCAATGCAACAGAATAGGGAATGGACGCTAGCTCATCGCAAATAGATGGCAAGTAGATGATGTCGGTTGCAACCGCATCAAAAAGTGTCTCTCCCTCACTAGCAAACACTAAAATGGGGCTTGATCTAGCTTTGACTTCCATCAAATTGGAAAGCATTTTTTCTTTTGTTTGCTGGTTGCCGCAAAGAGCTACGACAGCTAAGGCAGGACCAACTAAGGCAATCGGACCGTGCTTCATCTCACCGGCTGGATAGGCAATAGCATTGAGATAACTAATCTCTTTAAGCTTGAGCGATGCCTCTAGACTCGTGGGATACATGTACTGGCGTCCAAGATAGAAAAAATCTTCAAACGAGCTGTACTTGATGGCAACTTTTTCGATCGCTTTTGAATGAGCGAGAACTTGGCGCACTTTTAGTGGTAAATTTTTAAGCTGGGCTAAAAACGCCTGCCCATCTTCTTTGCTCATATGGCGCTGCCTTGCAAAGTAGAGGGCGAGCAAAGCTAGCGTGATGAGCTGACTTGTAAAGGCTTTGGTTGAGCAGACAGAGACTTCTTGACCCGCGCGCAAAAATACAACGTGATCAGATTCGCGAGTGAGCGTTGAGTGGCTCACATTGCACATGCCAATCACTTTGGCGCCTTTGGCTTTAGCCTCGCGCACAGCAGCTAGCGTATCTGCTGTCTCGCCTGACTGGCTAATAGCAATCACAAGCGTATGCTGATCGATAATTGGATTGGTGTAGCGAAATTCAGAGGCAATTTCTGCCTGGCTAGAGATTCTAGCTAAGCTCTCAAAAAGCGATGCTCCTAAAAGACCTGCATGCCACGATGTGCCGCAGCCTAAAATCAAAATGCGTTTGACCTTCTGCGCTGAAAACTTGAGCTCCTCAAACTGAGCCGTGCCAAACTCATCGCTGTATCTACCATCGAGAGCTTGTTGCAGGGTTTGAGGTTGCTCATGGATCTCTTTGAGCATATAGTGATCAAAACCATTTTTAGATAAAATTTCATCTTTTAGATTCAGACTAAGAAAGGGTTTATCCAAGGCTTTTCCGCGACTATTAAAAACTTGAACGTGATCGCGCGAGCACCTTGCCATTTCGCCGTGACTTAAAAATGCGACCTGTAAGTTTTGACCTTTAAATGCATGCGCATCAGAGGCAATAAAGCATTCATCGTCTCCCTTGCCGATGGCAAGTGGGCTTTCATGAGCGCAAACAATGATCTCGTCTGGATGATCCTGGTGGACGACAGCTAAAGCAAATGATCCCTCCAAAAGCTCTACTGCCTCTTTGACAGCTTTTAACAAATCGCCTGAATAGGCTCTGCTGATTAGATGAGCGATCACTTCGCTGTCTGTATCGGTCTTAAAGGGGCCGTTTTGAAATTGGTTTTTGAGCCCTTGGAAATTTTCGATGATGCCGTTATGGACAATCGCTAGGGATTTATCTGTATCAAAATGGGGATGAGCATTACCCGTCGATGGAGCGCCGTGCGTTGCCCATCTCGTATGAGCTACCGTGGCTCCAGTAGGAACTTTTGATCGCTCTAATAGCTCTTCTAAAAGCGCAACCTTGCCAACCTGCTTACTTGATTGGATCTTTCCATCTAAAATGCCAGCAATGCCAGCTGAGTCATAGCCGCGGTATTCAAGCTTTTTCAGCCCATCCAAACACAATCTGGACGCGCGCGCTTTATCCGCTGAGGGACCAATATAGCCAAATATTCCACACATGTAGATTAATCTAGCATTTTTGAGCGATGATTGTCAAAAAGAGAGGAAACTCTTCTCTAGCTCGATTTTCCATCTTTGCAGCGCCCCCAGTCGATTTTTTATCTGAGCACCACTCTTGGACATCAACAGTTAGAAATCCACATTTTTTCAGCAAATCGAAATAAAACGAAAGAGGATGATGGAAAGAGGGAAGTGAGACCTTACCTACCTGAATGGGGATTTCCATCTCGCTCATATACCGCTCGATGCGCCGATACTGCAGTTTCTTTTGGTTATCTATGCCCCAGTGAGACTGCCTAGGAATCCGAAAACAAGGGTGATTAAGCACTAAAATGAGCTTGCCATTATCTTCTAGGTGTTTGTGGGCATTTTGCAAGACTTTTTCAGGCTCAGCGATATTTTGCAAAGCTAAAATACACGTGGCAGTAGCAAATGTACGCTTTAAGTCCAAATCTTTGGTGACATCTTTTGTGTAAAACTCAGCGCCTTCATGCTTTTTTTGGGCAGCGCGAATCAGTGATTTAGACACGTCAAGTCCAACATAATCGCACTTGACATTGCCAGCCAAGGCGCCATTGCCACATGCTAAGTCCAGCACGCTTTTTTTAATCAATTTCTTTAATTTGGGCATGATCACAGCTTGATGGTAGTAATGCCCCTTTTCTTGAGCAATCTTATCGTACCATTTTGCCGCATCTTCCCATGAAGTTTTAGCCATGTATATAGTCTAACATTCTTGAAGATAAAGGTCACGATCGTCTACCCTTTGGGTCTATGTTAAAGTATTTATTTGTCATTTTTGCTATACCTCTGATGGCTGCCAGCCTAAAAGATCAATCGACAATGTCGCGCATCTCGCTAAAACACCGCGAGCACAGCGGCGTTGGCTATGAGACGGGTTACTCAAGCGGTGATCTGTTTTTAGCTCCCATTTGGCGCCACGAGTTTTTGCCGTTTATGGATTTGCGCTTCCATGTGATGAATGATGGAAGATTTGCCTTCAACGGAGGCTTAGGCCTGAGGACACCGTTTAGCGATGACTGGGTCTTTGGGTTAAATGCTTATTACGACTACCGCAGCGCTGAAAACTTGAGCCCTAGCCAAATTGGTGTGGGTTTTGAAGCTCTCGGAACACTCTTTGATGTGAGACTTAATGGCTACGCTCCTTTTAGCAATGACGAGTTTTTTGCTCGCCACCCAGTCACCATCAGCGGTCAAACGGCCTCATTTAAAGAAGAGGCCGAAGCTGCTCTTCCCGTTATCAACGGTGAGGTAGGCGTTCCATTTTTCGAGCGATGCTCTAATTTTTTCCTCTACGGCGCTTTAGGTCCCTATTATTTATTTCAGCGAAAAGAGCATGGATTTACATTTGGCGGCTCGTGGGGAGGGGAGGCTAGAGTTTCTGTAACTCTATCGAAAATTTTGCAGGTGGAGGGCTTAGTAACCTACGACAAAATTTTTCACACCACCGTGCAAGGAGTGATAGCCCTGCGCATTCCACTTGGTCCGCGCAACTTAGGCGCTAAAGATAGTAGAGAAGTGCTCTGCTCTGCTATGACTCAATCTGTTGTCCGGAATGAAATTATTCCCATCCAAGATCCCGAGCGCACAGTCCCCCTACTTCATCCTGAAACAGGACAGCCTGTGCATTTGGTGATCGCCAGTCAAAATTTAGAGCAAACAGAAAAACAATCTAAACCGGGCGATGTCATTTACGTGCCCTGCAAAAACTATTCTGGCCAGCTAAAACTTAAACCTAACCAAATTTTGCAAAGCAGTAGCATGCCCTTTATTGGCAAAAATCATGTGTTGTTACCTACAGCACTAAGCAAACTGCCTAAAATTCAAGGTGTAACCCTAGCAGACAATACACAAGTCATAGGATTTGATATCGAAAGTGCCACGTTAAGTGGCAAAAACAACATTTTAGCACTATCTCAAATCGGACGTGTAACAGGTGAGGCGGAATCGCTGATCATGCAAGCTGTACAAATTTCAAATGGAATAAATGTGAGTTCAAAAACCCAAGCAAAGCTCCAAATCATAAATTGTGTGATTCAAAAATCTAGCGATTTTAAAAGCCAAGGCGCATTGCAGCTTCTTTTAAAAAACAACCAGCTAGATGATGTGGATATTCATCTGTCTACCACATCACAAAGGTGCGAGCTAGTTGCTATGGATAACAAAATGAAAAGCGCGTCTATTGAAACGAATACTCAGCTCGTGTATGAGTGGAAAAATAACACCATTGACCCCACAATTGTCACAATAGGAAAGGGTACAGCGCACAATGCCGCACCGCAATCTGAAAGAGCCGATTAACAACTACATCACCGAGGTGCACACCACTGTGCATCCAGATCACACGATTGAGCAAGCCTTAGCTAATCTTCGCCAAAAAGACATCCACGATAAAATCGTCTATTTTTATGTTGTTGACGATGAGGGCACCTTAAAAGGCGTTATCTCAACACGTACGCTGCTTTTAAAGCCATCACATCTGCGTATATCAGAGACCATGGATACAAACTTTGTAGCGTTAAAAAATACCCAAACACTGCATCAAGCTATGGAACAATTTGGCATGCACCACTTGCTTGCTTTTCCTGTTGTCGATGAGGTGGGGCACTTTTTGGGAATCATTGATGTGCAGCTCTATTTTGAGGAAAATCTCGATATTGCCCACTCGCAAAGGCGCGGTGATATTTTTCAGATGATTGGTGTCTATATTGAGGAAGGGCACAAAATGACGCCCTGGCAAAGCTATCGCACGCGTATGCCTTGGATTTTTTGTAACATGTTTGGCGGTATTGCATGCGCTGTAATCTCAAGATTTTATGAAGCTGTCCTATTACAAGTGATCATTTTAGCGATGTTTATTCCTCTCATCCTTACATTATCTGAATCTATCTCGATGCAATCGATGACGCAAAGCCTGCAAATATTGCGCCGCCATACGCACTTTAACTGGGGCTTTTTTACACGCCGCATCTTGTACGAGAGCAGAGCTCTCATTCTGATTTCATTTACCTGCGCACTAGTTGTTGGAATCATTTCGACTTTTTGGTCAGGCGGCTATGGGCCTGCCATTACAATTAGTTTAGGCATCTTTTTGTCTGTCATTATAACTGCCACGATAGGTGCTGCGGTCCCTGTAATTTTACATGCGAGAAGTTGGGATCCAAAAGTTGCAGCAGGTCCTGTTGTTCTGATGTTTGCCGATGTGATAACAACAGCGATCTATTTAAGCCTAGCTACTTGGTGGCTGCTTTGAATTAAGCAACTAAGCAAGAATTAGGTTGTTCTTCAGGTTTTTCAATCTCAGGTTGTTTCAAATCAGTTAACTCAGGTAAAGGCCAAAGACTAGCAAAAATATTCGTAAGGATTTTATCCGCTCTACTAAAAGTTTTTATCCTTTGAATTTCAAAACCACTAGATAGATGCTCTCTTGACCATCCATACTCAACACGCCAGGGTAGCAAGCTTTGTGCTATAGGGAGAATTGAGAGGGAACCTAAAACCGCTCTGCAAATTCTTCCATCTTTTAGCACAACTTCTACAAGGTGTTGGCAAGGAAGAGATTGTCGGCAGCGAAACCCATCAATTGAAAACTTAGCTATCATATGAGGGTAAACTGTATTTAATGAATCTGAATCTTGCGGAATAAGCCCTATTTCCGCTAAAGCATTTTTAGCTGCATCTTGCTGGGCAAGTCGCTCTGTTTCACCTGATCCATGTGCACAAGAACAATACTTAGGATACATTTCAGTTATGTTTGGGTAAATCACTTCTTCAACATATTTATTAATATACATAACTCTATCATAATTAGGAGTCTGAGAAAACTGCTGCGAATACTTTAAGAGAAGCTTTTTCCAGTCCTTAGAATTTTCTATGATTAAACCTTTAACTAATACAGCAACTGCCCTTTTAAAGAAGGCTCTGGCAGCATTTTGTTGTTTATCTCTCGCTATAGCTCCAATTAAGGCCTCAAACGTATCAGCTAAGACTTTTTTATAAGCGGCAGGATTATTTGTTGTTTGGACAGACTTACTAACACAAACGTATCGGTGCAAGTTTAGGTGAGCAGCATATTGAAAGCAGGCATCGTTGCTGACAAGACGATTTTTGCATTCTGAAAGAGCTCCTTCGTTAAAGTCAGGAAACTCATCGATAAGGTATTCCGCTACAATTGAGCTTAAAATAGCATCGCCAAAAAACTCTAAACGGTTAAATGATTCTGGACTTAACTGCACACATTGGCGTTCATTAGCAAGAGAGCTGTGTGTGAGGGCGGAAAAAAGAAGATTGCTGTTCCTGAAAACACAGCCAAGCTTTTCTTGAATTTCATCTAAGTTTTTAGAAAGATCACCTGTGGTACATGAAAACTCATAACCATACCTCTCTCCAACTTTTCCTAGCAATCTGAACTCCTTTGCTAAGGCTTATCCCAGCTTGGCTTTTTAAATAGTAGAATCACAAACGGCATAGCCGACATCACGATAATGCCACCTAGCAAAAACAATTCATAAAACAGCAAGCTACCCGTCTCAAGTTGAGCTGGCGGGAAAAAGCCCACGACCATAGCAGCTAGCGATGCAGTTAATCCAATACCAGCTACGATCCACATCCCAACGTTACCACCAGGAATTTTATAAGAACGCTTTACATCCGGTTTTTTGTACCTGAGGACAATAGCTGCGATGAACATCAACAGATACATGACAATATACAGCTGCGATGAGAGCACGAGTAACATCCAAAAAGAGCTGCTCACATCAGGCATCAGTAAAAATACCAGTGAGAGCATCGATACGATGATGCCTTGCATCACAAGAAGAGCTACTGGCATATCATTTTTATTAACGCGGTGTAAAATCGGGGGAAATTCGCCGCTTTGAGCAGCAGCGAGTAGCCCTTTACTGGGACCAGCTGTCCACGTACTCATCCCGCCAAAAGCGCCCAGCGCAATCAAGATTGCAAAAACAGGCACGCTCCAGCCCAAGCCATAGGCGTTTAAAAAGTATGAAATTGCTTCCATGCCGCCAGCAACCAAGCTAATTTTACTTTGCGGAATCACAAAAGCAATGGCTAGCGTACCCAAAATCGATAGAAGCAAAATCACGATAGCGGACAACAAGATTGCTTTAGGATAATTCTTTTGTGGATTGACAACATCTCTAGCGTGCACAGCAGACATCTCCATTCCTGCAAATCCGAGCAAGACGCCTGCCATTAGCGACAGTTGCGATCCGCTGGATAAATCGGGCACTAAGCTATTCCAGCTCATCGTAATTTCAATCGGATTACCGCTTAGCCACCAGCCAAGCCCCATTCCAATAACGACTACGCCAGGAATTACAGTACCAAAAATCACACCTACAGAGCTGATCAAACCAGAGGTTTTCATCCCTCGCAGGTTCACAATTGTGGCGCCCCAAAAAGCAGCCAAGATTACAAAGACCATGTACAGCTTGTTGGCAGCTAAGCTCGGCATAAAGCTATATGCAATGGTAGCAGCGATGAACGACAAAATCGTCGGATACCACACCACATTTTCGATCCAAAGCAGCCAGACAGCCAAAAAGCCAAACTTGTGGCCCAGGGCTTCTTTAACCCAAACAAAAATCCCGCCCCGCTCGGGCCAACCCGTAGCCAGCTCTGCAGATACAAGCGATACTGGAATAAAAAATAGAAGCGCTGCGATCATGAAGAAAAACAGCGATGAGAAGCCATATTCAGCCGTCAGTGGCCAGTTCTTAATGCTACAAATTGCTGCGACGTTGATCGTCGACAGCGTAAAAATATTAATTGTACGTTTAGACTTTACCATAGCAAGTAATGCTAAACTATCTAGCTATTTTAAGCCAAGCCTCTAGTTGCTCTCTAGTAACCCCAAGGCCTGCAATGCGAATGGGATTGATCAATTTCAAGTCCTCATGCACATCATCGATAAAGGCGAGCAAATCCTTTTCTGGCACTTGGCTTTCTGCTTGCTGTTGGATATAGGCATCCATATCTTTGCCCATAACCAAATTCTCAATGATATAGCGAATGATAGCACGCCGCTCTTGTCGATAGAGAATACGCACTTCGTCAAATCCTAGCGTTTCTACAGTTGCATCATAAGCCTTACACGTCTCTGTATAAGAATCGACAAATAAATCAATTAATGGCTCGACAGCTTGCAATTCATACAAAGCAATCAAGGCACTCAGATAATCGCCCTTATCAATAGCGTTAAAAGAACAGGGAACTAGATTTTGTTTAATAAACGGAATATTGGCACATAGTCTAGCTGTTCGTTTATTGACATCTACGAAAGCTTGCAAACAAGAAATATGAACAAGCAAAAAAAGACTTTGTTCAAATGGATCTTGGATTTGGGAACTTTTCTGGCCAATTATTTGTAAATTATTCGTAAGTCGCCTCGTTTCATCTAACGGCAAATAAGCACAGCCACTAATGCGAACAGAGTGATTTCTTACAGAGCCTCTTGCATTTTCCACAATTAAGTTTTCCGAAAGAAGATGATGCACAGAACAAATCGTATCCATGGAAACATCAATCCTTCTAGCATGATCAACTAGATAGCGAATCGTTTCTTTGTGATTCAAAATCATAAGCGTTTCTATATCTAGTTTTCCTTCGGTACTTTCCCCTTTTAAAATAAGACGTTCAGTTTCCAAAAGAGAATACGTATTGCCTTCCAATCTAGAAGAGTTGTACGACAAGTCAATCAATAAACGATTGTAAATATGCTGGGCATAAGTCCCCGCGGGGTCATGATTTTGCCTACGATCACCTAATTCGAATAGTTGTTTTTTTAGTGAGCTTGAAAGCCACTGAGTTTCATTCGGCTTATACTTTTGTAACCATTTTTCATCATATTCAACAATCTTTCTTTGGTGCAAAGGCTTGCTAACGTAATCCAACGCCTTTTGGCTAGCGCTTGTGAAGCTTTCAATTTGCTTCGAAGTGACAAAATACCGAGTTCCACGCTTTTGTCCCTGCTTGCTGACAAGTCCTTGCGCTGTCCACTCAGAAAGCCACCTTCGCAGTGTCCGTTCTGTAAATCCCGGACCTAATTTTTCTAATATTTCAGGCAATCCTAGAGGTCTTTCGGCAACTCTAAGTACTTGAAATACGGCCATTTTCTGATTCATAAATACGGCCAAAGCTCCTATTTTTACTTCATTTTAGCCTAATATACGGCCAAAGTCAATTAATACGGCCATTTTTTTGAAATACGGCCAAATTTTAGATGCAGGGAATATCGCCCCAACTGGTGGTGTAGCGAGGAGATCTTCGCCCAGGTGGTTGTTGCCAGCGGTGAGAAGTGCCTTGACCAGCATAAAAAAGCATCTCCTTGCCATACTTGCGATTCGTCTGGTCGAGCAGAGGCATCAATGGAGACTCTGTCGGCGGGGCTTCTAGCAGATCTAGCTGGGTATCTGCTGTGATATCAGATAGCAGCACGCCAGCTTTTTTGTAGATTTCGCCTTCGCGATAGATGCGATGCAAAAGGCGCCTAGCATGGGCCATCAGCAGGGGATTGTGGTCTGTGGCTAGGGGCAATGTAGAGCAAGCACTCGAACGACTCGTAAAGACTTGTAAAAATCTAGCTTTCGATTTGTCCTTGCGAAGCTTGCGGGCTGCTCTTGCGACAAAGGTCATGATTGCTTCTGCTAGCACCTCTTTATCGCTAACGCCTCTAGCAAAAGATCTGGAGGCGACAATCCCTTTTTTGGGAGCTGGCGTATCTTGAATGCACGCCACGCCGCGCAGCTCCATAACCATTCGCAGGCCTACAATTGTCAGATGCTTTTTGATCCAGCTATCGTTTTTACTGGTCAGATCAGCTGCAGTGTAGATGCCATAGCTTTTGAGCTTTAAAGCATGCTTTTTTCCCACACCCCAAATATCTTCTACCGGAAAACTTTTGAGATTATCAGACGTTAATGTATGAGTGCCGGCACCTTTCTTTGCGATGCGATTAGCCGCTTTAGCCTGTGTTTTCGACTTGCCAATGCCCACCGAGACGGGAATGCCTGTCCATTTTTCAACTCGCTGCTTAATTGCCAGCCCATCGATCTCTTGATCGCAGATGAATGTCTCATCGATCGAGTAGGGCTCCAATTGGTAGCCAAGCGATTCAATCGACTCCATTACACGCCGCGACATATCGGCATATAATGCAAAATTCGATGAAAAAATCTCTACCTGGTGAAGCTTTAAAAACCGCTCGTATTCAAACAGGGGAGCTCCCATCGGAATTCCGAGCGCTTTTGCCTCTTTTGACCTAGCGATAATGCAGCCATCGTTGTTCGATAATACCACCACCGGTCTACCCCATAACCTTGGCAAAAAGACCGCCTCGCAGGAAGCGTAAAAATTATTACAGTCGACTAGCGCATACATTTGCGCACCGTGTATGTGACAACACCCCAGACCTGAAAATCCATCTCTTCACTTATCTCAATCGGATTAAAGCTGCTATTGGCGGGTTCCAAAATGATTTTTTCACCTTTTGACAGTCTTTTAACTGTGAATTCGCCGTCTAAAATTGCGAGCACCACATCTCCATCTTTGGCTTCTTTGGCCCGGTCCACAATCAGCAGGTCACCCTCAAAGATGCCAGCATCTTTCATCGATGAGCCTTCAACGCGCACAAAAAACGTCGCTGCCGGATGCTCTATGAGGTGCTCATTTAGATCCAGCTTCTCATCGATCTCGCCCTCATTAGGCGTCGGGAACCCTGCCCGTACTCGAGTTAAATAAACAGGTAATTTTGACATGAGACTATCCCACTATTATAAGAATGTTGATTTTTGAGAGATTTTTTTTCGGAGGTTTAGATTGTCTCGAAGGACATACTGGATCCAGTGGACCAAGAGGCGATCTGAAGCTCAGGGAAAAAAGAATCAAAAAGCATTTTTTGGAATAGTGGGATAGTCTCATATCCTACTCATACCCCAAATAGGCGTATTTGCCAATTCGGATAAATTTCTCTAAAACCTGGCCATTTTGACACCAATTCCGTTTTGGTCATGGCCATTACGGAATTGGTGTCAAAATAGTCAGGATAAAAGCGTTGATTAGGAAAAACTTATACGCTAAACTGGGCTGATGCTAAATATTTTGAATACATCTAAGCCGCTTGCGCTTGATTTTTGTCTCAGCGAATGGAAAGCCTGGTGCGCAAAAGCTGGTTACCCTAAGTTTGCTGCCAAACAGATTTTTGAATGGATTTTCAAAAAAGGCGTTTTAGACCCCGAATTGTTTTCGAATTTATCTAAAGATAAACGCTTGTTTTTAAAGGAAAGCTTTACCTGGGAGCCGATGACTACTGACTGCCATCTAATCTCAAAGGATGGAACAGAAAAGGTTCTTTTGAAAACCCATGACAATTTGCTAGTTGAGATGGTGCTAATGCCGTATGAGAATCGAGTCACGCTGTGTTTGAGCTGCCAGGTGGGGTGCAAGATGGGTTGTACGTTTTGCCAGACGGGCAAGATGGGGCTTAAACGCAATTTGAGCTCAGGCGAAATTTTGTATCAATTAACGTACGCTAATCATTTGAGCGAAAAGAAGGGAAGGCGCGTGAGTAATGTCGTCTATATGGGCATGGGCGAGCCGCTCGATAATTACAAGGCGGTGGTCAAGGCCTGCAAGGCCATGATCGACCCGGACGCATTTGGCCTCAGCAAATCTAAAGTGACTGTGTCAACATCGGGTCTTTTGCCTGAGATTGAACGCCTAGGGCGCGATGTGCCTGTGCGCCTGGCAATTTCACTTCACTCGGCCGATCAGGAAAAACGAAGTCAGATGATGCCGATTGGCCGCAAGTATCCACTCGATGAGATGAAGGAAGTTTTGAAAAAGTACCCGGCGCCATCTAGACACGGGGTCACATTCGAGTATGTGCTGATTCAAGGAGAAAATGACTCAATCCAAGATGCAAAAAAACTGGTTAAATTTTTGCATGGCATTAAAGCCAAGGTGAATTTGATCCCCATTAATAATTTTCCTGGCGTAGACATGCTACCCTCTGATACAGCACATATCACTGATTTTCAAAAGTATTTGACAGATCGTTCTATTCCAGCACCTGTGCGCTACAGCCGTGGGCAGGATATTAGCGCCGGTTGCGGGCAGCTAGCTGCTAAAAGAGAAAATGAGCTGCACTTAGATCCAAGAGTTCTGCAAAAACAAAGGAGACAGCATGAAACGCGCTGAGTGGAGATCCCGTTTGGGCTTTATCGCTGCAGCGGTGGGGTCAGCTGTGGGACTTGGAAATATCTGGCGTTTTCCCTACATCGTGGGAGAAGGCGGCGGCGCTGCTTTTGTGCTCGTCTATATCATGTGCCTATTTCTTGTTGGCTTGCCGGTTCTTCTCTCAGAGATCACCATCGGCAGAAAAACAGCCAAAAGCCCTGAAGCTGCTTTTGACCAGCTAGGAAAATGGAAGTATTTAGGCCGCATGACAATCTTTACAGGGCTGATTGTTGCCTCTTTTTATAGCGTAGTCTCAGGCTGGACGCTGGGTTATCTGATCCAAGCTCTCAGCGGGGGACTGACCCATTTTACGACGGCCACTCAAGCTGAGAATCACTTTACACATTTGACAAGCTCGTACACTTGGTGCGTGGGCTATCATTTTTTGTTCATGCTGCTATCTGCTGGCATCTTGTATACAGGCGTGCAGCGGGGGATTGAATCTTGGAATAAGGTGCTCATGCCCATGCTGTTTTTAGTGCTGCTGGGCCTCGTTGCCAAGGGCCTGACAATGACAGGCGCTACTAGCGGCTTAAGCTTTCTCTTCTCACCCAAATGGAGTGCCCTGACTCCCACAGCGATTATGTTAGCGCTCGGGCAAGCGTTTTTTGCTTTAAGTCTCGGACAGGGAACTATGGTGACCTACGGCTCTTACGTCTCCAAAAAAGAAAATCTACCTAGCACCTGCTTGCCAATTGCCACATTTGGCTTGTTTATCTCACTGCTTGCAGGGATTGCGATCTTTTCGATTGTTTTTTCTGTGGGGCTTAAAGTTGATTCAGGCCCAAGTCTCATGTACGAGACGCTGCCTCTTGTGTTTTCAAAAGTTAGGGGCGGTACTCTGCTGGCGGTCGCGTTTTTTGCGTTGGTCTTCATGGCAGCTATCACCTCGCAAATCTCAGCTATGGAGCCTATGATCGCATATCTCGGCGATCGCTTTAAATGGAAAAGACATCATGCAGTGATTTTAACAGCAAGCCTTGCCTTTATTTTAGGGATTCCATGTGCCTTAGCTTTTGGGATATGGTCTGACTTTAAACTCTTTGGCATGAACCTTTTCGATTTAACCTCATCGCTTGCAGTGAATATTTTAATTCCGATTGGAGGCCTAGCTGCAGTTCTCTTGGTCGGTTGGCGCTGGGGAGCGAAAAAAGCTTTTGAGCATATTCGCCTTGGAGCTGAAGACTTTACAAATCGATATGCTTTATTTATGCGTTATTTGAAATTTAGCATAAAATTTATAGCTCCAATTTCAATTATTATTATTTTGTTGGGTATTTTTCTATAGTTTGTTATTAACAAATTATGGAGCTTCTTGTTCACCCTAAGACCTATTTTTTTATTCTTTTGCTTACCCCAGCGCTACTTGTGCGCTTTTGTATTTTCCATCGCAAGCTCATCGTTAAGTCCTCATGGATGAGGCCAATCGTGACAGGGTTTGGCGTGATTCAAGATGCATTTTTAGCCTGGCAGGGCATTTTTCTTGTCATGCTGCTCAAAGCCTTTCTACCTTTTGCCTTTCCGTTTTTATTCTGGGTCCTTAGCCTGGGCTATTTTTTAATTCAGATCGATCTCATTTTTGATGCGTTTTTGTACCACAAAACATCGATGCGTTTTGATGTGTCATTTTTTGCATTTTTAAGCGATCTCAAATCTTTTTGGGATTCAGCCAAAGCAAGAGGCGTGTGGATGTTTATTGGCATCGGCATCGGCATGCTGATTATCAACCTAACGACCATTAGCTTTTTGCATAGCCACATGCAAGCCTTTGCCTTATCCAGTCCTTTTTTGTGGACAGGTCTTGCTCTTACGGTCGCCTCGATTGCCGGCCATGCTTTATTACCAAGACGCGTTGCCTACTCCAATTCCAATACGCTTCTCATGCAGGAGCTGTGGCTTTTGCGTAAAGGCTTTAGCACGCTTTTTGCCTCGATTCACTTTTCCAAAAAATTCATCATGCCCAATAAAGCGCTCTTTTTTAACGACTCGGAAGATTTTACGCTGATCACACCAGAATACCCGATCCTCAAATACACTCGCGGATTCACAGGACCAAAAACCTGCGATGTGCGTATAGATCAAGACGAAAAACCCAACGTCATTTTACTCTTCATGGAATCGTGGCGATCAGCAGACGTAGGTATTTTAGGCGGAAACTACCCCATCACACCCAATTTTGATCGCTTAGCAAGTGAGGGTATCTGCTTTAAAAATTTCTACTCCAATTCAGTAAAAACAAGCCGGGCTGTCACAGCATCACAATTTGGCATCCCATCCGATGTAGAAACACTCGATGCTTCCTCAGCACCTAAATTTCCACTCATTAGCATTGCTGACGTTTTAAAAAACAACGACTACACTTGCAACTACTTTCTAGGCAGCCACCTAGGCTTTGAAAATCAGCTGCAGTGCTTATCGAGTCACGGCTATGACAACTTAGCTGGCACAGAAGAGATCCTCAAAGCTATTCCAGGATCTTTTGGCACGAGCTGGGGCGTCCATGATGAATACCTTTATCAGTATCTGACCCAGCACCTAGATCAAAATAGAGACACTCCACAATTTTGCACTCTCTTTACCATCTCCAACCACCATCCCTGGATCGACCCACCAGGTCCGCATCGCAAACTGCCCTTGCCAGCCTTTGACGATCCCCACTACGGTCACTACTTGCGAACCTTCCACTACAGCGATATGTGCCTAGGCAATCTAGTAAAAGCTCTTGAAGAAAAGGGATTATCAGACAATACCATTTTGATTGTTATGGGTGATCACGGTCAGCCCATGGGTGAGCACGATCAAAGCATCGTCAATCAATTCGGTCTCTTTGAAGAAAACATCCACGTCCCATGTCTCATTCACGCTCCGGGGCGCATCCAAACGCCTAAAATGATCGATCAGCTTGGCTCGCAGCTCGATCTCTTTCCCACCATCATGGATATGCTAGGCCTAAAAGGGCTCAACCACACTGTAGGCGGCTCGCTACTTAGGCGTAAGCAAGGTAAAAAAGTCTTCTTCCATAACCCCTACGTGCATGGTTACTTTGGCATCCGCTACGATAACTATAAACTCATCTATACACGAGGCACCAAAGAAACAGCGCTCTACGATTTAAAACTCGATCCGCTAGAAAAAAATAATATTGCCTGCCAGTACCCAGAACTTGTTAAAGAGCTCCTTGGCGATGTCCACTGCTACGAGGTATTTTTTAAACGCCTCTACCGCAAACGCATCTACAGCCCCATTGTCTTGGATGAGTTAGAGCTAGATTACCTCAAGCAGTCTTCTTAACCCAACCTTCATGCAGTACACTTTTTAGCAGACCTTGTCGAATGAATTCTTTGGCTAAAACTCCTTCCAAACGAGAGTCTTTTGCCATATCAATAAAGTCGATAAATTTTTGTGGCGTATCTTCTTTTTTCTGTGCTTCAGATAATTTACATATTTCGCTAGTAAACTTTGAAGGAAAACCCGATTCGAATTTTTTCCTACAGGTTGGGCACAAGTGAGTTTTCATATTAAAATTGACTCCAACATCAATCGGCCTAAAATTTCCGTTTTCATCTAAAACAATTTCTGTTCGATAGGGATGAAATTGATTTCCTCGAGACTTAATTAATTCATAGAAGGAATTTTGGTCTATCGTATGCGCACAATCGAGAACAACTGGGTTATCGAAAGATGCTAAAAGAATAGGATCCTCTAAGAGCTTCTCATTGGCATCAAAAAACGCTTTTAAGATTTTTTGAGCACACGCTTTGTCATCTAGTCCAGCAGCAAGTCTCAAATCACCAAGAAACATCTTAGCTCCATGATTAATCAAAAAATCGATGATTGTCATATCGGGTTTGTCTTTCACTTGGAGAAGGGCTTTGCGAAGTAAAGATAAGTTATCTAAGGTTTGATGATTGACCAGTGTTTTGGAAAAATCTTGTAACTGAGAGGCTATTTCATCAATTGCAGGCAGTGAATCTGGAGCAAACCGTTTCTTGTATGCATCACGGATAAGCTTTGCGTCTGCATCCTTATTCTCTACAATCTCGATCAATTTTTTGGCGTTTTCTTCATCAGCATCACTACGACTGCCACATTTTTGCACAGCTAGTGCCATGTCAGTTAAATCACCAGGGAAATTGCATGAAGAAAT
This sequence comes from Chlamydiota bacterium, assembly GCA_021772435.1. Classification (GTDB taxonomy): domain Bacteria; phylum Chlamydiota; class Chlamydiia; order Chlamydiales; family JACKPQ01; genus JACKPP01. The sequence continues at coordinate 118 of JAJFLZ010000001.1, read as the reverse complement.
GATTTGACAAATCAAAGAAAATTTTGAAGACTTTACCTCCTAACCAAGGAGGTTTATAATGGCAATTCAAAATTTAGAAGAAACGTCAATCATGCATTGTTTTGCGGTTTTACCAGAT